>NZ_CP029642.1:0-622731 GCF_003268655.1 Arthrobacter dokdonellae | reverse complement strand
AGCCAGCCCTGCCAGCGTCCCGGGACCGGGGTGGCGCGGTGCATGGCCACGGCAAAGTTCCGCAGCCGGGCCCGCTCACGCTGGAGTCTGGCAATGCGTGCGCCAAGTCCCGCGGGGGGCGACCCGCCGGCTTCCGCCGCGATGCACAGCGCGGCCAGCTCGCCCTCGACGACGGCCATCGAAGCACCTCCGACGCCGGTCGCCTCACCGGCCACGCTGACGCCTTGAACGGTGGTCTTCAGGCGCGCGTCCACCACGGCCACGAGCGAGCCGTCCACGTCGACGGCGGTCCAGGTGCCCGCGGCGAGCACCAGTTCCAGCTGCGGCGTGAAGCCCCAGCCCAGCGCCACCACGTCGCACGGCACGCGCCGGCCGATTTCTGGCACGACCGTGCCATCAGCGTGCCGCCTGGAAATGGTCGCGGCCTCCACCCGGTCCGTGCCGTGGATTTCGGTGACGGCCGTGCGGACGCGGTAGGGGATGCGGTGCCGGGCCAGCGCGGCCGCGTATCCGGCGCCCTCAACGGCCTTTTCCGGCGCCTGCACGGCGCCGCGGAGGTTCCTCAGCCAGCCGGAGGGACTGTTGGCCTCACAAATTGCGGCCACCTTCACGCCCGCCGCCGCCAAGCCCGTGGCCACCGGGAGCAGGAACGGGCCCGTCCCGCCGACGACGGCGACCGTCCCCGCCGCCGTCCCGCTCCCCTTCAGGAGCGCCTGGACGCCGCCGGCCGCCATGACGCCGGGCAGGTCCCAGCCGGGGACCGGCAGCTGGCGGTCATAACCACCGGGGCACAGGATGAGCCGGCGGGCCTGGACGGTGGCTGGCAGGGATGCCGGGGCGGGGCCTTCGGGTACGGGGTCTGGGATATTCAGCGTGGTTGTCAGGTGTAATGCCGGAATCCGTGAGGGCGGCACCGAGCGTCTGGCCCGGTGCCCACCCCCAGTACCGGGGCCTGTCTACTTTTAGGGCCTAAAGTGGACGGCATGACCGGGGGAATGATGGATGCGGCGTACATAAATCACACCGGCGGCGCCGGCGACATCGAGTTTGGCGCACTGCCGCTGCCGAGGGCGGCCGGCGACACCGTGCTGGTGCGGGTGGGCGCCACTGCGGTCAACCACGTGGACACGTTTGTGCGCAGTGGCCGGTACGCCACCGAGCTGGCCTTTCCGCAGGCGTTGGGACGCGACCTCACCGGCACCGTCGTGCAGGTGGCACCCGGCGCCGCGGACCGTTTCCGGCCCGGGGACCTCGTGTGGTCCAACTCGATGGGCTTCGGCGGCAGGCCGGGAGCGGCCGCGGCCTTCGCCGCCGTGCCCGTCATCAGGCTTTATTCGCTCCCCAGCGGCGCGGATCCGGTGGAGGCGGCCGCCGTCCTGCATTCCGGCGCCACGGCCTGGCTGGCACTCCACCGGCATGCCGGCGTGCAGCCGGGCGAGACTGTCTTTGTGGGCGGCGCCGCCGGGCAGGTGGGATCGGCGCTGGTGGTCCAGGCCGTCCGTGCGGGCGCGGCGGTCATCACCTCCTCGAGCCGGGACGACGCCGGCTGGTGCCGCGGCCTCGGTGCCGCGGCCACGCTGGACTACCGCTCCCCGGCGCTGATGGCCGAACTGGCGGACGCGGTGCATGCCGTTTCCGGGGGCCGCGGCCTGGACATCCACATCGAGACATCCGGCCGGCACCGGCTGGAGGCCGCCGTCGAGCTGTTGGCCCTGCGCGGGCGGATCATCGCCCTGTCCGGCATGGCCGCCACCGACCCGCTGCCGCTGGGCCGGCTGTACACCCGCGATGGCAGCATCCGCGGATTCGCCATCAGCAACGCCACCGTGGAGGAACTCGCGGACGCGGCCCGCGCCGTCAACGAACTCCTGGCCGACGGCGCCCTGCGCGCCCGCCACATCACCCGGCTCCCCCTGCGTGAAGCCGCCGCCGCGCACGCAGCCCTGGAGGACGGGACGGCCCGCGGCAAACTGGTGCTGATTCCCTGACGTCCCGCCGGCCAGGTGCCCGCCCTGGGTGCCCCGTTCCGCCCAGGATGACGATATGGATATTTGAGCCCGATAAATCAGCCTCAAATATCCATATCGTCATCTTGGGCCGTCAGCGCTCAGTTAACGCCGGCCTCGCTTTTGCGCCCGGGCCTTGCCGCCCGGCCGGCCTCCGCCGCGAAGGTTGGAACCCCCGCCCTTGCCGGACCCACCCTTGTTGGAACCGCCACCCTTGCCGGCCGTCGCATTGCCCTTGCCGCGCGACGCCTTGGCGCCCTTCTTCGGCGCCTCCGCCTGCTTGGCCAGCACGGACGGCTGGCGCGAACTGTTGGCGCCGCGCCCGCGCACCACGCCGATGAATTCCTCGATGACGGCGTCGAAGCCGTCCGGCAGGGGCGTGTCGGAGTGCAGCCAGGCGAGGCCGATTCCCGATTCCGGGACACCTGTGACCACGCGCGCCCGCAGAGCCTTGCGGTTGAAGTGCCGGGCCACGGACATCGGCAGGATCAGGATTCCCAAGCCCGCCTCCACCAGGTCAAGGGCGTCCTCCACCGAAGCCACGGGCGGCAGCGGCTTGCGCGTCCCGGCCTGGATTTCCGTGGAGATGTCGCGCCAGGCGGGGAAGTCGTCGGGATCGGCCAGCAGGTATTCGTCGGCCAGTTCCGCCACGGCAATTTCGTCGAACGCGGCGATCGGGTGGTCCTTGGGGGCCACCACCACGGAGAGCTCCGTGTAAAGGGGGATGACGTTCAGCCCCGCCTTGTCCACCGGGAGCCGCACAAAGGCCATGTCCGCCTCGCCGGCACGGACGGCGTCGAGCTGCCGGGATTCGGGCACGGGACGGGACGCCAGTGCGACGTCCGGCATGCGCTCCTCCCAGCGGTGGATCCACTTTCCGGGAGTCACGCCCGGCACAAAGGTCACTGTAAGTTCGCGGGGTTCTGGCACCTGTTCACCCTAGCCCACTGCGTTGCCGGGCGGCAGTGGCCGGTACCCTTGGACAATGACCATTGAACCGTCCCCCCAAGCCATGAAGCCCGCCACCGCGGCCAGGAAGCTGGGCATCCACCTGCCCGCGGCCCCCGCGGAATTCCAAGAGAACGCGATCACCCGGGAGGAATTCAAGGTTTTGCAGGAGAACCCGCCGCAGTGGCTGGTGGAGTTGCGCCGCATCGGTCCGCACCCGCGCCAGGTGGTGGCCCAGAAATTGAACATCTCCATCGGCGGCCTCAACCGCTCCGACATCACCGAGCCGCTCACGACGGCGGACATCACCGCACTGCTCCAAGCTCCCCCTGCGTGGCTGGTGGAGGAGCGCGCCGTGTTCGCCAAGGCCCGGGCAGAGGCGCAGCTGGCCAAGGAGCGCGAGGCGGCCCGCCGCCCGAAGAGCTAGGGGCCGCCCCGGCGGTTACGGGTTGTAGACCTGGCTGGCGCGGCTGAGGACCTCGCCCCTGAAGAACTCCGGGTGCCGGCGGTACATGAAGAACATCAGCACGGCGCCCAGCAGGATCACGCCGCAGCCGAGGATGAACACCAGGCCCAGCCCGCCAATGTTGGAGCCGGAGCCGTAGGACGGGTCCATGGAGTCGTACGCGGTCTTGACGAACATGACCAGCAGGATCACCCCGCCCACCAGCGGTGCCAGGAACTTGCACAGAAAGTTCCGCGCCCCATGGAAGGCCTCGGCACGGAAGTACCAGACGCAGGCCAGCGCCGTGATGCCGTAGTAGAAGCAGATCATCATGCCCAGGGCGGTGATGGTGTCCCACAGGGCGTTCTCGGACAGCGACCGGGTAATGATGTAGAAGCCGGCGGCGGCGACGGCGGCCGCGACGGTGGCGTAGCCCGGGGACTTGTGGGCGGGGCTGATCCGCCCGAAGCTCCTGGGCAGGGCCCGGTAGTGGCCCATGGACAGCAGCGTCCTGGCCGGGGACACGAAGGTCGACTGCAGCGAGGCCGCGGACGAGCTGAGGATGGCCAGCGACATCAGGATGGCGAACGGTCCCATGACCGGGCCGGCCAGCACGGCGAAAATGCTGCCCTGGTTTGCCGGGTTGCCGGCGCCCAGACCGGTGGTGCCGATGCCGGCGAAGGACAGGGTGGCCAGGGAAACCACCATGTAAATCACCACGATGACCACCACCGTGACCGTGGCCGCGCGGCCCGGGGTCTTTTCCGGGTTCTTCGTTTCCTCGTTCATGGTCAAGGTGACGTCCCAGCCCCAGAAAATGAAGATGGACAGCGAGACGCCGGCCGCGAACGCGGAGAACGAGCCCACGGCAAAGGGGTTGAACCAGTCCGCCGAGATGGCCGTTGCGTCAAAGGCCGTGCCGTTGGCGACGTGGGCGAAGGCCGCGATGGCAAACCAGCCCAGCACCAGCAGTTGGAACGCCACCAGGATGTACTGGAACGCCTTGGTGGTCTCCATGCCGCGGTAGGAAATCCAGCAGGCCCCGGCAATGAACACCAGCGTGGTGGCAATGTTCAGCGGCAGCACGCGGGTCAGGTCCGCCAGCGACGGGTTCCGGAAAATTTGCGCGAGCATCAGGTAGAAGAAGTCCACCGCCACGGCCGCCAGGTTGGACAGGACAATGATGGTGGCCGCAATCAGGCCCCAGCCGCCCATCCAGCCCAGCCACGGCCCGAAGGCGCGCGTGGCCCACGTGAAGGAGGTGCCGGCGTCGGGCATGGCATTGTTCAGTTCGCGGTAGCCCAACGCCACGAGCAGCATGGGGATGAAGCCGACCAGGAAGATGGCCGGCAGGTGGACGCCGACCTCCGACACGGTGGGGCCCAGGGCGGCGGTGAGCGTGTAGGCCGGGGCGATGCAGGAAACGCCGATCACGACGGCGCCGATCAGGCCCACCGAGCCGGCCTTGAGGCCCTTCTCGCTCAGCCCGTGGTCACCGGCGGGTTTTGTGGCAGTTTTGGGGGTTGTCATCTCGTCACCTCTGTGGGTCCGCCGGCGTCAACGACGGGGACCTGGGTTGTGTGGAAAAGCTCTTGGGATGGGAACTCGTGGTTGCGCGGCACCAGGATCATGGGAACCGGCGGGCGCAGGGGATGCGGCTGGCGGCGGGGCCGGGGCTTTCGAAGGCTGCGTCAGGGAGGCCGAGGAAGTCCCGGAATGCCACCGGACTCAGCCGACGGGTCGCTGCGCCAGCTCGGCGATGATTTTCGCGGCCGTATACTGGCCCATGCGCACGGCACCGTCCACGTGCTGGTAGCCCTCGGCGGCCAGGTCGGAGCAGGACCAGTGGATGGGTCCCACCGGGGTGAGCTGGTCGGGTCCGTAGCGGTGCAGGCCGCCCAGGTCGTAGCTGGCGGCGTAGGCGCCGCGCGTCCATTCCTCGGCGCCCCAGTCGGATTCGTAGTAGACCACGGGTTCCGCGGCGGCGTCGCCGAGGAATTCGGCGAGCGCCGCCGTGACTTCCTTCCGGCGCTGTTCGGGCGAAAGCGTGAAGGCGTAGTCGGCCTTTTCGTCGGATATGAATCCCACCAGGGTGCCGCGGGGATCCTCGAAGTTCGTGTTGTCGTAGACTTCCTGGACCAGCGAAGACGCACTGAAGCCGGTGCCGGAGAGCCCGTCTTCGCGCCAGAACGGCGTCTCGTAGACGGCGTGGACCTTGATGACGAAGCCCAGGGACTGGTGCTGGTGCATCTGGTGCTGGCGGCGCGGCAGCGGCGGGTCGAAGGAGACGCGGCTGTACAGGTTTGGCGGCACGGCCATGACCACGCGCCTGGCGGTGACGGTGACGTCGTCGCTGGCCACGGTGGCGCGCCAGCCGCCGTCGGCCTCCTCCCAGTGGACGGAGCGCACCGGGGAGTTGAGGATGACGTCGCCGCCGAGCTTCTCCGCGATGGCCAGGGACGCGCCCTGCATGCCGCCCACCACGCGCTTGTCAAGGATGAAGTTGTCGTCCACCAGGTTCGTGAAGGAGCCGGCCGAGGAGGCCATGAACACGGCCTGGAGCGCGGAGAACGCGTGGGCCGGCTTGGTGAGCATGCCGCCGGCGATGAACAGGCCGATGTTGTTGCAGGCCTCCTCGTCGCCGGACTGCCCGCGCAGCCAGTGGTGGAACGAGATGGTGTCCAGCTCGCGGGCCTGCGGGTGATCCCACGGCTTGGCCGGGTCCATGGCGGCGGCGAGCGTGTCGAGGGTGCCGATGAGCCTGTCCATTTCCGTCTTGGTCTCGGCGCTGACGGGGAACATTTCGCCGGTGTAGCGGGTGCGCGTGCCGTCGGGGGCGATGTAGACGCTGTCGCCGTCGCGGTAGCGGGAGTAGGTGTCAAGGCCCAGCTCATCCAGCAGGCCGATCAGCGCCGTCTGGTCCGGGGAGACCCACTGGCCGCCAATTTCCAGCCAGGCGCCGTCGATCGTGTTGGACCAGGTCCGTCCGCCCACGCGGTCCCGCGCCTCGAGGACGGCCACGGACAGCCCCGCCTTGGCCAGTTCGTGCGCGGCCGTCAGGCCGGACGGGCCGGCGCCGATGATGACGACGTCCCGCTCGATGTTGTGTGTGCTGGCCATGTATTCCTCTCCTGTGAGCGGTCCGGTGAGCCGCTTCACTAAATGAATGACGTTCATTTACATTAGACTGTAATGGACGTCACCCCGCAAGGTAAAGGGGTGCCGCGAAAAAGTTTGCGTCCGCCGGGGCGGGCAGGGATGGGGAGCGTGTTGTGACGGACAGGGCAGTGCCGCTGGATGGGCGGGGCGCCGCGGCCCGCGGGTCCGGCGCCAGGGACGCACGACGCCGGGCCGGCCGGCCCCCGCACGCCCTGCTGGGCCAGGCGCAGATCACCAAGGCGGCGCTGAAACTGGTGGCCCGCGACGGCTACAAGGGCCTCACGATGTCGGGGCTGGCCAGGGCGCTGAACGTTGCGCCGTCGGCCCTGTACAACCATGTCAGCTCAAAGCAGGACGTGCTGCTGCTTGTGGAGGATTCGCTCATGGGCCGGGTGGACGTGTCGGCGTTTGCCGCCAGGCCATGGGCCGAGGCCGTCCGGCTCTGGGCGCACTCCTACCGGGACGCCTTTTCGGCCCACCTGCCGCTGATTCCGGTCATTGCCCTGCTGCCCGTGACCAACGCGCCGCAAACGATCAGGATGTACGAGGCCGTGACGGAAGGTTTTCTGCGTGCGGGCTGGCCGCAGGAGCGGATCGTCGACGCGATCGTTGCCCTGGAATCCTTCATTTTTGGTTCCGCCTACGACGTCAACGCGCCCGCGGACATCTTTGCCACCGGCGAGCTGGAGGCCGAGGCGCCGCACTTCAGCGCCGCCGTCGCCCGCCGCCGGAATCCGGACGGCCACAACGACGCCGATGCCGCCTTTGCCCTGGGCCTGGACGCCCTGGTGGCCGGGCTGGCGGCGGCGATCGTTCCCTCCGCCACCGGCTGACCGGGCCGGCCCCGGATCCTGGCGCGGGCTAGCCAGCGCGGCCGCGGCTCCCTAGGCTGAACCTGAACGTCTTACCGCCAGACCAAACGGAGAACACCATGGGATTCAGCATCAGCAACGCCGCACTTCGCCTCGTCTCGGGCGCGTTCATCCTCAATTCCGGCGTCGGCAAGCTCGGCCTGGACCCGGAGCACGCCGCCGGCCTGCAGGCATCCGCCGCCCGGGTCATCCCCCAGGCGGCAACCCTGGAGCCGGAGCAGTTCGGCCGCTACCTGAGCTATGCGGAAATCGGAATCGGCTCGGCGCTGCTGCTGCCCTTCGTCCCGTCCCGGCTGGCGGGACTGATGCTCGGCGCCTTTTCCGGCGGCCTCTTCGCCAACTACCTCAAGTCCCCCGGGCTGACGGAAGCGGACGGCATCCGGCCCACGCCGGCGGGCGTGGCCCTGGCCAAGGACGTCTGGCTCGTGGGGATCGCGGCGGCGCTGATCTTCCACCGCAGGCGGCGCTGAGGCCGCCTCTGGCCTTGCCGGCGGTTCGATGGCATCCTAGGCATAGGCCGCCATAGGTCTCATCCATCGTGTAGCGCGGCCGCACCTTGGAGGAGAAGACATGGAACCCATTGGAGAACCGACGGGGCACCCCGCCGTGTTTGACGGCCCGCCGGCGTTTGATGACCTGCGCCGCGCCGTGGACGGCGCACTGTTCGCACCCGGACAGCCCGGCTACACCGAGCTGTCCACCCCCTGGAACCTGGCCGTTCGCACCAGCCCGGCCGCCGTACTGGAAGCCGCCACGGCGCAGGACGTGGTGGAGGCCGTCAGGTTCGCCTCCGCCAACGGGCTGCCGGTCGCGGTGCAGGCCACCGGACACGGAATCGCCAGCGACCTCGACGGCGCCCTGCTCATCCACACCCGGAACCTGGCCGAATGCACCATCGACCCCCGCGGCTGGGCGCGCACGGGCGCCGGCGTCACGTGGAAGACGGTCCTCTCGGCGTGCGCGGGCACCGGCCTCGCCGGACTGTGCGGCTCCGCCCCCGGCGTCAGCGTGGCGGGCTACACCAGCGGGGGCGGAATCGGCCCCATGGCCCGCACGTTCGGCGCCGCCTCCGACCAGGTCCGCGCGTTCGACGTCGTCACCGGCGACGGCCGGCTGCGCCACGTCACCGCGGAAACCGAGCCGGACCTCTTCTGGGGCCTGCGCGGCGGCAAGTCGTCCCTGGGCATCATCACCGCCACTGAATTCAACCTCCTGCCGCTGCCCACCATCTACGCCGGCGCGCTGTTCTTCGGCGAGGACTCGGCCGCCCGCGCCACGTTCGCCTGGTCCAGCTGGTGCCACACGCTGCCGCCGGAGGCCAGCACCTCGCTGGCCCTCATGCAGCTCCCGCCCACGCCCGGTGTGCCCGAAGCGCTGGCCGGGACGTTCACCGCCGCGGTCCGCTACGTGTACACCGGCAGCCCGGACGACGGCGCCCGCTGGCTTGCGCCGATGCGCGCGGCCGGGGTGCCCCTCATGGATGCGGTGCAAACGATGCCCTACTCGATGATCGGCATGGTGCACTCCGACCCGGAGGACGCGCTGCCCGCCAGCGAGGCGTCCTGCCTGCTGGCGGACTTTGGCCCCGAGGCCGCACAAACCCTGCTTCGCGCAGTGGGGCCGGGCACCAACTCGCCACAGCTGCTGGTGGAAATCCGCCAGTTCGGCGGGGCCCTGTCCGAGGAGCCTGCCGTTCCCAGCGCCCTCTGCCACCGCGACGCCGGGTTTGGCCTGTACAGCGTGGGCGTTGCGGCGCCGCCGGAACTGCCGGCCATCGCCGTCCACGCCGCCGGGCTCCACGCGTCCATGGGCGAATGGCACTTCGGGGCGAACCTGCCGAATTTTTCGGCGTCCAGCGGCGCGGCGGGATTCGCCGCCAGCTACACGCCCGAAGTGCTGGCCAGGCTGACCCGCCTTGCCGCCCACTACGACCCCGACGCCCTGTTCCGGCTTGGCCAGGTGCCCGCGCGGTAAGGCCGCGGAGGCCGGTTCCGGCGCCGGCGCCCCCCCCGCTCAGGGTACGGTTTTGGCGGCTTCGCCCGCTGTCAGGTCACCATACCGGTACAGTCGGCCCACGGCACTCCACGGAACGCCTATTCCGGCGACGCCAGTCCCAACGCTGCCAGGATGAGCTGTTCGGGGCTTTCCGTGCCGGACACCGCGGCCGAGCCTTCGGCGGCTTCGCGGTTGTTCGCCGACACGGCATCCACCACCTCGCTGCGGTGGATGCTGACGTCGCGCGGGGCGTCAATGCCGATGCGCACGCCTTCGCCGCGGCCGCCGTCGAGGATGGTGACCGTGATGTTCCCGCCGATGACGATCTTCTCGCCAATCTTACGTGTCAATACCAGCATGCAGTTCCTTCCATGGATGTGCTGACAGGTTGAAAAGCTAAAGTTCGGGCGACGTTGCCGGGTAACCGTCCACCCAGCCCACCGGGTATCCGAGCTCGTTGACGGTCTCCGGCGTGGCCGTTTCCGCCGCGCCGAGGACGGCCAGGGCGTCGGGCACCGCGTGCCAGGACGCCTGCCGGGTCCAGGCCTGGGTGTCCTCAGGCTTGTGGGCCGCGTCCACCACCAGCCACAGCTGGTTGGGCTGCACCGAGGAGAGCGCCTGGGGACTCGAGGACCCCCTGGTCCCGATACTGAATGCTATCAACAGCGGCTTGCCGTCAACGGCCGCCAGGGCCTGCACCCTTTTCACCTCGGGGCTGTCGATGAGGACGTGCCCCACCCCGTTGGACCGGAAGTCGCCCGCCGTCCGCAGCTCTGCCCCGCCGTCGATGGCGCCCGCCATGGCCCAGGCGGTGCGCAGCGGCTGGTCGCGCCGCCCCACCAGCACCACCAGGTCTCCCGGCGCCCCGCACAGTTGTGGCACGCCGTTCGCGTCTTGCCCGTCTCCCAAGGGCAACGCTTCGAGGGACAGGACCTCGGAAGGCCCGTCTTCAGAAGTCCCATCGTCAACGGGCAGGGCCTCGGCGCTGTCCCCGATCCGTTCCGCCATCCGGCCCAGGATCGCGTCAAAGTCGGGTTTCTGGGTGGAGACCAGCGCGCTGTCGGAGGGTCCGGCGTCGTCGGCGCCGTCGGCATCCGCCAGCAGGTCGGCCAGGCCGCGCCGGGCGCCCGTGCGGGGCCGGGAGGGGCCCGCGCGCCGCGACCTGCCGGCCGTGTTCGGCGACGGATGCCCGTCCACCTCGACGGTCACCTCGAAGGACGTCGTGGCGCCCAGGCCGAACAGCCCTCCGGTCTGGATGCGTTCGGCACGGATGATCCGGGCCCTTGGACCGTAGCTGTCGAAGAGCTGCCAGCGCAGGCCCTCGATGCTGTGGCCCCTAAGCTGAAATCGACTGGGCACTGCGCACAACTCCTACGGTGTCGATGGTCGGGTTTCCGGCCGTTGCCTCCGTGTAGGAGAGCACGGGAAGCCCCTTGACGCGGCCGGAGACCAGCCGCCAGATGGCCGGGCGGAGCGCCGGGGCGCAGACCAGGACCGGGCTGTGGCCCGCGGCCTCGGCGGCCGTGAACGTCTCCGTCACGGACACCAGAAAGGCTTCGAGCCGGGACGGGTCGACCACGATCTGGGTGCCGAGCTCGGAGGGACGCAGGCCCTCCAGCAGGGACTGTTCCAGGGAGGGATCGATCATCAGCACGGCCAGCGAGCTGCCGTCAAGGCACCTGTCCGCGATGA
This sequence comes from Arthrobacter dokdonellae, assembly GCF_003268655.1. Classification (NCBI taxonomy): domain Bacteria; kingdom Bacillati; phylum Actinomycetota; class Actinomycetes; order Micrococcales; family Micrococcaceae; genus Arthrobacter; species Arthrobacter dokdonensis. The sequence goes on along the minus strand of NZ_CP029642.1, from coordinate 611,614 downwards.
CCGGGCCCAGCGCGGTCCGTGCCGCTTCAATGAGCGTTTCAGGCTCCGTGCCCTTCTTCGCGTGCAGCGACAGGGCCTCATAGATCCGGGGAAGGTCGTTGATGGGCACCTGCTCCTCCAAGAGCCCCTGCAGCACGCGCTGGACCTCGCCCAGGGACAGCTGTCCGGGGACCAGCTCCTCCACGATCGACGGCGAGACGTCCTTGACGCCCTCGGTGAGCACACGCACGTCCTCGCGGCTGAGCAGGCGGGCGGCGTTGGCGTTGACAATGGCGGAGAGGTGCGTGATGAGCACGGAGACGCGGTCGATCACGGTGGCGCCGGCCATTTCGGCGCTGTGCCGCATTTCCGCCGGAATCCACTTGCCGGCCAGCCCGAACACGGGCTCCACGGTGGGGGTGCCGGGCAGGGCTCCCAGCTGGTCGCCGAGGGCCAGGACGCGGCCGGCCGGGGCGGTCCCGCGCCCGGCCTCGACGCCGGCAATGCGGATCACGTAGGTCGACGGCGGCAGCTCCACATGGTCGCGGGTGCGCACCGGCGGCACCACCATGCCCAGCTCCATGGCCACCTTGTGCCGCAGCGCCTTGATCCGGGCCAGAAGGTCGTCCGCGGAGCCCGAAACAAGGTCCACGAGGTCGGTGGACAGCTGGATTTCCAGTGCCTGGACGCGCATCTGCCCGATGATGTCCTCCGTGGTCTCGGCCTGGGGCGCCGCGACCGCCGCCTCCAGCTCCTTCGCGGCGGCCGCCTTCTTCTCGCCCACCTTGACCCGCTGGCCGATGAACAGCAGCAGGGCCCCGACGCCCAGGAACAGGAACACCGGCATGCCGGGGATCACGGACATGATGATCGCCGCGACACCGGACACGAGCAGGGCCGAGCGTGACTGGGTGAGCTGCAGGGCCGCCGTCGTGCCCATGTCCGAGGACGCGTTGGAGCGGGTGACGATCATGCCGGTGGCGACGGCCATCAGCAGGGCCGGGATCTGCGAGACCAGGCCGTCGCCGACGGACAGCAGCGAGTACGTTTTGACGGCGTCGGTGATGTCCATGCCGCGCTGGAGCATGCCGATGGCGATGCCGCCCACGAGGTTGATGATGATGATGATGATGCCGACAATGGCATCGCCCTTGACGAACTTGGACGCACCGTCCATGGCGCCGTAGAAGTCGGCCTCGGCGGAGACCTCCACGCGGCGCTCCTTGGCCTCGACGTCGGTGATCAGGCCCGCGTTCAGGTCGGCGTCGATGGCCATCTGTTTGCCGGGCATGGCGTCGAGGGTGAAGCGGGCACCCACCTCGGCCACACGCTCGGCGCCCTTGGTGACCACCACGAACTGGATGACGACCAGGATCAGGAAGATCACGCCGCCAATGATCAGGTTCCCGCTGACGGTCACCTCGCCAAAGGCCTGGATCACCTGGCCGGCGTGGGCCTGCCCCAGCACCAGGCGGGTTGAGGCGACGTTGAGGCCGAGCCGGAACAGGGTGGCCACGAGCAGCAGCGACGGGAACACGGAAAAATCCAGTGGCTTCTTCACAAACATGCTGTTCATGAGCACCAGCAGCGCAAAGACAATGTTGATGATGATCAGGACGTCCAGCAGCATGGCCGGGATGGGGACCACCAGGAGCAGCACAATTCCCACCACCCCCATGGGGACGGCCAGCTTGGAGAAGTTGCGGTTCACGCGGGCATTCCTTTGCTTAGGTTGGTGCTGTTCGGCTTCGGCGGGATGGCGGAGCCGGCCGGGTGGAGCTGGTGCATCCCGGCCGCCGAGCCGCGCTTTTTCAAGGCCATGACAAACGCCAGGACGGCCGCCACCTGGTTGTACAGTTCCACCGGGATCTCCGCGCCAAGCTCACAGGAGCCGTGCAGGGCGCGGGCCAGGGGGATGTCCTTGACCAGGGGCACCTTCTTGGCCTCGGCCTCGGCCCGGATCCGGGCCGCCACCCGGTCCGCGCCCTTGGCCACCACACGGGGGGCGGACTTGCCCGGTTCGTACCGCAGGGCCACCGCCACATGCACGGGGTTGACGAGGACGACGTCGGCCGTCCCCACCGCGCTCATCATGCGGTTGCGCGCCATGGCCAGCTGGCGCTGGCGGCGGGCCGACTTGATCATGGGGTCGCCGTCGCTGGACTTGTTCTCGTCCTTGACTTCCTTCTTGGTCATGCGCGTCTTCTTGCGGTTGCGGCGGGAGATGACAAAGACGTCGGCCAGGGCCAGCAGCATCCCCGCCGCCACGGCGTACTGCACCAGCTGGACGACGCCGCCGCCGGCCGCGCCGAGCAGCTCGGTGATCTGCAGCCCGCCCGCCTGCAGCAGGACCGGGACCATCCCCTGGACCACCGTGTAGAGGACCAGCCCCACCACGGCGGTCTTCAGCAGCGCCTTCGCCCCGTTCCACAGCGCCTGCGTGCCCACCACGTTCTTGAGCCCCTTGAGCAGGTCAAACTGCTCAAACTTGGGCTTGAACTTCTTGAACCGGATGCCGCCCTGGACGGCGGCCGCCGCCAGCACCGCGGCCACCACCGCGAACAGCATGGGGCCCAGGATGCCGGCCACCGTCCCCACCCCCGTCTCCAGGGCGCGCAGCGCCACCAGCGGATCGGGGTGCGCGGCCATCGAGGCGGCCGTGAACATCTGGTCCGCCAGCGCGTTGGAGCTGCGTGCGATCACGCCGGGAAGCATGATGACGGCGGCCCCAACCCCCACCCAGGCGGTCAGGTCCTGGGAGCGGGACAACTGGCCCTTTTCCCGGACCTCCTTCATCCGCCGTTCGGTGGCTTTTTCGGTCCTCTCCCCCGTCTCAGCCACGGCCACCTGCCCGTGCAAGGTAGCCCAGGACCGTGTTGACCATGGTCGGGACCACGTGGCCCAGCCCCATGATCAGGAGCCCGCCCAGGGACAGGGTGAGCATGATCTTCAGCGGGAAGCCCATGGCAAAGGCGTTCAGTGCCGGTGCCACGCGGGTCAGCAGGCCCAGTCCGGCGTCGGCCAGAAACAGGACCACCAGCAGCGGGCCGGCGATCTGCACGGCGGCCAGGAACATTCCGGTGGTGGCGGTGGCAATGAGCTGGGCCGGGTGCGCCAGGTTGAACGCGGCGCCGACGGGAACCGCCTCGAAGGAGCGGGCCAGTCCGCCGATGATCAGCTGGTAGCCGTCGGAGGCAAAAAGCAGCGCCAGGGCCGTGAGCTGGAACAGCCGGGTGAACTGGGCGCCGTTGATCATGGACTGCGGGTCGAAGGCCTGGGCCATGGCAAAGCCGCCAAACGTGTCAACCATGGCGCCCGCCGTCTGGATGGCCGCAAACACCAGGTACACCAGGAAGCCCAACAGCGCCCCCGTCGCCACCTCCATCAGCAGGGCGAGGATGAACGGGCCGGCGTCGCTGACGGCCGCCGGGGCGGGAAGCCGTGCGGCCATGGCGACGGCCAGGCCCAGGGCCAGCATGCCCTTGACGCGCAGCGGGATCGCGTTGTAGGAAAACGGCGGGGCAATGACGATGAAGGCCGTGATGCGCACGGTGGCGAGCAGGCAGGTCTCCAGCCAGGCGGGGTCGATGGGAATGTTCACGGTTCAGCCCCTCAGCAACAAGGGGATCTTGTCGAAAAGATCGTGCGTGAACGAGACGATCTCCGTGATCATCCAGTGCCCGGTGATCAGCAGGGCCAGCGCCACGCCCACCGCCTTGGGCACGAAGGACAGGGTTGCCTCCTGGACCTGGGTGATGGACTGGAGCAGGGAGATGGCGAAGCCCACCACCAGGGCGGTCAGCAGGATCGGGGCGCACAGCTTGGCGGCCACCCAGAGCGCCTGGACGGCAATGTTGAGGACTTCGGCGGTGTTCACGGGCCGCCCCCGTAGCTTTTCACCAGGGCCGTGATGATCAGCCCCCAGCCGTCGACCAGGATGAACAGCAGGATCTTGAAGGGCAGGGAGATCATGACCGGCGGGAGCATCATCATGCCCATCGACATCAGGGAGGACGCCACCACGATGTCGATGATCAGGAACGGGATGAAGATGACAAAGCCGATGATGAACGCGCTGCGCAGCTCGGAGATCATGAACGCCGGGATCAGGGTCAGCATGGGCACCGCGTCCGGGGTGGCCGGGTTTTCCCGGCCTGCCGAGCGGGTCATGAGGGCAATGTCCGCCTCGCGGGTCTGCGGCAGCATGAAGTGCCGCAGCGGGCCGGACGCGGCGTCGAAGGCGGCGCCGATGTCCATGTGCCCGCCAAGATAGGGCTGGACGGCGGCCGTGTTGATGGCCACCAGCGTGGGCGACATGATGAACAGCGACAGGAACAGGGCCAGGCCCGCCACCACCTGGTTGGGCGGGATCGACTGCAGGCCCAGGGCGTTGCGGGTCATGGCCAGGACCACGAAGATCTTGGTGAAGGACGTCATCATCAACAGCAGCGCCGGGGCCACGGACAGCAGCGTGATCCCGAGCAGGGTGACGATCGCGGAGCTTGGCTGGCCGTCGAGTCCGTTAACCGTGACGTTGACGCCGCCCGGCGCGGCCGGGGCCGTGGGATCCGTCGGTGGCGTGGGCGGGACGGGATCGCCCGGGGCCATGACCGACAGGGCGTGGGCCGAGGCGGAAAAGACCATCTGGAAGGCGAGAAGGAGGGCCAGGACCAGCCCCAGCATCACCGCAGCCCTGCCCCAGCGGCGCAGGGTGACGGAGTGCGTGTTCACGGAAGCAGGGCCTTGCGCACGGCCGCCCCTGCCTGCTGCCACGTCTTCGGCGAAAGGATCGAGCCGGAGAGCGCCTCCTGGCGGGGGCGGTGGTGGCGCGCACGCAGGGGCCGGGACCCGGCGTCGTCCATTCCCTGCCGGCCCATGCCGGCGGCGCGCATCGACTGGTCAAAGGCAGGCTCGTCGACGGGGACCGGTTCCGGGGCAGGCCCGTCGTGCAGGACGTTGATGGAGTGTTCGGTCACGCCCAGCAGGAACCGGCGGCCGTCGGCGTCAACCACCACCACGGAGGCTTTTTGGCCCACGCTGCGCCGGCTGACGACGGCGAGGTCGGCTCCCGCGGCGGCACGGCTGCCCTTGGACCATCGCTTTTGGGCCATCCACAGCAGGACCACCACCACGGCCAGGGACAGCGCCACCCGCAAGACCAGCAGGAGCGTGTCCACTTAGACGACCGTCTCCGGGGAGTCGAGGATCTTTGTCACCCGCACGGCGTATTCCTGGTCGACCACCACAACCTCGCCGTGCGCAATGAGGCGCCCGTTGAGCAGGATGTCCGCGGGGGCACCGGCGGACCGGTCCAGGTCCACCACGTCGCCGGGTTCCAGGCCCAGAACATTGGCGACGGTCATGCGGGTGCGCCCGATCACCACGGACAGGGCCATTTCGACGTCGTGGATGCGGCCCATCTTGTGGGCGCTGATGTCCATCCCACCGGTCGACGGGCGGTTTGCCGCCTGGTCGACCCGGATCGCGAACCAGGCAAAGGGCTCGGTCCGGCCCGGCTCGGAGATCCGGAAGACGGAGGACTGCGGGTCGGTGAAGAGCGCCGTGGAGTCGTCCTGGGCCACGTCACCGAGCACGCCGGAACCGAGGGTTTCGGCGGCGGCTTCCAGCGCCGGCCGCAGCACGTCCGCGGCGGAGACGGAGGCCGAACCCCCGGACTGCCTGATGGCGGCCTCGGTGGCCGTCGGCAGGGAAAGGGCCAGTTCCGCCGAGACCGCTCCCAGGTAGTCGACGGTCAGCGTCGTCATGCCCGTGGCTGGAATTTCCCCGTTGGCGACCGGCCAGAGCACCGGCTCCAGGGGGCCGGAGGCGGGCAGCAGGCGCGCCAGGGCCTCCACGGCTCCGGTGTGAAGTGTTGGGGCGGATGTCACGGGGCACTCTCCTCGATTGAAACTACTTGCCCGGCCTGCCGGGTGCCATGCGTTACGCCGACGGCGCGCGCCACGGGCCTGCCTGCCACGGTCAGGTCAAAGGGCCTGCCGGTGGGATGCCGGAGCGGCAAAACATCGCCCACGGCCAGGTTGAGTATGGCGCCGGGCCGGATGGCGACCGGCGCGAGGGCCATTTCCACGTCGACCGGGGTTCCGGCCAGGTGGCCTCGCAGCTGCCCGGGTGCGTCGGCCGGGTCGCTCATGGGATTGCTGGTGCCCAGCTGGTCCAGCAGCGGGTCGGCCGGGAGCGCGACGGTGGTGTCCCAGGAGGTGTCACCGACGGTGACGCCGAGCTTGGCGACGATCATCAGCGTGTCGGTGGCCGCGGCCTGGGCGAATTGTGAGTTGAAGAGGATGTCATGCACAGTGGGCGGGGCGGACAGCAGCGAGCCGAAGGAATAGGCAAGGTCTTCGAACGCGTCCTGCATAAACTGCTGCACCAGCGCCTGCTCAATATGCGTGAACTTGCGGTTGGGCACGGCGGCGGTCAGGCTGCCGCCCAGCATGCGCGTGATCCAGTGGAAGACCGCGTCCGTGGGGTACTGGATGACCCCCTTGGCGTCCTGTCCCTCGATGGCGCAGATCACCACGGCGGTCGTGGTCGGCAGGGAGGCGGCGTATTCGTCGTACGTGACCATGCTGATGTTTTCGGACACCACCGTCGATGCGGCGCGGATCGTGGAGGTCAGCAGCGTCCCCCACTGCCTGGCGTACGTTTCAAAGGCCAGCTCGAGGACGCGGCTATGTTCCCTCGCCAGGGTGGTGGGCCGGCCAAAGTCGTACACCTCAACGGCACGCGCCAGCTCGCTGCCGGGCAGGGCTGGGTTGAGTGAAAGTACTGGCACGTCTGGCACTATCGGCAGCGGGCGGCTTCCCGTTAGGGCTGGTTCACCTTGACTTTCAACGCCTTCGGGATCAGGGCCCGCACGTCCTCCGTCTGGTTGGAGAGGACCACGATGTCCACCCTCCGGTTCAGTTCCCGCAGGGCCTCGGTGGAGTCGTCGTTGACCTGGCGCGATGCGCCGTATCCGACGGCGCCGATGGTGGATCCGGGGATGCGGCTGTGCTCGACGAGGAAGCGCAGCACCCTGACGGCGCGTTCGGAGGACAGCTCCCAGACGGAGGGATAGCCGGTGACGGCGTTGGCCGCGTGACCCTCCACGGAAATTTCCAGCTTGGCCTTTTCCAGCACCGGCGCAATCGCGGTCAGGACCCTGTCGGCCCGCACCGACAGGGCGGGGCTGTCGGGCAGGAAGAAGGTCTGGGAGCCGACCAGCTTGACGGTCAGCCCGCGCTCGTCGACGGAGAATTCGACGTTGGCGGCCAGCCCGGCCTTGGCCAGGCGGGAGTGCATTTCATCGCGGAGGGCGGTCAGCTTGGCCACCTCGGCAAGTGCCTGCGCCATCTTGTCGTTGGTGAACGAGCCTTCCTTGCCGACATCCTTCGGCGCCACAATCACCCCGGTGGCCGTGTCGATCTTGCCGACGTTGACCTGCCCGAACCCTGTCGCCAGGGAGTCCTTCAGCTGGCTGAACTTTGCGTTGTCCACCGAGGACATGGCGTAGAGGACGATGAACAGGCACATCAGCACCGTCACCATGTCCATGTAGGAGGCCATCCAGCGTTCGTCCGGGTGGTGTTCGGGGGAGCCCCGCCGGCGCGGGCCGCGGCCGCCCCGGCCCGCTTTCACGCCGCCGACTTCAGCTGGTCGTCGTTCCCGGACTTGGCGTCGGCCTTGGCCGGCCCCCGGCGGTGTTCCGGGACGAGCGCGGTGAGCCGTTCGCGCAGGAGGATGGGCTGGGAGCCCGCCTGGACGGCGAGGACGCCCTCCATCAGGAGCGTCATCCGGTCCACCTCAAGCTCGGAAAGCCGGGCCAGGCGGCCTGCGATGGGCAGCCACATGAAGTTGGCGGACAGGAGTCCCCACAGCGTGGCGACGAAGGCGCTGGCGATCATCGGGCCCAGCGTGCTGGGCGTGGAGAGGTTTTCCAGCACGTGGGTGAGTGAGACCACGGTGCCGACAATGCCCACGGTCGGGGCGTAGCCGCCCAGCTGTTGGAAGAACCGGGAGGCGATGCTGTCGGTTTTCATCTTCGTGTCGATGGCGTCGTCCAGCATTTCGCGCAGCTCGTCGCCGTCAGTGCCGTCCGCAATGTTTTGCAGGGCGTCGCGAAGAAAGGCGTCTTCTGTCTTGGCGGCGTCTTCCTCCAGCGCGAGCAGGCCCTTGCGTCGGGCCTTCTCGGCGAGGGCAACCACCGTGTCGATGCTCTCAATCGGGGGGGCCGGCTTGGCCGTGAAGGCCTTGGGCAGGGACTTGAAGGCGTGCAGGAAGTCCTTCGTGGTGGAACCGGCCAGGCCCACGGAGATGGTCCCGACAAAGACCAGCAGCATCGGCGGCAGCAGGATGATGCTGCCCACCGTCGACCCTTCCATGGTGAGCATGGCCACGAGGGCGCCAAAGGCGACCAGTATGCCTATGAGGGTTGCCGGATCCATGGCCTACTGCCCGCCCGTGCTGGTGCCGTCGGACGGGTCCGCCGGGTGGATGACGCTCAGGTGCGACGTCCGCTTGGCCGGCGCCGGGGCCTCGCTGTAGGCGGTGGCAATGACCTGCGCACGAAAGGCGGCGATCTTGTCGATGACCGCCGCCATGGACTCGGTGACGATGAACCGCGCGCCGTCGGCCATGACCAGGATGGTGTCGGGGGATTCAAAGATGCGGGCGATGAGGTCCGGATTCACCGCGAAGTGCCGGCCGTCAAGGCGGGTCACAGTTATCATGGGCGCATCCTTTTCACGGCTTTCATGGTGTCAACCACGTACACCGCCCACTGTCGGCCGTCCCGCCCCATTCGTTAGGAGCGGGACGGCCGCGGCGCGGCTACCGCTTGAGCTGTGTCAGCTCCTGCAGGACCTCGTCCGAGGTGGTGATGATGCGCGCGTTGGCCTGGAAACCGCGCTGGGCCACGATCAGGTTGGTGAATTCCTGGGACAGGTCGACGTTGGACATTTCCACGTAGCCGCTGGTGAGTTCGCCGAGGCCGCCCTGCCCGGCCGTGCCGATCGTTGCACCGCCCGAGGAGGCGGTGGCCCGGTAGCTGGACGAGCCGAGCTTTTCCAGGCCGCCGGGGTTGGTGAAGTTCGCCAGCGCCACCTGGCCGATCACCATGTTCTCGCCGTTGGTGAACGTCCCGGTCAGGGTGCCGTCGGTGCCCATGCTGAAGGATTCCAGCGTGCCGGCCGCGTTGCCGTCATGGCTGGTCACGGCGAGGGTGCTGGATCCGGCGTTGCTGGTCAGGGCACCCAGGTCAACGGTGATTCCGCCGCTGGTCAGCGTGGTGCCGGCCGGGAGCGCTCCGTTGGTGAACGTCAGAGGCTGCGCCGCGCCGCCGTCCGCACTGGCCTGCCACCCGCCCGCCGTCATCGTGAACGTCAACGCGAGGTTGCCGGCCGCGCCACGGGCGTCAAACGACTGGACGTCGCGGACCACCGTGGCGCCCACCGCCGCGTCGCTGGGCAGGTTGCCGCCCAAAACCACCGACTTGGTGGCGGCCGGGGGTGCCACCATGTCCTTGGAGATGCGGATGTCGCCGAGCGCGCCGCTGGAGTTGACCTTGCCGCCCGGGGCGGACCAGCCCTGCAGCAGGGACCCGTCCGGGGAGACGAGCCGGCCGCGGGAGTCAAAGTCGAAGGCCCCGGCCCGGGCGTAGGACTGCTGGCCGCCCTTGCTGGTGACGAAGAAGCCGTCGCCCGAGATCATCATGTCCGTGGAACGGCCGGTGGCCTGGGCCGAACCCTGGGAGAAGTTCGTGGAGATGGCGGCGACCTGCACGCCGAGGCCGACCTGGGCCGCGTTGGTGCCGCCGGTGGCCGCCTGGGCCGCGGAGCCGGAGCGTGCCACCTGGGACAGGGTGTCCTGGAATTGCACGCTGGAGCCCTTGTAGCCGGCCGTGTTGACGTTGGCGATGTTGTTGCCGGTGACGTCGAGCATGGTCTGGTGGGCGCGGAGGCCGGAAATGCCTGAATACAGTGAGCGAAGCATGGGTGGAGCCTTTCTGTGCCGGGTAGGTGCTGCGGGTTACGGTGCCGTGGCACCTGGTGAAGTGACGCCTAAAATGGTGTCCAGCGGGACGCTGAGTTCGCCGACCTTGACCGCTGGGGTGCCCAGGGCGAAGGACACGGAATCGGCCACACCGCTGTGTGCTGTCCCGTCCGCGTCCTTCCACGAAATGTCGCGGCCGATCATGGCCGCGGCCGCCGTGCGCATCTGCAGCGAGAAGTTCTCCGTTGCGGTCTTGTCCATGCTCGTGAGTTTCTCCATGGTGGCCAGCTGGGTGGTCTGGGAGATCATCTGGTTCGTGTCCATGGGCGACGACGGATCCTGGTTCCGCAGCTGGGTCACCAGCAGGTTCATGAAGACCTCGGAGTCCATGGCCTGCTTGGGCGCACGCGCCGGGGAGGTGCTGTACACGCCGCTGACCGAGGTGGCCGGGGTGATGGATTCGGTGGTGATGGTGCGCTCCTTTTCTAAACCGTGATGTCGAGTGATGTTGTGTGCGTGGGCGTCCCGCGTGACTCCTGGCGGGGCGCGGCCGGTTGATCCCGGCCGGCGGCGGCGCCCCACGGCCCCGGTCCCGGTTCCCGGGGGGCCGGGCCGTTCTGGCCGAAGCCGTTCTGGCCAAACGAGTGCGCCTGGCCGCCGGTCCCGCCGTTCAGCGAAGAGGACAGGCTGAGGGACGACTGCACCCCCTGCCCGGCCAGGTCCCGGCGCAGTTCGGTCAGTATCAGGCGCAGCCCGTCCCGTCCGGCGTCGGTCGCGGCCGCCAGTTCGATCCGGAGGCCGTCGGCGCCCAAGTGGGCGCTGACGGTGACGGGCCCCAGCGACTGCGGCGCCACCTGCACCGTCATGACGCGCTGCCCGGCCTGCCCCGTGGCCAGCTGAAAAATGGGACGCGCCAGCTGTTCGGTCAACGGAGGCGGCGCCGCCTGAGGTGCCGCGGCGGCGGGCGCCGCCGGCGCTGCTGCGGCCGCCGGCTGGGCTGCCGGCAAGCCGCCGGACACGGCCGGCAGCCCGCCCTGCTGGCGGCCGTCCGACGTCGTGTCCCCGCCGTCCTGACGTGCGACGCCGGCAACGGCCACGGGCGTCGGGCCCCCCGCCGTCGTGGTCGCGGCGGCCGCGGCAGCGCCCTGCGGCACGGCTGGCGTGCTCACGGCAGCCTGGCCGGTCGCTGCCACGGCTGAAGTGCCTGTCGCGGGACTCCCGGCCGCAGGACTCCCGGAAGCCGGCTTGTCGGCAGCCGCGCGGCGCGGGCCGGACTGACTTTCCGACGGCGTGGCCGCCACTGCTGCCGCTGCCGCAGCCATGGGCGGGGCCGAAGCAGCTGCGACGGCGGCAGCGGGTACCGCAGCCGCCGCGGAACCGGACGCGGCCGGCTGACCGGTGCCCGGCGAGGCCCCGGGCGCGACGGGGGGAGCCGCCGGGACGCCAGCGCCAGACGGCACGGCACCGGCGGGCGGCATAGCAGCGCCAGGCGGCACAGCAGAATCCAGGGCGGCGGGCGCCCCCAAGGAAACCCCCGCCGCCGGCGCCCCGGTCGCGGTGTCCGCACCGGGAGTCCACTTAGTGGCAGGGGATTGTGCGTCAACCGGCCCGGTCCCGTTGGCCCGCGCGCCCGTGGCCGCAGCAGACACGACGGCGCCCTGCACGCCGGCCAGCCAGGCCACGGCCGCCGGCGAGGCCGCCGTCGTGGCGGGATCCTGCACAGCGGCGCCCGGCTCCGTGCCGTCAGCAGCCGTGCCGCCGGCAGCCTTGCTGCCCTGGCCCTTGTCTTCAGGCCCCTTGCCCGCGGCCGCTCCCACGGCGTCGTCCAGATGCTCGGAAAAGCTCGGCCCTTGCGCGGGCTGCTTTGCCGCCGCGTCCCCTCCGGCACGTCCGGTCACCTTGCCCGCGGCGGCCGGCAGCGGCCCTGCGCCCCCGACGGCGGTCACAGTCCGGTCTTTCGGCGGGACAGGGCAAGCTCGTCGAGGAAGCCTTGTTCGGCGTGCAGCTCGGCCGTGTCACACTCGTGCTGGTGCCGGTCGGCCAATTTCTCCAGCGAGCTGGCAGCTGTTTTGGCTTGGACCAGTGCAGCTTGGGCCGTCTCGGCCTCCAACTCCAGCGTCGCGGCCAGTGCCTGCAGGTCCAGCAGCAGGCTGCGTGAGGCGGCCCGCGACGCCGCGGCGGCGGCAAGCGCCGACGCCGAATCCGCATCGGCGGCGGAGTCGGCCAACGTGCCGCGGGTCGTGGCCAGGCGGCGGGCATGGGAGGTCCGCCTGGCGTTGGCCTGCGCCAAGGTCGCGGAGGCCTGGTCTTCCTGCAGCCTGCGCAGGCGGAAAAGGCCGGCGAGCCGGAATGCGTTGGTCATGAAAGCCCTCCAAACAGGTCGACAAGGGAACTCAGTTCTGCCCAGGATTCCTCGACGGAAACCTGGTGTTCCAGCTCCTGCTGGAGGAAGCGGTTGATCGGCGCCGCGTGCAGCAGGGCCGCGTCCACCAGCGGGTTGGATCCCGGCTGGTAGGCGCCGACGTCGACCAGGTCCTGGGCGGCGCGGCGGGCGGCCATGACCCGGCGCAGGGTGGCGGCGTCGGCCTTTTGTTCCGGGGTGCACACCTTGGAGGCCACCCGGGAAATGGAGGCCAGGGCGTCGATGGAGGGAAAGTGTCCGGCGACGGCCAGTTTCCGGTCCAGAACGATGTGCCCGTCCAGGATGGACCGCACGGCGTCGGCGATGGGTTCGTTGTGGTCGTCGCCGTCCACCAGCACCGTGTACATCCCGGTGACGGAGCCGTGCGCGTCGGTGCCGGCCCGTTCCAGGAGCCTGGCCAGCACGGAAAAGGTCGACGGCGGGTACCCGCGGGTCGCGGGAGGCTCGCCGACCGAAAGCCCGATTTCACGCTGGGCCATGGCCACGCGGGTGAGCGAGTCCATCATCAACATCACGTCGGCGCCGGTGTCGCGGAACGATTCCGCGATCCGGGTGGCCGTGAAGGCGGCCCGCAGCCTGACCAGCGCGGGCTCGTCGCCGGTGGCCACCACCACAATGGACCTGGCCAGGCCCTCGGGACCAAGGTCGTCCTCAAGGAATTCCCGGACCTCCCGGCCGCGCTCCCCCACCAGGGCGATCACCGAGACCTCGGCGTCGGTGCCCCTGGCGATCATGGACAGCAGCGACGACTTTCCCACGCCCGATCCGGCGAACAGGCCCATCCGCTGCCCGCGGCCAATGGTGGTGAGGGTGTCCACCACCCGGACCCCGGTGCCGAGCGGAACCCGGATCCGCGCCCGGTCCATGGAGTTCGGCGAACCGTTCGCTGCCGGCACGCCCGGACCCGCGGCCAGCGGGCCCTTGCCGTCGATGGGCCGTCCCAGCCCGTCCAGCACCCGGCCCAGCAGGCCCCGGCCGGTGGGGACCAGCAGGGGTTCCAGCCGTGCCCGGACCAAGTCGCCCTGCGCCAGTCCCTCCATCGGGCCCAGCGGCATGATGGTCAGGGTGTCCCGGCCGACGGCGACCACCTCGGCCATCGTGTCACGTCCCCCCGCTTGGGTGGCGGCGATGGTGACGAGGCCGCCGACGGCGCAGCGCAGGCCGCTGACCTGGGCCGTCAGGCCGACGACGGCGGAAACGACGCCCACGCGTTCGGGCGCCGCGGCGCGCACGGCAGCATCCAGCCGGGCGGCGCTGTGCCCGGTAAGCGCGGCGGGCCAGGTGGTTCTCATTCCGGGGCCTCCCGCAACGCCCGCCGGGCGCGGTCCAGGGCAGTGGAGATGCGTGCGTCGAGAAAGCCGTCCTGGTATTCCGCCACCGCGTCGCCGGGGGCGGTGGCGGGGTCGGCCACCAGTTCCACGCCGGCGTCCACCAGGGCTTCCGTGCCGATGACGGCCAGGTCCTGCGGATTCAGCCGGACGCGGGGGGCCCCGGCGGGATCCTGTGCGGCCAGCACCCGCGCCAGGACGGCCTTGGACCGCGTACCGCCGTCGTCGAGCTCCCTCCCCAGCACGGCTTCGGCCAGCGTGAGGGCAGATGCCACCAGCGTTTGTTCCGCTTCCGCCAGCACGGGAAGGGTGCGGGCCGACAGCGCGGCCGCGGCCGCCGCGAGGGCGGCGCGCTGCGCCTCCGCCCGGGTCCGCAGCTCGTCCTGCAGCGACTGGTGCGCCGCTTCCAGCTCGGCGCGCTGAAGGGCCGCTTCCTTCCGGGCGCGTTCCTGGCCGGCCGCATAGCCCAGCGTGTGCCCGCGCCGGTAGCCACGCTCCAGCGCACCGGCGCTGAGCTGGGCCTGTTCCTCGGTGGGCACCGCCGGAAAGACGATGGGCTGCAGGGAGGCAGTGCGGTTAGTAGACATAGTCGTCCTCGTCCGCATCCCCGCGGTGCACGGAAATTTCCCCGGCTTCCTCGAGTTCGCGGATGATCCTGCCGATGTCCGCCCGTGCCTGCTCCACGTCCGAGGCCCGGACAGGTCCCAGCGCCTCGATTTCGGCGTCGAGGAGGACGCGGTTGCGTTCGGAAATGTTGCTGCGGATGGCGTCCTGGACCGTGGCGGGGGCGCCCTTCATGGCCAATGCCAGCGTGCCGGCTTCCTTGCCGCGCAGGGCCTTTTGGACGTCCTGGCTGTCGAGCTTGACCAGGTCCATGAAGGTCAGCATCCGCGAGCGGACTTCCTCCGCCAGGACGGGGTCGCGTTGGGTGAGCTCGTCCAGCAGGGCGCGCTCGGTCACGGCGTCGGAGCGGTTCAGGATGTCCACCAGCGGCTGGACGCCGCCGATCACGGCTGTCTTGTCGCGCGTGCCCACCACCGTCAGGGCGCGCTTTTTCAGGGCCTGGGCCAGGATGCCGACAAACTCGGGCGTTGCCGGGCCCATGACGGCGATGGCCTGTGCCACATCCGTGCGGACGTCAGCGGGAAGTCCGGCGAGCGCGCCGGAGGCCCGGTCGGGGCGCATGTGGGCCAGCACCAGCGCGATCGTGGCAGGCATCTCGCCTTCCAGCAGGGCGGCCAGCTGTCCGGGGTCGGCGTCGTCGAGGAACTCGAAGGGCTTGCCGGCAATCTTGGTCGAGAGCCTGTTCATGACGCCTGCCGCGCGTTCGGCGCCGAAGGACGCCTCCAGCAGGCCGGCCGCGTAGTCGCGCCCGCCCAGCGCGGCGTGCCGGCCGCTGACCACCAGGTCGTGGAATTCGTCCACGACGGAGTCGGCGACGTCCGCCTGCACGCGGCGCATGTTGACGATCTCGGAGGCCACGGCTTCCGCCTCGGGCTCGCTGAGGTGGGCCATCACGGCGGCAGCGGCGGGCTGGGTCAGCTGCATGAGGAGCGCGGCCGCCTTCTGTACGCCGCTGAGCTCCTTGGTCTCGCTCATACCCCTGCCTTCTCGTCCATGAACGAGCGCAGCAGCGCGGCGGTGCCTTCCGGGTCCTTGACGGCCAGCGCGTTAAGCGATTTCCGCCGGCTGGAGGATTCGCTCGGTTCGCTGACGGGCAGCACCACCGGTTCCGGGATGGCCGGCAGGGCGGTGGTTTGGGGCGACACCGTCACGGCCAGCGGGTCCAGCCGCCCCAGTTCCTCCTTGCGCTCGCCCAGGTCCACCAGCTGGCGCACCTGGCGGCGGTTCTTCCGGGCGTACAGCACCAGGGCCAGGAGCAGCAGCAGCACCACGCCCCCGGCGTACAGGATGGTCCGCCACGTCTTCGCCGTTGCGGCGGCGTTCGCCTCGGCCTTGGCGGCGTCGAGCGCGGCCTTGGCGGCGTCGGCCTGCGCCGTGGAGAACGGCAGGACCTTAAGGCTGACCACGTCGCCGCGGGTTTTGTCGATGCCGGCCGCGGCCGCCACCATGTCCGTCAGGGTCGCGGCATCCACTTTTTTCGCCGCGTTCGTGTCCACGGCAACGGCCAGGGACTGCTTTTGCAGCGTCCCGGCGGGGATGTTGGTGTTCGCCGTGGTCTTGTCCACGGCGTTGTTCTTCGTGGTGGTGGTGGACTCGCTGGTGCCGGCCGACGCCTGTCCGGACGGAACGGCGATGTTGTCGGGGCCCAGCACCCCGGCCCCGCTCCCGCCGCCGCCGTTGGACTTGTTGCTGCTGGAGGACTCGTTGAGGGCGGGCGCGCCGCTCGGCGCGACGAACGATTCCTTCACCACCTCCGAGGAGGACTTGTCCATGGCCGCCGTCAGCGAGACGGTCGAGTTTCCGGGCCCCAGCACGCGGTCAAGCATCGCCTGGACGGTCGACGTCGTACGTTTTTCGTAGTCCGTGGCCTGCTTGTCCGCGCCGCCGCCCAGCGCCGTGCCGGCCGCGGAGAGGACATTGCCCTTGGCGTCAACCACGGAGACATTGGCCGGCGTCAGCCCCTCCACGGACGACGACACCAGGTGCACCACGGCGTCCACCTGGTCCGAGGAGAGCTGGCCGGAGCCGGAGGTCTCCACGAACACGGACGCGGTGGGATCGGCCTTCGTGGAGGTGAAGACGGTACTTTCCGGGATGGCGAGCTTGACGGACGCGTTTTGCACGCCGTTCATGGCCATGATGGTCTTCGCCAGCTCGCCCTCCATGGCCCGCTTGTACGTGACATTTTGCTGGAATTCCGAGGAGGTGACCCCCATCGTGTCCAGCAACGAGTAGCCGCTGGTGGTCGCCGCCGGGAGTCCCGCCGAGGCTGCCTTGAGCCGTTCGTCGTAGACCTTGGCATCGGGGACCAGGATGGTGGAGCCGCCGTTGGTCAGCTGGTACGGGACATTGTCCGTCTTGAGCTGGGCGACGATGGCGCTGGCGTCCGCGGCGGCAACACCGGTGAACAGGGGCGAGTACGTGGGCTTGGTCAGCCACGTGCCAAGGGCCACCGCGCCGAGCACCAGCACGGCGATGCCGATGACGGCCAGGGTGCGCTGGGCAATGCTGAAGCCCTTGAGCGTCCCGGAGGCGCGGTTCATGAATTGGGAGACGAGGGGCGGCATCAGGCCTGCATCCGCATGATCTCGTTAAACGCGTCGACGCCCTTGTTCCGCACGGCGGCAACAAGTTCCAGCGTCACTTGTGCGCGCGTTGCGGCAATGGTGGCGTTGTGGATGTCGTCCAGGCTGCCGGTGACGGCCTGGACGGCCAGGGACTTGGAGTTGCTGGAGAGGGCCTGGGCGTTGTCCAGCGCACCGGCCAGGGCGGCGCCGAAGCCGGAACCGTCAGTGGCCGGCTGCGCCTGGGCTGCGTCCGGCAGATAGCCGGTGGCCGTGGTCGCCTGGACGCCGGAGATGGGTGTGGGGATCAAAAGGTCACTTTCCAATCTGCAATGCGGCCTCGTACATGGCCTTGGCGCGGTCCACCACGCCGGCGTTGGCCTGGTAGCCGCGCTGGGCCATGATGAGCTGCCCCATTTGGGAGGCCAGGTCAATGTCCGGGTACCGCACGTAGCCTTCGGCGTCGGCCAGCGGATGGTCCGGCTCGTAGACCTTCCGGCCCGCGGCGTCGCCGTAGGCGGCGCCGGCAACGTAGACGCCGGAGTCGCCCTGCCCGGCCTCGGCCAGCACGTAGCGGGCGCGGAAGGCGTCGCCGCTGGTGGCCGTGACTGTATTGGCGTTGGCGAGGTTGTCCGAGATCGCGTCGAGCCACTTGCGGTGCACCGTCAGGGCCGTGGCGGCGATGCCAATTGCGTCCGACATTACTGCGTCTTCAATGCTGTGCGCATGGCGGTGAATTCACCGTTGACGGCCTGGGCCGCGAACTGGTACCGGAGGGTGGTCTCCACGTTGGAGAGCGTCTCGGTGTCGAGGTTGACGTTGTTGCCATTGGTCTGGGTCGGTTCCAGGGAGCGGGCGATGGTTGCGGTGGCATGCCCGTCACCGGCCTTCACGGATGCGGCCAAGGCGTCCTCAAACATGACGCGTTGGGCCGTGTATCCGGGCGTGTTGACGTTGGCGATGTTGTTCGCGATCACCTTTTGGCGTTCGGACAGCGAGTTGAGCGCGCTTGTCAGCGCAACAGTGACCACGGAATCCAGCACAGCGCTCTTCCTTCATGAAAGGGGGCCGGTCCATGGCCTGGTGACGAGCAGTCCGTGCTCGTTCGTATCTATCGGCCGGTTCGTGATATCCGTTAGGGGCTCTGCGCAAATATTTTTGGGGCCTTTTGGGCCCGTGGCTTTGCCTAACCAGCGACGTCGACGTACACCGGACGGACGTTCCGGCGCTTCGGCACCAGCGCCGCCAGTTCATGTTCGACGCCGGTCCTCGCCTCGGCGAGAACGCCCACCGCCTGCGCCTGGAGGCCGGCCAGGTACCGGGCCCTGCCCAGCAGCAGCTCGGGCAGCGGACCCAGGCCTGCGGGGGCGGTCCAGGCGCTTGCGGCGGTTGCGTCGCCTGTCGTGGCGTGTCCGGCCAGAGCGGCTTCCGCCTCCTGCTGCATCGTGTCCAGGGATTCCTCCCACCGGCGCAGCGATTCTTCGTCCGCGGTCAGCTCCGTGAGCGCCTTGTCCGCGGAGGCCAGCAAGTTGGGCCAGATCACGCCATCCCCCCGACAGCCGCGGCGGCCTGCCCCGCGGGCATGGCGGCGGCCTCATGCCAGCTCTGGCGCAGCGGCTCCAGCAGGGCGATGCATTCGCGGGTCAACGCCACGTTGCGGAAAATGTTGGCGTTCATCATGGCCGTCCCGGCGTAGTTGTAGATGCCGAGCATGTTCCCGGCCCCGTCCCAGGCGCCCACTTCCAGGGAGCCGGTGAGTTCGGCAATGATGTCCTGCGCGTGCAGCAGCTGCTTGCCCGCGGCTTCCCATTGTTCGGCCACCTGCGCGGACTCGGCGCGCGCCAGGTCCAGCAGGAGCCGGTCGTAGAGCATCACCAGCAGGCGCGCCGGGGAGGCGGAGAGAATGGCCTCGCGCTGGTAGGCGTTCAGCGATTTGTTGGCGGCTGTTTCCGTCATTTCTTCTGGCTGCTTCCGGCGTCGAAGGAACTGATTTGGGAGGTGAGCCAGCTCTGCTGGGACTGCATCTTGCCCAGCTGGACCTCCAGGTTGGTGTAAACGGCCTGGAGCGATGCCCGGCGCGTGGCCAGCCGGCTGTCCCAGTCGACAATTTGGCTGTTGAGGTCGTCAATGACTGTCTGCTGGCCATTGATCCGCTGCGACAGGGTCCCGTCGATCGGGTCGGAGACGGACTTTGCCGCCGTCGCGACACGGTCCGCTATGGTCTGCAGGGTCTTCTCCACGCCGGCCGGGTCCTTGGCGTAGGCGGCGGCGAAGGCGTCCGCGTCAAAGGAGAAGTCGCCGTTCTTCGTCGAGTTGATGCCGATCGTGGCCGGCGAATTGCCGTCGATGGGCGCCGTCACCGCGTTGAACAGCGCGTTCTTGGCGGCGCCGGTGGTGCTGTCGGCCGTGAACAGGCCGCCGGTGACGGCGGCCGCCGCTCCCGTGCCGGTGGTCGTGACCGCCGCCTGGGTGAAGATCGAGCCGATCACGATGTTGACGTTGCTGACCAGGTCCTTGGCGGTCGAGGTGACCTTGGCGGCATCCCGCGTGACGGTGACCGTGGCCGGATCCGTGGTGACCTGGTTGACGGTGACGTTCACGCCGGGGGCGAGTTCGGCGAAGCTGTTGCTCGCGCTCGTGATCGACGTGGCAGCGGCGGTGCCGGCCCACAGTGTGACCTGGGCATCCTGGCCGGTGCGCAACGTGGCAGCTCCGGGGGCGGCTAGGAGCGCAGGCGCCGTGCCGGCGTCGTACTCTGCCTTGCTGCCAAACACGGCGGTGAACTGGTGGGCCGCGCCGGTGTCCGTGGACGTGAGCTGGAGCCGGTACACGGCAGCGCCGTTGGCGTCCGTGCCGGCTGCGACTTTGACGGCGGAGATGCCGGCGTCGGATTTGTTAATCGCGTAGGCCATGTCGTCGAGACTGGTGCCGGCCGCCGTCACCTCGGTGGAGGTGCCATCCGGCCTCACAAAGCTCATGGTGGTGCCGGGAGCCTCGGTGAGGGGGGCGCTGACCACGGAGTGGGAGGCGGCCAACTTGTCCACCGTGAGGTCCAGGGCCGTGTTGCGTGCCGAGGAGGAGACGCTCACGGTGACGGCACTGGAGCTGGAGGAAGCCTGGTAGAAATCGAGGCCGCCGGTCGCGGCGATGCCCGCGGCCTGCGTGGTGAGGGCGGCAAACTTGGTGTTCAGCGCCTGCATGGCCGTTTGAAGTGCGGTGTCGGTGGTTACCTTGGTCTTCATCAGCGTCTGCGGGCCTGCTTCGGCCGCGATGAGCGCGTTGATGATGGAGGTCGTGTCGAGGCCGGAGACCAGCCCGTCGATGCCCATGCCCATGAGGCGGTTCCTTCCGGCAGTGCGCGAATACCTGTGGTGCGGGTGGGGCCAATTTCTTGTCCCCGTTGTTGCTGGCGGTGCCGCGGCGGCCGTGCAAATGCACGGCCACCACGGCGTCCGGAGTCGGTGCCCCGGATTTACTGCGTGGTTTAGCCGAGGAGTTTCAGGACGCCCTGGTTGCTCTGGTTGGCCTGTGCCAGCATGGCCGTGCCTGCCTGGGAGAGGATGTTGGAGCGGGTGAAGCTCACCATCTCCGAAGCCATGTCCACGTCCGTGATGCGCGAGGAGGCCGCCGTCAGGTTTTCCTTGCCAACGTTGAGGCTGTTGATCGCTGACTCGAAGCGGTTCTGCACGGCACCGATGTCGGCGCGGACGGCAGAGACTGCCTTGATTTGGATGTCGATGGCGGTGATGGCGGCCTGTGCGCCGTCGTGGCTGCCGAAGTCCAGCCCGGCCACCGCTGCGCCGACAACACCTGCGGCGAGCCCGCCCGTCGCGGTTCCGCCATCAACCGTGCTGCCGTCGTTTGCCTTGACGACAATGCCGGTGCCCAAACCATTCGAATCCTTGACGGCCGTGGCGGTGAACTTGGCCGAGAAACCCGCGTCCTTGTTCAGCTCGGCTGCCAGGTCATCGGCGGTCTTGGCGGTGCCGCTCAAGGTGACATCGACGCTGGACGTGGAGTTGCCGTCTGCCGATGTCGACTTGAAGTTGTACGCAGTGGCCGTCAGGGTCGGCGCGCCCGTGGTCCCATCGAACGCTGCGATGTTGAACGTCGTGCCCGAGGTAGTCGTCGTTGCGGCCAGCTTGGCGGCGATTCCGCCGACGTCCGCCTTCGTCAGGTCGACGTTGAGGGTGGACGACGCGTTGCCGTCGGCCCCAATCTGGAAGTTCAGGTTCGCCTTGCCGTCCAGCAGCTTCGTGCCGTTGAAGTTGGTGGCACCGGAAATGCGGGTCAACTCCTGTGACAGCTGCGTGGCTTCCTTGGTGATGGCGTCGCGGGAATCGGCGTTGTTGGAGTCGTTACCGGCCTGGACCGCAAGGTCGCGCATGCGCTGCAGGATGGAGTGGACTTCGGTCAGGGCACCTTCAGCGGTCTGGATGACCGAGATGCCGTCCTGGGCGTTGCGGGCGGCGACCCCGTAGCCGTTGACCTGCGACTTCAGGCCCTCGGAGATGGCCAGGCCGGCCGCGTCGTCGGCGGCACGGTTGATGCGCAGGCCGCTGGAGAGCTTCTCCATCGACTTGGACAGCGCGTTCTGGGTGTTGTTGAGGTTGCGGTAAGCATTGTTTGCCGCGAGGTTGGTGTTGACTTGCATGCCCATGAGTGGATCCTCCGTGAGTGTGGGTACTGTCCTGCCGCCCATCCGTGGGCAACTGCCAGCAACTCTCGGCAACACGTTCCGGGCCGTT
Source organism: Arthrobacter dokdonellae (assembly GCF_003268655.1). Classification (NCBI taxonomy): domain Bacteria; kingdom Bacillati; phylum Actinomycetota; class Actinomycetes; order Micrococcales; family Micrococcaceae; genus Arthrobacter; species Arthrobacter dokdonensis. The sequence continues at coordinate 589,959 of NZ_CP029642.1, read as the reverse complement.
AGGAGTTATAGTCCCCCAACTTCTCGATCCCGGCCCGCCGGTTCCTCACCCCAGTGCGGGCAGGGACTTCACCACGCCGTTCCGGAACACATGGTGGCTGCGCACCCGCGTGGCGCCGCCCAGCGTGCGTGCGCCAAGATCGGTCAGGTAGTCCTCCCGGCGGGACGCCGCGATGCGGGCATGGGGCGGGGACTGCGCGTCCGCCGTCGCCAGGTAGTGGCGCTCAATGCCGTCGCGCAGCAGCCGCATCGCCTCCGTGCGCTGCTGGGACACGGCGGAGTGGCTGGAGCCGAGTTCCTCCGCCAGGTCCTTGACGCTGCGGTCGCCGTAGTAGATCTGCTCCACGATGTAGCGCATCTTTTCCGGCAGCGCCGCGACTGCCGCGCCCAGGAAGTCCTCGTGCTCGGACTGCAGCACGGCCTCCTCCGGCGTCTGCGACGTTGCCGCGACCATGTCAGCAATCACGTCCGTCAGCGGTGTGACGCTGCGGGCGGCGTCGAGCTGCGACGCCTCGACGGTGGCGCGGTCCACGCCCATGGCGGCGGCAAGCTCGTCGGCTGAGGGCAGGCGGCCCAGCGCGCCGGCAAGCGTTTCCTGCATGGCGGCAAGCTCGCTCATGCGGGACCTGGCGCCCCGGGTGGCCCAGTCCTCCCGGCGCAGCTCGTCGGCGAAGGCACCCTTGATCCGGCGCCTGGCGTAGGCCCCGAAGGGCACGCCAAGGCTCGCGTCAAAGGACTCCGCACATTGGATGAGCGCAATGGCGCCCACCTGTGTCAGGTCGGGCCTGGACAAGTGACTGGCGCGCATGCAAATTTCAGAAACCAAATACCCCACCAGTGGCAAATTTTGCACCACAAGATGGTCGCGTTCTTCGCGATTCAACTGTATTTCCCCCTCGGCAACTTATGACAGAACGTCGCAACCGACACCCCCCCAGGTGTGCCACGTGCGGATATCACAAGTGACACTTCAATGTAAACCAGATTGGCAAGGGGTTGGAACCCCCACGGGACAATTTTCATATCGATTTGGCAACTTTTATTTCGGGATTCAGGCGTCTCCCAGCCAAAACGTGTAGACCTAGCCCTTACGGAACATGCAGGGTGCGCCGATAGGTTAGTGGAGACACCCTTCGGCCCGTTGAAAGGACCTATCACGTGGGGCCTGAAGAATTGACCACCTTGTTGTGGCGCGAACGCGAACTGCTGGACCTGCTGGTCTTCAAGCTGGACGAGGAACATTTGATCCTCCAGTCCGGCAAGACCCGCTGGCTGGACCACGCCACCCGCGAAGTTGAGCACGTTATGGACCGCCTCCGCGCGGCGTCGCTGGAGCGGACGGCCGTGGCGTCCGCCGTCGCCGTCGAGTGGGGCCTGGCGGACAACGCGACCCTGCAGGACCTCGCCGCCGCGGCCGCGGACGGACCCTGGGGCGAGATCCTCTCCGCCCATTTTGCGGCGCTGAGCACGCAGGTGGACCAGCTCCGCAGCCTGCGCGACACGAACCTGCAGTTCCTCCGCGCCGGCCTGCGCTCCGCCCAGGAAACCGTGGCCGGGATGGCCCCGGATGCGGGCACCTACAACCATTTGGGGCACACCCGCCAGGATGCGGGCTCGCGGTTCCTGGACCAGAGCGTATGAGATGCCTAAGGACACACGTTGAGTACTTTTAGCGGCCTGACCACGGCCCTGTCCGGGCTGAATGCGGCGCGGACCGGGCTGAACGTCGTCGGGCAGAACCTGACCAACGTCAACACCGCCGGCTACACCCGCCAGCGGACGGACCTGGCCTCCATCGGCGCACCGGCCAACGGCTCCCTTTACAGCGCCGGAGTGAAGCCGGGCGAGGGCGTCGCCGTCGCCGGCATCGCCCGCCTGGGCGACTCCTTCCTGGACGCCCGCGTGCGGACCGCGTTTTCCAGCGCCGGCTACACCAACGTCCGCGCCAATGCCCTCAGCGACATCCAGGCCCGCATGAAGGAGCCGGGCACCGACGCCATCTCCGGCCAGCTGACAACGTTTTGGGGCTCGTGGCAGGCCGTGAGCAACACCCCCGGCGACCCGGGCGTCACGGCCACCCTGCTGCAGGGCGCCGCCGCACTGACCCAGAGCATTGCCGACGGGTACCGGGGCCTGGACACGCAGTGGTCGCAGACCCGGTCCCAGGCGGACATGCTGGCCGGCGAAGTGAACTCCACAGCCGCCCAGGTGGCCGACCTCAATGACAAGATCCGGCAGTCCGCCTCGTCGGGGGTTCCCAGCAGCGCACTGATCGACCAGCGCAACACCCTCACCGCCAGGATCTCGCAGCTGGCCGGCGGGACCGTGCGGGACCTGCCCGACGGCGGCAACGAGATCCTGCTCGGCGGCAACGTCCTGGTTTCCGGCAGCCAGGTCAACACGGTGAAGGTTGGCGGTCCGGCCAGCATGTCCGAGGCTAATGCGCCCGGTGCCGGCCCCGTCCAGTTGGCATGGACCCGGCATCCCGACACGGCCGTGGACCTGGACGGCGGACAGCTGGCAGGCACACTCTCGGTGCTGGCCCGCCCCAACGGGGACGGGACGGGCGGTGTGATCGCCGAGACCGCCGCCCAATATAACAACTTGGCGGAAACGCTGGCCAAGCAGGTCAATGACATCCACGCCACGGCATATAAGGCGGACAGCACGCAGGGAGGGCCATTCTTCAGCTACACCGCGGGGCAGGCTGCCTCGACTCTTGCCGTCGTCCCGACGGACACGGCCGACGTCGCCACCTCCGCCAGCGCCACTGCCGGCAACGACGGATCCATGGCGGACAAGATCTCCCAGCTTGGCACCGTCCCCGGCTCCCCCGACGCGCAGTGGACCAAGACGGTCCTGACCACGGGAACTGCCACCCGCACGGCACTGCAGCAGGACGTGGCCGCAGGCACGGCAGTGACCGGCGCAGTGACGGCGCAGCAGTCCAATGCCTCCGTGGACATCGACGAGGAAAACGTGAACCTGCTCGCCTACCAGCACGCCTACCAGGCCGCGGCCCGGGTCATGACGGCCATGGACGAGGCGCTCGATGTCCTCATCAACCAGACCGGAAGGGTGGGACGCTGACCATGATGACACGCGTCACAATGCAAACCATGGCCGCCGCGGCACAGCGGAACCTGCAGGCCAGCTCCGCCAGACTGGCGCAGTTGCAGCAGTCCGCCACGGACCTGAAGACGTTCTCCAACGTCTCCGACGATCCCGCTGCGGCGGCGGACTCGATGGCGGTCCGCGCCCAGCAGGCCGCGGCGGCACAATACGGCCGCAACATCTCCGACGGTTCCGCCTGGCTGGCCACGGCGGACAATGCGTTGGCCAGCGCCACAACGCTGCTGCAGAACGCCAAGGACCTGACCCTGCAGGGCGCCAACGGCGCCATCAACCAGCAGGGGCGCGATGCCATCGCCACGCAGCTCGACTCACTCCGCACCGACCTCCTGACCAAGGCCAACACCCAGTACCAGGGACGGAACATCTTTGCCGGCAACTCCAGCGCGGGTGCGGCCTACAAGAACGGCCCGCTGCCGGGTGACCCGCCGGTCTACACCGGGGACGGCAGCACGGTGGAGCGCCGGATCAGCCCCAACACCACCATCCAGGTGGACGCGAACGGCCCCGCCATCTTCGGCCGCGACAACACTGACGGAAAGGGAGATTCGGTGTTTGGGCTCCTGAAAACGATCGCTGACACCCTGCGCAACGGCGGCGACGTCTCGGCACACATCGACGACATGGACAAGGCCCTGAACACCGTCATCAACGGCCGCTCCGAGGTCGGCGCCCGGCACGCTCAGCTGCTGCGGGCGCAGGACGCCAACGCGAATGCCGTCGTCGACCTGGAAAACCAGCGCTCCGGCATTGAGGACCTGGACCTGTCCAAGGCGTTCCTGGACGTCAAGTCCCAGGAACTTTCGTACCAGGCGGCGCTGAGCGTGACGGCCAAGGTCCTCCAGCCGACCCTCATGGACTTCCTGCGATGACCCCCTCCACGCTCCAGCTTCCTTCCGCGCTCCAATTCACGGTACCGCCGCCCGGCTTGGAGCCGCGGGTCGACTTCACCCTGGTCCCCATCGAGGGGGCCTCGGGGCTCTTTTCCTTGTCGGCGGCGGACGGCACGGCGCGGCTGTTTGTCCTGGACGCGGCCACCCACCTGCCGGACTACGCTCCCCAGCCGGGCACGTCCGACGTCGAACGCCTCGGCACGTCCGAGCCCACCGTGCTGGTGGTGGTGAACCCGGGCGCGCGGAGCACTGTCAACCTGGCCGCACCCATCCTGCTGAACACCGAAACCGGAGCCTGCCAGCAGGTCATCCTCGAAGGCCCGCAGTGGCCGCTGCGGGCCCCGCTAAACGCCGACTGACATCACAGCTGGCTGACGCAACAAGGGTCCCCGGGCCCGACCACAGCGGCCGAGCCCCGGGACCCTTGAACGCCGGCTAGTTGAGGTAACCGTTCGGGTTGAGGACGTACTTCGTGGCGGCGCCGGCGTCGAACTCGGCATAGCCCTTCGGCGCGTCGGTCAGGGAGATCGCCTTGGCGTTGACGTTCTTGGCAATGTGCACCTTGTCGTGCAGGATCGCCATCATCAGACCCCGGTTGTACTTCATGACCGGGCACTGCCCCGTGGTGAACGCCAGCGACTTCGCCCAGCCGGTGCCCAGGCTCAGCGACAGCGAACCCTTTTGCGCCGCGGCGTCGATGCCGCCCGGATCCCCCGTCACGTACAGCCCGGGGATGCCCAGGGACCCGCCGGCGGCGGTGATGTCCATGAGCGAGTTCAGCACCGTGGCCGGCGCCTCATGCCCGGAATCGGAACCGTGGCCCTTGGCCTCAAAGCCGACGGCGTCCACGGCGCAGTCCACCTCCGGGACCCCCAGCAGCTGCTCGATCTGCGCCCCGGGATCACCCTTGGTCAGGTCAATGGTTTCGCAGCCGAAGGCGCGGGCCGCGGCGAGCCGGTCCCCGTTCATGTCACCGACAATGACGACGGCGGCACCCAGCAGGTGTGCGCTGGTCGCCGCGGCAAGGCCCACGGGCCCGGCCCCCGCGATGTAGACGGTGGACCCGACCCCGACCCCGGCCGACACGGCGCCGTGATAGCCGGTGGGGAAGATGTCCGAGAGCATGGTCAGGTCCATGATCTTCTCCAGCGCCTGGTCCCGGTCCGGGAACTTGAGCAGGTTCCAGTCGGCGTAGGGCACCAGGACGTATTCGGCCTGGCCGCCCACCCAGCCGCCCATGTCCACGTACCCGTAGGCGCTTCCGGGGCGGTCCGGGTTCACGTTGAGGCAGATCCCGGTCTTGCGCTCCTTGCAGTTGCGGCAGCGGCCGCAGGAGATATTGAACGGCACGGAGCAGATGTCCCCGACCTTGATGAATTCGACGTCCGGGCCCACCTCCACCACTTCGCCGGTGATCTCGTGCCCCAGCACCAGGTCCGCCGGGGCCGTGGTGCGTCCCCGCACCATGTGCTGGTCCGAGCCGCAAATGTTGGTGGCGACCGTCTTCAAGATCACGCCATGGGGCACCTTGCGCCCCACGTTCGCCGGGTTGACGCCCGGCCCGTCCTTCAGTTCAAACGTCGGGTAGTCGATGTCGATGATCTCGACCTTCCCCGGTCCCTTGTAGGCAACGGCCTTGTTTCCTGACATGGATTGCTTCCTTCCTCGCACTTCGGTCGGCCAGGTCTGGCTTCCCGATTCCACAAGAACCCCCCGGCGCGCACCAAAAAAATCCGTGGCAGCTTCGTCACCAGCCTCCTGGTGCGCGAATTTCACTGGAAAAATCCGGGGTTATCGCCAGTCTAGGCCGGAAGGCAGGAATTTGTAAGGGGCGGGCTTACCGGTCCCACGCCGGCGCTCCCTCCCCCGTTGAGATTGGAGATAACAACACGTAGGACGTGTCGTTATCTCCAATCTCGACGGGGCAGCATGGTCCTGAAGGCAAATCACAACACGTCCGGCAGGCCCTTGACGTACGCGGCCTGGCCGGCGTGCTGGACGCAGTCGTCCACGATGCTGATCAGCCGCGCACCCAGCGTGACAGCGGGATTCCAGCGCCGGTCCACCACCTTGTCGAGATCGGCGTCGGAAAGCCCGCGGACGTACTCCAGGCTCTGCCGCAGGACCGCCTCGTGGTACCCGCGCAGCAAGTCAGTCGACTCCACCCGCACCTTGTCCACCTGCGCGGCGGAGTGCCCGTAGCCGGTGTCGCCCGGGCTCAGCGCGAAGCCGAACCGGGCGACGTATTCCCCGGCCCGCCACACGGAGGGGATGCCGGCGACGTCGGCAATCTGTTCGTCCTGGCCGCGGCTCAAGTGCCACACCAGCCAGGCGACGGAGTTGCCCGTCCCGCCGGGGCGCCAGTTGATCCGCGCCACGTCGATCCCGTTCAGGACGCCGCCCACAATGTCGCCGATTCGTGAGAATGCATCCGCCAGCAGCTCTGAAGACTTCATAGCGGCCATGCTTCCACGGGCTGCACGGGCTGTCGAGGCTCAGTCACGTCAGGATGACGACGTCCAGTGTCCGGGGCCCATGCACGCCTTCAACGCGTTCGAGCTCGATGTCGCTGGTGGCGCTGGGCCCGCTGATCCAGGTCTGCGGCGCCGTGGCGTCCAGCCGGGCCACCGCCTCCGGCAGCACCTCCACCACGTCGTCCGCACGCAGCACGCAGATGTGCCGGTCCGGAACCAGGGAGATGATGCGCCGGCCCTGCGACGGGCTGCCGTCCAGCATGATGGTGCCCGTCTCGGACACCGCCACGGCCGCGCCGGTCACCACGGCGTCCACCGCGTCCAGCTCGGCCACGGTGAGGCGCCGCTCCGGCGAGTCGACCTCCACGGCCGGGGACCCGGCGTCGTCCTTCCCGGGCAGCCCGGAAAGCCACTCCCGCGGCAGCCCGTGCGGCACCACGATTTTGGCGGAGCCGGCCAGCAGTTCGGCCAGTTTCGCGGGGACCTCGGCGGCGGGGACCACAAACACGTTGGCCTTGTAGTCCACCAGCCGGTCCACCAGCTGCTCCAGCCGCTGCCCGGCGGTCTTGTCCGTCGCAAGGCGGTAGTTGCGCGGGATGTCCGGGGTGGCCGGGGCATCGCGCAGGGCGGCCTTGATGCGGTCCAGGATGTCCTCGCGCGCGCTCATGCCTGCTCTCCTTCGGATTGCTTGCCTTCAGATTGCTGGTCGCCTACGGAAGGTTCGACGCCGTCCGCCGCCCCATGTTCCTTGGCCCACCACTGGCGGAAGGACTGGCCGGGCGGGGCCGGGATGTCGCGGGACTGCGTCCACTTGCCGGCGAGGCCGGGCAGCTTTTTGATGACCTTGTCCCGCCCGGCGGCGAGCCGGCCCACGGGCAGGCCCTTTTCCAGCAGGTTCAGGTGCGCGCCGTCGGAGAACGCCCACTCGGCGCCCTTCATCATGAGGTCCATCTGGCTGGGAACCTTCACCTTGGAGCGCTGGGAATCAACATCCACGCCGCGCAGGTGCACCAGGATTTCGGGGATGTTGATCTTTACCGGGCAGGCGTCGAAGCACGCGCCGCACAGGGAGGACGCGTACGGCAGGGAGTTGTTTTCCTCGCTCTTGATGCCCGTCATCAGCGGCGACAGGATGGCGCCGATGGGCCCGGGATACGTGGATCCGTAGGCGTGGCCGCCGGTGCGCTCATAGACGGGGCACACGTTCATGCAGGCGGAGCAGCGGATGCAGTTCAGCGCGGTGCGGCCCAGCTCGTCGGCGAGCGCGGCGGTGCGGCCGTTGTCCAGCAGGACCAGGTGCACGTTTTGGGGTCCGTCACCCGGGGTGGTGCCCGTCCACAGCGAGGTGTACGGGTTCATCCGCTCTCCCGTGGAGGAGCGCGGCAGCAGCTGCATAAACACTTCCAGGTCGCGCCAGGACGGCAGCAGCTTTTCAATGCCCATGACGGTGATGAGGGTTTCCGGCAGCGTCAGGCACATGCGCCCGTTGCCCTCGGATTCCACCACTGCCAGCGTGCCGGTGTCGGCCAGGCCGAAGTTGGCGCCGGAGACGGCCACCTTGGCGGTGAGGAACTTCCGGCGCAGGTGGCGGCGGGCGGCCTCGGCCAGGCGGGCGGGCTCGTTGGTCAGCTCCGGGTCCACGTCCTCCATTTCGCGCAGGAAGATCTCGCGGATCTGGCTGCGGTTCTTGTGGATGGCGGGGACCAGGATGTGGCTGGGCAAGTCGCGGTCCAGCTGGACGATGAGCTCGGCGAGGTCCGTCTCAAAGGCGGCGATGCCCTGCTCTTGAAGGTACTCGTTGAGGCCGATTTCCTGAGTGGCCATGGACTTGACCTTGACGACCTCGGTCTCACCGGTGGCCTGAATCAGCTCGGTGACCACCTGGTTGGCTTCCTGGGCGTCGCGGGCCCAGTGGATGATGCCGCCGCGGGCGGTGAAGTTCGCCTCGAACTGCTCCAGCAGGGCAGGCAGGTTCGCCATCGTGGCATTCTTGATGGCGCTGCCGGCGTCCCGCATGTCCTCCCAGTCGGGCAGCTCGGAGACCACGTGCAGGCGCTTGTCGCGGATGGTGCGCGTGGCGTGGCCCAGGTTGGCGCGCAGCTGGGCGTTGCCGAGTTCGCGGTGCGCGGCCTTCGGGAACGGCTCCGTGGCGTTGAGGTTGCCGTGCCCGTACACGGGCAGGGCGGGCATGCCGAGGAACGTCCCGCTCATCGCCGGCCCCCCGCCAGTTGGACGTCGCCGGCCACGGTGACCGGGTTGTCGAGCGTGCTGGCCAGGATTTCGGCGAAATGGAGCGTGCCCACGGCGCTGCCCTGCCGGGAAAGCCCCCCGCCAATGTGCATCAGGCAGCTGGCGTCGCCGCCGGAACACAGCTCGGCCCCGGTGCCGCAGATGTTCGCGGCCTTGTCCTCCATCATGGCGCTGGAGACGTCCGCGTTCTTCATCGAGAACGTGCCCCCAAAGCCGCAGCACTGGTCCGCCTCGGGCAGTTCCACCATCTCAATGCCGTCCACCGATGCAAGGAGGTTCAGCTGCCGGTCCCCCAGGCGCAGCAGCCGCATGCCGTGGCAGCTGGGATGGTAGGTGACGGTGTGCGGGAAGTGCGATCCCAGCTGCTCCGCCGCGTTGGTCACGCCCAGCACGTCGGTCAGGAGCTGGGAAAGCTCATAGGTCTTGGCGCCGACGACGGCGGCCCGGGCTTCCAGCGCCGCGTCGCCGCAGCGCCGGGCCACCAGTTCGTGCTGGTGCTTGACACTGGCCACGCACGACGCCGAGGGCGCCACTGCGACGTCGTAGTCGTCAGTGTCGAACGCCTTCACGTGGTTGGCCACCACCGGGTGGGCTTCCTTGAAATAGCCGGAGTTCACGTGCATCTGCCCGCAGCAGGCCTGGCCGGGCGGAAACACCACCTCGTGCCCCAGCCGTTCCAGGATCGAGACGGTGGCGCGCGCCGTGCGCGGATACATGGCATCGACGATGCACGTGGCGAAAAGCGCAATTTTCACAAGGACCATCCTTCGGCGGTAAAACGCGGCGGTAAAACTCTGCAATGTGGTCTGACCATACTAGGGGACAAAACCAAAGTCTAGTGGAGAACCATAATGAGGGTGAGGTGGACCACGCGGCTTCAAGGATTTAGGCTACACTATCGTGGTCGGACCATAGTGGTCAGACCTTGCACGCGGCCCCAGACACCCTCGGCCCCAGACACCAATGAAGGATTCTCCGTGGACCATTTCACCCCCACCACCGACCCGGTCGCCGGGAGCGTGTTCCTCTCGGCGCTCATCGCGCTCCTGCCGCTGCTGACGTTCATCGTCCTGCTGGCCGTCGTCAAGACCAAGGCCCACGTGGCCGGCGCCTGGTCCCTGCTGGTCGCCGTCGGGGTCGCGGTGCTCGGCTACCACATGCCGATCAGCCTGGCTGCGCTGGCCGCGTCACAGGGCGCCGTGTTCGGCGCGTTCCCCGTGCTGTGGATCGTCATCATGGCCGTCTGGCTGTACCGCGTCACCGTCATCAGCGGCCGCTTTGAGGACCTGCGCGGCATCTTCGACGTGATCGGCGGCCGCGACGTCCGCATCCAAGCCATCCTCGTCGCCTTCTGCTTCGGCGGGCTGCTGGAGGCGCTTGCCGGCTTCGGCGCGCCGGTGGCCATCACGGCCACGATGCTCATCGCCCTGGGCCTGTCCCCGCTGCGCGCGGCCGCCACCGTGCTCGTGGCCAACACCGCGCCGGTCGCCTTCGGCGCCATCGCCATCCCGATCACCACCGCCGCCGGGCTGACCGGGCTGGACGGCGGCCACATCGGCGCCATTGTCGGGCGCCAGGCACCGTTCCTCGCCGTCATCGTGCCGCTGGTCCTGCTGGTCATCCTCGACGGCAGGCGCGGCGTGCGCGAATGCTGGCCGGTGGCCCTCGTGACGGGCCTGTGCTTTGGCATCGCCCAGTTCCTGTGCTCCAACTACTTCTCCTACGAGCTGACCGACATCGTGGCCTCGCTCGTCGGCCTGGCCGGCGCCTTCCTGTTCCTGCGCATATGGAAGTCAAAGGGCCACGAAGCCGCCCGCGAACGGCTCACGGTCGGTGCCATGGCCGGCGGTTCCGCCCCGGCTGCCGGCGCCGTTTCCGAAGGTCCGACGGCGTCGGCCGGGGACCGCTTGGACGGGGACAGGGCGAAGCTCACCGGTTCACGGATCTGGCTCGCGCTGTTCCCCTACCTGCTGGTCATCGTGGTCTTCGGCATCGCGAACCTGTGGAAGCTCGGTGTCAGCGTTCCCGCCTGGCTGGCCACCACGAACGTGAAGGTGCCCTGGCCGGTGCTGCACGGCGCCATCCTGGACGCCGCGGGCAAGCCCCTCTCCTCGACCGTGTACAACTTCCAGTGGCTCTCCAGTCCCGGCACGCTGCTGCTGATCACCGGCCTGATCGTCGCCGCCGTGTACGCCGCGTTCGACGGCGGAGGCCGGTACCCCATCGCCATGCGCCAGGCCGTGGCCGCCATTGGCCACACCATTTACAACATGCGCTGGGCAGGGGCCACCATCCTTCTGGTGCTGGCGCTGGCCTACGTCATGAACCTCTCCGGGCAGACCGTCGCCATCGGCACCTGGCTGGCCAGCACGGGAGGCTTCTTCGCGTTCCTTTCCCCGGTGCTGGGCTGGATGGGCACGGCCGTGACCGGCTCGGACACCTCGTCAAACGCGCTGTTCGCGAAGCTGCAGCAGGCGGCAGGAATCAAGGCGGGCATCGATCCGCACCTGCTCGTGGCAGCCAACTCCTCCGGCGGCGTCGTCGGCAAGCTGATCAGCCCGCAGAACCTCGCCATCGCCGCCACGGCCGTGGGCATGGACGGCCAGGAATCCGTCATCCTCCGCAAGGTGATCGGCTGGAGCGTGGGCATGCTGCTGGTGCTGTGCGCCCTCGTGTACCTGCAGTCCACGCCCGTGCTGGGCTGGATGCTGCCTTGAGCGTGATGTCAGTGAACAGCGCGGGCCCGTGGCAGGATGGATCCGTGACAGGTACAACGGACCGGGCCGCGGGCCCGCGCGCGTATCAGGCGGTCCTGGCCAGCATCGAGGCCGACCTGCGGTCCGGGCGGCTGAGCATCGGCGACCGCCTCCCGGGCGAGCGCACCCTCTCGGAGCAGCACGGCATCTCACGGGCGTCGGTGCGCGACGCGATCCGCATCCTGGACGTCATGGGACTCGTGCGCACGGCCACCGGATCGGGTCCCAACTCGGGGACCGTCCTCATCTCCGACCCCGCGGCCGGGCTGTCCTCGACGCTGCGCCTGCACGTGGCCAGCCAGCACCTGCCCGTCGCCGACATTGTCCAGGCCCGCATCCTTATGGAAACGTGGGCCGCCACGGCAGCGGCCGTGAAGGAGATTGACGCCCCGTCCCTGGCCCGCGCCCGGAAACTGCTGTCACTTATGGACGATCCCGCCCTTGACCGCGAGGCGTTCCACGACCTCGACTCGCAGTTCCACGTGCTGCTGAGCAGCCTGGCCGGCAACGCCGTCGTGTCCGCCATGATGGAGTCGCTGCGCCTGTCCATCATGGACTACGTGCGCGAGTCCGTCACGACCGATGACCAGTGGCGCCCCGTTGCGCGGACGCTCCGGGCCCAGCACCACGGCATTCTCGACGCCCTCTGCGCCGGCGACGGCGAGCTGGCGGCACGCCTGCTGCGTGAGCACATCGAATGGTTCTTCAGCGAAACCGGCAGCTGACGACCGGCCCCTACAGCGGCAGGCCCGCCGCCGGCTTCAGATTCTTCATGACCAGGGTGGAGCGCAGGCGCAGCACTCCCGGCAGGCTGGTCAGCTCCGTGTCGTAAAACTGCTGGTACGCCGTGAGGTCCTCGGCCATGACCTTCAGGATGTAGTCCGGGTCCCCAAAGAGCCGCTGCGCCTGCGTGATGTGCGCGTTGGCCGCCACCTCCGCTTCAAAGCGGTCGATGGTGGTCCTGTCCACCTGCGCCAAGGTGACGAACACCAGCGCCTCGAAGCCCAGGCCCACGGCGGCCGGGTCGATCACGGCACGGTACCCGCTGATGGCCCCGGTGGCCTCCAATTCCTTCAGCCGGCGGTGGCACGGAGCCACCGTCAATCCCACCTCGGCGGCGAGCGCGGTCGCTGACATCCGCCCGTCATTTTGGAGCCTGCGCAAAATTTCTCTGTCTAGTGCGTCCATCACGGCATAACCTTATCGCCTGAACCGTATTTACCGATAATATCGGTAAGCACTTTTGCCCTTTATTTCCCTAAGATTGCTCCCATCACCCACTTTGGCAGGAGCATCCATGGACCCGCAGGCAATCATCGGCTTTCTCATCATTGCCGTCGCCCTCACCTGCACGCCCGGTCCGGACTGGGCGTATTCGATCGCGGCGGGCCTGGGCCGGCGGAGTTTCGTGCCGGCCGTTGCGGGGCTGTGCAGCGGCTACGTGCTGCACACCATCCTGCTCGCGGCCGGAATTGCGGCCCTCATGGCGGCCGTTCCCAGTCTTCTGCTCTGGCTGACGGTGGCCGGTGCCGTCTATCTTCTGTGGCTCGGGCTGGCGACCGCCCGGTCCTGGCGCAGTGCCGGATTCAGTACTGCGGGGACCGGCGCGGGCCAGGTTCCCGCCGGGCCGGCCGCGCCCCCCTCGGGCCCCGGCGCCCGCCGCGCCTTCCTGCAGGGCGCCGGCACGAGCGCCATCAATCCGAAGGGCCTGCTGTTCTTCGTGGCCCTGACGCCGCAGTTCATCCGGCCCCATGCAGCCCTCTCCGTCGCCGCCCAGTCCGCCGTGCTCGGCCTGATCTTTGTGGTGTGCACGGCCGTCATCTACACGCTGGTCGCGGCCGGTTCACGCCGGCTTCTCCGCTCCCGCCCCGGCGGCGCCCGCGTCATCACTCTCTGCAGCGGGGTCATCATGCTCGGGCTGGGCACGGTCCTTCTGGCGGAGCAGGCCGTCCCGGTGTCGCATGCCGCCGGCCAGCTCTTCGCCGGCAGCTAGCGCCGTCGTCACGGCCTAACCGCGCGCTGCCCGCCAGCGAGCAAGTTCGGCGAGCAGTTCGGCCTTGCGGGTTTCCGTGGCAAAGGAGGACCGGATGGAGTTGCCGGCCAGCACCTCCAGGGTGTCCGCGTCAAAGCTGAACTCGGCCGCCGCTGCCTGGAAGTTCTCCCGCGCGTAGCCGCCAAAGTAGGCGGGGTCGTCGGAGTTGATGGAGACGTTCAGTCCGGACGCGAGCATCTGGGGCAGGGGATGCGCGGCCAGGGTGTCCACGGCGCGCAGGCGCACGTTGGAGAGCGGGCAGACCGTCAGCGGCACCTGCCCGGCGGCCAGCCGTTGAACCAGCCGCGAATCCTCCACGCAGCGGATGCCGTGGTCAATGCGTTCCACGCCGAGCAGGTCCAGCGTGTCCCATACGTAGCTGGGCGGGCCCTCCTCCCCGGCGTGGGCCACGAGCCGCAGCCCGGCCTCCCGCGCCCGGTCAAAGAGCCGGATGAACTTCGACGGCGGATTACCCACCTCTGCCGAGTCGAGCCCGATTCCGATGATGGGCGCGTCCATGGCCAGCAGCTGTCCCAGCACGTCCAGGGCGTCATCTTCGGGCTGGTCGCGCAGGAACGCAGCGATAAGCCCGGTGGTGATGCCAAACTCCGCCTCGCTGGCGGCGAGCGCGGAAGCAATGCCGGCAACCGCCGTCGTCAGCGGGATGCCGCGCGCCACGTGGGCCTGCGGGTCAAACATGATCTCGGCGTGCCGCACGCCGGATTCCCGGGCGCGGCGCAGGTAGGCGCGGGTCATGTCCGCAAAGTCGGCTTCGGCCACCAGGACGGCCATGTTGGCGTAGTAGAGGTCAAGGAAGGATTGCAGGTCCGTGAACTCGTACTGCGCGCGCAGCTCCTCCAGGGTGGGGTGCGGCAGCTCAATCCCGTTGCGGGCCGCCAGCTCCAGGATCAGCTCCGGCTCCAGCGTCCCTTCGATGTGCAGGTGGAGCTCGGCCTTGGGCAGCAGCTGGGCGGGGGCAGGGGTTTCCATGACCGCCAGTCTACGACGGCGCCCCTCCCCTGACGCCGCATCGGCACCCCCATGTGGTCACCCATTTGCGCCGAAGGCGGTTCGAAACGCGACAAATGACGCCGCGTGGAGCAACATGGCATATAGCAGCCCTTTGGAAACCTTTCGAGCTCAAGGAAACTGGTTCACGTCAATGACTTCTCCGATCACTCCGCCCGAGTCCGACGACGCCCTGGTCCTGACGCCGCCTGAAGCACCGGAGATTGTGACGCCGGAGCAGGCGCCGGGCATGATCCCCGTCGAGGCGGCACGCCAGGCCGAAATCAACGAACAGGCCAAGGAATTCATCTCCGGCATCGCGGCCCTGGACGCGCGCAGCCCCGAGTTCAGCCGCAGGGTGGAGGGGCTTTCCGCCTTGGCAGCGCCGGCCATGAAATCCTCGGCGGACACGTCCAGCCGCATGCTGGAGCGCTCCACCACTTCCGTCTCCAGCGCCAAGCGCAGCGGCAACAGCGCACAGGCCCACGTCGCTCAGACCTTGGGCGAGCTGCGCTCCACCGTGGAGTCGCTGACCCCGAACAACGCCGATCTCAGCACGGGGCGCAAGATCCTGGGCATGATCCCCAAGGGCAACAAGATGGCGAAGTACTTTCAGCGCTACGAGTCGGCCCAGGGCCAGCTGGACGCCATCATCAAGTCGCTCATGGCCGGCCAGAATGAGCTGCGCACGGACAACACGGACCTGGCGCATGAAAAGGTGCAGCTATGGGACACCATGCAGGTCCTGAGTGAAACGGCCGTCTACGCCAAGGCCCTCGACGCCGCGTGCGCGGACAAGATCGAGAAGTTGCGGCGGTCAGGGCAGGACGACCAGGCGCAGGCCCTGGAGGCGGACGTGCTGTTTCCGATCCGTCAGCGCCATCAGGACATCCTGACGCAGCTGTCCGTCTCCGTCCAGGGCTATCTCGCCATGGACCTGATCCGAAAAAACAACCTGGAACTGATCAAGGGCGTGGACCGGGCCCGCACCACCACCATCTCGGCCCTGCGGACCGCCGTCATCGTCGCCCAGGCGCTGGCAAACCAGAAGATGGTCCTGGACCAGATCGACGCCGTCAACACCACCACGAACAACATGATCCTGCAGACCTCCGAGATGCTCAAGGACCAGACGGTGCGCATCCACCAGCAGGCAGCCAGTTCGGGCGTCAGCGTGGAGACCCTGAAGAAGGCGTTCGACAACGTCTATGCCACCATGGACGCCATCGACTCCTTCCGTGCGACGGCCGCCAAGAACATGGACGGGACGGTCCACGCACTGGAGACCGGGCTGGAACAGGCCAAGCCGTACCTGGACCGTTCGCGCAAGTCTCAGGGCGACGAGCAATAACGCCGGTCCCGACGGCCGCCCTGACTGACTCAATTCAAGGTGGGACACGTGACTGTGCTTCAATGACGAAATGACACCCGAAGCGGCCGATGCGGCTGTAGTTTCATGGAGCGCAGACAAATCCCGCCCCTCACTGGTCGCGCTTGCCGACCTCGCCGGTCAAAGCCAGTCAGCTGGGCGCAACGGCGTCCGAGTCGCACCCTTGCTTATGGTTTGCGCGACCCCGGACGGGCGCCAGGCAATCGCTGTGGGAAACATGCAAATTCTGGTTGACGCAGGCAGTGGCGAAGTTGGACTGAAGGCAGCCGTTGCGGCCCTTTGGATCGAACGCGACGGCGAACACCACTTCGCGGCGGTGGATCGCCACGCCCAGGAGTCGGACCCTCACGCGAAAGTTGCCTTGGATGCCGCTCTGAAGAAATTTAGCATTCATGGCGCTTCCGACGGTGAATTCGACCACCACCACCGTGCCGCGCAGATCGCAAAAGGAATTGCCGAGACATCGCGAAACGCGGTCGCTGACCTTCGAGAGATTCGGTACGAGGTCGAAATGCAGCTGGTTGCGAGCAGTTCATCTAAGTCGTCCGCAATCGACCACACGTCAGTGGTGGAAAGCCTCCTGCAGCTGAATATTGTTTGCAGCCGCGCCTCCGACCAAGCGCGCGAATGCATCAGGGAGGGACTCTGGGTGCACGTCACCGATTCTGAGGCCTACCATGCCTACCGCCGCCTGCAGGAGCCTGCCATCATCAATCCGGCACCCCCGGCCGGCGCCGACACTAGGACGTGGATGCGTTTGCACGATGCCGGGATGCGCCAGTGCGTGGAACTCCGCAGGCAGCTCGAGGCCGAGTCGTCGTCCATCAGGGACCTGCTGTCGTCGGCAGCCAGCGTTTCAAGTTCGCGTGAAGCGGACTCCCAAAGCAGGTTCAAACTGCTCGTCGCCGTCATCTCGTTTGCGCTCGGCGTGCCCGCACTGGTTCTGGCAGTGTACGGCGCCGATCTGATCATGCCGCTGACGACCGACCAGCGAACGCTGGCATTCATTCCCATCCTTTTCGGCCTGGTCATCGCCGCACTCCTCACATTCTTCAAGGCGCCCGGCGGCGAGAATCGGCTAATCTGGAGGATCGGCGCGGCGGGAATCGTCGCAGTGATCATCTTGTTGATTGTCGCCGGCCTCATTGCGGGGTCCCTCGGACCGCGGGTTTAACACCGGCCCCTGCTTATCCACCACTGAACGACCCCTGGAAGCCTTTACATTGAACAAACACGTCACGGCCCGCACCACGAGCGCCGTCCGCGCCACCGATTTCATCAGAATTTCGGTGCTCGCCTCCGTCCTCCTGGTGGCAACCGCGTGTGGCGGCGCTCCGGCACCCCAGGCGGCACCGGCGTCGTCCGTGCCGGCGTCCTCCCCCAGCTCCCCAGGCAGACCTGAAGGCACGACGGCGGTCCCCACCACGGCACCGGCGGCCACCACCCGGGCGCAGGCCTCCCCACCGGCCCCTGCCTCCTCACTGTCCCCGGCCCCGAAACCGGCGGCCGCGCCCGCCGGCAACGCCCAGCCGGCCTTCGCGGCCAAGGCCCTGGACATCCTTGCGGGGCTCCCCGTCAAGGGCCGTGCGCCAAAGACCGGGTACAGCCGGGCGGAATTCGGCCAGGCCTGGGCGGACGTGGACAGGAACGGCTGCGACACCCGCAACGACATCCTTAACCGCGACCTGACAGCCAGGACGTTCAAGCCCGGGACCCGGAATTGCGTGGTGCTCACCGGCGTGCTGGCGGACCCCTACACGTCCACCGTGATCGACTTTGTGCGCGGACCGAACAGCGCCGTGGTGCAGATCGACCACGTGGTGGCGCTCAGCGATGCCTGGCAGAAGGGCGCCCAGCAGCTGTCCGTGCAGGAACGCACCGCGTTCGCCAACGACCCGCTGAACCTGCTGGCCGTGGACGGGCGCACCAACCAGCAAAAGGGCGACGGCGACGCCGCCACCTGGCTGCCGCCGAACAAGGGCTACCGCTGCGCGTACGTGGCGCGGCAGATTTCGGTCAAGTCCGCGTACAGGCTGTGGGTCACGCAGGCCGAGCACGACGCCATGGCGCGGATCCTGGGCGGCTGTGCCGGTGCCCGGGTGCCGGCCGCCCCCACGGCCGCCGCCAAGCCGCCCGTGGTGGCGCCCGCCCCCGCGCCCGCGCCAAAGCCCGCGCCCGCGCCAAAGCCCGCGCCGGTCCCGTTGGTCCAGCCGCCGTCGAACGTCTTCTACCAGAACTGCGCCGCCGTCCGGGCAGCCGGGGCGGCCCCCATACGCGCCGGTGATCCGGGCTTCCAGTCCAAGTTTGACCGCGACGGCGACGGGATCGGCTGCGAATAGCGGCCACTGGAAACTGCTCCCGGAATGGCTAAAATTAAGCCATGGCCCCCAGCGGTGAGCAGCCGGTCACCCCGGCACTGTGGATCCGCCATGACAGCGAGATTCTGCCGTTGTGGTGGGACCGGCTGTGCTCCCAAATCGGACCCCAACCGGCCTCGCGCTATGCCTCCGGACTCTTCGACAGCGACCGCCGCAGGCCCATCGCCCAGTGGTACAACCCGGCCCTCGGGGCGGCGCTTTTGGTGGCGATTGAAACCGGCCCGGAATGGCCTGTGCAGCGCTTTGCCGTCTTCTACGCCCCTCCCGGAGGCGGCTTCACCAAGGTCCACATGGACAACCACGAGTGGTTCACCCGCACGCCGCAGAAATCGCCCACCGAGGACGAGGCCTTTGCCGCCGCCGTCGCCTCGGCCGAGGCCTTCCTGCAGGTGGAGATGGACTTCATCTAGAACCCGACCGCTGGCACCCGGCAGCTAGAATCCGAACGCCATCCGCGCTGCCAGGAACACCATGACGAGCGCGATGGCGCCGTCGAGCACACGCCACGAAACCGGCCTGGCAAAGACGGGCCGCAACAGCCGGGCGCCAAAGCCGAGCGCGCTGAACCACAGCACGCTGCCCAGCGCCGCGCCGGCACCGAACCACCACCGCAGCCCGCCGTGCTGGTTGGCCAGCGTGCCCAGCAGCAGCACGGTGTCCAGGTAGACGTGCGGGTTCAACCACGTCAACGCCAGCACCGTCCCGAGCACCGCCCGGCGGCCCAGCGCTCCCTGCTGCCCCGAGACCGTCAGCGTGCCCGGCCGGAGCGCCCGCTTGGCGGCGAGGACGCCGTAGGCCAAGAGGAAGGCCGCCCCGGCCAGCCGGATGACCACCACCACGGCCGGCACCGCGCGCACCACCTCGCCGATGCCGAAGATCCCGGCCGCAATGAGCACGACGTCGCTGAGCATGCACACCAGGACCACCAGCCCCACATGCTCGCCGCGCAGGCCCTGGCGCAGCACAAAGGCGTTCTGGGCACCGATCGCGATGATCAGGGCCAGCCCGGCGCCCAGGCCGGTGCCTGCGGAGGAAAGGATGTCCAGTGGAGTCACATCCTTGAAGCTACTAGGCTGGCAGGATGCAGTACAGCTAATTATTCTTACGATACATAAGGAAAGCTAATGTTGAACTTCCAGACGGAGCAGCTGCGCACGTTTCTGGCCGTGCTGGAACACGGCACCTTTGACGCCGCCGCCAGGGCGCTGCACGTCAGCGCCTCGGCGGTCTCGCAGCGGATCAAGGCCATGGAACAGGCAGCCGGCCAGGTGCTGCTCCAGCGCACCACCCCCATCCGGGCCACCGCGCCGGGCGAAGTGGTGCTCAAGCTCGCCCGGCAGCTGCGCCAGCTGGAGGCCGACGCCGCGGCGGAGCTCGGAGTTGCCGGTACCGCACCGGTGCCCATCCCGGTGGCGGTCAATGCCGACTCGCTCGCCACGTGGTTTGTGGACGCGCTGGCCGCGGTGCCGGCCGGCTCGGGATTGACCTTCGAGGTCCTGCGGGAAGACGAGCAGCATTCCGCCGGCCTGCTGCGCTCCGGGGAGGTCATGGCGGCCGTGACAGCCGCGCCCGACGCCGTCCAGGGCTGCTCCGTCGCCCCTCTTGGCTCGCTGCGCTACCGTGCCGTGGCGTCGTCCGCGTTCATGCGGCGGTGGTTCCCGGGCGGCTTCGGTGCGGGGCGCTTTGCCGACGCGCCCACCCTCCAGTTCGACCGCAGCGACACTCTGCAGTCGAACTTCCTGGCCGCCGTGACGGGCGGCAGCCCCGCCGGCCCGCAGCACTTTATCCCGGACACCGTGCAATTCGCCGCCGCCGTCCGCGCGGGGCTGGGCTGGGGCCTCATGCCTGAGGCACACTGCGCCCAGGGGCTGCGGGATGCCAGCCTCGTGGAACTGGTGCCCGGCCGCATCACCGGCGTCCCGCTGTACTGGCAGCGCTGGAAAATCCAGTCGGCGGCCCTTGACCTCCTGACCGCGGCCGTCAGGACGACGGCGACTGCCGCCCTTTCGTAGCCCGCCGGCGTCCGGCGGGAGCCGCCTGGGGCCCGCCGGCGTCCGGCGCTTTAGCGCAGCGCGGCACCCATCTGCGCCACGATCCTCCGCAGGACGGGACGGGGGAGGGCAAAGTTCAACCGCACCCAGCCGCGGCCGGCGCCCCCGCATTCGGCGCCGTCCACCAGCGCCACCCCTGCGTGCTCCCGAAAGAAGTCAGCCGGGGACCCTGCGATTCCCAGTTGCGAGCAGTCGACGAATGCCAGGTACGTCCCGGCGGGCCGCAGCCAGCCCGCACCCGGCAAATGTTCGCCCAAAAGTTCGCCCAGCAACTGCCGGTTCCCGTCAAGATAGTCCAGGACATCGCCCAGCCACGGCCCGCCGTCGCGGTACGCGGCGATGTTTGCCACCACGCCCGGGGTGCTGGCGCCGTGTTCCGCAAAGTCGCCCACCTCGGACCACTTCCCGCGGTCCGCGGCATTGGAAAAGATCATTTGCGCGGCCTTCAGCCCGGCCAGGTTCCACGCCTTCGACGCAGAGGTGCCCGTCACCGTGTGCCCGGCCGCAGCGGAACCGGTCGATGCGTACGGGACATGGGTGCCGCCGTCGTACACCAGCGGAGCATGGATTTCATCGGAGAACACGCGCGCACCGCGGGCAGCCACGATCTGTGAAATGCGGAGCAGCTCATCCCTGCTGTATACCTTGCCCAGCGGATTGTGGGGGTTGCAGAGCACCAACAGGCCGCCCCCGGCGAGCGCCGTGTCGAGGGCCGCATAGTCCAGTTCCCACGACGATTCGGTGCGTAGCAGCGGCACCTCCACCAGTTGCCGGCCAAGGCTGTCGGGCAGCTTCAGAAACGGCATGTACGCGGGAGTGGGCACCACAATCCTGGCACCGGGGGCGCTGAAGTACTTGATGGTGCTCTCCAGGACCGCCAGGACGTCGGACGCGGGACGGATCCAGTCCGCGGGCACGTCCCAGCCGTGGCGGGCCAGCAGAAAATCGCCGCAGGCCGCTCCCATCGCGTCCACCAGCCCGCCCGGCAGGTAGCCGGTGAGCCCCTGTGCCACGGCGTCCTGCACCGCCTTCGCGATGGGGGGGCGCCAGACCAAAGTCCATCTCCGCCACCCACGCCGGCAGAAGCGGGGCGACCCCCGTCCACTTCAGGCTGCCGACGGCCCGCAGCTGCTCCGCCGTGATGGCGTCAAGCCGTGCGGCAACCGCTGCCTGGGCCGGAGTTTCCCTCATGATTGCCCCTGGTGCCGTGGAAGATGTGCGGTCCACCGAATCTTCCCACAGCACCCGACATGCCGTCACCCGGCCCGCCGGTCCCTTCGCCGCTAGAATCCACCCATGACCGTTTCCAGCACGGCCCGTTCCCGCGCCGGCCGCCGCAACCAGCGGGTCCTTGTCGCCGGCCAGCTCCTGTCCGGCGTTGGCGTGGCCTCCGGCATCTCCGTGGGCGGGATCCTTGCCGCACAACTGGCCGGCACGACGGCGGCGTCCGGCTTTGTGCAGACCGCCTCCACCTTGGGTGCCGGGCTGGTGGCGGTGCCGCTGGCCAACCTTGCCGTGCGTGCGGGCCGCCGCTGGGCGTTGAGCACGGGATTTGCCCTGGGCGCCGCCGGAGCCGCCCTGGTCTTCACTGCCGCCGCGCTGGGCCAGTTTTGGCTGATGGCCGTGGGCATGCTGTTCTTCGGGGCGGCCAGCGCCTCCGGCCTGCAGGCCCGGTATGCCGCCGTCGACGGCGCCCCTCCCGAAAACGCCGGCCGGGCCATGGCGATCGTCATCTGGGCCACGACGGTGGGCTCGGTGGCCGGCCCCAACCTGTCCGAGCCCGGCCGCCAGATGGGCATCCGCCTTGGCGCGGTTCCCCTGTCCGGCCCCTTTCTGTTTTCGCTGGTCGCGTTCGTGACGGCCGCGCTGGTCATCGCCACCTTCTACCTGGGTACGCCGCACCCGACCGAGGCACAGCCCGGCGCCGTCCCCACGCCGGACCGCGCTCCCACGGCGCACGACGCTCCCAAGGGGCACGACGCCGGAAAGCCGGCCCCCGCCGTCGTCCGGCCCGGGCGGGGCGGGAGTTCCAGGAAGCACGGCACGTGGGCGGCCCTGCGCCTGGCCTCCCACAACCCGCGGGCCCTTTTTGCCTTGGCGTCGGTGACGGGCGGGCACATGATCATGGTCGGCGTGATGGTCATGACGCCCGTCGCGATGGACGCTCACGGCCACTCGCTGGAGATCATCGGAATTGTCATCAGCCTCCACATTCTGGGCATGTACGCGGCGAGCCCCGTGTTTGGCTGGCTCGTGGACCGGCTTGGCGCCGGGCGCGTGGTCGGACTGGGATGTGGCATTTTCCTGGCGGCGATCGGGCTGGGCGCGGCCGTCGCTGACAGCAGCGACCCGGTGTTCATGTCCATCGCGCTCACCACGCTGGGGCTCGGCTGGTCCGCCTGCCTGATCGGGGGCTCTTCGCTGCTGAATGCGTCCGTGCCGGAGGACATCCGGGTGCCGCTGCAGGGCGCCAACGACATGATGATGAACTTTGGCGCCGCCGGCATGGCGGCCGTGGCAGGACCGGTGCTTGCCGCCGGCGGCTTCTTCTGGGTCAACATGGTGGCCTTGGCCGTGCTGGTGCCCGTGGTGGTGCTGGGCGTGCGCGCGCGACGGATCACGCCGGAACCCTCCGCGGTGGAAATGGTCGACGCCGGTGACTGAGCTTGTCGGTGGTCGGGCCTGTCGTCGATACCTGGTGGTCGAGCACCGGGCCCTGTGAGGACGTCGAGACCCTGGTCCCGGCGATGGTGCCCGTCGAAATCTAGGGTAGGGCGCCGGTGATTGAGCCCGTCGCCGCTGATTGAGCCTGTCACGGGTTGTCGGGGGTTTTAGGGGTTTTGGGCCTTGGTCGACGATGATGTTGTGCCGAAAATAGTTGTCCACAGATGTGCCGTTTGGGGCTTGTTTCCCGCCTGGATGTCGGTGCCTGAACCTAGAATAAAGGTAGTAAAGGATCAGGGAATTTCAGACTCTTGACGAATATATATTCGCTATGATTCCTCCAGGGACTGGAAGGGCGGGTGGGCAGGGTGGCGGCACCGGAGTGGGTGGAGCAGGGGACGGACACCGGGGCGCCTGCCGCCGCGTCCCCCGCTGCCGTTCCGCCGGCTCCGGTGCCCCTGGCGGGTGCCGGGGCCTTGGTTGGTCATGGATCCGTGGCGCCTGTCACGGCGTCGGTGTCCTCGGGTGCGGGGTGTGCGGTGCTGTTGTCCACGGCCGGGCTCCTGCTCGAGCAGTGTGCGGGGGTGTTTGATGCGGTGGTGCTGGCGCAGTTGGATGCGGCCCTGGCCCATGAACTCGCCGGTGATGCCCGCCGCCGCGCGGTGGAGGGCGCCGAGCGGCTGGAGCAGCAGGTCCGGGCCGGGGCCGCGGCGGGGAACCTGGCGGACCTGGCCCAGTTCGTCTCCACCGCCCGGGGAACCGCCACGAAGGCCCGGGCCCAGGCCGCCGCGGCCACCGAGGTCGTCCTGGCCCTGGGCGGCACCCTCGGCGGCAACACTGGAAACCGTGCCGGGACCACGGGCACCCCGGGGGCCGTCGCGGCGGGTTTTGATGCTGGCGTGGTGGACAGGGTGGATCCTGCCGCGTTGGTGGAGGTGATGGCCCGTTTGGAGGAAGTGAAGAACGCGGCGGCCGCGGCGCAGGCCCAGGCCCAGGCCGTTTTTGTTGCCCAGCAGCGCCTGCTCCAGGCCAGGTCCGGGGTGCCCCGGGAGAAACTGGGCAAGGGCGTCGCGGAACAGGTGGGCCTTGCCCGGCACGAGTCCGCGTCCCGGGGACGGATGCTGTGCGGGCTCGCGCACGTGGTGGTGCGCGAAATGCCGCACACCATGAACGCGTTCTCCGCCGGGATCCTCAGCGAGTACCGGGCCCGGATCCTGGCCCGGGAGACCGCCTGCCTCTCCGCCGGGGACCGGGCCCGCGTCGACGCGCTCGTGTGCGCGGACCAGGAAAAACTCGCCACGATGGGCAGCCGGGAACTGGCCGCCGCGGCGAAAAACGCCGCCCTGGCCCTGGACCCGGCCGCCGTCGCCAAACGCTTCGCCCGGGCCGAATCCGAACGCAACGTCTCCCTGCGCCCGGCCGCCGACGGGATGACCCTGCTCAGCGCCCTGGTCCCGCTGCGCCAGGGCGTGCGGGCCTACAACCTCCTGACCAAGATCGCCGACAGCGCCAAGGCCGCCGGAGACGAACGCGGCAAGGGCCAACTCATGGCCGACACCCTCCTCCACCGCCTCACCCGCCACACCCCCTGCACCCACAACACAGACGACCCCGGCACCGGCGGCAACCAAGACACCGCCAGCACCGCTGGTTCCGACAACCCCGCGGGCACCTCCGGCTGGTCCGCGGACTGGACGGCGGACTGGCCCGCGGGCTGGACGGGCGAAGGCAGCCGCCCGGGCCGGGCGCGGCTGTGCACCACCGTGACCGAGCCCGACATCGCCCTGGAACTCATCATGACCGACCGCGCCCTCTTCGACGGCGCCAGCGACCCCGCCCTGCTCGTGGGCCACGAACCCATCCCCGCACCGGCAGCCCGCGCCATGATCTACGGCACGCCCACCAACACCGACTCCGGCAGCATGAACAGCGGCAGCGACGCCGACACCGGCAACGGTGCCATCGCCGGCGGGGAAAGCGACCGGGTGGAAAGCGGCGGGGCGGACGGCCGGCCCCCGGGCCGCGCGGCGGCGTTTTCGCCCACGGTGTGGATCAAGCGCCTCTTCACCCACCCGGAAACCAACGCGTTGCTGGCCATGGACTCCAGGGGCAGGCTGTTCCCGGAAGGCATGAAGGAATTCCTGCGCCTGCGCGACCAAACCTGCGCCACCCCGTACTGCGACGCACCGATCCGCGACTACGACCACATCAAGTCCTGGGCCGCAGGCGGGCACACCAGCATCACCAACGGCCAGGGCATGTGCCGCGCCTGCAACCAGGCCAAGGAAGCACCCGGCTGGACCAGCACCACCAGTTCCAACGGCACAGCCGCGCCGGAAACCACCGTCACCACACCCACCGGACACCGCTACATCACCACCGCCCCGCCACTGCCCGGACCCACACGCAGGCAACGCCCCCAACGCTGCTGACCACAGAAACCGACCACCAGCGGCAGGTCCCGACGGCTCCCGGAAGCTTCAACAGGCCTCCGGCAAAATATGCGCACACCAGACCTGCCGGTGTCCCGCACCCAAGCCGTCCCTTGGCGGAGGCGCTACATTCCCAAAATATGCCGCAGGGCCGGCTCCAGGGACTCGTGCCGGAACTGGTAGCCGTCGGCCACGACCTTCGCAGCCGATACCCGCTGGTCCGCGAGCGCCAGCTCGTCGGCACCCTGCCGCCCCAGCAGAAGCCTGGGTCCCACGGCCGGAACCCTGACTGCTGAGGGCCGGTGGAGCACCGCACCCAGGACGCGTGCGTACTGTTCCGCCGTCACCGGGTGCGGGGCCACCGCGTTGACCGGGCCTTCCAGGGACGCGGACAGCACCGCGTGGGCATAGATTCCCGCCACATCGTCAATGCCGATCCAGCTTTGCCACTGTTCCTTCCCCAGCGGACCGCCCACGCCGGCCAGGTACATCGGCAGCAGCCGTTGCAGCACACCGCCGGCAGCCGACTGCACCACGCCCGTGCGAACATTCACCACCCGCAGCCCCGCGTCGGCGGCCGGCCGGCAGGCAGCCTCCCAATCAAGGCACACCTGTGCCAGAAAATCGGAGCCGGCGGGGTCCGTTTCTGCCAGCGCCCGGGACGACGCCTGGCCGAGGTTGCCCGCGGGATGATGGGGCGCCGCCCCGTAATAGCCGACGGCGGAGCCGCTCACCAGGGTGCGGGCAACGCCGTCGGACGCCAGAACGGCCAGCTTCCCGCTCAACAGCGCCGTCCCCTGGATGCGGCTGCGGTAGATGGCGTCCTTGGTCTTTGCCGTGAACCTCCCCCCGATGGGATGCCCGGCGAGGTGGACCACGGCATCGCATGCGGCCAGTTGCGTCGCGTCCAGCGTCCCCGTTGCCGGGTCCCAAAAAATCTCGCCAGCGCCTCGCGGCGTTCGGCGGACCAGCTTAATCACGGTGTGCCCGCCGCCGGCCAAAAGCGCACAAAGCTGCGCGCCGATCAGCCCGGATGCGCCGGTCACGGCAATGGTGAGCGGCCGGCCGGCATGTTGCCGGTGAAAGGCGAGATCGTCGGAGAGCTGGCGGGCGCGGAAGTCGAACATCCGCACCAGTTCCGCCTCAAAACGCCGCGCGACCCACCCGCTTTCAGCGACGCCCGGCAGCCGGTAGTTCACCGTGTCCGTCATGACGGTGCTGTCCGCAACCGGTCCGTCGGCAAAATCATGCCTGTGCGTCCAGCTCGTCAACGGCCCGCTGGTCATCACGTCGGTGAACGATTCCCCCGCCACCAGGTCGGTGTGGAGCGCGTCCCACCGCACCTGCGGGCGCACGGCATTGAGGCTGCGCAGGCCCGCCGGCAAAAGCCCTTGGAACGTGCCCGAGGCCGCACCCAGCCACATGCCGAACCCTCCTGGCGCGCCCACGCCCATGGCCGCCGTCGAACCCGGCTCGATCCCCTGGCTTGGCTCGGCCAGCACCGTCCCAAAGAACGACGGCGTGAGCCTCACCAGCGCGCCTGGCCGGCTGAACCACCGGAAGACGTCGCCACGCGGAAACGGAAGAGTGGTGGTACGACGGAACGTATGCATGATTCTCCTTCTGCTGCCCCCACGCTACCGCGCCTGGAAACCGTGCAGGCGGCCGGTCGCGGGGCCAACGGTGGCGTCCACCGCGGTCACCAGGCCCGGAGCCCGGTCCGATTCCAGCCATCCAAGCAGCATCCGGACGGCATGTTCTGGGCCTTCGGCGACCACTTCCACGGTGCCGTCGGCACGGTTGACGGCGCTGCCGGCCAGCTGCAGTTCCCGCGCCTTGCGTGCCGTGAGGTAGCGGAATCCCACCCCCTGGACCGTGCCGTGGACGACGGCGGCCAGCCGGATGGACCCGCCTGCCACATCGGCCTGTGCCATGGCCTCCCCTTCCCTGCTGGCCATATGGTCCCACAGATCGGCGGCCGGCGGGGAGACCCGCGGACACTTTGTCGGTGCCCCTTGCTAGATTCAAGGGACTGCAAGTCCGATCCGCCGGAAGGCCCCCATGTTCCTCCTCCCCACCCCCACGCCTTCCGCGGACGACGGCGGATCCCCCTTGATCTTTTCGGCCTCGGACCTGGTGGTGGCCAGCGAATGCGAATACCGCACGCTGCGGATCCTGGACGAAAAACTGGGCAGGTCCGACAGGCCCGGGTTTCCGGAGGACCCCATGCTCCGCAGGGCCGCCACGCTCGGTGACGCCTTTGAGCGCAAGATCCTGAAGGAGCTCAAAGCCCGGCACGGGGCCTGGGACCCCGCCGCCGGCACGGGCGTGAAGGAAGTGGACCGCGGCGAGCTGACATGGGAGGCCCTGGAGGCCAAGCGGGAGGAGACCTTGGCTGCGCTGAGGGGCGGGGCCGACGTCGTTTTTCAGGCAACGTTCTTTGACGGCTCGCTGGTGGGCTTTGCCGATTTCCTCGTGAGGCAGCCGGACTGCTCCTACGCGGTCTGGGACACCAAGCTGGCCAGGCACGCCCGGGTCAGCGCCCTGCTGCAGCTGGCGGCATACGGCGACCAGTTGGAAAAGTACGGCATTCCCGTGGCGCCCGTGACCACGCTGGTGCTCGGCGACCGCAGCGAGAGCAGCCACCCCATGCGCGACCTGCTGCCGGTGTTCCGCGAGCGCCGCGACAGCTTCCTGGCGCTGACGGCCGGCCACCGGGCGCAGCCCGGGCCCGTGGCATGGCTCCAGGACGGCCTGACGTACTGCGGCCGCTGCGACTACTGCACCGAGCAGGTCCGGGAACACCGGGACCTGCTGCTGGTGAACGGCATGACGGGCTCGCAGCGCCGCAGGCTCATGGCGCAGGGCATCACCACCATTGACGCCCTGGCCCGGATGCCCACGGCGGCCGCAACGGGTCCGCTGGGCCGCCTCCGCGACCAGGCCCGGATGCAGCTGGGACTGGAACCAGCGGACGGCACGGCCACCGCCGGCACGGGCAAGGACTCCCACACGGTGAGCTACAAGGTGCTCAGGGACAGCGTCAGCAGCCTTCCGGCCCCCAGCCCGGGCGACATCTTCTTTGACTTCGAGGGCGACCCTCTCTGGCAGGACCCGGTGACGGAAAAGTGGGGCATCGAGTACCTCTTCGGATCCATCGAGGCGCCCGTGCCCGGGTCGGCGGCGGCTGCCCAGCCGGTGTTCCGGCCGTTTTGGGCGCATTCCCGCGGGGAGGAACGGCAGGCGCTGGCCGATTTCATCGCCTACGTGCAGGACCGGCGGACGGCCCACCCTGACATGCATGTCTACCATTACGCGCCGTACGAAAAGTCGGCGCTGCGGCGCCTGTCCGTCCTGCACGGGGTGGGCGAAGACGCCATCGACGGCTGGCTGCGCACCGGGCTGCTCGTGGACCTGCTGGACACCGTCCGCCAGTCCGTGCGGATCTCGGAGGACTCGTACTCCATCAAGAAGCTCGAGCCGCTGTATATGGGCGAGCACCTGCGCAGCGGGGACGTGAAGGATGCCGGCGCCTCCGTGGTTGCCTATGCCCTCTACTGCGCCGCGCGCGACGCCGGACTGGCCGGGGACACGGCCAAGGAGGCCGAGGCGCGGGAGGCCCTGGCGTCAATCAGCGACTACAACGAGTACGACTGCCTCTCCACCCTGCGGCTGCGGGACTGGCTTTTTGAGATCGGTGCGGCCGTGCAGGTGAATGCCTGGACGGAGGGCAGCGGCAAGCTGGACATCCCCGAGGCGAAGGAAGGCAGCTACGAGCCCACACCCGAGGAACTCCTGCTGCAGGATTACCTCACGGAGCTGGCCAAGGAAAAAGGCCATGTCCTGACGGACGACGAGAACGCCGTCGCCATGGTGGCGGCCGCCGCCAGCTATCACCGCCGGGAGGACAAGCAGTTCTGGTGGGGGCACTTTGACCGGCTCGAAAAGCCCGTGGACTCCTGGACCGAAGAACGCAACATCCTGGTTGTCCGGGACGCCGAGGTGCTTCAGGACTGGGCCAGGGCAACCCCGAAGGCCAGGACCGAGACCCGCACCGTGCGGCTGACCGGAACGGCGACGGAAGGCTCAGACTTCCGTCCCGACACCCAATGGTTCGCCATGTTCAACGCGCCGCTGCCGGAGGGCATGGCAGATGAAGGCACGGACCCCGCCGAGCGCGGCGGACTGTTCAACGTGACCATCGTCGAGGACGTTTCGGATCCAGCCACCCCGGAGCTCACCACCCTTGTCGTGACGGAGAAGTCCAGCATGAAGGTCCCGCCGTACGGTCAGCTTCCCATGGCACTGGCGCCCACCAAGCCGGTGGCCACCAAAAGCATCCGCGAGGCGCTCGCCCGGCTGGCGAACACCGTTGGCGGCACCCTTCCGCAGCTGCCCAGGCACCCCGGCGTGGAGATCCTGCGCAAGGCCCTGCCCCGGCTGGCCGGCGGCGCGATCCTCCCGTCCGCAGTCGTTCCCGCGCCTGTTTCCGGGGACGGGCACAGCCCGGAACAGGTGGACTACATTGGCGCCATCACGGAGGCGGTGCTGGCACTGGACCATTCCTACCTGGCCGTCCAGGGGCCGCCCGGCACCGGCAAGACGCATGTCGGATCGCACGTGGTCGCCAACCTGGTGGCCCGCGGCTGGAAGGTGGGCGTGGTGGGACAGTCCCACGCGGTGGTGGAAAACATGCTGCGGGCCGCGGTGGAGAAGGCCGGAGTGGACCCGGCCCGGGTGGGCAAATCCCTCAAGGCGCCCCACCAGGTGCCGTGGCTCGTCACCGACGACAAGGAATTCGGCCGGCTGCTGGGCGGACGGGGCGGAGCACTGATCGGCGGCACGGCGTGGACCATGACCGGCGCCGGCGTGCCGCCCGGCTCGCTGGACCTGCTGGTCATTGACGAGGCCGGGCAGTACTCGCTGGCCAACACCCTCGCCGTGGCCCAGGCCGCCAGCCGGCTGCTGCTGCTGGGCGATCCACAGCAGCTGCCGCAGGTCACGCAGGGCTCGCACCCGGCGCCCGTGGACGAATCGGCGCTCGGCTGGATCTCGGCGGGCGAGTCCACGCTGTCGCCGGAGAAGGGCTACTTCCTGGCCGACTCCTGGCGCATGCACCCGGATCTGTGTGCCGCCGTGTCAATGCTCAGTTACGAGGGCAGGCTCAAATCCGCGCCGGCCGCGTCCACACGCCACCTGGCCGGGCGGCCCGCAGGCGTGGAAACCGTCCTCGTGGCGCAGGCCCCGGACAACGGCCGCGAGAACAGGCAGTCCTCCCCGGAAGAGGCCGCCGAGGTGGTGGCCCAGGCGAAGGCGCACATCGGACTGCCGTGGACGCCCGGCGCCGGCGAGGCCCCCCGCCCGCTCCGCCAGGAGGACATCCTGGTGGTGGCGGCCTACAACGCCCAGGTCCACCTGGTCCGCGGCAGCCTCGACCACGCCGGACTGCAGGATGTCAGGGTGGGCACCGTGGACAAGTTCCAGGGCCAGGAAGCCGCCGTCGTGCTTGTGACCATGGCCTGCGCCGACCCCGCCAGCGCGCCGCGCGGCATGGAATTCCTGCTAAACCGCAACCGGATCAATGTGGCGGTCTCACGCGGGCAGTGGCGCGCGGTCATCATCCGTTCCCCCCAGCTGACCAACTTCATGCCCTCAAAGCCGGCAGCAATGGCCGAACTCGGCGCGTTCATCGGCCTGTGCGGCCGCTGAACCCGACCGGCGTTCCACGCGATAAAATGAAAGACCGTGCCCCGACTCCCCAAAGGCCCCGATGCGCTCCACTGACAACGCCGTTGCGCAGTGGCATGCCCAAAAGCAGCTGCGGCTCAGCCCGGCCTGGCGGCTCCTGCAGGCCGCGCCCTGGTCCGTCGCCTTCCTGAGGGCGGAATTCACCGCGGCCCGCCAGCGCGTTCCACTGGAGGAATTCCACGCGGACCTCGCCGCGTTCATGAAGGAGCTGCGGCACGAGAACCTGAGCCTTAACGAGTCGTGGCAGGCCTCCAACTATGCCGACTCGTGGGTGCGCAGCCAGTTCCTGTCCCGCCCCATGGTGGACGGCCGCTTTGTCTACGAACCCACCGCCGCCACCACCCGCGTGCTCGCGTTCCTGGACTCGTTCACGGTGGAGCGCACCAACCTGAACAGCTCAAGGCTGAGCACCCTGCTGACCAGCATTGAAACGCTGTCCTTCCAGACGGACCCCAACCCGGATCACCGCGTTGCCGTGCTTGAGGCCGAAATCGCCGATCGGCTTGGAGAGATTGAGGCCCTGCGGAACGGCCGGAACCCCGCCGTCCTCTCCGAGAACTCCGCCCTGGCGGCCACGCGCAGCGTCCTCGACCTGGCCTCCAGCCTCCCTGCCGACTTCAAGCGCATGCGCGACGGCGTGGAGGGGATGCTGCACACCATCCGGCAGGAAATCATGGAATCCTCCGTCACCAAGGGCGTGGCGGTGGGCCAGGTGCTGGAAGGCGACAAGGCGCTGCGCAACACCGCCGAGGGCGAAACCTTCCAGGGGTTCACCGAGTTCCTCAACGACCCCGCCCGCCAGGCCCGCTTCCGGCAGGCCGTCAACGAGGTGCTCGAACGCGGCTTCACGGACCAGCTCACGGGCGAGGAACGCGGCACGCTGGCCACCCTGGTCCGCGAAATGCGCCGCCAGGCAGCGGACGTCCACGCCATCTACGGCCGCCTGTCCGAGAGCCTCCACAGCTACGTGATGAGCGACGAATTCCGGGAGTCCGTCCTGCTGCGCAAGGCCATCCACGCCGCCGAACAGGCCGTGGCCCGCGCCCCGCTGGGCCCGCGGACGCCCGTGATGGAGCCGCTGCTGTACGCCCCCGCCTTTGAAACACTTGCCGGGCTGGGCATCTTCAACCCCGAAGACCACGTCCCGCCGCCCCCGCTCGCCGCCCCTCCAGCCCTCAGCGGCGCCGACATCCACCGCACCCCCGCCACGCCGCTGCCGGACATGGCCGCCGTCCACGCCGCCGTCGCACTGGCGCGCAGCACACGCAACGGCACCGCCACCCTCGCCGACGCCTACGCCGAGATGCCGGCCCAGCAGCGCCACATCAACACCATCCGCGGCCTCATCCTCGCCGCCCGCGCCACCGACCAGGCCGTGGACCCGGCGCGCACCGAGGCCCTCCGCTTCACCCAGATCGACGGCACGGAGCGCACCGCCCGCCTGCCGCTGGTGACGTTCACAAAGGACACCGCCCCATGACCCCCAGTTCCGTGACTTCCCAGGAAACGTACGACGCCGGCGCCCCGCCCACCGCTGCCGGCCCCGGTGACGCGTACCGTTCCGAACGCTCCCTCTTCCCCGGGGACACTGGATCGTTCCCCCTGGAGCTGCGCCAGGCGTTGGTCCGCCTGCTGCGTGGACCGTACATCGACGGCACCGTGGACGCGCCGCTGTGGACCACGATCCTCACCCACCGGGCCTCGCTGCAGCAGTACCTGAGCGAAGTGTTCCTGCTGCTGACGGTGGATCCGGAACGCAAGATCGCGCTGCTCACCCCGGCCGGGATCGACGCGGTCCACACGCAGCCCATCGTGGCCCGCAAGCCGCTGCGCCGCGAGGAGACCCTGCTGGCGCTGCGGCTGCGCCTGCTGCTGGACCGGCAGTCCGGTACGGGAACGGACGCCACCATCACCCGCGGCGGGGCGCGGGAAATCCTGGCCGAGCACCGGCAGCCCGGAGCCGTGGATGACAAGCGCCTGGACGAGCAGACGGATGCGTCCCTCGCCCGGCTGCTGGCCTTGAAACTGCTCCTGCCCACCGAGCTCCCCGGCGAGTACCGGGTCAGCAACGCCATGGCACTGGCGCTGCCCTTTGATGCCATCGACCAGATCCCGGCCTACCTGGCCGCCCTGGACGCGGATGACACGACCGAGGACGGCACAGAATGAGCATCGCCACCACCTTGCCCATCGGCACGGAAATCAACCCCGGCCAATACCGGCTCAGCCAGATCCAGATCATCAACTGGGGCACCTTCCACGGCCGCCACGCCATGTACGTTGACCGCGCCGGCACGCTGCTCACGGGCCATCCGGGCGTGGGCAAGTCAACCCTCTTTGACGGCATCCAACACATCTTCTACGCCGCCCCGCGGCTGAACGAATCCGCCCACGAGGCATCCAACCGCAAGGACCGCCGCACCACCTTCAGCTACATGCGCGGGCGAAAGATCAAAACCCCTGACGGCACCGTGTACCAGCGGCCCAGCGCCACCTGGTCCGCCACGGCCCTCGTTTTCGAGGACGGCCTGGGCCGCCACGTCACGATCGCCGCGCTCTTTGACCTGCCCGCCAACGGTCTGGAGGGCCAGGTGGGCAAGCATTACGTGATCCACGACCGCCCCCTCGACACGGAAGCGCTGGAAAGGCACGGGAGCCGGCGCTTCTCGCCGTCGTCCCTGCATGCCGCGCTGCCGGGCTGCGAGGCCTTCGACGTTCACAAGACGTTTGCCGAGCGCTTCCGCCGGAAGCTGGGGATCGACAATGACAAGGCCTTCAGCCTGCTGCGCACCCTGCAGAACGGCAAGGGCCTGGACAAGGGCGTCAACAGGTTCTTCCGCTATGAGGTGCTGGACAAGCCCGCCACCCTGGCCGCGGCCCGGGCGGCCGTGGACGACTTCAGCCACCTGCGCGGCATCTACCGCCAGCTCGAGGACGCCCGGGGCCAGCGCGACGCCCTGGCGCCCGTGCCCGAACTCCACCAAAAACTGCGGGAATTCAAGGATTCCCACGGCCGCACAGTTGAGCTAAAAAATGTCCAGCTGCCGCTCCTTCGGCTCCAGTTCCAGGCGGAGCTGCTCGCCGCCAAGGCAGTTGCCCTGCAGGAGCAGCGTGCGCTGACGCAATCCGAAATCGCAGCGGCGGCGGCCGCCAAGGACCTCCTGGCCGAATCCGTGGCGGCCCTCGACGAACAGCACGCCAACCACGGCGGCCGCGCCATTGAAGGCCTGGAGAAGGACATCCGTGCGGCCAGGCGCGAGCTGGAGGAGCGCGTGCGCGTGGAGACGTCGGTCCGCGAGGACCTCGAAGCGGCCGGCCTCGAGGTCGGCTGGACCCCGGAGGGACTGGCGGCCGCACGCCAAAGCGCGGGCGCCGGCGTCGAGCTTCAGCAGGCGGAAACAGAAACGGCCCGCACGCGCGAGTACGAGGCCGTAGCTGAGAGCATCAACGCCAAAGCCGAGGAGAAGAAGCTCCGCGCGGAGATTGCCTCGTACCAGCGGCGTGGCACCAACATCGACGGCCGCAATGCCGCGGCCCGGCGCGCCATCTGCGCCGAGACCGGCCTTGACCCCGCGGACCTGCCTTTTGCCGGCGAGCTCGTGGACATCGCCGGCGGCCACGCCGCCTGGCGTCCCGCCGCTGAAAAGGTGCTGCGTTCCCTGGCCACCACCCTGCTGGTGCGCGGCGGGGACATCAAGGCCGTCACGCGCGCCGTCAACGGGCTGGACGGCTTCGGCCGGGTGCGGTGGATCGACATGGGAACGCCGGCGCGCCAGACCGAGCCCGGCGAGGACCACCTTGCGGCCAAGCTGGAATTCCATGCGTCCGACGCCGGAGGCTGGCTGCGTGCCAAGGTGGCCCGCGACTTCGCCTTCCGCTGCGTGGACAACGACGCGGAACTGCACGCCCATGAGCGGGCCATCTCCCTGGCGGGGACCGTGAAGGCCAGCTCCTCCACATTTGAGCGCGACACCCGGGCGGTCAACCCGGCCGACTACCTCCTTGGCTTCACCAATGTGGACAAGATTGCACAACTGGAGGCCCGCGCCGACGAGCTGGCAGGCGCCTGCGAAAGCGCGGCGGCCCTCGCCGACCAACGCAGCAAGGCCAAGGACCAGCTCAAGGGCAGGCTGGAGGCGCTCCGGCGGGTAGCCAAGGACGTCCGGCCATTTGAACAGCTCGATTCCGGCTCCCTGGCCGCGCAGCTGGAGCAACTCCGGCAGGCACTCCAGACGACCATCGACAGCAGCGCCACGCTCGCCAGCATCAGGAAGCAGCTGGGCGGGGCAAAAGCGGAGCTGGAGGCCGCCGTCGGACGCGTGGCCGTGCTCAACAACAGCCTCTCCACGGTGGAGCGTGAACTGAAAACGGTCCAGGACGCGGCCGAGGCCACCGCCGCGAAGGCCGCCAAGGAGCCGCCAGCCGGGTGGGCCGTGGAGGCCTTCACCCCCTACACTGCCGACGGCGGGCCGGCCACCCTGGAGGAACTGGAACAGCTTTTTGGCCATGCAGCCGTAGATCTCGGGGAGCGCGCGGCCACGGCCAAGGAACGCGTATTCCGCACCGAAGCCGCGCTGACCGAACTCTTCAAGGCGTTTGCCCGCGAGTTCGGGCCGGGCATGGGCGCCAGCTACGGCACCGGTGCCGACGCGGCCGAACACTACGAAGAGCTGTACGGGCGGATCATCGCCGACGGGCTGCCGCAGCGCCAGGACGAATTCCGCGAATACTTCAACAACCGCTCCTACGAGCGCTTTTCCGACCTCCTGCAGCTGCTGGAGGAGGAGCGGCGCGCCATCGCCGAGCGGATCCTGCCGCTGAACCAGATCCTCGCGGACGTGCCGTTTGAGAAGGGCAGCCGGCTGCGCCTGGATGTGGCCACCACCGTCCCCGACGAAGCCCGTGCATTCCGCACCGACCTGAAGGAAGCCCTGGGCAACGCGTACGCCAAGGCCACCGAGGAAAAAATGGCCGCCAGCTACCAGCAGCTGGAGCGGCTGGTGGACGCCCTGAGCGATCCCTCCCTGCAGTCCTGGGCCGACACCGTCCTGGATGTCCGCCAGCACGTGAGAATCAGCTGCAATGAGCACCGGCCCAACGGCGAGGTGGAGCTTGGCCTGGAACCGGGCACCCTGTCCGGCGGCGAGGGGCAGCGTTTCACGTCGTTCATCATGGGCGCCGCCCTGGCCTACCAGCTGGGCATCGACACCCAGGGCTACAGCACCTATGGAACGGTCATGATCGACGAGGCCTTTATCCAGGCCAACTCCGAGTACGCCGGTGCCGGCATCAACGCGCTGCAGGAATTCGGCTTCCAGCTGCTGCTGGCCGCGCCCGAGGACAAGGTGGACCTCTCACGCCACCTTGGCTCGGTAACGGACATCATCAAGCACCCGCAGGCGAACATCTCCGGCTTTGTCGCCTCGGGCCGCTCCCCCGCCACGGCGACGGACATCATCCTGCGGTAACCCAATGTGACACGATTTCACGCGGTTTTGTGATTCCTGCCGCCGCCCCGGGTAGTGTCGGTGTCAACAAACTTTCAGCACATGCCGGACGCACCCATGCCTGTCCACCGACGTACAGGCATGGGACCGGCGCTGCGAGGCAGTGCCGCGCCCCACCACTCTGCGCGGCAGTCGCCGTCGTCCAGGCAAATCTCCGCCCGGACGCTCTCGCGTCTCCCACCTTGGAAGCGACGCAGGAAAAACACATGTCACTAGAAGCAACCCTGACCCCATCCACCGGCAGCCAGATTGCCCTTTCGGAACAGGAGATCTTCGCGGCCCACCGTGGCGGCAAGCTCTCCGTCAGCAGCAAGGTCCCCCTGGACAGCCTACGGGACCTGTCCATCGCCTACACGCCGGGCGTGGCCCAGGTCAGCCGCGCCATCGCCGCCAATCCTGCCTTGGCCGGCAGCCACACCTGGGCCAGCCGGCTGGTGGCCGTGGTCAGCGACGGAACAGCCGTCCTGGGCCTGGGAGACATCGGCCCCAGCGCGTCCCTGCCCGTCATGGAGGGCAAGTCCGCCCTCTTCAAGACCTTTGGCGGCCTGGACTCCATCCCCCTGGTGCTGGCCACCACGGACGTAGAGGAAATCATCGAGACCCTGGTGCGGCTCCGCCCCAGCTTTGGCGCGGTCAACCTTGAGGACATTTCCGCCCCGCGCTGCTTCGAACTGGAAGAACGCCTGATCGAGGCGCTGGACTGCCCCGTCATGCACGACGACCAGCACGGCACCGCCGTTGTGGTCCTGGCCGCCCTCAGCAACGCCGCAAAGGTGGTGGACAAGGAACTTGGCGACATGCGCGCCGTCATTTCGGGCGCGGGCGCCGCCGGGATAGCCGTGGCGCAGATCCTGATCGACGCGGGCCTTGGCGACGTGGTGCTTCTGGACTCCCGCGGAATCATCCACCGGGACCGGGACGGGCTCAACGCCGTCAAGGCCGTCTACGCGGCGAAGACCAACCGGGAGGGCCTTCGGGGCGGCATAACCGAGGCCCTCAACGGGGCGGACGTTGTAGTCGGTGTGTCTTCCTCGACCATCCCCGAAGAAGCTCTGGCCGGCATGAATCCGGATGCCATCATCTTTGCCCTGTCCAACCCGGACCCGGAAGTCATGCCCGAGGTGGCGCAGCAGTACGCCTCCGTGGTGGCCACGGGCCGCAGCGACTTCCCCAACCAGATCAACAATGTGCTGGCGTTCCCCGGCATCTTCCGTGGCGCGCTCGACGCCGGCGCCCGGCGCATCACGCCCGCCATGAAGTTGGCGGCGGCTAAGGCCATTGCGGAGCTGGCGGCCGGCAGCCTGGCGCCGGACCACATAGTCCCGAGCCCGCTGGACCCGCGCGTTGCCCCTGCGGTGGCGGCGGCGGTGGCGGCGGCGGTCTGATCCGGGCGTGTGGTAGTTGGTTGTTAAAGTTGGGGAGGCCCCAACACTGGTGTGTTGGGGCCTCTACCCTTGTTGGTGTTGTCCGGCGGTGTCCTACTCTCCCACATCCTCTCGAATGCAGTACCATCGGCGCTGTGGGTCTTAGCTTCCGGGTTCGGAATGGGACCGGGCGTTTCCCCCACGCTATGACCACCGTAACTCTTCCTCCGCCCGCGGTGCCGGCCCCTTGGTGTTGGGGTTTCGGTGGTGCGGGGGAATTCTGTAGTTGGTGTCCTGTTGTGGACAACAGTATTTGATTATACACGCCCTTCCCGGCCCCTTTGGGGGGGGTGGGTGGGGTGTGCTGGTTTTTCCCGGGGCGCAAACCTGTTGGGTTTGTTGTTGGGGAACCATATAGTGAACGCGGGCATGTGGTGTTGTTTTTGTGGTGTAAGTTATCGGCCTATTAGTACCGGTCGGCTTCACGAGTCTTTAGTCCTCGCTTCCACGTCCGGCCTATCAACCCAGTGGTCTGCTGGGGGCCTCTCACACGCTAGGTGCATGGAAATCTCATCTTGAAGCGGGCTTCCCGCTTAGATGCTTTCAGCGGTTATCCCATCCGAACGTAGCCAATCAGCGATGCACTTGGCAGTACAACTGACACACCAGAGGTTCGTCCGTCCCGGTCCTCTCGTACTAAGGACAGCCCTTCTCAAATTTCCTGCGCGCGCAGCGGATAGGGACCGAACTGTCTCACGACGTTCTAAACCCAGCTCGCGTACCGCTTTAATGGGCGAACAGCCCAACCCTTGGGACCTACTCCAGCCCCAGGATGCGACGAGCCGACATCGAGGTGCCAAACCATGCCGTCGATATGGACTCTTGGGCAAGATCAGCCTGTTATCCCCGAGGTACCTTTTATCCGTTGAGCGACGGCCATTCCACAATGTGCCGCCGGATCACTAGTCCCGACTTTCGTCCCTGCTCGACATGTCTGTCTCACAGTCAAGCTCCCTTGTGCACTTACACTCGATACCTGATTGCCAACCAGGCTGAGGGAACCTTTGGGCGCCTCCGTTACTCTTTAGGAGGCAACCGCCCCAGTTAAACTACCCATCAGGCACTGTCCCTGACCCGGATTACGGGCCGAAGTTAGATGTCCAAAGTGACCAGAGTGGTATTTCAACGATGACTCCGCCGCCACTGGCGTGACGGTTTCACAGTCTCCCACCTATCCTACACAAGCCACTCCGAACACCAATACCAAACTATAGTAAAGGTCTCGGGGTCTTTCCGTCCTGCTGCGCGTAACGAGCATCTTTACTCGTACTGCAATTTCGCCGAGTTTATGGTTGAGACAGCGGGGAAGTCGTTACTCCATTCGTGCAGGTCGGAACTTACCCGACAAGGAATTTCGCTACCTTAGGATGGTTATAGTTACCACCGCCGTTTACTGGGGCTTAAATTCTCAGCTTCGCCGCACGAGTGCGGCTAACCGGTCCTCTTAACCTTCCAGCACCGGGCAGGAGTCAGTCCGTATACATCGTCTTGCGACTTCGCACGGACCTGTGTTTTTAGTAAACAGTCGCTTCCCCCTGGTCTCTGCGGCCCACACCCGCTCACGGGACGCGATGGTCCCTTCACGGGGCAGGCCCCCCTTCTCCCGAAGTTACGGGGGCATTTTGCCGAGTTCCTTAACCATAATTCTCTCGATCGCCTTGGTATTCTCTACCTGATCACCTGTGTCGGTTTGGGGTACGGGCGGTCCGAACCTCGCGTCGATGCTTTTCTTGGCAGCATGGGATCACCAAATTCCCCCTTGCGGGGGTCCCGTCAGATCTCAGGAGCGCCAACCCAATGGCCACGCGACGGATTTGCCTATCGCGTTCCCTACATCCTTAGACCGGGACAACCATCGCCCGGCTTGGCTACCCTCCTGCGTCACACCTGTTAATACGCTTGCCTCCCCGGTTCAGTTCCCACGCGCCCCACACATTCCTGGCCCGAAGGCACGCAAATGGCGGTTTGGGCGGTTAGTATCACCGGCTCAACATTGGCGGTTCTTCACCGGTACGGGAATATCAACCCGTTGTCCATCGACTACGCCTGTCGGCCTCGCCTTAGGTCCCGACTTACCCAGGGCAGATTAGCTTGACCCTGGAACCCTTGATCATTCGGCGGACGGGTTTCTCACCCGTCTTTCGCTACTCATGCCTGCATTCTCACTCGTGTGGGCTCCACCGCTAGTTCACACTGCGGCTTCCATGCCCACACGACGCTCCCCTACCACTCCAAACCCCTGAACCACGGAACGAATCCACGGCTAGGGTACATGTTTGAAATCCACAACTTCGGCGGTGTACTTGAGCCCCGCTACATTGTCGGCGCGGAATCACTTGACCAGTGAGCTATTACGCACTCTTTTAAGGATGGCTGCTTCTAAGCCAACCTCCTGGTTGTCTAAGCAATCCCACATCCTTTCCCACTTAGCACACGCTTAGGGGCCTTAGTTGGTGGTCTGGGCTGTTTCCCTCTCGACTATGAAGCTTATCCCCCACAGTCTCACTGCCACGCTCTCACTTGCCGGCATTCGGAGTTTGGCTGACGTCAGTAACCTTGTAGGGCCCATTAGCCATCCAGTAGCTCTACCTCCAGCAAGAAACACGCAACGCTGCACCTAAATGCATTTCGGGGAGAACCAGCTATCACGAAGTTTGATTGGCCTTTCACCCCTACCCACAGCTCATCCCCTCCATTTTCAACTGAAGTGGGTTCGGTCCTCCACGCGCTCTTACACACGCTTCAACCTGGCCATGGGTAGATCACTTCGCTTCGGGTCTAGATCACGCCACTGCAACGCCCTGTTCAGACTCGCTTTCGCTACGGCTTCCCCACACGGGTTAACCTCGCGACGTAACACTAACTCGCAGGCTCATTCTTCAAAAGGCACGCCATCACCACAACAACCACCCCCCAAAGGGGGCGCGGCGGCTCTGACGGATTGTAAGCACACGGTTTCAGGTACTATTTCACTCCCCTCCCGGGGTACTTTTCACCTTTCCCTCACGGTACTTGTCCGCTATCGGTCATTAGGTAGTATTTAGGCTTATCAGGTGGTCCTGACAGATTCACACGGGATTTCTCGGGCCCCGTGCTACTTGGGAAAAATCACCCGGAGGCGTGCCATGCATTTCGGTTACGGGACTCTCACCCTCTACGGCAGGCCATTCAAAGCCCTTCACCTATACACGCACCTAACCCCCCACCGGCCCGGCAGGACCAGTACGGCAACTCCCACAACCCCGACCATGCAACGCCCGCCGGCTATCACACATGGCACGGTTTAGCCTGATCCGCGTTCGCTCGCCACTACTGACGGAATCACTATTGTTTTCTCTTCCTGTGGGTACTGAGATGTTTCACTTCCCCACGTTCCCCCCACACACCCTATATATTCAGGTGCGGGTCACCACCTGGCCTCACGACCGGTGGCGGGGTTTCCCCATTCGGACACCCTCGGATCAAAGTTCGGTTATCAACTCCCCGAGGCTTATCGCAGATTCCTACGTCCTTCTTCGGCTCCTAATGCCAAGGCATCCACCGTGTGCCCTTAAAAACTTGACCACAAAAAACAGTCAACACACACTAAAACACTTATCGAGAGAACCATGAAACCGCCACCACCAACACCCCACAGGGCGCCGGCAGCATCAGATCCAGGTTCAAACATACTCAAAGAAATTGCTTCCTTTATAAGATGCTCGCGTTCACTATATAGTTCTCAAACAACAACCCCAACACACACCACCCCGCCAGGGAACACCAACACCCCAAAAAGGGGCACCAGCACCACCCGGCAAACCGGCCATGCACGGGAAAACCACGAAACACAACACCCCCACCCCCCCAACCAAGGGAAGGCAACGGGAACGTTGTTGTTCCAGGACCCAACAGTGTGCCAAACGCATGAAAACCCACACACCCACCAACCCAAACAGTCCTTTCCACACACCCCCGCAAGGGAAAGTGCCGTACTCAAACCAGGTCGCCGGATGCCGATCATCGGCTGCTTTATTGATATTCCACCCTTGAGCGGCCCGCCCGGAAACATGCGTCCCGGCAGCAGGCCATACTCCACGCACCCCCCACGAACGGTCCA
Source organism: Arthrobacter dokdonellae (assembly GCF_003268655.1). Taxonomy (NCBI): domain Bacteria; kingdom Bacillati; phylum Actinomycetota; class Actinomycetes; order Micrococcales; family Micrococcaceae; genus Arthrobacter; species Arthrobacter dokdonensis. Next base: position 547,722 of record NZ_CP029642.1, on the reverse strand, counting down.
TGCGGACCCCGTGCAGGTGCCTGGTGCTCCTTAGAAAGGAGGTGATCCAGCCGCACCTTCCGGTACGGCTACCTTGTTACGACTTAGTCCCAATCGCCAGTCCCACCTTCGACCACTCCCTCCCTTGCGGGTTGGGCCATGGGCTTCGGGTGTTACCAACTTTCGTGACTTGACGGGCGGTGTGTACAAGGCCCGGGAACGTATTCACCGCAGCGTTGCTGATCTGCGATTACTAGCGACTCCGACTTCATGGGGTCGAGTTGCAGACCCCAATCCGAACTGAGACCGGCTTTTTGGGATTAGCTCCACCTCACAGTATCGCAACCCATTGTACCGGCCATTGTAGCATGCGTGAAGCCCAAGACATAAGGGGCATGATGATTTGACGTCGTCCCCACCTTCCTCCGAGTTGACCCCGGCAGTCTCCCATGAGTCCCCGGCACTACCCGCTGGCAACATAGAACGAGGGTTGCGCTCGTTGCGGGACTTAACCCAACATCTCACGACACGAGCTGACGACAACCATGCACCACCTGTAAACCGGCCGCAAGCGGGGCACCCGTTTCCGGGCGTTTCCAGTCCATGTCAAGCCTTGGTAAGGTTCTTCGCGTTGCATCGAATTAATCCGCATGCTCCGCCGCTTGTGCGGGCCCCCGTCAATTCCTTTGAGTTTTAGCCTTGCGGCCGTACTCCCCAGGCGGGGCACTTAATGCGTTAGCTACGGCGCGGAAAACGTGGAATGTCCCCCACACCTAGTGCCCAACGTTTACGGCATGGACTACCAGGGTATCTAATCCTGTTCGCTCCCCATGCTTTCGCTCCTCAGCGTCAGTTAATGCCCAGAGACCTGCCTTCGCCATCGGTGTTCCTCCTGATATCTGCGCATTTCACCGCTACACCAGGAATTCCAGTCTCCCCTACATCACTCTAGTCTGCCCGTACCCACCGCAGATCCGGAGTTGAGCCCCGGACTTTCACGGCAGACGCGACAAACCGCCTACGAGCTCTTTACGCCCAATAATTCCGGATAACGCTTGCGCCCTACGTATTACCGCGGCTGCTGGCACGTAGTTAGCCGGCGCTTCTTCTGCAAGTACCCTCAACCACACAACGTGCGGCCTTGTTCCCTACTGAAAGAGGTTTACAACCCGAAGGCCGTCATCCCTCACGCGGCGTCGCTGCATCAGGCTTGCGCCCATTGTGCAATATTCCCCACTGCTGCCTCCCGTAGGAGTCTGGGCCGTGTCTCAGTCCCAGTGTGGCCGGTCACCCTCTCAGGCCGGCTACCCGTCGTCGCCTTGGTAGGCCATTACCCCACCAACAAGCTGATAGGCCGCGAGTCCATCCAAAACCACAAAAGCTTTCAACCCCCCACCATGCGGCAGAAAGTCAATATCCAGTATTAGACCCAGTTTCCCAGGCTTATCCCAGAGTTAAGGGCAGGTTACTCACGTGTTACTCACCCGTTCGCCACTAATCCCCGATGCAAGCACCGGATCATCGTTCGACTTGCATGTGTTAAGCACGCCGCCAGCGTTCATCCTGAGCCAGGATCAAACTCTCCGTTAATAAAACAAACAGACACACAACAACGCACCGGAAAAAGACACGAAGCCATGCACTAAATTCGAAACCAGCTAAACGATCATGCATCACCACAGGGGCGGCAACACACAACCAAATAACCAATCCATAAAACAATAAATTGGTATCAATAAAACTTGGCACACTATTGAGTTCTCAAACAACAACCACACCCAGCCAACACACCCGAACCATCCAACAGTCCGTGGCGATCAGCACCGGGGCAACTTCTCAAACTTACCCGATCCGCCTCCAAGAAGCAAACCCGGCCCCCCGCGCCCCCAACCAACCAGAACCCGGACAACCACCCGCACACACGCCAAAACAACCGGCAAAACCGGCCACATGAACACAGGATTTCCGCTCCCCCGAACACCGGGACAACTCGAGAAACAATACACACCTTCCCGCCCCCACGCAAATCAACGACAACGCCCGGGCCGGCACCCCGCCCACACCCCACCGACCCCCAAACACCAGGCGGGACACCCACGGACGCCCGGCCGGCACCCGCGGCGTCCGGTCACAAGCGCAGCGATTAAACGAAAAAGTCCCCGGCTGAACCTTTCGGTTCTGCCGGGGACCCCATCTTACAAACGTGCGCGAGGGGGGATTTGAACCCCCACGCCCTTTCGGACACTGGCACCTGAAGCCAGCGCGTCTGCCGTTCCGCCACTCGCGCGTTTCGCATGTTTTCCACCGTCTCCCTTGTCGGGTTTCAGTGGAACAGCGAGATCAAGCATATAGGACACTTTGCCAAATTCCTAAACGGGCTCCTCCCCGTGGTGTTTCGGTTAGCGTGCCCGGGCTCAAATTGGTGCGTATGCCCCTAAAACGCGGGGTCGCCGCCCGCGGGAGGACCTGCCGTCAGGGGTCTTCCCGGGGTCTGGGATGGACCCCGGGCGGGGCGCCCAATAGGGTTATTCCAAGGCCCGGCCAGTAGTATCGACGTTGTGGATCGTTGCCCGAGATACGGGCGACTGTTTCTTAACGCGTGTTTACATGTGGCGCTGAGGAACATGGGGCGGGAATTTATCGCCAGGTGCCACACCCAGGAGAGGAGGAGAGAGCATGGGATTGTTTGACAATGTTGAAAGAGGCATTGAGAAGGCAGTTCGCGGCGCCTTCTCCCGCGGTTCGAAGGCCCTGCAACCCGTTGAGGTTGCCAGTGCCCTTCGCCGCGAACTGGATGACAAGTCCATGACGCTCGATGCCGGCCGCACCTTGGCGCCCAACGTGTTCAACATCCAGCTGGGCGATTCCGACTTTGAGCGTGCGCGCTCCTGGGGCGTGCCGCTCGCCGAAGAACTTTGCGATGTTGTCATCAACCACTCCCGCAGCCAGGGCTATGTGCTACAGGGTCCCGTCCGTGTCACGTTCAACCACAGGGAAGAGCTGCGCGCAGGGCATTTCGAGGTGTCCTCCGCCACCGAAAAGGAGAACCGGGCCGAGGCCCAGCGTCCTGGCATTGCCCCCGCGGCGCCAGCCCATGCACCCGCCCGGTCCCGGCAGGAGCCCGCGCCCCTGTACAAGAGGCAGGAACCTCCGGCGCAGAAGGCCGCGCCCGAGGGCCAGCCCGTGCTGGACATTGAGGGCCAGCGGTATTCCCTCAACGCCAGCTCCATCACGTTGGGCCGGTCCTCGGAGGCGGACATTCTCATTGACGACACCGGGGTGTCCCGCAAGCACCTGGAGATCCGCACGCGCGGCGGCGTCAGCACCGCCGTCGACCTCGGCTCCACGAACGGCAGCTACGTCAACGGACACCGGGTTCACGGCAGTGTGGACCTGACCGACGGAACAACCATCACCATGGGCCGGACGGAGATCATCTTCCGCGTCCTGCCGGCACGGAATGGCGGCCGCGCATGAATGATCTGAGCCTGACAGTCACCATTTTGCGCTTTGGCTTCCTGATCCTCATGTGGGTCATGGTTTTCAGCGTGGTGGCGGCCATGCGGCGCGATCTGGTGATCGGACGCAAGGCCAAGGTGGGCGCGCCCACCGCACGCCAGGCCCGCAGACATCCTGAGCTGGTCGACGAGCCTGCTCCCGCCAAGGCGCAGGCCCGCGAGCTGGTGGTCACCGAAGGTCCGCTGACCGGGACCACGCTGGAGCTCGCCGGCGCCCCCATCCTGCTGGGCCGTGCGCAGGAGTCAACGCTGGTGCTCGAGGACGATTACGCCTCCGGCCGCCATGCCCGGCTGTTCCCGCAGGGCACGCGTTGGTTCATTGAGGACCTCGGGTCAACCAACGGCACCTACCTCGGCGGCGCGCAGCTGACGCGGGCGCTTCCCGTGGAGCTCGGCGTCCCGGTTCGGATCGGCAAAACGGTCATCGAATTGAGGCCGTAGGTATGGCCGAACACCCGTTGATCCTGCGCTATGCGGCCAGGTCGCACGTGGGGCTGGTCCGGGCGAAGAACGACGATTCCGCTTACGCGGGCAAGCACCTGGCCGTGGTTGCCGACGGCATGGGCGGCCACGCTGGCGGCGACGTCGCCAGCTCCTCGACGGTGCTGGACTTGATCCACCTGGACCGCGACGGCTACGACGGGGACGACGCCGGCAACCTCCTTGCCGACGAGATCCAGACTGCCAACTCACTTTTGTCCGAGCTGGTCCATGTCAATCCCAAGCTGGCCGGCATGGGCACCACGGTGACAGCGCTGCTTCTGTCCGGGCGGCGCCTCGCCTACGCCCACATCGGCGATTCGCGTGCCTACCGGCTCAAGGACGGCGTCTTCGAGCAGATGAGCACGGACCACACCTTTGTGCAGCGCATGATCGACGAGGGCCGCATGACCGTGGCCGAAGCCGAGGTCCATCCCCACAAGAACGTCCTCATGCGGGTGCTCGGAGACGTCGATGCGTCCCCCGAACTGGACTTGAAGTACTTCGACGCCGAACCCGGCGAACGCTGGCTGCTGTGTTCGGACGGCCTGAACTTTGTCCGCCACGAGACCGTGGAGGAGGTGGTCCGCCACACAACCAATCTGGCCCACTGCGCGGACACGCTCATCGACCTGACGCTTGCCGTCGGGTCGCCGGACAATGTCACGGTGGTGGTTTTTGACGTGGCTGCCGCGAGCCCGAACGACACGGCCACCGCCGCGCTGGACGCCATAGCTGTGCCTTTGGCTGCCGGTACCGGCCCGGACGACGGCGGCGCGCCAGGCACGCAGTCTTCCCCGGCTGCCGTCCCCGGCCAGGACGGCGGCGAGGCCGGCGACAAGGACGGCGGCAAGGACGGCGGCAAGGACGGCGGCAACGCGGGTCCGGATACCCCGGAAACCATTTCCTCGGACGGCGCGGAAGGCGACGACGAGGAAACGGGCGGGCTCGACGCCCACATTCGTGCCGCCGTCGTCCGCCGTGAACTCTCCCAACGGCCGCACGAGCTGGTGGGTGCCGCGCTCACGGCCAACGCGGAGGGCAAGATTCCGCAGCTGGCGAACCACCCGGCCACACAGCGGGCCGCAACCGTGCTCACGCACAAGCCGATCGACGCGCCGCCGCTGGACGACGACACCGAGGAGTCGCTGCCCCGGGCCCGCTACCGGCGCTGGCTGTTCCCCATCGTGGGAGGCCTGGCCGCCATTGCCATCGTGGCCGGCGCGTGGACGGCGTTTGCCTGGACGCAGACGCAGTATTTTGTCGGGGTCTCCCACGGCAACGTGGCCATCTTCCAGGGCGTCTCGCAAAATCTGGGCCCCATCCCGCTCTCCCACCTGCAACGCGAAACCAGCGTCTCGGTGCAGTCGCTGCCTGAATACTCCCAGCAGCTGGTTGCCCAGACGCTCCCGGCCGGAACGCTCGGCGCAGCCGAACAGATCGTCACGGACCTGCAGTTGGGAACCGGCACCAGCACGCCGCCGTGCGACCGGGTCGCGGCCACGCATCCACCCTCCGGCACGCCCGGCGCCACGTCCTCCCGCGCCGCGAGCGGCAAGGCCGCAGGCTCCTCCAAGGCGACCCCTTCCGCCACGACGGCGGCCAAATCCGCCGTCCCCGCCAAGGCAGCCCCCAAGACAACGGCCAAGGCAACCGCCAGCGCCACGACCAAGCATTCGGGTACGCCCACGGCATCGCCGTCGGCCACCCCAACCTGCATTCCGGGAGGTGGACAATGAGCCAGCTGATGACCGTTGCCAAGCCACGCCGAAACATTGAACTGCTCTTGCTGGTGCTCGCCCTTGGCATGGGCGTCATGGCCAACGCCCTGGTCAACCTCAACCTGGGCCGGACCTTTGACAAGGACTTTTACACGCAGGCGGCCGTCCTGGCCGGATTGTCGCTGGCCGTGCACATCACCCTGCGGTTCCGCGCCAAATATGCCGACCCGGTCATGTTGCCCGTCGTGGTTGCCCTCAACGGCCTGGGACTGGCGGTGATCCACCGCCTGGACATCGTCACCGGGGATACCGCGGGGCAGCGCCAGTGGCTCTGGACGGGGCTTGCCGTGGCCGCCGCCGTCGCCGTGCTCTGGCTGCTCAAGGACCATCGGATCCTGCGCCGCTTCACCTACATCTCACTGGTCCTGTCCGTGCTGCTGCTCCTGTTGCCACTGGTACCGGGCATCTCGGCCGGTGATGTCAACGGCGCCACCGTGTGGATCAAGCTCGGGCCCTTCACCTTCCAGCCCGGTGAAATCGCCAAGATCACGCTTGCTGTCTTCTTTGCGGGGTACCTGTCCTCCAACCGTGACCTGATCCTCCTGGCCGGAAAGAAGATCGGCCGCCTGCAGCTGCCGCGCTCCCGCGACCTGGGGCCGATGGTCGTGGCCTGGATCGCCAGTGTGGGCGTTCTCGTGTTCCAGCATGACCTCGGCACCTCCGTCCTGTTCTTTGGCCTCTTTATGGTCATGATCTACGTGGCGACCAGCCGCATCAGCTGGGTCCTGATCGGGCTGGTGCTCATGGCCGTGGGCGGATACGCCGCCTACAAGATCTTTCCCCACGTCACCCGCCGGATCGACACCTGGATCCACGCCCTGGATCCCCAGGTCATTGGCGCCACCGGCGGCAGCGGGCAGGTTGTTGAAGGCCTGTTCGGCATGGCCAACGGCGGACTGCTGGGCACCGGCCTCGGGGAAGGGTCCCCGGACAGCGTGCCCCTGGCCAACAGCGACATGATCATCGCCAGCATTGGCGAGGAACTCGGGCTCGTGGGACTGTTCGCGGTCGTCTGCCTTTATGCGCTGTTCATTGCCCGCGGCTTCCGGGCAGCACTGGGCACGAGGGACTCCTTCGGCAAGCTGCTCGCCGTCGGACTGGCCTTCGCGTTCGCCCTGCAGTGCTTCGTGATCATCGGCGGAGTCACCCGGCTCATTCCATTGACCGGGTTGACCACGCCGTTCCTGGCGGCCGGCGGGTCCTCCCTGCTCGCCAACTGGATCATCGTTGCGCTGCTCCTGAAGATTTCAGACGCCGCCCGACGGCCGGCCGCGCCGGCCGCAAAGCCCGATGACCAGCCCCGGAAGGAGGTGCCCGCGTCATGAACCAGGCCATTCGAAACTCCTGGATAGTCGCCGTGGCACTGTTCATCCTGCTTTTTGGCTCCATCTCCTATGTGCAGTTCTTTGACGCAGATTCGCTCAATGCCAACCCCAGCAACAACCGCCAGTTGTTGAAGACCTTTTGCAGCGACCGCGGCCCCATCCTGGTGGGCGGCCATCCCATCGCGGAATCCGTCGCCACGGATTCGGACTGCAAGTACCAGCGCAAGTACAACGATCCCCTGCTGTACGCCGGGCTGACAGGCTTCTTCAGCAAGTATGCCGGTCAGTACGGGCTGGAATCCGCCATGCGCGATGAACTGGCCGGCACCACCAATGAGGCCGTGTTCGACCGCATTTCCCAGGCCTTCACCGGTACGCGGCCGCAGGGACAGTCGGTGGAGCTGACCATCGATCCGGCCATCCAGAAAATGGCGTATGACATGATCCCCGACGGCATCGCCGGGTCCATCGTGGTCATGAACCCCAAGACCGGCGCCGTCGTCGCCATGGTTTCCAAGCCGTCGTACGACACGAACCTCATGGCCAGCCATGACCAGAAATCCGTTGACACGGCCTATGCCAAGCTGGTCAACGAACCCGGCATCAACTTGTTCGGTTCGGCCGCCTACAAGCAGACGTACGCGCCAGGTTCGGTGTTCAAGCTCGTCGACACCGCCGCCGCGCTGGCGTCCGGCAAATACAACAAGGACAGTGTCCTGCCCAACCCGGCGGCGCTGAAGTTCCCCGGCATCGACTACACGCTGCCCAACTACCTCTACGGCCAGTGCGACACCCAGGACAAGGCGAGCTTTACCTTTGCCTTGGAGAACTCCTGCAATACGCCGTTTGCCAGCATCGCGCTGGACCTGGGCCAGGACGCCATCACGGCACAGGCGAACAAATTCGGCTTCAACGACAAGTCCCTTTCCTTCCCGGACTCCGTCACGGGGAGCCGCTTTCCCGGCTCCACGGCGACCCTGGACAAACCGGCCCTGGCCCGCAGCGCCATCGGCCAGCAGGATGTGAGCGCAACACCGCTGGAGATCGCCATGATGACGGCGGCCATTGCGAACGGGGGCAAGCAGATGAAACCGAACCTGGTCCAGACCGTCAGGACCCCGGACTTGAGGACCGTGGAAAGCCTCAAGCCGCAAATGCTCCGCCAGTCCACCACGCCGGAAATTGCGCAGCAGATCACCGACTGGATGGTCAGTGTGGTGGAAAACGGAATTGCCGGGGCGGCGGCCGTTCCCGGCGTGGAAGTGGCCGGCAAAACCGGCACCGCCGAAGTCGGCAATACTGGGTTGAACAATGCGTGGTTTACCGGTTTCGCGCCGGCCAATGATCCCCAATACGTGGTGACGATCATGATGCCCAATGTTGACGTCGCCACCGGTGCAGCACTAACAAGTCCCAATGCAAGCAAACTCTTCAAGGCGGTGTTGAAAAAGTGAGGCCTACTTCAGGAATCACCTTAGGCGGCAGATTCCAACTCACCTCACGCATTGCCATCGGCGGCATGGGCGAAGTTTGGAAAGCCCAGGACCAGGTCCTGGGGCGCATTGTCGCGATCAAGATCCTCAAGGACGAATACACAGGGGATCCTGGATTTCGGGCGCGCTTCCGTGCCGAAGCCAAGCACACCGCACTGCTGAACCATGTGGGGATCGCCAACGTCTTTGACTACGGTGAAGAGGACGGCTCGGCCTACCTGGTCATGGAACTGGTACCCGGGGAACCGCTGTCCACCCTGATCGAGCGCGAACACGTGCTCTCCGCCGACTGGACACTGTCCATGATCGCCCAGACGGCGCGTGCCCTCTCCGTGGCGCACGCCCAGGGCCTGGTGCACCGCGACGTCAAACCCGGCAACCTGCTCATCACCCCCGAGGGCCGCGTGAAGATCACCGACTTCGGCATTGCCCGCCTGGCTGACCAGGTGCCGCTGACCCAGACCGGGCAGGTCATGGGCACGGCCCAGTACCTGGCACCCGAGCAGGCCACGGGCCAGATCGCCACGGGCTCCAGCGACATCTATTCGCTGGGCGTCATTGGCTATGAGTGCATTACCGGCCACCGCCCGTTCACAGGCGAGTCGCAGATCGCCATTGCCCTGGCGCAGGTCAACGACGCACCGCCACCGCTGCCGGACACGCTGCCCACGCCGGTGCGCGCGCTGCTCATGTCCATGCTGGCGAAGGACCCGGCCAACCGGCCCGCCAACGCGCTGAAGCTGGCCGAGGCCGCCGAAGCCATCAGGGCCGGCAACACCAAGGCCGCGCACGCCGCCGTTCCCGGCATGCTGCTGTTCGAAGCCACCACCGGGCCCATCACGGCACCCGTGGACATCAACGCAACGGCTCCCACCTCCGTGGTCGGAAGCGTCTCGGAACCAGGCACGGCGGCGCTGCCCACGGTCGCCGCCGCCGCCGTCCCCTCCGGTCCCCCCACCCGGGCGGAGGCCCTGGGGGCGGAGCGCGCCTGGAATGCCGAGCCGCAGGACAGTTCGCTGATGGCCGACTTCGAGGAAGAGGACGCACCGGCGGAGCCCGTCAAGCGCGGCCGCAGCCCCTGGACCTGGCCCGCCGTGGCGTTGATCGCGCTCCTGCTGTTTGCCTTGGCGGCCCTGGTGCTCCAAAGCATGGGCGTCTTTGACGCCAAGCCGGCCGCCACGCAATCGACCACCCCCACCGTAAGCTCCGCACCGCCGACGCCGTCGCAAACCCCATCGGAAACGCCGACGCCGGAACCGACCACTGAAGCACCCAAAACGGTGAACGTACAGCTGGACCGGTTCTTGGGCAAGCCCTACGCCGAAGTCAGGGACACCCTGACCAACGAACTGGGCCTGCAGGTGCAACGCCAGGACGCCTTTGACCCTGACGTCGCCGCGGGCACGGTAAGCGACATCAGCCCCAGCGGCCCCTCGGTGCCCGCCGGCTCCACGGTTACCGTCACCGTCTCCAAGGGAGCGGAGACCGTGGCCGTGCCGTCCTTCCAAGGGCAGACCGGCAACGCATACGACCAGGCCCTGGTGGCCGCAGGCTTCGTGCCCAGCCGGTCCCAAGAGGCCTCCGACACCGTCGCCGAGGGCAACGTGATCAGTGTTGACCCCCCGCCCGGAACCCAGGCGGCCAAGGGCAGCACCGTCACCTACGTCGTCTCCACCGGACCGGCCGCGAAGGCACCGACGGCACCGGCGGAACCGCCCACCACCGCGCCGGCCCCGACACCCACGGGGTAGCACCACCCCCCACCCGAGAGCACCAACGGGCCCCGAACGGGCCCGCCCAAACCGCCAGCAAGTGAAAGGACACTGACACCATGAATGTTCCACGCGTCGTCAGTGGACGATACGAAATTGGCGAACTGCTGGGCCGCGGCGGCATGGCCGACGTCTACATGGCCCGTGACATCCGGCTGGGCCGCACCGTGGCTATCAAGGTGCTGCGCGGCGACGTGGCACGCGATTCCCAGCTGAAGGCCCGCTTCCGGCGCGAGGCGCAGGCTGTTGCCGGGCTGAACCATCCTTCAATCGTTGCCGTCTACGACACCGGGGAGCACCTCAGCGGCGATGCCCTCGGCGACGGCGCGAAGCTGCCCTACATTGTCATGGAATACGTCAGCCACACCACGCTGCGGGACCTGGTGCGGGCCGACGACATCTCCGTCGACCAGGCCATCGACTTTACGCTGGGTGTGCTCTCCGCCCTCGAGTACAGCCATCGCGCCGGCATTGTGCACCGGGACATCAAGCCCGCCAATGTCATGGTGGTGGAAGATTCACAGGGACATCCGGGCGGTGTGAAGGTCATGGACTTCGGCATTGCCCGGACCATCTCCGACTCGGCCGCCACCATGACCCAGACCCAGACCGTCATGGGCACCGCGCAGTACCTCTCGCCGGAGCAGGCCCGGGGGGAGTCCGTGGACGCCCGCAGCGACCTGTACTCGGCGGGCTGCCTGTTCTACGAAATGCTGGCGGGCCGGCCGCCGTTCACGGGCGATTCGCCCGTGTCCGTCGCCTATCAGCACGTGCGCGAAGTGCCGCCCGCGCCCAGCACCTTCAGGCCCGAGGTGTCCCCCGCGCTGGACAGTGTCCTGCTCCGGGCGCTGCAAAAGGACCGCCAGGACCGCTTTCAGGACGCCGCATCGTTCCGGCGGGCCCTCCGCGCCGCGCGGACAGGCGTTTCGCTGGTTTCGCCGGCTGTCCCGGCCGTCACCGACCCGCTGTCCACCGTGGCCGCGCCGGTCCCCGAGCCGGTCGTGGCTGTCTCCGCCGCTCCGCAGGCCGGCCCCGTGGCCCACGACGACAACGGACCGGCCACCCGTGCCATGGCCAAGGTCCTGGCGGGGGGCGCCCTGACCTCGGACGACGGCGGGGCTCCCGAGGTGCCCGGGGAACCCGACCGTGCCGTCAAGCGCCGCCGCCGGGCCTGGGTGGTGACCTTGTTTGTGTTCCTGGTGGTCATCCTGGGCGGCGGAGCATATTTCGGCTACAACCTGGTGAACGCCAAGCCGCCCGCCGCGGTACAGGTGGACATCCCCCCGGTGTCCGGCATGAACGAGATCGACGCGACCACGAAGCTGCTCGAGGTTGGCCTGGAACCGCAGACCACCAAGGAATATTCCAAAACGGCCCCCGCGGGCGAGGTCATCGGAACGGACCCGCCAGCCGGCGGCCTGTTGGACCAGCATGCCTCCATTGTCCTCCTCGTCTCGCAGGGGCCGTCGGAAGTCAAGATCCCCACGGACGTGGCGGGACGGACGGAGTCCGAGGTCCGAGCGGAGCTGTCCGCGCTGAATCTCCAATTCGCGCCCAATGAGTTTGTCGACGATCCCCTGATCCAAGCCAACAGGGTGGTGACCACCGACCCGAAGCCGGGCGAAACCGTTCCGGTGGGACAGCAAATCACGCTGAAAATCTCCAGCGGTGAGGTTGCCGTGCCATCGCTGTTCGACCTCACCAAGGATCCGGCCAAGGTGAAGCAGGCCGTCGAGGACGCCGTGCACAAGGTCTCCCCGCTCCTTCAGGTCACGTTTGAGGAACAGGTCAACACAGCCGTCGCCCCCGGAATGGTCACGGGGCAGTCGCAAAGCGCCGGAACCGAGGTGCCGCAGCGCACTCTCATCACGGTGACCTTGGCGAAAGCGCCGCCAAAGCCGGCACCCACCGCCGGGCCGACGGCCACACCGACGCAGGCAGCAACGTCCGCTCCGCCGACGCCGAAACCCAAAAACCCCAATAAGCACTGACGCCGGGGCTTGCGGCCCCCCGCCTGCCGCCGGTTAACGTATCAGTTATTAATGAGCGGGCTCAGCGTGGCTGCCTGCGCCGCCGCGCCCTTGAGGCCCACGGATTCCAGCCAGTTCCCCACCATCTGGTAGCCACCCTCGGTGAGGACGGACTCCGGGTGGAACTGCACTCCGCACAGTGGGGCAGACGTGTGGGCCAGCCCCATGACGACGCCGTCTTCGGTCTCGGCCGTGACCTCCAAAACGTCCGGAATGCTCTCCCGGACGGCGGCCAGGGAATGGTAGCGGGTGGCGGTGACGGGGCTCGTCAGACCGGCAAACACGCCGCCGCCGTGGTGGAACACTCTGCTGGTCTTGCCGTGCATGAGCTGTTTGGCGTGCGCGACGACGCCGCCATAGGCCTCTGCCAGGGCCTGGTGGCCGAGACAGACCCCGAGCATCGGCTTGGCGTTTTCACCGCACCAGCGGATCAGCTCGATGCAGATGCCCGCCTCCGCGGGCGTGCCGGGGCCGGGCGAAACCAGGACCCCGTCACGGGCGGAGGCAAGCTCAACCGCCTCGGCCAGCGTGACGTCGTCGTTCCTCACAACCGTCGTCTCCGCCCCCAGCTGCTGCAGGTACCCCACAAGGGTGTAGACAAAGCTGTCGTAATTGTCGATCACCAAAATGCGCGTGGTCATGGCTGGGACGTACCACCTATCGTTGAATCGTTGAGCGGGTTGAACTGGTTCAACCATGGGAAGACTACCTGCATCAGGACCAGGACCGCCGCCGCGATGAGCAGCGTGGAGGTGAGGATGCGCAACCAGAGGGGACCGGGCAGGTGGCGGAAAATCCATCCGTACATGCCTACCGCCCCCTGGCCCTGTTTGCGGCGGCCTGGGCTGCAATGGCCGCCGGGGGGCCCGCGCTGGCGGGCTGCCAGGAGTCCATGACGGAATAGGCAACGATGCGCTCCTCCGAACCAAACCTGGGGTTACAGCTGGTCATGGTCAGCAAACGTTCGGCGGGCTTGGCGCCGGGCTGTGTGGGCACGGGCAGGAGGACGTCGGCACGGTCTGGGAGCACAATCTCATCGTTCCGGAACACATAGGTGTAGTAGCCGTCCTTCGTCTGGATGTAGATCTTGTCCCCGGGGACGAGCGTGTGGATGGCATCCAGCACCGCCCCGTGGGTCTGGCGGTGGCCGGCAATGGCAAAGTTGCCGAGGCCGCCGGGCATGGCCGAGGTCTCATAGCGGCCCAGGCCCAGGGTGTTCAGCTGCGCCGGGGCGGTGCCGTCCACCAGGGGCCTGCTGTAGTCCTTGCCGAACCGGGGGATGTAGACCACGCCAAAAACCGTCCCCGGAGATTTGAGCTCCGGCATCACCACGGGCCTTCCATAGTCCTTCGGCGGGTTCCCCGGCACGGCCGCCGGCGCCACGGGCCCCTGGACGTCGTGGACGAACTTCGCGACGGCCTGCTGCTGGGTGTTGTTGGCCTCGAGGTTGGTCCACCACAGCTCCCACGCCACAAAGAGCAGGAGGATCACGCCGGCGGTGATCAGGAGTTCGCCCACCACCTGGACGAAGTTCCGGAACGCGCCGCGCCGTGGCCGCCGGGCGGACCTCCGGGGCCCCGTGCGCGTCTGGCGCCTGGCCACGGCCACATTTCCAGCCGGCCTCTCCTCCATGCCCACGGCGGAATCGACGTGCTCGGGCGATCGGACCACGCGCTGGATGCTCCTTAAAGGCGGGGGCTGGGCCCAGCGAAGTCTGGGCTGGGGCAATTGCGGCTAGAATTACGTCAACAATACCGGCAGTTCAGCGCCTTGGAACAATTCATTCCGCCACACCGCGGGCAATGGACGGCCGTCCAGCAGCTGCCAGCTCACCAACGTCGAGGAGTGCCACCGTGCCCGAGTCCAAACCGCGCCGCCGTACCAGGGGTCCAGCCCAAACGCCGTCTTCAAAGGCGCAACAGCCCAACGCGGCATGGTTCCTGCCGCTCATGGTCACCTTGATGCTGGTCGGCCTGTTCTGGATCATCACGTACTACATTTCCGACGGCCGGTTCCCCATTCCCAACATCAACAACTGGAACATTGGCATTGGGTTTGCCATTGCGCTGGCCGGCTTCATGATGACTACCCGGTGGCGCAGCTAGAGTCTCAGTCCTCCACTTCGCCGGCATCGCCGTAGTCGCCGGCGACATACTCACCCTTGCGGTCCGCGGGGCCGTGCCCGGGGACGTCGCCCGCGGTGCCATAGTCCGCTTCAACGAATCTTCCTGAGGCGTCGTCCGGTCCGGCAGGCTCGGAACCGGAATGCCCGTAGTCCCCTTCCACGTACCGGCCCTGGCCATCGGCGGCATGGTGCCCGGGTTCCGATCCGGCCTTGCCGTACGCGCCTTCAACGTACCTTCCGCGGTCCTCCGCCGGCGCCGTCCCCTCGTCATCCCGCGACACGTCGTCCGCGTTTTCCCCGACCATTGCTCCGCCCAACTTCCCGCACTGTGGTTGCGGCTGCCGCGGCCGGCGGCCGGGTCCCTGACCTGTGCATTTTTCAGTCTAAACCGCACTGGCACGCGGGGACAGGGGCGCGGGGACAGGGGAGCGCCTGCCGGAAACACAAGAGCCCCCGCGGGGGAGGCGGGGGCTCTTGCGTCCTGCGGTGTGACAGCCAGCTGGGGGACTTGGCTGCCACGGGTCCCCAACGCTTGGATCGCTGGAGGTACATTCCCCTGCCGGTTTTCCGCGGACAGTCCGCGCCTCCGGAAGGGGCACACCTGGACGGCGTGCTCCTTCAGGTTACGGAGGGCCCTGGGGACGAATCTCGAGTGGCGGCCACTCTATTTCCTGCACCCGGGCCACTCCAAGACCATGTAATACTACCTGCTGGACGATATGGGGGCGCCCGCATTGGCCCCCCTGCCTTCCCTGACCAGCGCCGCCAGCTGGTCCCTGGACTGCAGGTCCAGTTTGATGAAGGTCCGGTACAGGTGGCCTTCAACGGTGCGCAGTGACACGCCGAGCTGCTCGGCGATGGAGTTGTTGGACTCGCCCTCGGCGACGAGCTGCGCAATTTCCTGTTCGCGGCGCGTCATCTGGGGCAGGTCGTTGGACCTGAAGACGGGCGAAACGAGTCCCGGCAGCTTGTCCCTCATGTCGACGGCCTTGGCACCCGTCTTCCGGCTGCTCCTCCCCTTGCCGCCGTCCGCGTAGCCCCGCCGCGCCAAGGTGGCGAGCTCGGCGGCAATGAGCTCGAATCCGTGGGCCGCGGCGGTGGTGCTGGCCTCGTCCAGGGCTGCCGGGTCTCCGGACAGCAGGGCATCCGCCCACTCCCGGTAGAAGTCCCGGTAGGCAGATTCAACGGATTCTGCCACGTCCAGCATTCTGCGCGCCTCCGAAGTTTCACCCATGCGGACCAGCAGTGTCAGCACCGTCAGCTCTGTACCCGTGTAACCCAGGTCCTGGCACTCCTCCCGCACTTCCTTCAGCCGCCGCATGCCGTCTTGGTCGTTGCCCGTCATGATTTCCGCCGCGGCCGCGTAGGCGGAACCCTCAAGGTGATAGAACCTGCTGCCACGACGGTCCACTGCGTAGAACTGGTCCAGCCGCTGCCTTGCCCCGGCAGTGTCGTCGCGAAGTGCCAGGCAGTAGGCAAACAGGCCGAGCGCCGAGGGCAGGACGAGCCAGGGATCGTAGTTGATTAGGGCTGCCACCGCGGGCCTCAGGGCCGCCAGTGCCTCGTCGATATGGCCGAGTCTGACGTAGGCCATCGCCGCACCCAGGTCGCGAAGTCCACCCGCAAAGAGCATCAGGTCCGGATTGACAAACACCGTGGGTTCCAGGCCCTCCCGGACCAGGTCCCAGTCACCGTCGTAAATAAAGGCCGCCACCGCACGGGCGTAGGCCAGAAGGGCAATGTCAGGCCGCGGGAAACCGTCCACGCTTTGCAGCTCGGCTATGACCTCGCAGGCAACCTTGGTGGCTGACGTCAGGTATCCGGTGGTGGAGAGAATTTCGCAGAGCATGGACTTCAGGAGCGTCTGGTCCAGCCGGCCGCGGCAGTGCGGGTGGGCCAGCAGGGCCTGGATGCGTTCGGATGACTCCTGCACATGCCCCAAGGTCAGTTCCTTCGAGGCCTGCAGAATCATGACATCGACGTCCGGACGCGTTGACGTCGGCGTCAGGCGGACCGGGCCAAATTTTTCTTCATACGTGGCCAGCCCGGCCGAAAACCGGGAAGCATAGTCGAGGTCCGCAAAGTAGGCGAGGTGGACGGCACGGAGGGCGGCAGCCCCGGCGTCGGGCGTAGGGGCAAGCTCAAGGCTTTTGGTGGCCAGCGTGCGGGCCTGGTCCGTCCAGTTGCGGTTGAGGTGCGCGATGGACCGCTGGGCGAGCAGGGCCGCCGTGTGCTGGGCGGAGACATGCAGGCTGCTTAGCTGCATGGCGTCGGTGAGCCGCAGCAGATGGTTGGCCATGGCTGCTGCCGCCACAACCTGCCCGTCGTCGACAGGCATGCCGCAGTCGAGCGACCACCGCGTGAAGTTGATGATCATGTCAGGTCCGGACCCGGGACCGGGAACTATCACCTTGGACACGTCGGCAAGATACCGGCGGCTGCGCCCCACGGGGACCATCTGGCGGATGGGACCGGCCGTTGCTGGACGGGAGAGACCCATCGTCAAGACCTTTCCCGGGGAGATCGCGACCAAATCCCGCTGCTGGATGTCATCGATGGTCTCCGTCGCCGTCAGGTCAAGCAGCACATCCAAGGGCAGCGGACCGGCCAGAGCCAGGATTTCAATCATGCGCCGTGATTCGGGTTCCAACTGGTCAAGGTCCATTTGCAGGAAGTCACGCGTTTCCGTGCCGAGCCTGTCGCCCGGATGGTCAAGCACCCAGACACCGTCCACCTGCTGAAGCGAGCCCTCTTCCATTGCGCCGGCCACCAGCCCCTTCAGAACCAGCGGATTTCCGGCAGAACGGCTGGAAAGGTAGTCGGCGGCAGCAATGGACACGCCGCCGCCCAACACGTTCCCGATAAAGTTTTGCACGTCTTCGGACTTCAGCGGCGCCAGTTCAAACCGGGCCAGGTGGCCCTCCCTCCACAATTCGCGCAGGTGGGTGTCACGGCCCCCGGGGTGGTCCACCAGAATCAACTTGGCCTCGGTCGACATGACCACCTGGGTGATGACGGCGGCGCTTTGCCCATCGAGGTATTCACCGTTGTCCACGAGAAGGAATACCAGCTCGCCGGCAGCAATGCCCGCCTCGACCTGATCCAGCAGGCCCTGCAGCACAGTGTAGAAATCACTGCTGCGTACCAGGTTCTGGCCGACGCGGGCATTGACCGCGCCGAAAGGCACCGTCGACAGGGCTTGGCTGGGCGACAGCCTGATGGTGGTGCATCCCGAACCCAGGGAGTCCATGACGCGTCCCAGCATCCACGTTTTTCCGGCGCCATGCGGCCCCACGATGAGTACACCCCTGGACGAACTGTCCTTGAGCTGCGCAACAATGTCATCCACGTCAGCGCGTCGTGCCATGCTTCCCCCTTCAACGCCAAATCCGTCAGCATGCTGACGGATTTGCCAAGACCCACGTGCGGCAGGATCATTCACGCTCACCGTCCGCATGCCCCGCCCTCATTCTATGGATGCGGCACGGCATTAGTCGACATATTAACTGCCAGCACTGACATGTCCGTCCCTGCCCACCGCTCCGGAACCTACACCAAGCCTTCCGGGCACCGCTTGTACACACGTTGTCCCCAAGGTTGTCCACACTGTGGGTATCCGTCCACAGGGCGACGAACACTTATCCACGGCCCTTGACAACTTTCCGGGACTGTCCACAGGCGATCTTCGAAGACATGGTTGTCTCCAGTTGTTCACAAGGTTATCCACAGTAGTGGATAACCTTGGTGGTCTTTCCGTCCAAATCGATATAATTGCCGCCTCAAAGTAATCCACAGCTGTGGAATTACATGTGTGTAACTTAGGACCCTTGTGAACAACCCTGTGGACAAGAACGTGTTCGACGAACATTGAATTTCTAGAACTACAACTCTGTAAGTTATGCCCAGTTGGGGACAATCCTGTGGACAAGCGTGGATCAGTGGGACGATGAAGACATGGAAATCGCCAGCCCGCTCGATGCGCAGCAGTTTTCCCCACAGGCCCCCACCCGTGAGGACATTGACGAATACCGCCGTCTCAGCGCGGAACAGGCTGCCGGTGTGGGGATTGTCAGTACGGTGTGGAGGGGGCGCGATTACGCCGCGACGGTGAGTGCGTATCTGTCAGTCTCCTACGACCCGCCGACAATCCTGGTGAGCCTCTATGAAGGCTCGAGGATTGCCCAGGCCGTTGCGGCATCCGCGCGCTGGGCCCTGACACTTCTCAGCGCGGACCAGCGGCGGCAGGCCAACTGGCTTGCCAGCCCGGGCACGCCCATCGAGGGCCTGCTGGCACAGGTGCCGTTCCGGCGCGGACCCGCGACCGGCAGCGCCGTCTTGGAAGGCGGTCTGGCCTATTTTGAAGCCGCCACCACCGTGGTGCACGAGGCGGCAACCCACCTGCTGGTTGTTGGGGAGGTGGTGTCAATGGGCAGCGACGCCGGCTGGCATTCAGGCAAGTCGCCGCTGCTGCACTATGCGGGGGACTACCGCAGCATCAAGGCGCAGTAGGAAACTCGCGGCGCTCGCTTGCGCGCCTTTCAGCGGCGGAGCGCCCCCTTAATAAAGGACGTAGGCCGGAAATGTTGACACCTTGTACAAGGTCAGGCCCACCATGAGGAGCACGACGGCGGCCATGCCGCCCCACTGGACGAGGGCGCGGTTCCTTCGCGGCGCGTAGGCAATGACCGCGGCGCACAGCGCACCGGCGATGAGGCCGCCAAGGTGCGCCTGCCAGGCGATGCCGGGGATGATGAAGCCAAGGGCCGCATTGATGACCAACAGGACAATGATCGAGCGCAGGTCGCCGCCGCGCTTCCTCTGCACCACAAAGAGCGCACCGAACAGGCCAAAGATGGCTCCGGACGCACCCACAACGGTTGTGTCGACGGGGGTCATCAACAGCACGCCGACCGAACCCGCCAGGGCGCTGATAATGTAAACGGCCAGGAAGCGTGCCCGCCCGAACGCCGGTTCCAGGGCCTGTCCCAAAATCCACAGCGCGTACATGTTGAAGCCGATGTGCATGATGTTCGTCGAATGCAGGAAAGCCGAGGTCACCATGCGCCAGGGTTCGCTTTCGGTCAAAAAGGGCGCGTAGGCGAAGGTCTGGAAAACAAAGCCGTTCGGGATGACCAGGTCCAGGACATAGGCCGCAACACAGATCGCCATCATGGTCAGCGTAGCCACGGGGCGGCCGGCCCGCACTGCGCCCCCAAAGATGGTCCTGCGGGCGGGCATGGTCCTGGCGGTTTCCCGCACGCAATCCACGCACTGGACGCCGACGGCGGCACTGCGCTGGCATTCGGGGCACGTTGGCCTCCCACACCGTTGGCAGCTCACATAGGAGACACGCTCGGGGTGGCGGGGACAAACAGGTGCATTGGCAGGTGCCCCTGCGCCCGGCTGCGGAATGCTCATGGACGGGATCCTTAAACGGGGTCGAAATGTCAGTGGCCGCCGGCGGTGGACGATCGTCGAGCCCGTGTGGGCTCAGCCATCCCCTCCGCCGGCGGCCGGATGTTGCAGGCGTGCTTAGACGTTTTCCACCGTGATGGAGTTGATGACAACGTCCTCGCGCGGCTTGTCGCCGGGGCCCGTGGCAACGCCTTCAATGGCGTCGACGACGGCCTTGGAGTCGGCGTCGACCACTTCACCGAAGATGGTGTGCTTGCCCTGCAGCCAGCCGGTGGGAATGGTGGTGATGAAGAACTGTGAACCGTTGGTGCCGCGGCCGCCCTGGACGCCGGCATTGGCCATCGCCAACATGTACGGCTCGTTGAAGTTCAGCTCCGGGTGGATTTCGTCGTCGAACTGGTAACCGGGTCCGCCCACGCCGCGGCCCAGCGGATCGCCGCCCTGGATCATGAAGTCCTTGATGATCCGGTGGAAGATGGTCCCGTTATACAAGGGATCGTTGGTCTTGGCGCTGGTGGCGGGGTGCGTCCACTCGATCTCCCCAGTGGCGAGGCCAACGAAGTTCTTGACAGTCTTGGGGGCGTGGTTGCCGAAGAGGTTCACCACGATGTCGCCCAGGCTGGTGCTGATGGTTGCTTTTGCGGTTGGGATAGCAGTCATGGCGTCATTCTGCCACGCCAAACTGGCAATTTTGCCAACTCCCGGGCACATTCCGCGCCGGGCGAACTGTGCAGGGATAGCACGCGGACGGCGTCCGACGTAGGCTAACAACTGAACACGGACGACATCTGGAGGAGAAACGTGAAGACAGTGGACCGCTTTACCCATGGCCTGGAAGACTCGCTGAACGCCGGTGTGGACAACGCCCGGGACTGGGCCGGGCCCCGTGTGGAGAGTGCCCGCGAATGGACGGCACCGCGCGTGGAGGCGGCTTGGGGTTGGGCCGCCCCACGTATCGAGAAAGGTATCGAGACTGCCTCGCCCAAGGTTCAGGACGGCATTCGGAAGGCGGCCCAGTACACGGCCGGCGGCGTCGCTGCCGTCACACCCAGGATTCAGGAAGGGCTGGAGAAGCTGGCCCCGAGGATTTCGGAGGTGGTGGACGAGGCCGGTCCGCGCATGCACGAGGCGCTGGACAACGCCACGCCCGTCATCGCGGCAGCGCGTGACAAGGTGGTGGGCGAATACATTCCCAAGTTTTCCGAGAAGCTCGGTGACGCCGCCAATACCTTGGGTGCCATCTTGGAAAACGCCAAGTCTCCGGAGCAGGTAGATCTGGTGATTGCCAAACTCGGCGGCAGCAGGAAAGCCATCAAGCACGCTGAAAAGGCTGCCGCCAAGGCAGCCAAGGCCGCCGCCGCGGAACTGAAGAAGAGTCAGAGGAAGGGCGGGAAGGGCTGGATCGTGCTCGGTGTTCTTGCCGCGGCAACGGCGGCCGGCATCGCCGCGTGGAAGGCGTCCAAGCCGGTGCCCGATCCGTGGAAGACTCCCGTCGCCGTGTCCCCCGCCACCCCTCTGGCCCCGGCGGTTGTGCCCGCCCGGGACGCTGAGGTGCCCGCCCCGGTCCCCGCTGACGACGCCGTTGCCCAGAATACTTCGACCCCCGCCGATGTCTCGGAGAACCCCTCGGAACCCGCGCCGGAAGCCGGCAGGCACCAGGCCGGGGAAGCGGCGACGGACGCCGTTCCCAAGCCCAAGGCACCCAACAAGTAGCGCACCGATCGTCGCGTCCCCATCGGGGCGCCGGCGTGATAGGGGTCCGGACCGAATCGGCCGGGCCCCTTTACTTGCCTGTGAGGCCGCTGCGCCCCTGCTGCAGAACCACCACGGCCAGGCCGGCGATGATCAGCGCCAACCCGGCGTAGGTGCCGGCCGGCAGCGTCTCGCCAAGGAAGAAGCCGGCCAGCAGGGCGGCACCGGGAATTTCAAGCAGAATCATCATGGAAACCACCAAGGGGGATATGGTGGCGAGCAGGTGGTTGAAGATCGTGTGCCCCAGCAGCTGGGCGGCGACAGTCACGGCAAGGATCCCCCACCATGCTTCGGGTGGAAGGTGGATCAGGGGCTGCCGGGCCACCAGACACATCACCAGCAGGAGCAGGGCGGCGATGGAGTAGCACAGTCCCGTGTACAAGGTGGTGGACATGCTCCTGCGGGCCTTCGAACCCGCGAGAGTGTAGACGGCGGCCAGCGCGCCCCCGGCGAGTGCCAGGATGTCGCCCGTCAGCGCGCGGCCGGACCCGCCCACGTCAAAACCAGTAATCGCCACGACCCCGGCGAGGGATATCCCCAGCCCGAGGAGAAGGGCCCGGGCGGGACGGTGCCCGCGCGTCCACTGGAACAGCGCAATCCATGCCGCCTGCAGGCACACCAGGGCTGTTGCGGCGGCAACACTTGTCAGCTTGACCGAAGTCACAAAGCAGGCAAAGTGCAGGGCCAGCGCGACGGCTGCAAGGCCCGACCATTTCAGTTCGGCCCGGGAGAGGTTCTTAAGCGTGCCGGGGTTGCGCAGGAGCACCGGTGTGCCCATGGCCACGCCTCCGATGGCATTGCGCCAAAAGGCGATGGTGAGCGCCGGCGCGGCCGTCGCGGCCATGATCGGCCCCGAAGCCGAAACGCCTAAGATGCCGACGACGGCCAGGAGCAGGATCACGTCTCAACAGTAGGGCATCACGGGCCCGTGCGCGGTACCGGCCGCCCCGGACGTTAAGACAAAAACACCCCGGCCGCAGGGACCAGGGTGTTTGTTCATGGTGGAGGCACGGGGACTCGAACCCCGAACCCCCTGCTTGCAAAGCAGGTGCGCTACCAATTGCGCCATGCCCCCATGGGGTGGTTCGTTTGGAGCTTAGTTGACGGTGTCCGTCGCCTTGCTCCACGTCGCTTTCGCAACCTTGGAATGCTGCCACTTCTTGTTCAGCAACGCTGCGGCGCCAAGAGCTGCCACGATCACGAGCAACTTCTTCACATCGCACCTGCCTTACGCAAGAACCTGAGTTGATTCCGTGGGCGTACCAGGACTTGAACCTGGGACCTCTTCGTTATCAGCGAAGCGCTCTAACCGCCTGAGCTATACGCCCCCACTGGCCCGCATCGGGCCGAGACAAAACTTTACCCCACACATTCCCAAAGTCCCAAATCGGCGGTCCTGGCACGTGCCAGGACCGCCGATGCAGGGATTGGTGCCGGATTTCAGTCGTCGGTCAGCGTGACGCCGATGCCGCCGACCAGTGTGGCGGAGATGTTGTAAAGCACCGCGGACAGCATGGACAGTGCCGTCAAAAGCACCACATTGACAACGGCAATGATCGTTGAATACGAAGCCACCTGGCCGAGCGAAGCGTACTTCATCAGGTTAAACGCGGTGCCGCCTTCAGAGCCCTGAATGTCCGTCATGAGGGAGTTGACCTTGTCAAAGAGGCCAATCACGTCCAGGACAGACCACAGCACGATGGCCGCGACCACCGTGATGATGCCCAGGGCCACGGAGAGCAGAAACGCCATTTTCAGGACGGACCACGGTTCGACCTTGCTGACCAGCAGGCGGGCCCTGCGGGCCTTGGCCTTGGGGGTGGGCTTGACCAGCGGTGGCCGCGCAGGCGCCGGCCGCTTGGCGGCAACAGGTGCGGACTTCGTGGCCGTGGGCGCTGATTTCGCGGCGCCGCCCGTTCCGGGACGCTGCGCAGGGCGGGCCGGTGCACTTACCCTCGGGGCGGTACCTGGCCGCTGATTCGGGTTATTCGTGCTCAATCGGTACCTCCATTTGATGCGTCATGGTCGCTTAACGGTACTTCATCAGTCTGGGCGTTTGCTTCAAAAGCCTCCTCGGAAACCGAACCACCGTCCACGGTGCCTTCCAAAATACCGGCTGAATCGCCGTCCGCAACCCCTTCTGATTCGCCTTCCTCCAGGTCTTCGTCCTCGTCGAGTCCGCGTTCGCTGTTGCGGGCCACCTCGATGATCCTGTCGTTCTTGTCCGGCTTGGCAAAGATGACGCCCATGGTGTCCCGGCCCTTGGCAGGGACCTCGGAGACGTTGGAGCGGACCACCTTGCCGCCGCTCATGACCACCAGGACCTCGTCGTCTTCCTGCACAATCAAGGCGCCGACCAAATCGCCGCGGTCCTCGACAAGCTTGGCGACCTTGATGCCCAGCCCGCCGCGGCCCTGAAGGCGGTATTCCTCCACGGCCGTCCGCTTGGCATAGCCGCCCTCGGTGACAATGAACACGTAGGACTCGTCCGTGACCACGTTGGCCGCCAGCAGCTCGTCCCGGTCGCGGAACTTCATCCCCGTGACGCCGGAGGTCGCCCGGCCCATGGGCCGCAGGGCGTCGTCGGTGGCCGTGAACCTGATGGATTGTCCCTTGCGTGAAACCAGCAGGAGGTCATCCGTTTCAGAGACCAGCTGCGCCGAGACCAGTTCGTCGTCGTCACGCAGGTTGATGGCGATGACGCCCGCCGAACGGTTGGTGTCGTAGTCCTCCAGGCGGGTCTTCTTGACCAGCCCGTTCCGGGTGGCCAGCACCAGGTACGGGGACTGCTGGTAGTCCCTCAGCTCCATGACCTGGGCGATCTTCTCCTCCGGCTGGAACGCCAGCAGGTTGGCCACGTGCTGGCCCTTGGCATCGCGGCCCGCCTCGGCGAGCTCGTACGCCTTGGCACGGTACACACGGCCGAGGTTGGTGAAGAAGAGCAGCCAGTGGTGCGTGGTCGTCACAAAGAAGTGCTCGACGACGTCGTCGCCGCGCAGTTGGGCGCCCTTGACGCCCTTGCCGCCGCGGTGTTGCGTGCGGTAGTTGTCGCTGCGCGTGCGCTTGACGTAGCCGCCGCGGGTGATGGTGACCACCATCTCCTCTTCGGGGATGAGGTCTTCCATGCTCATGTTGGGGTCGTAGCCCATCATGATTTCCGTGCGGCGCTCGTCCCCGTAGCGTGCGGTGATGTCGGCCAGCTCGTCGCTGACGATGCCTCGCTGGACTTCGGGGTCGGCCAGGATCCTGTTGAACTCGGTGATCATGGTTTCCAGCACATCGGCCCGGTCCTGGATCTTCTGGTGCTCCAGGGCCGCGAGCTTGCGCAGCTGCATGTCCAGGATGGCCTTGGCCTGGATCTCGTCAATCTCCAGAAGCGCCATCAGTCCGTCGCGCGCTTCCTCGGATGTGGAGGAGCGGCGGATGAGCGCGATGACCTCGTCGAGCGCGTCAAGGGCCTTCAGCAGCGCGCGCTGGATGTGTGCTTCCTCTTCCGCCTTGCGCAGGCGGAACCGGGTGCGGCGAATGATGACGTCCATCTGGTGCGTCACCCAATGCCGGATGAATGCGTCCAGCGGCAGCGTGCGCGGCACGCCGTCAACAATGGCGAGCATGTTGGCGCTGAAGTTTTCCTGCAGCTGTGTGTGCTTGTAGAGGTTGTTCAGCACCACTTTGGCTACGGCGTCGCGTTTAAGCACGACGACGAGGCGCTGGCCCGTGCGTCCGGATGTCTCGTCGCGGAGGTCGGCAATGCCGGCGATCTTCCCGTCCTTGACCAGTTCGGCGATCTTGATGGCCAGGTTGTCCGGGTTGGCCTGGTAGGGCAGCTCCGTGACGACCAGGCACGTGCGTCCCTGGATTTCCTCAACATTGACCACGGCGCGCATCGTGATGGAACCGCGCCCCGTGCGGTAGGCGTCCTCGATGCCCTTGCGCCCGAGGATCTGGGCGCCTGTGGGGAAGTCCGGGCCCTTGATCCGCGCGATCAACGCCTCGAGGAGTTCCTCGCGGCTGACCGTGGGATTGGCCAGGAACCACTGGACGCCGTCGGCCACTTCGCGCAGGTTGTGCGGGGGGATGTTGGTGGCCATGCCCACGGCGATGCCGGAGGAGCCGTTGACCAGCAGGTTCGGGAAACGCGACGGCAGGATGGTCGGCTCCTGGTTCTTGCCGTCGTAGTTGTCCTGGAAGTCGACGGTTTCCTCGTCGATGTCCCGGACCATCTCCATGGCCAGCGGGGCCATCTTGGTTTCCGTGTATCGGGGCGCCGCCGCGCCGTCGTTGCCTGGCGAGCCGAAGTTTCCCTGTCCCAGGGCCAGCGGGTAGCGCATGGTCCAGTCCTGGATCAGGCGCACCAGGGCATCGTAGATGGCCGAGTCGCCATGGGGGTGGTACTGGCCCATGACCTCGCCCACCACGCGGGCGCACTTGTTGAACGAGCGCTCCGGACGGTAGCCGCCGTCGAACATGGCGTAGAGCACGCGGCGGTGGACCGGCTTGAGGCCGTCCCGGACGTCCGGAAGGGCGCGGCCCACGATGACGGCCATGGCGTAGTCCAGGTAGGACCGCTTCATCTCATCCTGCAGGTCGATCTGCTCAACCTTGTCGTGCATGACGTCGCCCGTCAGGACAACATCCGAGGAGCCGTCGGCGCTTCCCATGCCGGGATTTTCGGGAGTTTCGTCACTCATAATCTTTTATATTCCATTCCAAATATATGTCCGGTTCGTTATATTCGCGTGCGGGAACATCCGCGTCCCCATCAGGTTATATATCGAGGAACCGGACGTCCTTGGCGTTCTGTTGAATGAAGTTCCGCCGGGATTCCACGTCCTCGCCCATCAGGGTGGAGAACGTCTGGTCCGCCTCGGCGGCGTCGTCCATGGTGACCTGGAGCAGGGTCCGGTGGGCCGGATCCATGGTGGTGTCCCACAGTTCCGAGTAGTCCATCTCGCCGAGGCCCTTGTAACGCTGGATGCCGTTGTCCTTGGGGATGCGGCGTCCGGCTGCGGCGCCCGCCGCCAATGCCGCGTCGCGTTCCTTGTCGCTGAACACGTAGTCGTGCGGGGCGTTTGACCATTTGATCCGGTACAGCGGCGGCTGGGCCAGATACACGTAACCGCTTTCGATCAAGGGACGCATGTAACGGAAAAGGAGGGTCAGCAGCAGGGTGGTGATGTGCTGGCCGTCGACATCGGCATCGGCCATCAGCACAATCTTGTGGTAGCGGGCCTTGTCGACGTCGAAGTCCTCCCCGATGCCGGCGCCAAATGCCGTGATCATGGCCTGGACCTCGGCATTGCCCAAGGCCCGGTCAAGGCGTGCGCGCTCCACGTTGAGGATCTTTCCGCGCAGCGGCAGGATGGCCTGCGTGGTTGGGTTCCGGCCGCGGACCGCCGAGCCGCCGGCGGAGTCGCCCTCCACAATGTAGATCTCGGACAGCGCCGGATCCTTGGACTGGCAGTCCTTGAGCTTGCCGGGCATGCCGCCGGATTCCAACAGTCCCTTGCGGCGGGTGTTTTCGCGCGCCTTGCGCGCGGCCATTCGGGCCTGCGATGCCTGGATGGCCTTGCGGATGATGTCGCGCGACGGGCCTGGATTGCGTTCGAGCCAGTCGCCAAGCCCGTCCGTGACCACGCGCTGGACAAATCCCTTGACCTCGGAGTTGCCAAGCTTCGTCTTGGTCTGTCCCTCAAACTGGGGTTCGGAGAGCTTGACGGAGATGACGGCGGTGAGGCCTTCACGAATGTCGTCGCCCGTGAGGTTGTCGTCCTTTTCCTTGATGATGCTCTTTTCCCGCGCATAGCGGTTGATCAAGGAGGTCATGGCGGCACGGAAGCCCTCCTCGTGTGTTCCGCCTTCGTGGGTGTTGATGGTGTTGGCGTAGGTGTGGACGCTTTCGGAAAAGGAGGTGGTCCATTGCAGGGCCAGTTCAACGGCCATGTGGCGGGCCGCGTCCTCCGTTTCAAAGGCGATGACGTCCTCGTGCACGGGCTCGTACTTCTTTGAGGAGTTCAGGTACTTGACGTAGTCAAGCAGTCCGTCAACGTACCTGTACACGACTTCACGCCTGCCGGTGGCAACGTCCTTGCCCTCGGGAATGGCGTCCAGGTCCGGGTCGTCGCCGGCTTCCTCGTCAACGCGCTCGTCCGTCAGCGTGATCTGAAGTCCCTTGTTCAGGAAGGCCATCTGTTGGAAGCGGGCGCGCAGGGTTTCAAAGTCAAACTCGACGGATTCAAAGATCTCGGGGTCCGGATAGAAGGTCTGCGTGGTTCCGGTTTCGGTGGTGGCCTCACCCTTCACCAGCGTGCCCTGCGGCTTCCCGCCGTCCGCGAAGCTCATGCGCCAGACGTGGCCCTTGCGCCGAATTTCCGTCTCCACCCGGCGGGAGAGGGCGTTCACCACGGAGATGCCCACCCCGTGCAGGCCGCCGGACACGGCATAGCCGCTGCCGCCAAACTTGCCGCCGGCGTGCAGGATGGTCATGACCACTTCAACAGTGGGCTTGTGTTCGGTGGGGTGGATGTCGACGGGAATGCCGCGGCCGTTGTCGACGACGCGGACGCCGCCGTCGGCGGTCAGCGTAATTTCAATGTGGTCGCAGTATCCTGCCAGCGCCTCGTCGACGGAGTTGTCCACCACTTCATAGACCAGGTGGTGCAGCCCGCGCAGGCCCGTGGACCCGATGTACATGCCGGGGCGCTTGCGGACGGCTTCCAGTCCTTCGAGCACCGTAATGTCGCTGGCATCGTAATGGGGCTTGTTGTTGTCCGGGGACGCCTGGGCCTCAACGGGACCCGCAGCGGCGGTGTCTTCCACGAGCGCATTCGTTGCGGTGCCCGGGTTCTCCGGATTGTTTTCAGTCACAGGCGCGTTCGACCCCTTTAGATAGTTCGCTGGATTGCCGCCGCAAGGCATGGCACGGTTACGGCCGGTCCGTGCACCACATCAACCTTGGGAAGGCTCGTCATTACCGCCCCAAGGGGCGCCACAAAAGCGGTCGTGGCGCCGTCGAGAGGCGGTCCTGCCTATAATTCTACCTTGCGGCGGGGCCCACGCGGTGACAAACGTGCCCTGAGACGCAAGATATGCGCCCTGGAATCGAATGATGTGGCTGCCGATGAGGGGATATACGCCCCGGGGGGTTCTAAACGCCCTGCAGCGACGCTGGCAATTCCGCGCCGGTCCACCCTTCCGGCCTGCCATCCGCTATCCGTACGTGTCGCGGGGGCCGCGTCCCTTGACGTTGCGGTAGCCCTTGCGCCAGCTGGGGGCCGCCGGTCCCAGGACAAGGATCTTGGTGACGACGCCGGCGCCGAGTTCGGCGTCAAACTTGGCCAGGAGCGACGACGACAGGAGCCTGAGCTGCGTGGCCCAGCTGGTGGAGTCGCAGCGGACGTGAAGGGTGGTGACTTCGAAACTCTCCGGCTGGCAGTGGGCCGCGATGTCCGCGCCGACGAGCGTGTCCCATTGGGCCATGACCGATCCCACGGCCAGCGGCGAAGTCCAGCCGCGGTCCGACACCAGCCGGCTGACCACCCTGCCCAGCCCCTGCGGGTCCCGGCCGCCGTCCAGGGAATCCAGGAATGCAGCGCGCTTGGCTTTCGGCACCGGCTTTGCGCCCAGCCGGCTGCGCGGTATGCGCAGTTCACCCCGGCTTTTGGCGATGGTGCGCATCCGGTTCAGTGCGGCCTGGGCGGCATCCACCTCGGTGGCGTGATCCGACGCCTGGGCCTGCAGCCGGCTGGTCCGTCCGGTGGCATCATCGCTGCCGCGGCTTTTGGACGCGTCGTCAGGCGCCATCGTGCGCCGCTTCCCCTTCAGGATTGGCGGTGCCGGGGAGGATGCCGCCGGGAATGACCTGGACGTGGGCGCCGGCCAGTTCCGCCGGGATGTCACCGGCGACGGCGGCCGTCACCAATACCTGTTCCGCGCCGCCCACCATGGCGGCAAGCTTGCGACGGCGCTGGACATCCAGTTCGGCAAACACGTCGTCGAGGATCAGGATGGGCTGGTTGTCGGGAATGTGCGAATCCTCGTCCAAGACATAGTAGGACGCCAGGCGCATCGCCAGCGCCACGGACCAGGATTCCCCATGGGACGCGTAGCCGCGGGCAGGTGCCTGTCCCAAAAGCAATTCCAGTTCGTCGCGGTGCGGACCCACCAGGGACATGCCGCGTTCCAGTTCGCGGGGCCGCGAGTCAGCCAGCGCCTTAACATAAAGTGCGGTGAGCTCCTCCACGGTACACAGCGACAGGTCCTCCGCCTCACTGGCGGAAGTGGCACGGGGGAGGCCGCCGGCGTCGGGGGTTCCGGCGTCGTCCTGGCCTGCCGCCTCTCCGGCCGGGTCCAGGCTGCTGCGGTACAGGCCGCGCAACAGCTTGGATCCGTCGGTCAATTGCGCGTAGGCCTCGGCCATGTGCGGGCGGAGCCGCTCCACCAGGTCAAGCCGGGCGGCCAGGAGGTTCGCGGCCGCGGCAGCCAGGTGGGCATCCCACACGTCCAGGGTGGACAGGTGGCCCTCGGTGACGCCGCCGCGGGAGAAACGGGCCGAGCGTGCGGACTTCAAGAGGGCGTTGCGCTGTTTGAGGACCTTGTCATACTCCTGGCGGGTGGCGGCGTGCCTGGGCATCAAAACTACCAGCAGGTCGTCCAGGAAACGGCGCCGGCTGGCCGGGTCCCCCTTGACCAGGGCCAGGTCTTCCGGGGCGAACAGTACGCTGCGGCACAGGCCCAGGACGTCCCGCGAACGGATGGGATTGGCACGGTTGATGCGTGCGCGGTTTGCCCGGCTGCCATTGATTTCCACTTCGACGGTGACCTTTTGGGCCCCCCTGACCAGCCGTCCCCTGATCAGCGCCTGCTCGGTGCCGAAGCGCAGGAGCGGGGCGTCGGAGCTGACCCGGTGTGAGGACAGGCTGGAGAGGTAGCCGATGGCCTCGACCAGGTTGGTCTTGCCGAGCCCGTTGGAACCCACCAGGACGGTCACCCCGGGTGAAAGCTCCAGGTCCACCTGTGCGTAGCTGCGGAAATCCGTCAGGGAAAGATGCTCAAGATACACGGGTACTGCTTAGCCTGGCTTCTTCAGGAACCCGACGGCTTGGTGGCGTGGCCGCCAAACTGGTGGCGGAGGGCCGAGACCATCTTCATGGCGGGGGAATTGTCCTCGCGTGAGGAGAAGCGGGCAAAAAGGGCGGCCGTGATGGCCGGCGCCGGCACTGCGTTGGCGATGGCCTCCTCCACGGTCCACCGTCCCTCGCCGGAGTCCTCCACGTAGTCGTCGATGGTCTCCAGGCCCGGATCCTCGTCCAGCGCCTTGACCATCAGGTCCAGCAGCCAGGAACGGACCACAGTTCCCTTCTGCCACGCACGGAACGTTCCGGGAAGGTCCTTGATGATTTCCTTCTTGGACAGCAGCTCATAGCCTTCGGCGTAGGCCTGCATCAGGCCATATTCAATGCCGTTGTGCACCATTTTCGCGTAGTGGCCCGCGCCGACGTCGCCCACATGGACGAAGCTGTCCGCGCGGTCGCCCTCGGGGCGCAGTGCATCCAGGATGGGCAGGGCCCACTCCACATGGTGGGCGGATCCGCCGGCCATGAGGCCATAACCGTTTTTCAGTCCCCAGACGCCGCCGGACACGCCAACGTCCATGAACCCAATGTTTTTTTCACCCAGCTGGGTGTGGTGGCGCTGGTCCTCGGTGAAGCGGGAGTTGCCGCCGTCGACAATCAGGTCGCCGGCTTCCATGTGCTGGGCAAGTTCCGTGATGACCGAATCCGTGATGTCGCCGGAAGGCACCATCACCCAGATGAGTCGCGGTGCCTCAACTGCCGCAACCAGGCCCGCGAGATCCGCAACGTCGGTGACGTCCGGATTGCGGTCGTAGCCGGTGACCTCGATTCCCGCCTCTCGCAACCGGGCGCGCATGTTGAAGCCCATTTTTCCAAGTCCGACAAGTCCGACGTGCACGGCGTTTCTCTTTTCTGGTTGGGTGGCGCTGGGCGGAAGGGCAGGCCTTACTGGTTCGGCAGCCTGACGGGCATGACCAGGTAGCGGTAGTCGTCGCTGTTTTCACCGTCGAGATCGTCCTGGGCCGTGAGCATGGCCGGCTTGGGCGCCGAGGTAAAGGAGAAGCGGACGTACTTGCTGTCGAACGCGTTGAGGCCTTCGCTGAGGTAGTGCGGGTTAAAGGCGACCGTGATGTCGTCCCCGGACAACGCCGCTTCAAGGTTTTCCGAAGCCTGGGCGTCCTCGCCGGTTCCGGCGTCCAGGGTCAACTGGCCGTCGGTGAAGATCAGACGGACCGGGGTGTTGCGTTCCGCAACAAGGGACACACGCCTGACCGCCTCGGCCAGGGCAGTGGTTTCCACGGTCGCGTGGATGGGGGTGTTCTCCGGAAACAGCGATCGGATCTTGGGATAGTCGCCGTCTACGAGCAGCGACGTGGTGCGGCGGCCGCCGCTTTCAAAGCCGATCAATTCGCTGTTGTCCGAAAGCGCGATGTTGATGTTGCCTGCGCCGCCGAGTGTTTTGGCGACCTCGCTCAGTGTCTTGGCCTTGACCAGGGCGCCCGTGGAGATTCCCGGCGTCGTCGGGTTCCAGCGGACCTCCCGCAATGCGAGCCGGTAGCGGTCGGTGGCCAGGAGCGTGATCAGGTCCCCTTCAATTTCCATCTTGACGCCGGTCAGGATGGGAAGGGTGTCGTCCTTGCTTGAAGCGATGATCACCTGGGATACAGCCTGGGCGAAGGCTTCGCCGTCGACCGTTCCGCTGAGTTCGGGGAGCGCCGGCAGTTCTGGATAATCGTTGACCGGCATGGTTGACAGATGGAATCGGCTGCTGCGGCACGTCAGTGTGACCTTTGAGCCGTCGGTTTCGACCTCGACCGGAGCGGAGGGCAGGCTGCGGCAGATGTCTGCGAGCAGGCGGCCGGAAACCAGGATGGTGCCTTCCTCCGCGATGTCGGCGGCGATCTCCAAGCGGGCCGAAATCTCATAGTCAAAGCTGGCCAGGCTTAAGGTACCGGCCTCGGCCTTGAGCAGGAGCCCCGACAACACCGGAACAGGGGGCCGGGGCGACAGGGAACGTGCGGCCCAGCTGACTGCTTCAGTCAGAACATCCCGTTCGACTCGGAACTTCACGGAAGGGTGCCGCCTTTCATCGAGCAAAAAGTGTGTGGTGCCGGTGTGGCGTTCCCCGGGACTTGAATGGGCATCGAGGTCGGCGCTTGGAATTACATGCTTGCAGACAGCTTAGCCCTTTGACCAGCCGAGGCTGACATCGACGATGGGCCGGATCGGTGGGTCCGTGGTGGAAATGAAAATGTTGTTTGAAACGAAGAATTCTTGGGATTCGTAGTGGTAATAAGTCCTGTGGATACTGTGGGTAACCTCGCTGGGACGCGGTACCGCCGAGATCTGCCCTGTGCACAAGATGTGGGGCTGGCCCGCTTGCCGCTGTGGGGAACGGTGGAGAACTTTCCGCGCCAACTATGGGATCCACAGGCGAGGGGGTGGTTGTCCGCAAGTAAAGTGCGGTTGTGCACTTAAGTTTCCACAGGCTTATCCACAGCTGTTAATGAGTGACATTTTTTTCGCCGCTTCGCGGACCTCAGCCCTCGCGCTGCTGCTGCTTGATCTTGTTGGTGAGCTCGGTGACCTGGTTGTAGATTGCCCGTCGCTCCGCCATGAGTTCGCGGATCTTGCGGTCCGCGTGAATCACCGTCGTGTGGTCGCGACCGCCGAACTCCTGGCCGATCTTGGGCAGGGACATGTCCGTCAGTTCACGGCACAGGTACATGGCGATCTGCCGGGCCGTCACCAGGGTCCTGGTCCGCGATTTGCTGCACAGCTCTTCCATGGAGATGTTGAAGTAGGCGGCCGTCTGACCCAGGATCGCGGTGGACGTGATTTCCTGGGCGCCGTCGTCGGTGATGAGGTCCTTCAGCACCATTTCGGCCAGCCCCACATCCACGGGCTGGCGGTTGAGGCTCGCGAAGGCCGTCACCCGGATCAAGGCACCTTCAAGCTCACGGATGTTCGTCGAGATCTTGGACGCGATGTACTCCAGGGCGTCGTCGGGCGCGGACAGGCCTTCGCCGATGGCTTTTTTACGCAAAATGGCGATGCGGGTCTCCAGCTCCGGCGGCTGGACGTCGGTGAGCAGGCCCCACTCAAACCGTGAGCGCATGCGCTCCTCAAAGCCTTGCAATCGCTTGGGCGGAAGGTCGGAGGTGATGACCACCTGCTTGTTGTGGTTGTGAAGGGCGTTGAAGGTATGGAAAAACTCTTCCTGGGTGGCGTCCTTGTTGGCCAGGAATTGGATGTCGTCAATCAACAGGATGTCCACATTGCGGTAGAGCTGCTTGAAGCTTGCTCCTTCATCGTCGCGGATCGAGTTGATGAAATCGTTGGTGAACTCCTCGGAGTTGACATAACGGACACGAATTCCGGTGTAAAGGCGGCGGGCGTAATGGCCGATGGCGTGGAGAAGGTGGGTCTTGCCCAGCCCGGAGTCCCCGTAGATGAACAGCGGGTTGTAGGCCTTGGCAGGTGCCTCCGCCACGGCCACGGCCGCAGCATGGGCGAAGCGGTTGGACGCACCAATCACAAAGGAGTCAAAGATGTACTTGGGGTTGAGGCGCCCAAATTCATGGGAGGTGCTCGGAAGCATCGGGGACGGCTTGGAGGCGCTATCACTGCCGTGGGTTCGCTCGATGCGCTCGCTTCGGTCGATGCGCTCGGTCCGTTCGGCGCGTTCCGGGCGGGCGGTCCGGACCGGGTCATCGGCGGGGGCGGCTTCCTCCTCCTTGGCAGGAGGCACCAGGTCCGCGTTGACACTGAAGGCGCAGCTTATTTCTTCAGGGAAGACCTGCCGCAGCGCGTCAACGAGTGTTTTGCTCAACTGGGTCTGAAGGACTTCGCGGGTCAGCTCGTTGGGGACGGCCACCAGAAGCGTATTTCCGATGAGTCCTTGCGGTTGGGTGAGAACGACGAAGCCACGCTGACGCGGTGACACGCGGTCATCCTGTTCAAGAATTCGGATAACCCGGCGCCACGAACTTCCAACGTCATTGATTTCCTCAGTGCTCATTGACCGTTCCGCCCATTGTGTGTTCCACCTTTACTGCCAGACGGTCGTGCCGCCGGATTTTCGTATTTACGCATTTTGCCGCGTGATTTCCCTTACACGGCCCCGCTTGGGCCCGGCTGCCAGGAAGACCCTCTGACTGCGTCATCCACAGAGTTATTCACAGCCGTGGATAACTCCGTCACGGGCTAGCCTAGGTGATCAAAAGAGCAGAAGATAGCGAGGGAATGGGGTTGTGGATAAATGTCACACGACGGGTCGCCGGCGACTGGCGTCCTCACAGTTTGTCCACGGGTTATCCACGGAGCCGTACACAGGCCAACATCCGGCTCCCGGTGAGGCGCAGCGGGGACGGCCCGGAAGCAGCACGTTGGCCAGGGTCACCGTTTGACTAGCGGGACCGCCATGACCTAACGTTGTGAAGTCCCATGTGTCTGCTTTGCGCTTTTGCGCGACTCCTTGAAGAAGGAGACAAAGGCGGGCATCCATATACTTAGCGTCGGCCTGTTCTTTCCCTTACTTAGCTTCGGGCAAGGCGCATCTTTGATTGTCTTGGAGTAACTACCGTGAGCAAGCGGACTTTTCAGCCGAACAACCGCCGTCGTGCCAAGAAGCACGGCTTCCGCCTTCGCATGCGCACCCGTGCCGGCCGCGCCATCCTGGCCGCACGCCGTGGCAAGGGCCGCGCCGAGCTGTCGGCATAGACCAATAACTGCCTGGCGATCCGTCAGGCCCTAGGGAAGCAGCGGTAGAGCGCAGGGTGCTGGCCACCAGAAACAGAATGCGGACATCCGCTGCCTTCTCACATACTGTACGTTCCGGCGTCCGCAACGGACGCCGGAACGTAGTGTTATATGTGGTGTCCACTTTGTCCGAGGAACCCAGCCAGATCGGGTTCATCGTTTCAAAGGCAATTGGGAACGCTGTGACCCGGAATCTCGTTAAAAGGAGACTACGGGAAATAGCGGTTGACACTGTTCGCCGCCATCCATACGGGATCAACGTTGTGGTGAGGGCTCTGCCCGCATCAGCAGCCGCCTCGTGGGGTGAACTTGTCAATGATTACCAAAGGGCATTTTCCAAGGTTGAATCCGGGCTTTCGGCGTCAGCCAGTGGAACCGCCGGTTGACGCCGGCGGGACAGACGCAACTTCCGCAGTGGACAGGGCCTGAAGGATTGAAGGAGAACATGTCTGTGACCCAAGCCGGGCTTGAACGTCGCGCGTTGTACCAATCTGCCCTTGTCGGCAGGTTCTTGTGGCATGTTCCCCGCAACATCTTGATGGCCATCCTTAAAACCTACCGGCGCCTCATCTCACCCGCTTATGGGCAGGTGTGCCGGTTTTTTCCATCATGTTCGGCTTACGCGCTTGAGGCAATAACCGTCCATGGCGCCGTCAAGGGCAGTTGGTATGCAGCCGGCCGCATCGTGCGGTGCCATCCCTGGAATGCCGGCGGCATTGACCCGGTGCCATCCCCGGCTCATGCCCGCTGGGATGATCCGTCCTCGGTCCCCCTCATTGTCCAACTGAACCACCCGGATTATTTTCTGGCGGTTCAAGCGGAGACACAAAGCCGCCATGCGGCTTCAGGAGAATAGAAAAGAAATATGGATTTCCTCCAGACGATTCTGACGCCCTTCGAATGGCTCGTGTCCATGATCATGGTGCTGTTCCATGACGGCCTGACATTCCTCGGGCTGCCTGCCGCATCCGGCGTCACCTGGACACTTTCCATCATCGGCCTGGTGCTGGTGATCCGGGGCGCCCTGATCCCTGTCTTCGTCAAGCAGATCAAGGCCCAGCGCGGAATGCAGGCGCTGCAGCCGGACATGAAGAAGCTGCAGGCAAAGTACAAGGGCAAGACCGACCAGCTCTCACGCCAGGCCATGGCGCAGGAACAAATGGCTCTCTACAAAGAGCACGGCACCAACCCGTTCTCCGCCTGCCTGCCCATGTTGATCCAGATGCCGTTCTTCTTCTCCCTGTTCCGGGTCCTTTCCGGAGTGTCCAAGGCCGCATCGAACGGCGTCAGCATTGGCGCGATGAACCCGCAGCAGGTGGCGCAGTTTGACCACGCCAGCATCTTTGGGGCTCCGCTTTCCGCGGCCTTCCTGCCGCAGTTGCAGGGAGGAGACCTCAAGGTCGCCGTTGTGGTGCTGTCGCTGATCATGATCATTGCGATGATTGCCTCGCAGTTCATCACGCAGAAGCAGATCATGACGAAGAACATGTCCGAAGAGGCCATGCAGGGACCGTTCATGAAGCAGCAGAAGATGATGCTGTACGTCCTGCCGCTGGTCTTCGGCATTGGCGGCGTGAACTTTCCCATCGGCGTGCTGATTTACTGGACCACCACCAACATTTGGACCATGGGTCAGCAGTTCTTCGTGATCCGCCGCATGCCCACTCCCGGCTCACCTGCCTACAAGGAATACCAGAAGCGCCGTGAGGCCAAGGGCCTGCCGCTATTGGGTGCCTCAAAGAAGGCCGTGGCCGCCGAAGTTGAAGTTGAAGATGTTCCTGAGCCCAAGGGACAGCGCAGCCAACCACAACGGAAGAACAGGAAGAAGAAGTAATGCCTGCTGAAACTGAAATTGTCGCCGAAGAAACGCCTGCACACGATGGTGAAGTTGGAGTGAGCCGCCTCGAAGAAGAGGGCGACATCGCTGCGGATTACTTGGAAGAGCTTCTCGACATCGCGGACATTGATGGCGACATTGACATTGAAGTCCGCGACGGCCGCACGTACATCTCCATCATTTCGGACCAGGAATCGGATGCGCTGACGGATTTGGTCGGGCGCGAGGGGGAAGTGCTGGACGCACTTCAGGAACTGACCCGTTTGAGCGTCCTGTCCGCCACAGGAAGCCGTTCCCGCCTGGTGCTGGACATCGCCGGATACAGGGAACGCCGCAATGCCGAGCTGATGCGGACGGCGAACGACGCCGCGGAACAGATCAAGGCTGGGCGCAATTCAGTGGCACTGGAACCGATGGGGCCCTACGAACGGAAGATCGTCCACGACGCCATTGCAGAGCTGGGGATGGAGTCGGCATCCGAGGGCGAAGGCGCGAACCGCCACATTGTTGTTACGGCCGGGCAA
The DNA here is from genome assembly GCF_003268655.1 of Arthrobacter dokdonellae. Taxonomy (NCBI): domain Bacteria; kingdom Bacillati; phylum Actinomycetota; class Actinomycetes; order Micrococcales; family Micrococcaceae; genus Arthrobacter; species Arthrobacter dokdonensis. Next base: position 509,856 of record NZ_CP029642.1, on the reverse strand, counting down.
TAAAGAACAAACGTAATTCAACTGGGTTGGTCCCGTTCCCCTGCCCCCGGGCAAGCGGACGGGACCGCTTGCGAGGGGACCACCGTTATGGCAGATCTAACCGCTGAAGAAGCCATTGCCGCCGAGCAGATTTTTGGGGACCGGCTGGACCTGGCCAAACGCTACGTGGAACACCTTGCCACATCCGGCATTGAGCGCGGGCTGATCGGTCCGCGCGAAGTTCCACGGCTGTGGAGCCGTCACGTACTCAACTGCGCGGTTGTCGCGGAGTTGATTGACGACGGCGCTAGGGTCGCCGATGTGGGTAGCGGTGCGGGTCTTCCCGGCCTCTGCCTGGCCATCGCCCGGCCGGACCTCTACCTGACCCTGATCGAACCTCTGGAGCGCAGGGTGGTCTGGCTGGAGGAAGTGGTCATGGACCTTGGACTGGACAATGTGGAGATCATCCGGGCCAGGGCCGAGCAGGCGGTCGAAAAAGTGGAGTGCGATGTCGTGACGGCCAGGGCGGTTTCGGCACTGAACACTCTGGCGCCGTTGACCATTCCGCTGCTGGGAGGCGCCGGTGAGCTGCTGGCAATCAAGGGACGCAGCGCAGAAGAAGAGATCAGCAAGGCGGCCAAGACGATCAAGAAGCTTGGCGGCATTCAAACCGAAGTGTTGACGGCCGGTGCAGGGATACTGTCCGAGCCCACCACGGTGGTACGAGTGAAGGTGCAACGCCGCTGATCCACCGTGCGCCACGGTGGAACGGATAGGCTAGTGACGGGCAAACCCAGCCAAATGAAAGTGAGAGTGTCAGCGTGACGAGCAGCGAAGCAGCTTCGCAACGGATACCACCCTTTATGTCGCTGGGGTCGGCACGGTCTGACATAACGGGCGGCATGGCCACCGGATTGCGATCTTCAAATCAACTTAATTCAGTTGATAAAAAGAAAGTTGTCCGTGTTTCACGTGAAACATCCCCCCAGAGGGGGCCATCGTCGCTCGGGGACGATTTCGACGACAGCAGCCCCATTGCCAGTCAACTGGTCAGTGAGACGAAGCGGCGCGAACGGTTGCTTGGACGGGCGCTTCCCCGTCCTCAGCGGACCCGCATTCTTACCGTGGCCAATCAAAAGGGCGGCGTGGGAAAAACTACGACCACGGTAAACATCGCGGCCGCCTTGGCATCGGCCGGCCTGCACGTCCTCGTCATTGACATCGACCCCCAGGGCAACGCGTCTACGGCCCTGGGCGTGCCCCACCATGCAGACATTGACAGCATTTACGATGTGCTGATCAATGACTTCACGCTTGCCGATGTAGTAGCGGCGTGTCCCGACATCGACAACCTGTACTGTGCGCCTGCAACCATCCACCTGGCGGGGGCGGAAATTGAGCTAGTCTCCCTCGTCGCGCGTGAGCAGCGCCTGCGCCGTGCCATCGACGAATATGTAAAGTTCCGCGACGAAAACGGCGAACAACGCCTCGATTTCGTCTTTATCGACTGCCCTCCGAGCTTGGGTCTGCTCACCGTTAATGCTTTTTGCGCCGCCAACGAAGTGATGATCCCCATCCAGTGCGAGTACTACGCGCTTGAGGGGCTGAGCCAACTGTTGAAAAACATCGAAATGATCCAAAAGCATCTTAATTCCGATTTGGTCGTTTCCACGATCCTCCTCACCATGTATGACGGACGGACAAACCTGGCGGCGCACGTGGCAGCTGATGTGCGGGAACACTTCCCCAATCAGGTGCTCAAGGCGCTTATTCCTCGATCGGTTAGGATTTCCGAGGCTCCGAGCTACCAGCAGACCGTCATGACCTATGATCCGTCGTCCACCGGCGCGTTGTCGTACCTGGAAGCGGCGGCGGAGATCGCCGAGCGCTAGACTTCTGCTGGGAGAACAAGATGAAACAGTGAGTCCCCCGGTTTAATGTGCAATTCACTAGGCCCGCAACAGACTGGGCTCGTTCTATGGAGGAATAATCGATGACCGACAAGCGTAGAGGGCTTGGTCGCGGCTTAGGAGCCTTGATTCCCAACTCGGCCCAGGACGAATCCGGTTCTTCCTCCTTACCCAGCCGCCCCGTGGACCTGTTCTTCCCGGAACCCAAGGAGAGGAAGATGCCTCCCGCCACACGGGTCACCAAGCGTGAAGCTGCACCGGCGCCTGAGCCGGAGCTCGTGGAAGTGCCGGGCGCGCATTTCATGGAGCTCCCAGTGGGGAAGATCCACCCGAACCGGAAACAGCCACGAACGGTGTTCGATGAAGATGAAATGGCCGAATTGGTCCATTCCGTCAGGGAAATCGGCATCCTGCAGCCGATTGTGGTGCGCAAGTCGCCCGAAACCGGGGACCAGCCCTATGAACTGGTCATGGGTGAACGCCGCTGGCGCGCATCGCAAGCGGCGGGGCTTGACACCATACCGGTAATCGTCAGGGAAACCACTGACGACAACCTGTTGCGAGACGCTCTCCTTGAAAACCTGCACCGCAGTCAGCTCAATCCTTTGGAAGAAGCGGCAGCATACCAACAGTTGCTGGAAGACTTTGGCACCACACATGAGCAGCTCGCCGACAGGATTGGCAGGTCGCGACCGCAGGTGTCCAACACCTTGCGGTTGTTGAAGCTCCCGCCCATCGTGCAGCGACGTGTGGCGGCCGGTGTCCTGTCAGCTGGCCACGCCCGGGCCCTTTTGTCATTGCCGGGCGCGGAGGTAATGGAGCAGCTCGCGCAGAAGATTGTTGCCGAGGGAATGTCGGTTCGTGCCACCGAAGAGGCAGTTCAGTTGTATCAAGCGCCGGCCCAGGACCACAAGGCGCGCTTGACGAAGCCTAGCCCGCGCCATGAGCGTCTGGACTTTCTTGCCAGCTCACTGTCCGACCGTCTTGATACCAATGTCAAGATTTCCCTCGGCGCTCGAAAGGGAAAAGTCAGTATTGAGTTTGCCTCAGTCGAGGACCTGAACAGGATCATGGACGTTTTGGCGCCGACCTCGAACTAGCTTGGGCACAGGCGATGCGGCGGTGTTTCACGTGAAACACTGCCGCATCGCATTTGAACGGCGTTCGCCAGGATTGATCCTCAGGACTTCTGCGCGGGTGATGACTGCGCCCCCGGACAAACCCGCACGTCCCGCTACTGGCTCCCAGTTGAGGCCCGAGGATGTCATTTTTCGGTATTGGACCGGGATTTCCCCGGATTCGAGGACGAGGCAAGCGACGAGAAAGCGGCGCCACACCCATAGCCCCCGACCGGACCTGAGGCAAAATTGGGGCTGCGTTGATAACCCGTATGCTGTCCATGGTGCTCGCTGCTTGGACCGGGTCATGGAGGGACCCTTCCGGGCGGCGCCAGGGACGACAACGATATTTGGGGCCTCCTGCGGGTTCGCGATATCCCATGCTGGTGCCGGAACAGACGGCCAAAAGGCCGATCGAAAACACAAAAGCTCCGCGGACGGCGAGCCGGCACCCGCTTCATGAGGGCCTAAAAGCAAGACCACGAGAGACGGGTGCGGCTTCAACGTCGGCACGCATCGGCTGGGTCTGGACGCACACTACGACAAACCCGCCCGGTCACACTGGTCGGCGACGGCCCTGCGTGCGCCCTCATCGGGGCCCCCGCGAGAAGCGCGCGCTCGACGACTCTTCCCTTCTCGAGCATGAGCCTTCCGTGTTTCACGTGACACCTCCCTGCGGGTGCCCAGACCGGCCGGTGCACGGAGGACATGACCATCTGTGCAGAGTATCTGATATGGCCCGATCGGATTGGATGGGTCCGCATGGCGGCTCGTTCGGTTAGACGACGCGCGGCGTATGAGCGCGTGAGCGGTTCAAATTCCTCGGGCGGCCCGGTCGCACACTGGTGCCCCGGAAGGCCATCAGGCGCCCGCGTACAGGCTCCTGGAAAGCCTCCGTCGAAGCGGTCTAAGGGGGAGACGCGTGCTGTTCGCGGATCACATTCTCGACCAGCACTGTCCCATGCGCGACGGCGGGACCCGACTAGGACGTTGCTCGGTCAATAGGAGCTACTGGTACATGTGGGTGCCACTGGTATTGCCCGTATACACTGCCCCAGACGGCAGGGCCGAATGGTGGCACCCTGAAATCGACTGTTCATCCCGCGGAACCTGATGGCCTGCGCGCCGACACGCCTATGGCTGGCCGACCTCCGCGGCAGGGCCAAGAGTCGATACCGACCCGTTTACGAGCCCTGTTGACAACGACGCGAATCCGGCAGCGCTGGGGGTTGCCGTTTATCCAATGAAGCGGCTCGATAGACGAACGTCTCTCGGAGGTAGCTGGCGCGGCGCAAGGGCACATCGGTAGTTCCATGAGCGGTGATCGACCGGTCAGGGAACGGGCAGCGGTGACGCATTTACGCTGGCTGTGTCGGGAGAATTGCGGGATTGCTTTCCGAGCGACGGTCCGTCGTGGACTCAGCGATTCTTGGTCATGGGTCGCACGCGAACTGGCGGCAGCGTTTGGACGAGTCCTGTTTCACGTGAAACTGCACCGTTCACTATCGGCGCGGACCCTTTGCCAGTCTGAAGGGCGGCACGGGGAGTTGCCAGACACAGACCCGTCTGCGATGGGGTATGTTGCTGAATGCTTCCGTGCAGTAATGCCACCGAGGCAGCAGTGATTTTGACTGCTCTAGCCGTGATGGTCCGGTTGAGCATGAGCATGAGCATGACGAGGCGGCCCAGGACGTGCCTGGAATGGGGCGCGACGACAGCGGCTGGTCCGAGCGGAGCACCAGCGCTGCCGCTACCTGGCGGCTCTCTTCGTGGCGGACTCGCACGGGGCGCTCCTTGCACGGCTTTCAGAGTCAGGTCGGCAAATGTTCCAACGCCTCTTGGAGCAAGCCTGGATTGCTGTTGGTTGATTGCTGAACCCATGGAGCTCCATTGAGCCCAGGAGGACCTGTGCCTGCGGGAACAGCGTTGGACGCCATGGAGATGCCGGTCGCGCCGAACGAATGATTTCAGCCTCGTTGCCGCAAGTCGTCAAAAGCGGTGCCGGACATGTCCACCTCAACGTTGCCGCGAATGGTCAGTTTCAAGTTGCAGCTAAAAGATGGCGTTCTGCGCAACCGTCGATCGTTGTGCCGATCTGCCATGAGGTCGTCGCCGCTGAACGTTGACCAGTAAGCACTGGCTGAGGATGTGAAGGTCGCCGGATTGGTCCCACGGAGCGCCTTCTGTCATGCGACCTTTTAAACGCCTCAGGTACAGCGTGGACTCTATTCGCTGGAATCGGTGATTGCCGATTGTGCCGCTGCGTGGTCCACGATGCCATCTGTCGATGAGTACGATCCCATCACCGCTGAGGGGGCGAGGTTGTCTATGGTTCGCAGCGCGCCTCGGAGTTCTTGACAGTTGGCGGAGACCCGGGCCCAAGGCGGCGCCCGCAGCCTGCGGGAATTCTCTGTGAGGATCCGAGCATGGCGGAAGGCGGTATTCCCACCTGTGCTTGTCTGGGTCTCGCAATACTTGTCTACGTCCGTGGTGCGGGGACGATTGAGCTCCGCAATGTTCAGGCTTCCGGTCGTACTGCCGCGAGGTCGCTATTCTTTGACGCGACGTAAAGCCACAAGGGGAAGTTGGCCCGCTCGTCAACGCTGACTGAAAATAGGGCCATTTTTGCCGTTTGAAAACGGGGCCACGGTGTGTTGTTTTATTGTGCCAGAGTTTGTGGCTTGAGTCGGCCTTGGAGCCTGTAGCTGTTGCCGGAGAGGTTGATGACCTCGGCGTGGTGGACGATTCTGTCGATCATGGCCGAGGCGATCGTGGCGTCGCCAAAGACGTCGGCCCAGCGGCTGAAGGCCAGGTTGCTGGTCAGGATCAGCGAGGCCCGCTCGTAGCGGGAGGAGACGAGCTGGAAGAACAGGTTCGCGGAGTCCTGGTCGAACGGGATGTACCCTACTTCGTCAATGACGAGGACTTTGTAGCGGCGGAGCTTGGCGAGTTCCGCCGCGAGTTGACCACGGTTGTGGGCCTCGGCGAGGCGGGCGACCCAGCCGATGGCGGAGTCGAACAGGACCCGGTGCCCGGCGTGGGCGGCCCGGGTGGCGATGCCGACGGCCAGATGGGTTTTGCCGGTGCCGGGCGGGCCGAGCAGGACCACGTTCTTCGCTTCCTCCAGGAACACCCCGGTGCCCAGGTGGGCAATCAGGGATTGGTCCGCGGCGGGCTGGTGGTCGAAATTGAACTCCTCCAGGGTCTTGTGCCCGGGGAACTTCGCGGCCTTGACCCGCAACGCGGCGCCGGAAGCTTCGCGTTCGGCGACTTCCCGGGAGAGGACGGCGGCGAGGTATTCCTCATGGGACCAGCCCGCGGTGCGGGCCGTGTCGGCCAGGTGCCGGTAGCCGTCCCCGATCCGCGGCGCCCGCAGCGCCCGGGCGTAGTACTCAATGTCCCTGCCGGCATTGGCTGCCACCGCGCTCATAGCGTTGCCCCGACCAGCTCGGGGGCTTCGCCGGTGGTGATGCCGAAGGCCTGGTCGTAGACGGAAAGGTCCCGTTCCTGCACAACGGCCTGCCCTGGAGGTTTCCTGGCCATGGAGGACCGGTAGTCCCGCCGCAGCTCGGCGGCGCGACTGACATGGGCCGGGTCGGTGAAGATCTGGTGCCTGGCCCACCGGCGTTCATGCCGTGCCAGCACCGTGGCGCCGGCGGTGACGGTGACGGTATCCAAATCCGCGGTGACCTGCACCATCCGCCCGATCGCGGACGGATCCACGGAATAGTCGTTCGAATGCACCCGCACCTGTTGACTGAACAGCCTGCCGGGTTTGGGCATGTCGCAGAGGGACGGGTCAGCTGGGGACATAGCGTCTTGGATCATGGTCGAAGAATCTGATTGTTCCAGGGAGTTGGAATATCTGCGTGTGCCTGCGGTCGGTTCGCTGGAGGCAACCGGGTCGCGGTGGGAGCCGTATCGGCTGGTGGGCGCGGACGGCGGAACAGTCCATGCCGTCGAGGCGTTTTTCGCTGATCTGCTGGCGGCCGGGCGCAGCGAGGCAACCGTCCGCTCGTATGGCATGGATCTGCTGCGCTGGTTCCGTTTCTTGTGGGCGATTGGCGTGGCCTGGGATCGTGCATCCCGGATCGAGGCGCGGGATTTCTGCCGCTGGCTGGCGGTAGTGGCCCGGGAAGGCCGCGGGTATTCAATTTCGGCCCGGCTCCACAGCGAGACGGTGCTGCGGGGCTTCTACGATTTCCACCGCGATGTCGGATCGGGCCCGTTGGTCAATCCGTTCCCGCTTGCTCGGTCCCGACGCACCGGACGGGCGAACGCCCATCACAATCCTATGGATCCCTACCGGCTGGAAAAGTCGGGCTTGTACCGGCCCAAGCCGCAGCGCAGGATTCCACGGAGCATCCCTGATCGGGTTTTCGACGACATCTTCGCGAAGTTGCGCTCGAACAGGGACCGCGCCATGGTGGCCTTCTACGTGTCTACCGGTGCGCGCGCCTCGGAGTTGTTATCGGCCACTCAGGGAGGCGTGGACCCCGGAAGGCAACTGATAACGGTGGTGCGCAAGGGAACCCGGGAAGTGCAGGAATTGCCGGCGTCACCAGACGCGTTTGTGTGGCTACGTTTGTATCAGGTCGAGATGAAAGATGCGATCGGGCAGGGTCCGCTGCAGCCGTTGTGGTGGACGCTGGACCGGCCGGCGCGGCCATTGACCTACCACGCGGCACACCGGATGTTTGAGCGTGCCGGCCAGGCGGCCGGCCAAGAAGCAACGCTACACGCGCTTCGGCACACCGCTGCCTACCGGATGGCCGAGGACCCCTCGATGCCGCTCACAGACGTGCAATACGTCCTTGGTCATGCCCGGCTGACGACCACCCAGATTTACATCACGCCGCGAAAGGAGGACGTGATCGCCCGCGTGTTGGCGCACCACTCCGCCCGCGACCGCATCGAGCAGCCGCCCCCGGCGGCGCCGGGCTACTCGCCAGAAACCCTCGCCGTGCTCTTTGGAAAGGCCACACCATGAGCATCAGCGCCGTTATGGCCCCGGCAGAACAAAGCAAAGACACCAACGGCGACTGGCCACCACAGTCGGATGACACCAGGGACGTGGCCGCATGGCGGGCACGGTTTCCCCCGAGGCCCACCGTCGATCGGTGGCCGGCCACCGGCGTTGACAGGCGGACCTTGGATCAACGGGCGTCGGAAGCGCTGTGTGCCCCGGTATCGAAATCGATGCGGCTGCTGGGCCTTCGCGGATTGTTGATGCTCCTGGACTGGTTGTCAGAGCACCCGGGCGACACCTGGCAGGAACGATGGCTGGCCAGCGGAGCGGACGCGGCGGGCGACGACTGGGCCGAGCTGCCCGCCCGGTGGCTACGTGAGCGCGGCGACTACTCGCCCTCCCGGCTGGAGGTGATGACCAGTTCCTTCCTGATCGCCGTCGGACTCGATGTGGTTCGCCCGTCCTTGCGGTGGCTGCTGACCGGAGGAAAGAAACGCAAGCTGGTCCGTCACCTGACCCGTACCCGCGACGGTGAAGGATTCGCCCGGCTGGGCGACCACTGCGAGCGTGACGAGACAGTCGGCACCGACGTGGGCAAGCACGTGCTGTTTCGTTGCGCCGTGATCGTCGCCGCAAAAGGCGGCACAGTCGAGGACATCACCGTCGGTGATGTCCTCGAGGTCATCGACCTGGAGAAGGAGATTCGCGCCAAAGCACCCTCAGCCGGGGCGAGCATCCGCGTCCTGCGGCAAACCGGGATCATTACAGCAGACGTACCGAGCCTCAAACAGATCCACAGCACCGGGCAACGCACCGTCGAACAACTCGTCGACCGCTACAACATTGCCTGCATCCCAATACGCGACCTGCTGGTCGACTACCTGCGTGAGCGGCAGCCGTCCGTCGACTACTCCACACTGCTGTCGCTGGCCTACGCGCTGGTCCGCTGCTTCTGGGCCGACCTGGAACGCCACCACCAGGGCATCGAATCGTTGAACCTACCCCGCAATATTGCCGGGGCGTGGAAGCGACGACTGAGCACCAAAATTCGCACCATTGTCCGCGACGGCAAGGAAATCCAGATCGAGACCGAGCGACTGTCGCACCTGGATATTCTGGCAGCGGTCCGGGCGTTCTACCTCGACCTGTCCCAGTGGGCATTAGAAGACCCTAGCCGGTGGGCCCCATGGGTGGCACCGTGTCCTATCAGCCAGGACGATCTGTCACGCCGGAAAATGGTGCGGCACCGCAAGGCGCGCATGGACAGCCGCACCCGCTCCCGATTGCCGGTAATGCCCGTATTGACCAACTCCACCACCACCTGGCGCCGTCAATCAACAGCGCTCCTCGCCGCCGGGCTACGCGCCGCGCCCGGCGAACCGTTCACCTCCGACGGCATCACCATGACCAGGATTAAACGTCCGCACGGCACGCAGGCCAACGTCTGGGTCACCAACCCGGACACCGCCAAAAAAACCCTGCTCAACCGCGATGAAGACCATGCATTTTGGGCGTGGGCGGTCATCGAGGTGCTGCGGCACACCGGCGTCCGCATCGAGGAACTGCTTGAGATCAGCCACCACAGCCTGATCCAATACCGGCTGCCGGACAGTGGGGAACTCGTTCCGCTCTTGCAGATCGCCCCGTCTAAAACCGACACCGAACGGTTGCTGGTGGTCAGCCCCGAACTGGCCGAGGTGCTTTCCACGATCATCAGCCGCCACCGCAAACCCGAGGGCACCATCCCCCTGGTCAGCGCCAGAGACGAACACGAACTGGTTTGGCGCCGACCTGCCCCGCTCCTGTTCCAACACCTCGTCAACGGCGAACACCGTGCCATTACCGCACGATTTGTCTCCACCCTGCTCGACGAAGCGCTGGCACGCACCGGCCTGACAGGCCCTGATGACGGGCAGCCGCTCCGGTTCACCCCGCATGATTTCCGCAGGATCTTCATCACCGATGCAATCATGAACGGGCTTCCGCCGCACATCGCGCAGGTCATCGCCGGCCACCAGGACATCGGCGTCACCATGGGATACAAGGCCGTCTATCCAGAGGAAACGATCACCGCCCACCGGGCGTTTATAGCCCGGCGCCGCGCCCTGCGACCGAGCGAGGAATACCGCGAGCCCACCGACGACGAGTGGCAGCAATTCCTTGGCCATTTCCAACGCCGCAAGGTATCGGTCGGGACCTGCGGCCGCGCGTTCGGCAGCAACTGCATCCACGAACACGCCTGCATCCGCTGCTCCCTGCTCTGGCCCGATCCGAACCAGCAGACCCGCCTACTCGAGATCCGCGACAACCTCAAAGCCCGCGTCGTCGAAGCCCATGAGCAAGGCTGGCTCGGTGAAGTCGAAGGCCTCGAAGTCAGTCTCGCCGGCGCCGAAGACAAACTGGCCCAAGTGCAACGGCGCACCAACACATCCGTCGCCCTCGGCATCCCGACCATCGGCCACCAGCCCGCTGGCTGACGCCGGCGATTCGCGATGATATATATGACTCATTCGAGTTCAGAGAACACGTAGTAGTCCCTCGGCAGCCGGACTTCCTTGCGGAAAACTGCATCCGGTGCGATCGGGCCCAGCGGGCGCATCGCCGCCCGGTCCGCAGCCACAAGGTCCGCCGGCGTGCCGCCGCGGGAGCGGGTGTACCGGGCGTTGGCCCGTGGCAGCCAGGCGATGAGCTGGTCGTTGAAGTCATGCGGGTCAATGAAGTCCCGGCCCGGCATGAACCCGCGCCGGAAGAACCCGTTCATCCGCTCCACCATGCCCTTGGACTCAGGGTCCCTCGGCGGCAGGAGCTTGATCTCGGTGCCCGACACACCGGCGAACGCGCTGGCAGCCTCGGTGAGCTTCCCGCGCCCGATCCCGGTCTCGTTGTCCCACAACAGGCGGGCCGGGACGGCCTCCGCTTCCTGGATCAGCTCCCACATGCCCCCGAGCAGGTCCTCGGTGGTCCGGGAGGGAATCATCCGTGCCTGCACGAAGCCGGAATAGGCGCTGGTCATCACCAACACCGGCGGCTTGCCCTCCTGCCCATACCCCAACGGCAGCCCCTGGTGCGGGAACCACAGATCACACTGCACCGTTTTGCCCGGTTCATGGACCAGCCGGTCCGCCGGATCCGCCGGCGCGTACTCCGGCCGCACATCCTTCTCAAACGCGTCGAACGACGAACCAGCAGGCCGGCGCTCATACTTCGGGGCGGTCTCCGCTGCCAACGCCCGATCAACGGTCCTGCGAGAGACACCCAGCTGCTTCGCCAACTCCCGCTTCGAGATCTTCTCGTTCGCAAAGCGGTGGCGGATAGTCACCCAATCATCCAAATTGATCACCTTCAATGATGTCAGGTGGCCTCATTTTCACTTGGCAAAACTGGCCCTATTTTCGGTTGGCGTCGACACACCTTCGGTGGGGAGCCCGTTCCCATCCCTTTCCGGCAGTCGGAAACGTCGCCGCGGCCTCTACCTCGCTGAATCGGAGCTTCCTACGGTGGGCGCCAGTCTAAGTACACTTCTTCGTCTCCGCTATGACCATTCCAGCCAAATGGCGGCTCTGAACAGACGTGTCCGCCTGGCGCGGGCGGCGCCGGCGGGGCCGCCGCAAGGGTGGTCAGCGGCTACACGCCACCGTGGAGTGGAGACGCAGTTACGGCAACCCATTGCACTATGGATACCTGCAACGACAGGATCCTCTCTCAGGCAGCGTTTACAGGGAGGAGGCGTGTTGGCCGGCCCAATCGTGGCCACGGGTGCTTTGGATGGTGCGATATGTCAAATACATTGTCTGGTTCGATGCCCCGTCAGATCATTGAGTTCTACGTGCACCTGTCAGAGGCAGCGAGCATCTCGCGGGTCTGCAAACAAGTGGAGATCAGCAGGCGCCTCCCAACGGGAGGTCACGAAACACTGCCTCGCTAAGGGCGACAAGGCACTCAGTCCGCATTCGATGGCCCACACCACCGCGCGAGTCTAGGGGACCACTCTCAGGGTATGGTTTGGCGCATCCGGTAGCACCTGAGGAGATAGGCGTGGGACCTAGGCCCGCGGTCAATCTGCTTCGAAGGTGGTGATACCGACGAGTCCGGTTGGGAAGGTCCCTGCGGTGGCAACGACCGGCAGGAAACTGTCCGAGGCGGGCCTGACGGACACCAATCCCCGCAAGAAACCACAAAGCGTCTGGATGCGGTTGGCTCGGTCGTATCCGATGGAGGTTGACAGCTCGACGGGATGGAGTGGCGCCAGTTCGAGTAGGACGGCACGAAGGTCTGGGTCGGCTCGCTGCTCTATGACGGTAGCCGCTTCGATGCCGGCACACGGGTGCTTCGCCGATATTGACGCATATCGGGCCCCGCAGCCACTTCTCGTCGGCACCGCCAGCAGGCCCTGAAAGTCGGGCACACCCACCCACGCCTGGACAGGCATGGGAGACCGGGGAGCACTGCAAATCGGACGGCATCCCGTTCGTCACCGGGGAGCTGTAAGCCACTGCCACCGTGTTCGGGGACCGGAAACCTGCCCAAAAGGCCGATCAATCGGTGGCTGGAACGGGCTGCGGGGAGGCTCTGCCTTGCAGCGGAGCCGGGGCGTCCTGCCAGCCCATACCGTCTTGCTGCGGCGGCGCCAGCCGAGAACGAAGTGGAGACCCGCCGGATGAGTCCGCGGATCTGTTACCGCGGTGGGCTCTTAATGGTGCCCACCTATCTCGGTGGCACCTGTCCATTGGAGGCCACCCACCGGGTTCACCTTGTTCAGCACCGTAAGGCGAGGAACCCATCTACTTCCACTGCCTGTGAGTGCGGGTTCAAGCAAGCGGAACGTACCGTTATGGATGGTCCATGGGCATGGTCCCATCGAAATGATCAGTTCGACTGTCGGTGATGTGATTAATGCGTGTGCAAACGAGGAGAGTGGATACGCAACAGATCTGTCGTCCGTGTCATGGCGCTGGTGCGTGGCTCGCGACGCGTGCGTGCCAAGGGAGGGAGGTCGCTTCTGGCTTTGCTCTGGAAGGACCCTTCGAAATCCACTTTCATACGGTCCGCCGCATGCTATCCCATGGTGGAGCCAGCGCGGGCGATCAGCGTGCTCGGATGTGACCATCAGGCGCCAGGTGACCTTGCTGCCACATCGTTTCACGTGAAACAAAAGGTTCAGCAGAGGGGGGGTATCTCCAACCTCGACGGGGAGGGAGGTCATTATCTCGAACCTCGACGGTTTTGCGCGTTGAAACCGGGGCGCTGCAGTTCGGAGCGTGGCGCTTAGGATCAATCTGGGAGAAGCGCTTAAAGGTTGTGGACCGGACATTTGTCCGGTCCACAACCATTTTAAGCCACCTGCCGCTACTGCAGGTAGTCGGCAAATTCCTTCTCAAAGTACTGGCGCGGGCGGGCACCGATGACGGTGCTCTTGACCTCGCCACCCTGGAACAGATAGACGGCCGGGATGGACGTGATGCCGTACTTGGCGGAGATGGCCGGGTTGGCGTCAACGTCCACCTTGATGACCTCGACCTTGTCCGCGTAGTCCACGGACATCTCGTCGAGGATGGGACCAAGCTTGCGGCAGGGGCCGCACCATTCGGCCCAGAAATCGACGATCACGGGTTTGTTGGAATTCAGGACGTCGTCGGTAAACGTAGCGTCCGTCGCGCTCTTTGCGTTGCTCATGGCAATCTACTTTCTCTTAGGAATCTTGGTCGGCAAGGTAGTGCTCCACGTCCAGTGCTGCCACGCAGCCGGAACCGGACGCGGTGATGGCCTGGCGATAAGTGGGGTCGACGACGTCGCCCGCGGCAAACACGCCCGGAATGGACGTCTTCGAGGAGCGGCCCTCGACGGCGATGGTGCCGGCCGGGGTCAGTTCCAGAACATCCTTGACGAGGTCAACGCGAGGGTCGTTGCCTATAGCAACGAAAATGCCGGTGACGGGAAGGTTGCTCTTCTCGCCGGTGACGAGGTTGCTAAGCGTGGCGCCCGTTACCTTGGCGTCCCCCTCAATGCTGGCGACCTCCGAGTTCCAGATGAACGTGATCTTCGGGTGGTTGAGGGCCCGGTCCTGCATGATCTTGGAGGCTCGCAGCGTGTCGCGACGGTGAACCACGGTCACGGAATCGGCAAACTTCGTCAGGAAGATGGCCTCCTCCATGGCGGAGTCGCCGCCGCCGATGACGGCAATGTCCTGGCCCTTGAAGAAGAAGCCGTCACAGGTGGCGCAGGAGCTGACACCGTGGCCCACCAGGCGCTTCTCACCCTCAACGCCCAGCTCGCGGTAGGCGGAGCCGGTGGAGAGGATCACGGTGCGGGCCTTGAACTCCTGCCCGTCGGCGAGGACCACGGTCTTGACGGCGCCGTCGAGAGACACGGAGGCCACGTCGTCGTACATGACCTCGGTGCCGAAGCGCTCTGCCTGCTTGCCGAAGTTTTCCATCAGGTCCGGACCCATGATGCCATCGGGGAAGCCGGGGAAGTTCTCCACGTCGGTGGTGTTCATCAGCTCGCCGCCGGCGGTGACGGAACCGGCAATCATGAGCGGCTTGAGGTCGGCGCGTGCCGTGTAGATGGCGGCCGTGTAGCCTGCCGGGCCGGAGCCGACGATGATGACGTCACGGACATCGCTGGCGGGGGTAGCTTGCGTGGTCACGGGTGCGTGTTCCTCTTCCTTCATGATTCAGCCCCTGAAGGCTGTGTCGGTGGCTTCTCTGGCACAACTTGCACGTGCGCCGGATTATTCCGTCCTGGCCCGGCTGTGGGGCCCGCGGGGCTGCTACTTGACGCTGATCTCGGCGATCTTCAGCCCGAAGGGATAGACCTTGAACGGCTGCAGCCGGGGCAGTTGGGTGAAGTTGATGATCACGTATTTGGCCTTGACGCCCGCGGCGGCCTTCAAGGTGAAATCGGGGGCGCTGAACGATCCGCTGCCAATCTTGGTGGCACCATCCAGGGACGGCTTGCTGTTGGTCAGGATGTTGAACTGCCCGCCGGAACCGCCAATCTGGTTGATGGTCACCGAGCTGATGGTGGATTCCTGCTTCAGCCCGACGGCGAGATTGATGCTGTCCGCCGCGCCGGCGAAGGTGTCGTTGGAGAACTCGACTGTGGGCCAGTAGGTGCCCTTGTTGCCGTCGACGGCGTCCGGCAGGCGTGGGATGAACATGTCGTTGTAGTGCGTCTGGCCCGGAAGGTAGGTGGTGGCGTCGGTGATGCCGGCGATGGCCGGCGCCACTGCGGGGGCAGGGGCAGGCGCCTTGGGACTTGACTTGGCGGCGGTGCTCTGCTGGCTTGAGGAGGAGGTGGTGGACTTGGCGTCCTGGGCGACGTTGCCGCCGTTGAACAGGCTGCCGATGTGGGAAATGGCAAAAATCAGGGCCGCGACGATTAACACTGAAACGATGACGCCGGTCAGCCAGCGGCCCCCGGTGCGGGGAGCATTGCCGTCGTCGGAGTCGTCATCACCGTCGTCCGATTCGGCGTCGAAGGACTCGTAGCTGTCGCTCGCGGCGAGGACCGCGGCCGGGAACATGCCACCCTTCTTAGGCGCGGTGGCGGAGGCGTCGTGGTCTTCGTTGATGAAGCCGTAGTCGTCGTCGCTCCACAGCGTGACTTTGGGTGTTGCCGTGGTTGCGGCCGGGTCCGGGGCCGGTGCCGCAGGCGCCGCCGGGGCAGGGGCGACGGGGGCTGCGGGCGTGGGTACGGGAGGGACCGGTGCCACCGGCTGGGCGGACGTCGGCTCTTCTGCGGACGCCCGGGCAGGGGTCCTCGTGACCGCCGGCGCGGGATGGGCGGGCGTCACCGGACTGTTATCTTCGTAGACATAAGGACTGGACGCGGGGGCGGCGTCGCGGGACGAACCAAAGATTTCGGTGCCCAGGGTGTCGGTGAAGAACGGCTCGTGGTAGACGCCGTCGTCGTGCTGGCCGGCGGAGGGCTCAGTGGGGACCACCAGGTCCAGGAGGTCGGCGGGGGCCGTGCGGGACGCGATGAGGTAGGTGGAGTCCTCCTGCGTGCCGAGGTCGAGAATGGATACGTTGGAGACACGCTCGCCCGTTGCGACGTCCCGGGCGCTTGCCGTCAGGTACTGCGAATTTTCGACGGCTGACACCAGAATACTGACCGGTCGGTTCAAAACCTGGTCAAGGCCGTCCAAAATGACGTCATCCTCGGCGGATGCCAGGATGCGGCCGGTGACCTTGTAGCGGCCGCCAAGGATGGAGCCCACATCAATGGGTTGTGGCACCGAATCCTCCTTGAAAATCTTCATGGGGTCCCGAACAACGCGCGCGGGCCGTAATCCCACTGATTCTATAGGACGGGGCTGGAACTTTACGTAGTCCGTGCCGTTGCGGCGGGAACAGGTGTGCGCAACTTTACCGCTGGGACGGAATCCGGGCACGGACCTTGGACAGCAGGGGACCGACGACGTCGTCGAGTTCGCGCACGCGCAGCACCTTGAGCATCAGGAAGTAGACCACCGCCATGGCGGGTCCCACCACGACCAGTGTCATGAGGGAGGCGGAGATGGAGGTCCACATGAACCCGGTGGGGGACGAGCTGCCGAAGGCCCGCAGCGCCAGTTCGCCAGCCACTCCTGCCACCAGCGCGGCGGCCAGGAACCGCATGTAGGCGCGCAGGATCAGCCCGCCTCCGTAGTTGCCCAGGCGCCTCTTGAGGTAGTGGTGGCTGAGGAAGGGCCCGATGAAGTTGTTGAGGGTGTAGCTCACGGCCAGGCCGTAGATGATCAGGCGCGGCGGCAGGGCGGCGGCGCCGAGCACCATGGCCACGCTGGTGACCACCACGATGCACTGGATGATGAACGGTGTCCGGGCGTCCTCGAGGGCGTAGAGCACGCGGTTGAGGATGAAATAAACGCTGAAGAAGGGCGCGCCGATGGCCAGGATGGCCAGCGCGATGGCGATTTGGCGTCCGGAAAATTCCCTGTTGCCGCCGAAGAGCATGCCCAGCGGCCCGGACAGGACGATGAGCGCGATGCTGGCAAAGACGGTGGCCACGCCCGTGGTCCGGAGCGCCGCGGAGAGAGAGCTGCGCAGGCCGGTGAAGTCGTGGGCGGCCGCCGCCCGGGCCATCGCGGTGAACATGACCGTGGCAATGGACAGGGCAATGATGGAATGGGGCATGATGTAGAGCTCGGTGGCGCGGTTGAATTCGTAAATGCCGGGGATGGCGCTGCCGCTGTCCCCGGCGCCGTCAGGCTTGCTTCCCGAGGAGATGGTGGCGACGCGGAGCACCACCAGGTAGCTCAACTGGCCAATGACCATGGTTCCCATGGTCCAGCCGGCAATCCTGGCCGTGACCCCGAGGCCGGTCCCGCGCAGGCCGAACTTGGGCCGCAGCCTCAGGCCAAGCCGCTTGACGGGAATGACCAGCACGGCGGACTGGACCACGATCCCGAGCGTCGCCGTGCCCGCGAGCAGCAGGGTCTCGGTCGTGGTCCAGTTGTCCACCGTGTGCTGGTGGGACCGTGAACTGCCGGCCACCACAATGAACATGAGGAGGCCGGCAATGGCCACCACGTTGTTCGCCACCGGGGCCCAGGCGTAGACCTTGAACGCGTTGTGGGCGTTGAGGATCTGGCCCAGCAGCGAATACAGCCCGTAAAAGAAGATCTGTGGCAGCAGGAACAGGCCGAAGGTGATGGCCAGTTTCAGCTGCCCGCCGGAGAACGAGGTGGATGCCCCCATGATCGGGACCACCAAGGCCGTGACGGCCACCGTCAGCACCAGCAGCCCGGTGACGCACAGCGTCAGCAGCCGCGAAATGAATTCGCTGCCCCGGTCCGGCTGCCGGCTGGCCTTTGCGATCTGTGGAATCAACACCGCGTTGAACACGCCGCCTGCCACCAGCAGGAAGATGATGTTCGGGAGGTAGTTGGAACCTTCAAAGACCTGCGAGACCGTGGTGCCGGCGATGGCGATGCCCAGCACCACCCCCTTGACCAGGCCCAGGATGCGTGAAATCAGCGTTCCCACGGCCATGGAGGCGCTGGAGCGTGCCGTGGATTCGCGTGCAGGCACCGTATCGACGTCGCGGCCGCCGGGGGCGTCCCCGTCCGGTCCGCCGCCGAGGAGCCTCCGGGCCGTTGCCTGGGCGGCGCCGCGTGCGGGAGCGTTCGACGGCGGAAAGGCGGGTTTGGCGGGGATTCTCACCCGTTGTTCGTTAGACATCGTTCCCCATCATCTCACTGCAGCCCGAAAGGACGCTGGCAGGGCCGGCGCGGCAGGCCGCCTGCACCGGACGCACGAACGCGACGCCCGAACCGGACGACGCCGGGCGGAGACTAAAAGTAGGCCGGCAGCAGGTCGCGGGCCAGGTCGGTGATCCTGCGCTCGTTGGGGAAGGAGAGTTTGCGCCCCAGCTCGGCGACGGGCACCCAGGCGACGTCCACGGCCTCGTGGTCGGGATCATTCTCAATGGTCAAAAAACCGCCCGTGGCACGCAGCAGGAAGTGGTGAACGGTCTTGTGGACACGGTGGCCGCTGACGGTGAACCAGTAGTCGATGCTGCCCAATGGCGCCAGGACGTCCCCGGCAATGCCGGTTTCCTCCTCAATTTCGCGCACGGCGGCTTCGGCGTAGCTTTCCTCGCCCTCGGGATGGCCCTTCGGCAGGCACCACTCAAGCCGGCCACCGCGGTTGATGCGGGCAATGATCGCAACGCGCAGGCCGCCGTCGTGCTTCTCAACCACCACGCCGCCGGCGGAGATTTCCTCCACCGTGGGCAGCTGGCTGGCGGCCGCCGGTGCCGCAGGCACGGCCTGGGTGCCCAGTGCCGGTGGCAGTGGGTTCCTCTTCGGCGCGCGCGGTACGGGGTGGACCATGAAGTCCACTCTAGCTACCTTTGTGCGGGGATGATGACAGGGTGGAGGTGCCATGTGGGGCCGGTTGGCTGGTGCCGCCGCGGCGCGGCGGGACGGTGCCGCGGCGCCGCGGCGCAGGGGTGGGTCTCACGGTCGGGCGGCGGGAAAAGCGAAAAGTCTGGCATTCTTAAGTAACTATGCACATGGCGCCAAATACCTCCCAACTCGACCCGGCCGTCCTTGAACTGGGGCAGCTCTTTGCCGACGCCGGATTTGAGCTCTCGCTGGTGGGCGGGCCCGTCCGGGACCTCTTCCTGCACCGGACGTCCCCGGACCTGGACTTCACCACCGACGCCACGCCGGATGAAATCCTGGCGGTGGCGAAGAGGTGGGCGGATTCGCATTGGGAAATGGGCCGCGAATTCGGCACCATCGGATTCCGCAAGCGCAAGCCCGGCGGCGGGGTGCTCCTCATCGAGGTCACCACGTACCGGGCTGAGGCGTACGACCCCGAGTCGCGCAAGCCCGCCGTCGCCTTTGGCACCAACCTCGAGGACGACCTGGCGCGCCGGGACTTCACCACCAACGCCATGGCACTTCGCCTGCCGTCCCTGGAGCTGGTGGACCCGCACGGCGGCGCCGCCGACCTCGCCGCGGGGATCCTGCGCACGCCCGGCACGCCGGAGCAGTCCTTTTCCGACGACCCTCTGCGCATGATGCGGGCCGCCCGGTTCGCCTCCCAGCTGGGCCTCTCCGTCCACCCCGAGGTCCGCCGCGCCATGGCGGAAATGGCCGGACGCATCACGATCATCTCCGCCGAGCGGGTCCGCGACGAGCTCATCAAGCTGATTTGCGGCGCCGACCCGCGGGCAGGCGTGGACCTGCTGGTGGAGACCGGCCTGGCCGAGCTGGTCCTGCCCGAGGTGCCGGCCCTGAAGCTGGAAACCGACGAACACCACCGGCACAAGGATGTGTACCAGCACTCGCTGCAGGTGCTGGAGCAGGCCGCCGCGCTGGAGACCGGCCCCGACGGACCCGTGCCCGGCCCCGACTTTGTCCTGCGGTTCGCCGCGCTGATGCACGACGTCGGCAAGCCCAAGACCCGCCGCTTTGAGCAGGGCGGCGCCGTCAGCTTCCGCCACCACGACCTCGCCGGGGCCAAGCTGACAGCGCGCCGGATGAAGGCGCTGCGCTTTGACAACGACTCCATCAAGGCCGTCAGCCGGCTCGTGGAACTGCACATGCGCTTCTATGGCTACGGCGACGCCGGCTGGACGGACTCGGCGGTGCGCCGCTACGTGACCGACGCCGGACCCGTGCTGGAACGCCTGCACCGGCTGACCCGCTCCGACGTCACCACGCGCAACCAGCGCAAGGCCGACAGGCTCTCATTTGCCTACGACGACCTGGAACAGCGCATCGCGGTGCTGGCCGAACGCGAAGAGCTGGACTCGATCCGGCCGGATCTGGACGGCGCGGCCATCATGGCCATGCTTGGCCTGAAGCCGGGCCCGGTGGTGGGAAGGGCCTACAAGTTCCTGCTGGAACAGCGCATGGAGCTCGGCCCGCAGTCCGCCGAGGCCGCCGAGGCCGCCCTGCGCGCATGGTGGGCGCAGCAGCCGGAATCCCGCGCCGCCGAACCGGAGGCGCACGCCCCTATAGCAGAGGACCACGCATGAGAAACGCACCCGCAGTTGAACCGGCAGGCGCCACGCCGCTGACGCACATCGCGGTCCCCGGCGGGCCCAAGTTGTGGCTGCTGCGCCATGGGGAAACCGAATGGTCCCGCAGCGGACAGTACACGGGCCTGACCGACCTTCCGCTGACCGCGGACGGCGAGGACCAGGCGCGCTCCGCGCGGCCGGCCCTGGCCGGCACGGAGTTTGACCTGGTGCTGACCTCGCCGCTGCAGCGGGCCCGCCGGACCGCCGAGCTTGCCGGTTTCCCCGACGCCGAGGTGGAGCCGAACGCCGTCGAGTGGGACTACGGCGACTACGAAGGAATCAACAGTGCCGTGGTCCGCGCCGAAAACCCCGGCTACCTGATTTGGGACAGCGGAGTGCCCAACGGCGAAACGCTGGAGCAGGTCTCCGCCCGCGCCGATGCGATTGTCGACCGGGTGCGGGCGCCGCTGCCCGACGGGACGTTGGCAGCCAATGTTCTTCTCGTGGCGCACGGCCACTTCCTGCGCATCCTGTCCGCCCGCTGGCTGGGCCTTGCCCCGGACCAAGGGCGCCACTTTGTGCTCGGCACGGCCAAGGTCTGCACCTTGGGGTGGGACAAGCAGACTCCGGCCGTGGAGCAGTGGGGGCTGTAGCGGGACCCGAGTCCCTGTATTCAACGGGCACCCGTGTCCTGGCCTCCGCCGCCTGGGCTTTTTGCGCCTTCTTCGCCCTGAACCTGCTGCTCACCGGTACGGCGGCGTCCACCTGGCACTTCCTGCCGGCCCTGGCGTTGGCCGCCTGGGCCGTCTTTCTGCTGCTGTGGCGCCCGCGCCTGACGGTCGGTGCGGACGGGCTCACCGTGGTCAACATCCTGCGCAGTCACCGGATCCCCTTCGGCGCGCTCCAGGCCGTCCGCGTGGGCCAAAGCGTCAGCCTGGAAACCACGGCGAAGCGGATTCCCAGCTGGGGAGCCCCGGGCGCGGGCCGGCTCGGGCCGAGGCTGGGCGGGCGGCCGGCCGGCAGCAACCGGCTCCCGGCGACCGCACACACCCAGGCGGCCATCGAGGCGGCCTGGAACGCGTGGGAACGGGCCGAAAAGGACAGTGCAGAAAAGGACGGTGCCGCCGGCGTCGCGTCGGCGGGGGATGCCGCGCAGACGGTGGCGACACGCTGGGACGTGGGGCACGGCGTCGTCAGCCTGGTGTTGCTGGCAGTGGTGGCCATCAGCGCGGCCACCTAGCCGCTGGACGCACGGAAGGCCCGGGGGTTTCGACGAGCTCAACCACCGGGCCTCCCGCACGTGCAGGTGCCGCTAGGCCTTCCAGCCCACCTTGGTCCAGTCGATCGACTGGAACTGGGCGGCACCGTAGTTGACCAGGCCGGTGGTCACGGCGTAGGTGTTCGGCGTCGGTGTCAGCGGGATGACGGGCGTGTAGGCGAAGATGGCCTTGTCGATCTCCGCGGCCATGGCAATGCGCTTGGCCGGGTCGAGTTCGGCGTTGGCCTTCTGCCACATGTCACCGAGCTTTTCATCGGTGATGCCGGTGAAGTTCTGCCCTGACTTCACCGGGTAGAAGATGGACTCCGTGGAGGAGACCGGGAACGCCGTGCCGGACCAGGCAAATCCGGTCATCTCAAAGTTGGACTTGAGCACGTAGTCGGAGAAGAACTTGTCCGAGGGGACGGTGTTGTTCTTCAGCGTGATGCCCACAACCTTGAGGTTCGCCTGCAGCTGCTTGAAGATCTGCTCCGAGACGGGGTTGTTGGCGTCAAGCGTGTACGTCAGTTCCAGCTTCTTGCCGTCCTTGGCCTGGACGCCGTCGGACCCCTTGGTGTAGCCGGCCTCCTTGAGCAGGGCCTCGGACTTGGCGGTGTCAAAGCCGATGACGGCGCTGGCGTCGTCCTGGTAGCCCTTCTGGCCGGGCATGTAGATGTAGTTGTTCATGCTCGTGACCGGGGCGCCGATGGGGCTCAGTCGGCTGGCCGAGATGGTCTCACGGTCGATGGCGCGGGCCACGGCCTGGCGGACCTTGGCCTCGGCCAGCGGTCCCTTGGAACCGTTGATCGTGACGTGGTTCCAGGTCAGGCCGCCGGACTGCTGGACGGCGCCGTCGGCGCGCTTCTTGGCGGTGTCATAGTTGTTCTTGTTGGTGCCGATGCTGAAGGCGTCCAGTTCCTTGTTGGCATAGGCCTGGGCCAGGCCGTCACGGGAAACCACCTTCATGATGATCTTGTCCAGCTTCGGCTTTTCACCCCACCACTTCGCATTGGGTACAAGGGTGACCACCTGGCCGTTCGTGTCGACGTTGGAGACCTTGAATGGTCCGTCGGAGGGCAGCGGCTTGGCCTTGTAGCCTTCATTGAACGCCTTGGGATCCGAGGCGATGGCGGCCGGCAGGATGCTCGCCGTGGCCGTGCCGGCCGTGCTGCCGCCGAGGATGGAGGGCCAGTCCGCGTTCTTGTTCTTGAACGTGATCTTGAAATTCTGGTCCGTGTCTTCCTTGGTGACCGATGCAATGTCCTTGTAGACGTTGTCGGAAACCGTCTGGTAGTCCTTGTTGGTCCCGTCGCTCGCCTTGACCGTGGCGGCGAAGTCCTTGTAGGTGATGGGCGTGCCATCTTCCCACACGGCCTTGGGGTTGAGCTTGACCTCGACCACCTGCGGGTCCTGGCTGACCAGCTTCACCTCGGTGGCGTAGTCCGGGTTGACTTCCCAGCCGCCGTCGGCCGTGTTGCGTACCGGCCCGCCGGTCGTCGGGTCCATGATTTGGCCGGTGGAGACGTTGTTGCCGTCTGCCTGAAGGGTGTTCCAGTTGTCCGGCAGCTGGTCGATGGCCAGCGTCAGCGTGCCGCCGTCCTTGACGGCAGCGTAGTCCGCCTTCGTCCAGTCGACGGTGGGCAGCGTGGCCGAGTCGGCAGCTCCCTTGCTGTTGTCCACGGCAGGCTTTTCGCTGCCTCCGCCGCCGGCGCTGCAGCCGGTGACGGCCAGGGCCAGAGTCAGGACTCCGGCTCCCACCATCTTCTTGATGTGTTTCATTGTTTCCTCCCTTGTGGCCCTTGGCGGTGTTTGGTTGTCCACCGGACCGTGATGGTTAAGGTGCGTGATGATCGGTCATGAGGTCTATGTGTTCCGCGTGATGGCACGCAACGGAGCTGCCCGCAACCTGGCGCCGCTCGGGATCCTGCGTGCGGCATTGTTCCTGTCCCTGGGCGTCCATGATTTGGTACAGCGGGCAGCGGGTGCGGAAGTTGCAGCCGCTGATGTCCTCCGTGGGACTGGGCAGGTCGCCTTCCAGGATGATGCGCGTACGGGCCCGTTCCAGCGTGGGGTCCGGGACGGGAACGGCGGAGAGCAGCGCACGGGTGTATGGGTGCTGTGGATGGTCAAAGATGTCTTCCGCCGGCCCGCTCTCCACGATCCTGCCTAGATACATGACGGCCACGGTGTCCGCGATCTGGCGGACCACGGCGAGGTCGTGCGCCACGAACAGGTAGGACAGGCCCAGCTTTTCCTGGAGGTCTTCCAGGAGGTTGATGACGCCCGCCTGGATGGAGACGTCCAACGCAGAGACAGGCTCGTCCAGCACCATGATCTTCGGGTCCGTCACGAGCGCCCGCGCAATTCCGATGCGCTGGCGCTGGCCGCCCGAGAACTCGTGCGGGTAGCGCGACGCCATGGACGGGTCCAGGCCCACGAGGTCCAGCACTTCGTGGACCTTTTTCATCCGCTCCTTGGGCGGCACCCCGTGGACCGTGAGCGGCTCCGCCACGATGTCCTGGATGGGCAGGCGCGGGTCAAGGGATGCCATGGGGTCCTGGAACACCACTTGGATGTCGCCGCGCAGGGCCCGGCGCTCCTTGCGCCCCATGGCGGCAACGTCGCGGCCGTTGACGGTGATCCGGCCGGCCTGCGGCTTGGCAAGCTCCAGGATTTCCATGATGGTGGTGGACTTCCCGCAACCGGACTCGCCCACCAGGCCCAGTGTCTGACCGGCGCGGATGTCAAAGCTGACGCCGTCCACGGCACGCACCGTGCCAATGGTGTGTTTGAAAACGGATCCCCTGGTCAGCGGAAAGTGCCGCACCAGCCCGTCCACGCCGAGCACGCTCTCGGGGGTCACCGCGGCCCGCTCCTCCAACGCGACGGGCTCCGGCACCGGGTACAGCCCGCCGCGGCTGAGCCCTCCGGAGGCAATCTCCTCCACGCGCAGGCACGCTGCGGCGTTGGACGCGGCGCCGGCGACCGGGATCAACGGCGGTTCCGTGGTGCGGCAGGCGTCGATGGCAATGGGACAGCGGGGGGCAAAGGGGCAGCCCGGAGCCAGGTTGGCCAGCTGCGGCGGACGGCCTTCCAACGGAACCAGCCTGGTATGCCCGGCCGTTGCCAGGTTCGGCATGGAGCGCAGCAGGCCGATGGTGTACGGCATGGACGGCGCGTGGAAGACTTCCTCCACCGTGCCCGTCTCCACGATCCGGCCGGCATACATGACGGCAATCCGGTCCGCGTTGCCGGCCACCACGCCGAGGTCGTGGGTGATGAGCACCACGGCGGCGCCGGTCAGGTCCTTGGCCTTCTGCAGCACCTCCAGGATCTGTGCCTGGATGGTGACGTCCAGCGCCGTCGTCGGTTCATCGGCGATGATCAGGCGCGGGTTGTTGGCGATGGCGATGGCGATCATGGCGCGTTGGCGCATGCCGCCGGAAAATTCGTGCGGGAAGGCCTGGGCGCGCCGTTCCGGGTTGGGGATGCCCACCACCTTCAGCAGTTCCACGGCCCGCGCATTGGCTGCCAGTTTGGACAGTTTTTGGTCGTGGAGCTGCAGGGCCTCGGCGATTTGTGTGCCGATCGTGTACACGGGGGTCAGGGCAGACAGCGGGTCCTGGAAGATGATGGAGATTCCCTCCCCGCGCAGCTTGGACAGCTCCCTGTCGCTGCGGCCCAGCAGGGACCTGCCCTCGAAGAGGATGTCGCCACTGACCTGCGCGGAGGACGGCAGCAGTCCCATCACGGCCAGCGAGGAGACGGACTTGCCGGAGCCGGATTCGCCCACGATGCCCAGGAATTCGCCCTTGTCCACGTGGTAGTTGACGCCGCGGACCGCCGTGACGGCCCCGCTGGGCTGCGGGAACGTGACGCTGAGGTCGCGCACCTCCAAGAGGTGGCCGGACGTGTTCGACGGCGTTTCCCCCTGCCGCCGCCGGGCGTGGGTGTGCCCCGTGCCGTGTTTCGCTTCGCGGGTGCTGTTAGTCACGGTTGACTCCGGAGGTTGGGTCCACGGCGTCGCGCAAGGCATCGCCAACGAGGCTGGCGGAAAGCACCGTAAAGACGAGGATGGCGGCGGGGAAGACGAACAGCCAGGGGCGGGTGGCCGCCGCGCCCTGCCCGGCGGAAAGCAGGGTGCCGAGCGAGACATCCGGGGCCTGGATGCCGAAGCCAAAGAAGCTCAGCGTTGTTTCGCTCAGGATGGCCCCGCCCACGCCCAGCGTGGCGTCGATGATGAGCAGCGAGGAAACGTTGGGCAGCACGTGCCGGCGGATGATGGTCCAGGTGTCCACGCCCATGAAACGGGCGGCCTTGATGAAGTCCCGCTCGCGCAGGGACCGTGTCTGCGCCCGGATCACCCGGGCCATGATCATCCAGCCAAACCCGGCCAGCAGGAAGATCAGCGCCACCCAGGACAGGGACTTGAAGATGGGGCTGAGCAGGATGAACAAAAACAGGCTCGGCAGCACCAGCAGCAGGTCGATGAACCAGACGATGACCCTGTCCCACCAGCCCCCGACGTATCCGGCGACGGCCCCGATGATTCCGGCGATGATGGCGGCCAGCGGTCCCACCAGCAGGCCAATCACGAGGGACTTGCGCAGGCCGACGATGGTTTGGGCGTAGATGTCCTCGCCAATGTCGCTGGTGCCAAACCAGTGCAGGGCCGTCGGGGAGGAACCCATGTTGTAGACATCCAGGTCGGCGGCGTTCCACGCATTGGGGACCAGGCCGAAGATGGCCCACAGGATGATCGCGCCCAGGCCCACGACGCCCACCCAGAAGCGCGGCGTCCCGCGCAGGCGGGAGAGGACCAGGCGGAACCGTGAGACGGGTTTCCGGGACCTGATGATTTCCGGGGTGCCTGCCGTTGCGTCGGCAACGGGCATTTCTTCAATCATTGACATGGCTATACCCGCACTCTCGGGTCGAGGGCGGCGTAGACAACGTCCGAGAGGGTCCCGGCGATCAGCACCAGCACGGCATTGAACAGGATGGCGCCGGTGAAGGCATTGATGTCGCTTTGCGTGATGGCCTGGACCAGCATCTCGCCCATGCCGTGCCAACTGAAGACCAGTTCCGTCACCGCTGCGCCGGCCAGGACGGTGGCGAAGGAGTAGGCAAAGTAGGTTGACATGGGAATCAAGGCCACACGGACGCCGTGCCGGACCAGGGCCGAACCACGGGTGCGGCCCTTGGACCGCGCCGTGCGGATGTAATCGGCGGAGAGCACGTCGAGCATGGCGCTGCGCTGGTACCGCGAGTAGCCGGCCGCGCCCATGAGCGCCAGTGAAATGGTGGGCAGCAGCAGGTGCGCCGCGCGGTCCCAGAACTGGACCCACCAGCCGCCGTCGAGCCCGGCGGTGTATTCGCCGGTGAAGTTGATCAGCTGGATGCCCAGGGTGCCGTTGAGGAAGGTGGCCGCGATCATCAGCAGGATGCCCAGCACAAACGACGGCGTGGCGAGGATGGTGAAGGACGCGTAGGAGATGGCCTGGTCGCTGAACTTGTATTGGCGCACCGCGCCCCACACGCCGATGATCACGCCCACGATCGCCGCGATGATGGTGCCCAGGATCAGCAGCCGCAGGCTGGTGCCGGCCCGGGCGGCCATTTCGCTGACCACGGAGGTGTTGTGGATGGTGTCGCCCAGGGACCCGTGGGTGACCAGGTTGACGAGCCAGGTCCACAGCCGCTCAATGACGGGGGTATGCGGGTTGACGCCCAGCCCGTTGAGGATGGTGTTGATGGTTTCGTCCGTTGGCCGCGGGTTGCGTCCCAGGTAGCGGCCGGCGGGGTTGAGGATGAGGCTCGCCAAAACGTACGCGCTCAGGGTGGCAATGGCCGAGAGTATGGCGTAGTTGATGAAGCGCTTGATGATGAAGCCGATCATGCGGGGAGTCTCTTCCGGCTCTGCCTGGCGGCGCGCGGGGTCCCGTCAAGAGGACGGGCCACCTGCCGCGTGGGTGGGTGCAGTGGCAAAAAAACATCCTTAGTGCTTGTCCGCTGCACCGGCCAGGGTTGGCGGCCGGAGTGCACCGAGAGATTGTCGTTCCCATGATGGCAGCGTCAGGGCGATTCCCCTGGTGCCTTCACCGTGCCAATGTACCGTGGATCACACACGGACGTGTTGTTGCCGAGACGGGTCCGGCCGTCTTCTGTACTGGTCGGTAACTGTTTGGCGGCCTCGAAGCGCCGGAAGCCGCGGAATTCCGCGGAAGTTATCGTTTCCATGCCCGCGGAAAGGGTAACAAAACTGTTATGGACCGTGTTGTGCGTGTCGCGTCGCGCAGGACCCGCACGGGCGCAGGGATCCCTTGCCGGGCCCGAACAATGTCCCCCGAAGAATGTCCCATGGGCCCACTAACCCTTGGCTGCAATCCTTGGCTGCAAAATTCCTTCAATAATATTCGTCACGGGCTGGCCAATACGTGGTCCATGATGTACTTTATAAATTAGTTCCGATGAGTTCCCTCGGAATGTCCGCGTGCATGTTGAAAGGAGGCCATGATGTTTGCAGTAATCAAGTCCGGAGTTTCAGGAGATCGTCTGGCCTCGGCATGGCACGCCGGCAAGGCGTCGTAGCCCCTCCCGGGTCTTCGCACGCATCCGGGTTGGCCTGCTGAGGCAGCGCAAGACCGGCCCCCCCGTTTCACCGCAGCTTGCCCCTGTCTGCCCTCCGCGGATTCGGGCTGCGGCTCCGTGCCGCGCGCTTGGTTCGACGCAGGGATTGCCGCCGGCGATTAAACGCCGGCATTGACGCACAAAATCATTCGCGCCTTTTTGTGCTCTCATTATGCCGTTTTTTTCAAGGAAAACCATGGCTTTATTTGTCGCGCCAAAAAACAGTTTTTATCCGTTAATGCAAGCGCTCGAAAGGGGGTGAACAAGTTGAATCCAAAGCCACAGTTCTCCGCCGTCAAGAGGGTGTTCTTCACCCCCGTCGACCAGCAGAAATTTCGGGAGATGCGGGACCGCCAGCAACGCGAAATCCTGCGCATGGATCTCTTCAACATCCGGTAAGGACCTTCTGTCCGCCGGCGCCCTGGTCAACGGGGAACAGCCCGCGCTGCCCTGCGCGGGCTGTTCCGTATTCCCGGCGGCGAATCTCCCGCCGCTGCCGGCCACAGCCGGTAGGCTCGAACCATGGCGGATTCACGGGCGCCGGAGCGCCGGCAGGGCATTGCTGTTCCTTCCCGCAGCGATCCCGTGCTCCGCGCCATGACGGAGCCGGTGGGCGGGCCGCTGGGCCGGCGCACAGCGCCAGGAATCACCAACCCGGGATTCTTCACGGTGGAGCGCGTCCTGGTACTGATGGCGGCCGTCTCGGCGCTGCTGGCGGTGCTGTCCAAGAACCACTGCCGCGTGAGCGCCTGGACCACCCCGGACCAGTACTCAACCGTGTGCTGGTCGGAGTTCCCCAACTCCCTGACGAGCTACGACCTGGGCCGCTTGTTCCCGTTTTTCACGGCGGGCACCAGCTTTGACCACCCGCCGTTCACCGCCTTCATTGCCGGTGCCACCGCCTGGCTGGCGGGCGGCTTCACCGGCGCGGCGCGGCAGTTGTCCTATTTTGACGTCAACGCCGCACTCATTGCCGCGGTGTGGATCTTCGTGGTGGTGGTGGTTGCCCGCTCCGCGGGAAGGCGGCCCTGGGACGCTGCCATGGTTGCCGCCAGCCCGCTGCTGTGGCTGGCCGCTTATGTCAGCTGGGACTTCTGGGCCGCCGCGCTGGTGTGCCTTGGCCTTTACCTTTTTGCCCGGCGCCGTCCCGTGTGGGCCGGGTTTGTCCTGGGTGTGGCCGCCATGGCCGCGTCCTACGCCCTGCTGGTGCTGCTCGCCCTGCTCGTGCTGGGCGTCCGCAACCGCCAGGCCACCCGCATGCTGGAGACGCTCGCCGGCGGTGCCGTGGGCTGGCTGCTGGTCTTGGCCCCGGTGATGTTGTCCAACCCCTCCGGCTGGGGCGCCTACGCGGCTTCCGCGCTGACCAGCCCCGCCACGCCGTCGTCCCTGTACGGCAGCTGGAACCTCATCGCCGTCCGCACGGGTCTGCCGCCGCTGGGGGACGACGCCGTCAACGTCGTGGCCGTCCTCCTGCTGGCCGTGCTGGTGCTGGGCGTGGCGGCCCTTGGGCTGTATGCCCCCCGCCGGCCCAGGGTGGCCCAGCTGGCGGCCGTTGCCGTCGCGGGGTTCCTGGTGGTCAACAAGTACGCCGAGCCCTGGGACGCCGTCTGGCTCCTGCCGCTGCTGGCGCTGGCGCTGCCCCGCTGGCGGACGGTGCTCCTGTGGCAGGCCGCCGCAGCCGCGCACTTCATTGCACTGCTGCTCTTCCAAAGCAAGGAATTGGGCGGGATCAGCGACCAGCACGCCATAGACATGCCCTATTTCGTGCTCGCTGCCGCCCTGGCGGGTGCCGCCACCTGCGTGCTGGCCGGCCTGCTGGTCCGCGACATGTGGCATCCGCGGCACGATGTGGTGCGCAGGGGTGGCGTGGACGATCCCTTGGGCGGGGTGTTGTTGGACGGACAGGCAGCCGACAACGCTGAAGGCGCCGGGACCATCGCCCATGGTTGACGTCGCGGTGGTCGGGTCAGGACCCAACGGACTCGCCGCAGCCGCCACGATGGCCCGCGCCGGCCTGTCAGTGGCCGTCTTCGAGTGCGCCCATGCGTGGGGCGGGGGGACACGCACGGCCGAACTGACGCTGCCGGGCTTCCGGCACGACGTCTGCTCCGCCGTCCATCCCCTGGCCCTGGCGTCCCCGTTCTTCCGGGCCTTTGAACTGGAGCGGCGCATTGAACTGATGGTTCCGGCAATCTCCTACGGCCACCCGCTCGACGGCGGACGGGCCGGCATTGCCTACCGCGACCTGGACCGCACCGTGGATTCCCTGGGTGTGGACGGGCCTGCCTGGAGGTCCATGTTCGAACCGCTGCTGCGCAGGATGGACGGCGTCATTGACTTCACCCAACACGGCATGGTCCGCGTTCCGCGCGACCCCGCGGCGGTGCTGCGGTTCGGGCAGCGGGCGCTGGAACAAGGCACGCCCGCGTGGGGGGCGCGGTTTCGGGACGACGCGGCACCGGCCATGCTGTCCGGCGTCGCCGCCCACGCGATTGGAAAGCTGCCCAGCCTTGCGACGGCCGGGGCCGGACTGCTGCTGGGCGCCCTGGCCCACGCGGGTGGCTGGCCCGTACCCCGTGGCGGATCGCAGGCCATTGCCGACGCGCTGGCAGCTGACCTCGTGGCGCACGGCGGAAGCATTGAGGTGGGCCGGCGGATCACGGGCATCGCGGCCCTTCGTGCCGAAACAGGCGCGGCGGCTGTCATCTGCAACGTGACCCCCCGCGCGCTGGCCTCCCTCGCCGCCGATGAATTACCCGCTGCGTATATGCGCAGCTTGGAATCCTTCCGTTACGGGCCGGGAGTGTGCAAGATCGACTTCGCACTGTCCGGATCCGTCCCCTGGAGCAACGCGGCCCTGGCAGAAGCCCCGACGGTCCACCTCGGCGGCACGCGCGCGGAGATCGCCGCCGCGGAAAACCAGGTCCTGGCGGGAGGACTGCCGGAACGGCCCTACGTGCTGGTGGTCCAGCCGGGCACCGTCGATGACACCAGGGCCCCCGAGGGCCGCTGCACCTTGTGGGCCTACACCCACGTGCCCGCAGGTTCCAGGCAGGACCGGACCGCCGCCGTGACGGCGCAGCTGGAGCGGTTTGCCCCGGGCTTCGGCGACCTCGTCCTGGCCTCGCACGCCGCGACGGCCGACGACCTGTCCGCCTACAACCCCAACTGCGTCGGAGGCGACATCAGCGCCGGGGCGGTGACCCTGTGGCAGCTGCTCAAGCGCCCCATCGTGGCCCGCGAGCCGTGGAGGACGCCTGCCACCGGCCTTTACCTGGCGTCCGCGTCCACGCCACCGGGCCCCGCCGTGCACGGCATGGCGGGCTGGCTGGCCGCACGGTCGGCCCTGCGCCACACCTTTGGGCTTCCCGCTCCCGACTTGTCCCGAAGGTGACCGCCGGCGCGTCAGTTGGCGGCGGTGAAGCGCCGGCGCACGTGCCTGGGGGTCTCCAGCTCATCCAGCATGGCGACGGCAAAGTCCTGCGTGGAGATTCCCTCGCCTGCCGGGGAGTCGACACCGAGCACGTACCGTCCGGTCCGCTCGCCGGGGGCGATTTCCGGGGCTGGCGCCTGGACTGTCCAATTGACATGTTCGGGCAGGGCCCTGATGGCCTCCAGCGCGGTAGCGGCGGTCAGGGCCTCGGCGCGGTAGGCGTCCGGGAAGTCCGGCCGGTCCAGCAGGCGCGTGCCGTCCACCAGCAGGGTGCCGGCCCCGCCCACCACGATGGTGCGCGTGCCGCCCACGTTGGCCATCGCGGTGGCGGTGGCGTCGAGCCACAGCTGATGGTCGCCGCCGGTGCGGCTGGGCCCGGTGGCGAGGACGACGGCGTCGTGCGCCTTCGCCACGGAGGCGACCGTCCCGGCGTCGGACTGGTCCGCGGCCAGGACGGCGGTAGAGGGAACGTCCGCCACCGTGCCGCCGGAACGGGAAATGGCGGTGACCTCATGGCCGCGCCGCACGGCCTCCGCGGCGATCTGCGAACCCACCATTCCGGTGGCGCCGAAAATTGCAATCTTCATCGTGGTGCTCCTTGTTGGTCACGCTGTTGCTGCCTGGAGGCAACTGCTGGGACAATGGTATTCAAAAGAAAGTATTGTCTACAACGAAACTGGGTTACCAAATGGATACTCATGGGGCCGGGTTCATCGGCAACGTGCTGGACCCCGGCTGCCCGTCGCGCGTGGTCTTCGCCCGCATCGGGGACAAGTGGGCCACGCTGGTCATCCAGGTGCTGGCGGACGGGCCGCTGCGGTTCTCGGAACTGCGTGCGCGCGTGCACGTGGTCACGCCGAAGGTCCTGACACAGGTGCTGCGGGCGCTGGAGCGCGACGGGCTGCTCACGCGCACCGTCTTTGCCCAGGTGCCCCCGCGCGTGGACTATGAACTGACGCCCCTGGGGCGGACGCTGCTGGGTCCGATCACCGCCCTGCGCCAGTGGGCGGAAAGCAACATCGCGGCCATGCTGGATGCGCGCGATGCCTATGACGAGCGGGAAGACGCGGGCATACTGCAGCCCGGCGGGCCCGCCGGACCGGTAGGTTGAGACCATGCAGCCTACGTAGCCGTCGGGCAGGAGAACCAGCCGCATGTCCCGTGCACGGATCAGCATTGACCGCGACTTCACCACCATTTCCGGGGTGCCGCGCCGCCTCTTCGGATCGTTCGTGGAGCACATGGGCCGGTGCGTCTACACCGGCATCTACGAACCCGGCCACCCGGAAGCCGACGGCCCGGGCTTCCGCCGGGACGTCCTGGCCTTGACCCGCGAACTGGGCGCCACCGTGATCCGCTACCCCGGCGGCAACTTCGTCTCCGGCTACAACTGGGAGGACGGCATCGGCCCGGTGGCGGACCGCCCCCGCCGCCTCGCACCTATTGGTCGGACCTGCGCGCGAAGAACGGTCACAAGGATCCCTTTGACATCAAGCTCTGGTGCCTGGGCAATGAAATGGACGGTCCGTGGCAGATCGGCCACAAGACCGCCGACGAGTACGGGCGCCTGGCCCAGGAGGCCGGCAAGGCCATGCTCCTGGTGGACCCGGACATCGAGCTGGTGGCCTGCGGCAGCTCCGGTTCCGGCATGCCACCTTCGGCGCCTGGGAGCAGACCGTCCTCACCCATGCCTACCACGAGGTGGACTACGTCTCCCTCCACGCCTACTACCAGGAGCACGACGGCGACGCCGCCAGCTTCCTGGCCAGCGCCGTTGACATGGACTGCTTCATCGACGCCGTCGTGGCCACGGCCGACGCCGTCCGGGCCAGGGGCAAGCACAAGAAGCACATCAACCTGTCCTTTGACGAGTGGAACGTCTGGTACCAGCGCGGCCTGGACTCCGAAGACCAGCCGGAACGCGTCAACGCCTCCGGCTGGCGAGAGCATCCGCGCGTCATCGAGGACAAGTACAACGTCACAGACGCCGTGGTGGTGGGCACCCTGCTGAACTCCCTGCTGCGGCACGGCGACCGGGTCAAGATCGCCAACCAGGCCCAGCTGGTCAACGTGATCGCCCCGATCCTGGGCGAGCCCAACGGCCCGGCCTGGCGCCAGACCATCTTCCACCCGTTCGCCCGCATGGCGGAGCTCGCCAAGGGGCAGGTCCTGCGCACCCACGTGGTCTCGGACACGGTGGAAACCGCCCAGTTTGGCGGGGCCGACCTGGTGGACGTCAGCGCCACCTGGGACGAGGAGGCCGGGCGAATCGCCCTCTTTCTTGCCAACCGCGGGCTGGCGGAGGCCGCGGACGTTGACGTGTCCCTGCGCGGCTTCGACGCCAGACGGGTCACCCGCGCCGAGGTCCTGACGGTTCCCGGGGGGCGGGGACCGCTTCACCCGGAACACGCTCGAAGCGCAGGACCGGGTGGGCCTGGTGCCGCTGTCCGGCGTCAGCGCGGCCGGGGACGAGCTCACGGTGACGCTGCCCGCGCTCTCCTGGGCCGTCGTCGAACCTGAGGTGGGGAAGAACTAGCCCGCCGTCAGGGCGGGGAGGGCCTAGTTGCGGCGGTCCAGCGTGCCAATGGTCTTGCCCTGGGCGTCCTTGACGGTCAGGACGTTGCCGTCGACGCTGCCGGACGCGGCCTTGGAGAGCCAGCTGTCAACGCCGTCGCACGTGATCTGGGTCTTGCCCAGCTGCGGGAACGTCAGCTCCCCGGAGGCCATCATCCACTGCCCGGACAGCCGGTTGCACCCGTCGCTGCCCTGCAGGTAGCCGGCGGTGTCGCCGTTCTGCTCGGCCCCCAGCGACAGTTCCAGGTACGGCTGCTTGTCCGTGTTGTAGCCGTTGCCCCACGTGCCCACCGGGCCGGTTGCGGCGGCGCAGGAGGAGAGGACAAAGGCAAGGACCAGGCTGCCGGCCAGGGCGAGGACGCGTTTCATGAAGGGGTGTCTCCGTTTCGAAATGCTGAAGAATCGTGGTTCCCCCCATGTTATTGCATGGGCGGGAACCCAGGCGCTTCATGCGGGGCAGTTACCGGGCGCCGACGGCGGCCACGGTGGGCACCGCGGCGGCCAGGACGCCGTCGCGCATGGTGGCCACGGCGTCGGTGAGCGGGACAAACTCGGTGTCATGGGTGACCATGACGGTGCCCACCCGGAACTCGTCCGTCACCTGGCGCAGGAGGCGCACGATCGACTCGCTGCGCTCGTGGTCGAGGGCCGCCGTCGGCTCATCCACCAGCAGGACCGACGGGGACCCCATCAGTGCCCGGGCAATGTTGACCCGCTGGCGCTGGCCGCCGGAAAGCTGGTGCGGGCGCTTGCGTGCGGAATCGGCCAGCCCGACCATCTCGAGCAGCTCCGCGGCCCGGGCCGCCGCCGCGCGCAGCGGCTTCCCGCGCAGGTGGTCGCCAATAATGAGCTGCTCGGCCGCCGTGAGCGAGGCGAGCAGGTTGGGCTGCTGGAAGATGATGCCCACCTTGTCCCGGCGCAGCGTGGTCAGCGCCTTGTCGCCAAGCCCGGTGGCGTCTTCGCCGTCGATCGTGACCAGGCCCGAGGTGGGCTTGACCAGGGTGGCGGCCACGGCGAGCAGGCTCGACTTGCCCGAGCCCGACGGACCCACCAGTGAGACGAACTCGCCGGGGTCCACGTTCAGGGAGATGTGGTCCAGTGCGGTGACGGTGCCGTCGCCGTCCGGGTACTCAAGGGTGACGTTGGTCAGGGACAGGGCGGGGGTGGTCAGTGCAGACATGGGGTTTCCTTAAGATTTGAGGTTCGAGATCATTCCCACGACCTCCCGCGCTGGGCGGGGTCGGGCTCGGGACAGGTCAGCTGCCGCCGAGGGCGATGAGGGCGTCGACCTTCGTGACCTTGCGGACGGCCACGGCGGCGCCGGCCAGGCCCAGGACCACGATGCCGAGCATCGGCAGCACGGTGGTGGCCGGGGTGACCAGGAACGGGGCGGCCTTGGCGGCGAAGAACCCGCCGGCCACGCCCACCAGGCCGCCGAGCGCGGCGCCGGCCAGCAGCACCAGGGCCGCCTGCGTCAGGGCGTCCCGCAGCAGGTACCTGCCGGAGGCTCCCATGGCCTTCAGGACGGCGATGTCGCGGGTGCGCTGCACGGTCCACACGGTCAGGAAGGCCACGATCACCAGGGCGGAGATGCCATACAGGAACGCCTGCATCATCAACAGTGAGCCGTTCTCGCTCTTGTAGCCACCCAAGCCCTGGAAGGCGCCGCTTCGGTTGGTGCTCACGGTGCCGGCCGCGGCGTTGGCCGCTGCAGCATCAACGGAAGCGCCGGCGTCGTACGTCACGGCGACCGTGGTGGCGAGCTGGGCCGGATCGCTGAGGTGGGCCAGCTTGGACCAGGTGGGCAGCGTGGTCCAGACCACCGAGGTGTGCGAGTACCACTGGTCGGGCACCACGGCGGAGACCTTCAACGTGCTCCCTCCCAGCGTCACGGCGGCGCCCACGGCCAGGTGGAGGTCCTTCGCCACGTTGTCACCGATGATGACGGTGGAATCGCTGAGGCCCGACGGCGCGATCCCGGCCTTGGCGCCCCCCTCGCCCACACCGAACACGGCCACGTTGGTGGTCCCTGTTTTCCTGCCTGGCGCGGCGGCGTCGGCCCCCTGGAAGCGGGTCTGGCTGATGCCCAGCGGGATCGCGGAGGAGACGCCGGGCTGCTTGGCCCAAGTGTCGACCTGCGCCTGCGTGACCTGGCTTTCGGTGAAGGAGACCTTCGGGTCGTTGGTTCCCGGTGCCCCGAACACCAGCTGGTCCACGGGGGCCTGCACCGACCTGCCGAGATCGGCGATGGAGGAGGTGGACTGGTTGCCCAGCCCGGCGGTCAGGCCGGAGAGCAGGACCAGCAGCAGGCTGATCAAGGCCACCACGCCGCCCATCAGGGCGAAGCGGCCCTTGGCGAAACGGATGTCTCGGATGGCGAGGAACATGTGCGCACCTTCTTTCATTTATGGCCCGGACGGGCCGTTTTTTCCTTTAGTTCCACTGTCCTTCCATTCCGGGCCGCTTCCATCGCAGGCTTGGATGGTCTGCCCGGGCCCGATGGTTGAACCCGCAGTCAACCATTCAGTTGATACGGCCGGCGGGCGCACGGCCTAAGCTGGTGGCATGTCTGCCCTGAACGACCCGCCCGTGACAAGTGCTGCCATCCTGCGCTTCCTGCGCGTGGCGCTGCACGTGGGATTCGCCATCCTGCTGGCCGTGGCGGCGGCCCGGCTGCTTGCCGCGCACCTGGACGGGACCGAACGGTACGCGCTGCTCGGCCTGGCAGTGCTGCTGGCCGCCGTCTACCTGGTGGGGACCGTCGCGGAAAAGCGCTTCTCCACCGGCCGCGCCGCCCGGAACCCGCGCCGCCACGCCTACCTGTGGCTGGCCCTGGTCACCGTCCTGTGGGCGGCGCTGATGGTCGGTTCGGCGGAATTTTCCTGGCTCGCGTTTCCCTTGTTCTTCCTGCACCTGCACCTGCTGCCGCGCTGGGCCGGGAACGCGATGGTCATCATCATGACCGCCGGCGTGATTGCTGCCCAGTGGCTGGCCGGCGGCGCGGCCCACCCGCCGCTGGCCGCCGTGCTGGGCCCCCTCTTCGGCGCGGGCTTTGCCGTGGTCACCTCCAAGGCCTACCGGATGCTGTACCAGGAAGGTGAAAACCAGCGCCGCGCCGCCGACGAGCTGCGCCGCACCCGCGCCGAACTGTCCGCCAGCCAGCATGAGGCAGGCGTCCTGGCGGAGCGCGCCCGGCTGGCCGGCGAAATCCACGACACGCTGGCTCAGGGCTTTTCCTCCATCGTCCTGGTGGCCCGGGCGGCAGGACGCTCGCTGGCCTCGGGCGACCTCGGCTCGGCCCGGGAAAGCCTCGCCATGGTGGAGGCCACGGCCGCGGAAAACCTGGCCGAGGCCCGCAGCTTTGTGCGCGGCCTGTCCTCGCCGGCGCTCGAGGGCACCTCCCTCGTGCAGTCCCTGGCGCGCCTCTGCGAGAAGACGCAGCTGGCGGCGGCGGCACGCGGCGTGAACCTCAGCTGCACCTTCCGGGCGGACGGGGACCCCGTGGACCTCCCGCAGCCGTACCGGGTCACCCTGCTGCGCGCCGCGCAGGCGAGCCTCGCCAACGTCTGGCTCCACGCCAAGGCCGGCACCGCCGTCGTCAGCCTGGCCTACCTGGACACGGAGGTGACCCTGGACGTGTACGACGACGGACGGGGCTTTGACCCCTCAGCGCTGGCCGCCGCCGTGGCAGGGCGCGCGGACGGGAGCGGGTTCGGGCTGGAGTCCCTGCGGCAGCGGGTGGCGGCGCAAAGCGGGTCCCTCGAGATAGAGTCGGCACCGGGCGAAGGCACCGTGGTGGCCGTCAGGCTGCCGCTGGCTTCGTCGCCGCCGGCGGCGACGAACGACAATGAAGGGGCGGCATGATGGAAATACGGATTCTGCTCGTGGACGACCACCCAGTGGTTCGCGCCGGGCTGCGCGCCATGCTGACCGACTTTGAAGGTTTCACGGTGGTGGCCGAGGCGCCCGAAGGCGCCGCCGCCATCAAGGAAATCGAGCGGCTGCAGACCCTGGGCGAGCCCCTGGACGTGGTCCTCATGGACCTGCAAATGGGGGCCGGCATGGACGGGGTCACCGCCACCAGGGCCATCAAGGCGCTTTCGTCCGCGCCACCCGTGCTGATCCTGACGACCTACGACACCGACGCCGACATTCTGGCCGCCGTCGAGGCCGGGGCCAGCGGCTACATGCTCAAGGACGCCCCGCCGGAACAGATCCGCGCGGCCGTCCAGCAGGCGGCGGCCGGGCAGACCGCGCTGGCGCCGGAGGTGGCGGCCCGCCTCATGGGACGCATCCGCAACCCGGAACCGGTGCTGTCCACGCGCGAGGTCCAGCTGCTGGAGCTGCTCGCCACCGGCATGAGCAACAAGGCCATGGCGAAGCAGCTGTTCATCTCCGAGGCCACCGTCAAGACGCACCTGGTGCACATCTACGACAAGCTCGGCGTGGACAACCGCACCGCCGCCATCTCAGTGGCCGCCCAGCGCCGCATCATCCGCACCGGCGGTTGAGCCTGTCGAAACCCGGTAACGGGGCCGCGGTGGCCGAATCTGTGCGACACGCCGGGAGGCTAAGTGCGCTTAAGGGACATTGTGTGAATATGGGAAAATCCTGTTTGCTTTTGAGTATCCGGCGTAAGCTCGGGCCTAACGATTGCATTGAAGCAGGGGGACCTGTAAATGGCGTTTCCACGGGAGAAGTCTCGGCCGTTCCATTTGGGCATGGCGGTTGCGTGCATGCTGCTGGCCTCCGGCGGTTTTGTGGGTGCCGGATACGCCGGCACTTCCGTGGCGGACAACGCTTTGGCCGGGCCAACCCGGCATCCGGTTCCGGCCGGCTCCAATCCACCGCCCGCTTCCTCACTTGATTCCTTTGCGCCCCCGGGCGCAGCCATCAAGGTCATATTCGCCGACACCTTGATCCTGTCGCGCAAGCCCGCGCCCAGAACGGTTTTCGATCTCACAAACCCTGGTGGAGAACTGTCGGGACCGGGGGATCCCGCCGAAGCCCTGCTCGGGGGCATTGCCGACTTTTCACCCGAATTCATCTCGCAGGTCCGCCAGGAGATAGTGGCCGCCGCCTTCGTGGGACTGGGCCATAGCTATGTGTGGGGCGGGACCAGTTTTTCCTCGGGGTGGGACTGTTCAGGGTTTGTGCAGTGGGCCTACGCCCAGGCCGGCATAGCACTGCCGCGCACGGAGCAGTGGGTTCCCATGGTCAAGACCAACACCCCACAGCCTGGCGACATCGTGGTCCAAAACCCGGATGGCCCCGACCACTGGTCGCACATTGGCATCTACATTGGCGGCGGCCTGATGATCAGTGCGCTCAATCCCTCGGTGGGAACCATCATGCATACGCCGGCGTCGACCAGCAGTTCCTCCACGTACTTCACGATGCCCGGGTTCGCGAGCCTGGACCAGAAGGCAGCGAAGGACCATGCCCTGGCGGACAGGGCGGCTGCCGCGAAGAACGCAGTGGCCAAGGCTGTCGCTGAGAGTGCGGGCAAGGTCTCACCGAAGCCCAAGGCCACGGAAACCGCCCGTCCAAGCGTGAGCACGCGTCCCACGCCGAGTGCGGCGGCGAAGCCAACACCGAGTGCGACGGCGACACCCACACCCACTGCGGCGACGAAGCCAACACCCACTGCCAGCGCGACGCCAAGCCCCAGCCCGACGCCAAGCGCCAGCGCGACGGCGGAGCCGACGCCCAGCCCCAGCGCGACGGCGGAGCCGACGCCCAGTGCCAGCGCGACGGCGGAGCCGACGCCCAGTGCCAGCCCGACGCCAAGCCCCAGCCCGTCGCCAAGCGCCAGCGCGACGCCGAAGACGGAACCCAGCGCGGGCCACACGGGAAGCGTCCCCGCGGACACGACGCCTGCGCCAACTAAATGTGCGCCTGTGGCAACGGAGCACCCGGCTGCCACGGCCGCCCTGCCGGCAGGTCCGACGTCGGGCGCCACCCCCTGTTTGAACCCGACATCGAGCTCAGCCTCGCCCATGCCCACGGAGTCCACGGCGTCAGTGAACTAAGCGGCGTAACATTTGGGCTCTGGAATCAAGCCCCGATCCGGCAGGGCACGCGAGCCGCTGTCCTGCATCTTCCACCGACGCGCCTCCGGGGCGCCTCCAGCGGTAGTGTGGGCAAGTTCTTCCCGATCCGCCTGACCTCTGAAGGATGGTCCATGACCGCAGTGAACCCCGACGACGCCTTCCGCTCGCGACTGCGGCTTTCCGGCAGCAAGGACCGGGTCATACTTGTGATGGCTCTCGGAATCCTCAGCGCCGTCAGTCCCATGGCAACCGACATGTACCTGGCGTCGATGCCGCGGGTGGCCGACTATTACCAAACTTCTGCTTCCGCAGTTCAGCTGACCTTGACCACGTACATGGTGGGCATGGCCGTCGGACAGTTCCTGCTCGGCCCAATCTCGGACATGGTCGGGCGGCACCGATTGATGGTGGCGGGCAACGTTTTGTTTTTGGCCACCTGCCTGGCCATCGTGGTGGCTCCCAGCATCGGCGTCGTCATTGCCCTCCGCGCGGTTCAGGGTGTCTCTGGTGCCGCGGGCGTGGTGATAGCGCGGGCCGTCGTCTCAGATATAGTGACAGACCGCCAGGCGGCCAAGCTCTTCTCAGTCCTGGCAACCATTACTTCCCTCGCACCTGTCGTTGCGCCACTGCTCGGCGGTGTCATCGCCAGTGTCGCCCCGTGGCAGGTTGCCTTCTGGGCGCTTGCAGGTTTCGGGCTGCTGATGCTGGCCGGATCGGTGTTTGTGGTTCCGGAGACCCTGCCGGTGCACAAGCGCCACCGTGGCGGCCTGGCCGGCGTCGTAAGCATCTCCTTGGGGGTCATGCGCAACCGCGCGTTCATGGCCTACTCGCTGGCGTTTGGGTTTACTTTCGGGTCTCTGTTCTCCTACATTTCCGCCTCGTCCTTCGTGCTGCAAAGCGTGCTTGGCTTCTCAGCGTTGGGCTACTCGGTGATCTTTGCGGTCAATGCTGGAGGCTCCATCGTGGGAGCCCTTGTCAACACAAGGCTTGTGGATCGGATCGAGCCGGGACTGATCCTACGGACGGCGATCACGACGGCATGCGTGGTCAATATCGCGGGTCTCGCCCTCATTCTGGCGGGCGTTACCGGCTGGCCCACGCTGGTCCACCTCTTCGTCAACCAGGCCTGCGTCGGCTTCATTATGGGCAACGCCGTCGCCATGGCGCAGGGCCGCGTGCCCGGGCGGGCGGGCGCCGGCTCGGCGGTGCTCGGGACCGTCCAGTTCCTTTTCGGTGGCCTGGTAAGTCCCCTGACCGGCATCGCCGGGCAGCACACCGCCGTTCCGATGGCCGTATCAATGGCAATCTGCTCCTCATTGGCCCTTTGTGCGGTTGCTGCAGCGGGACGCCTGGCGCGCCGTGAGGGCTGAATCCGCCACCTGGTGGTCGTCCGACGTGGCCGAGGTGCGGTCCGGTGATCCAGGCCACGCGCCGGCGGTCGAGCCTGTTGACTCCCCGCCCCGGCGGTAGGGCCCGTCAGTACTCCGATGGTGGAGCCGCTGGGTCCGGGGATTGGTGGCGTGGGCGGGGCGGAAACTGTTTAGAACTAATGTTCTAGAAACTATTGAGAGTGTGGTATATAGGGCGTAGGCTTGGTGTCATGGACAGGCCGGAGAGCGGCCCCGGCAGCGGGGGAGTTCCCGCCACAGCGGATGTGGCGGCCCTCATCGCCGCCGTGTCCCTTCCCTCCATTGAACCCTTCGGCCCCGACACGCCCGGGCTGGCCGGGCTGCCGGCGTACACCCGGCACCCGGCCCCGGAGCCGGAACCGGCCTCGCGGGTCCAGGTCGCGCGCACCGTGCAGGACGCCACCATCGCCGCCCTGGCCGCGGTGCGGGTCCTGGAGGGGAGGACCGCGGCGTTGAAGGCGGCCCTGCTCGCCCGCCACCTGGCCGCCGCCGCCGTCGAATCGGCCGCGGTGGCCCTGGATCCGTGGCAGGCCGGGCTGGGCGAAGCCTCCGCGACCGCCGAGATCGCCACGACCCTGTGCATCGCCCAGGGCAGCGCGGCCGCCCTGGCCCGCCAGGCCGTGGAACTGCTCGCCCACCACCCCGAGACCCTTACCGCCCTGGAAACCGGCACCCTGTCCTGGCGGCACGCATGCACGGTCCTGGGTGAAACCGGCACCCTGGCCCAAACCCCGTCCCTGGCCCCGGCCGACATCACCGCGTTCGAGTCCCGCCTGCTCGCCGCCGCGCCGGGCACCACCGCCGGCGGGTTCGCCTCCCGGGCCCGGCGGATGCGCGAGGGCCTGCACCCGGAAACCCTCACCACCCGCACCCGCCAGGCCATCGCCAAACGCTCCCTCACCCTCGAACCGGGCAAGGACGGCATGTCCTGGCTGACCCTGCACATCCCCGCCCCGGCAGCCCAGGGCGCCTACGTCCAATGCACGCGCCTCGCCCGGACCCAACAAGGCCCCGACGAACACCGCACCCCCGGCCAACTCCAAGCCGACACCGCCACCCTCCTCCTCCTAAACCAACCCCTCCCCACCACCACCAACGAAGGCACCACCAACACCACCGGCGGCAGCAACGCCGGAACCAACGGCGGAACCACCGGCGGGCTCAGCGACAGCGACAGTAACGCCGGAACCACCCGCGGAACCACCGCCGGGCTCAGCAACAGCGACAACCGCACGACCGGCGCAGACAGCGACAGGAGCAACGGCGGCTCAAGCAGCACCGGCGGAAGCAACGGCAACACCCGCCACGACGGGCCCGGAGGAAACAATGCCGGCGGCGCCGCTGGCGCTCCGGACGGCAGCCACACTGTGGCCGGCGGCCGCAATGGCGGGCCTGTCGGCGGCCCGTACGTGGGTGCACGGTTCATCAGCGACCCGTTCTCGGGCCAGATCCTGGACATGTACACCATCACCAGCCCCACCCCGATGGAAGAGGGCCGGTATACCGGGTTGACGCTGGTGGACGTGGTCCCGGACTGGGCCCACGGGCCCTCGCACGAAGTGATCGGGCCCCTGACCCGGGACGCCGACGCCCGCGCCAGGGCCTGGGAGACCAACCCGGAAAACATCCCCCTGACCGGAACCCTCTGCCCCGACACCCCACCCGGCACCGGCAGCACCGGCACGGCATCCGGCACCGGCGGCACGGTCGGAGGCTCCGTGATGCGGGACGGTCATGCCCGAGGGGACGGTTCCGTCCCGGGCGGCGGCACGAATGGAGCCACCAACGGCGGCACGGGCGGCGGCTCCGGTGTCACCGGTGGCATGATTGGGGAGCTGGTTGCCGGGCTTGCCGGCGCCCTGGTGGACGGGGTGGTCGACGGGTTGCTGGAGGATCCCGTGCAGGACTACCTGGACCAGCTCGAGGCCGCCCGCAACGGGGCGGCGATCACCGGGCCTCCGCTGCCGGGCGCGCAGGTGATCATCACGGTCCCGGTCCTGGGCCTGCTCGGAGCCACGAACGAACCGGCGCAGCTGGCCGGGCACGGGCCGATCCCGGAGGAAACCGCCCGCAGGCTCCTGGCGAACGCCGGGGCGTTCCTGCGCGTGCTCACCGATCCCGTCACCAACGTGCCCCTGGCGGAGCTGGCCCCGGAACGGTACCGGCTGCGGGAAGCCGAGAAAACCCTGCTGCGGGCGTTGAACGAGACGTGTTCGTTCCCGAACTGCACCAACCCGGCCATCACCGCCGACATCGACCATGTCATCGCCTACGGCCAGGGCGGGCCCACCACAAGGGCCAACACCCACCCGGGCTGCCGCCTCCATCACGCGCTGCGTCACTTCCGTGACGACAAGGACCGCCACGGCCGCTACCGCCAGGACCGGGACCCGGACCGGGCCGGGATCAAGCTGCGCGGCTGGAAGCCCTGCACCACCGCCGACGGGCGCGTGGGCTGGACCTCGCCCACCGGCAAATACCACGCCCCCGCACCCCGCGACACCCAGCCACCGGCCTACCCCAAATGGCTCAAAAAACGCCTCGCCAAAAACCCCAGCCACC
The DNA here is from genome assembly GCF_003268655.1 of Arthrobacter dokdonellae. NCBI lineage: Bacteria > Bacillati > Actinomycetota > Actinomycetes > Micrococcales > Micrococcaceae > Arthrobacter > Arthrobacter dokdonensis. The sequence continues at coordinate 465,481 of NZ_CP029642.1, read as the reverse complement.
ACAAAAACCGCCCAACAACCGGCCCGGCACCCCGGATCGACCTAAGTCAAAGCCCCCTCGAAAGCCTCCTCGACTACAACTTCAAACACCCCAACAACAACAACCAACCCGACAGCTGACAGACCCAGCCACCGGGACCAGGGTCTCGACGCCCCCGCAGAGATCGCAGCCCGACCACCGGGCCCAGGGTCTCGACGCCCTCGCAGAGCTCGGTGCTCGACCACGGGGTGGCCAATGAACCAGGACGGTGCAGGCCTGCTGGACACGGAACCTTTCATGCTTCAATCCTCGCCGCCATCGGCGTCTTGAAGTCGTCATGCCGGCAGGCCAATTCGCAGGGGCTTTAACCCCACCTCCCCATCGGCGGGACCGCGGCCACGGCGAATTGGACGGGGCGGAAAGATGGGAGGATTAACCGGTGGGACACATCGACGTTGCAAACATTGACTACTTTCTCTCCGACGGCCGGCAACTGCTGAACGGGGTGAACTTCCGCGTCGCCGACGGCACAAAGACGGCACTGATCGGCCCCAACGGCACCGGCAAGACCACTCTGCTGCGCATCATCTGCCAGGACATCAAGGCTGATGAGGGTGTTGTTTCGCGCTCCGGCAGCATGGGAGTCATGCGCCAGTTCGTGGGCCAGGTCCGCGACGACAGCACCGTCCGGGACTTGCTGCTGTCCGTCGCCTCCGCCAACATTTCCGGCGCCGGGAAGGCGGTGGACTTAGCCGAACTGGCCATGATGGAGCGCGACGACGAGCCCGCCCAGATGGCCTACGCGCAGGCGATCGCGGACTGGGGTGATGCGGGCGGGTACGAAATGGAAACGACCTGGGACGAAGTCACCATGGCCGCCATGGGCATGGATTTCTATTCGGCGCAGTACCGCAAGGCCTCATCCCTCAGCGGCGGCGAGCAAAAGCGCCTGGTGCTGGAAGCGTTGTTTGCCGGTCCGGACGAGGTGCTGCTGCTCGATGAGCCGGACAACTACCTGGACGTCCCGGGCAAGCGCTGGCTCGAGGCGAAAATGGCTGCGTCGGACAAGTCCGTGCTGTTCGTCAGCCACGACCGGGAACTGCTGGCCAACGCCGCGGACAGGATCGTCACCCTGGAGCCGGGCATCAACGGCGCGTCCAGCTGGACCCACGGCGGCGGCTTTGAATCGTACGTGAAGGCGCGCGAGGACCGCAATGCCCGCTTTGAGGAGTTGCGCAAGCGCTGGGATGAGGAGCACGTCAAGCTCAAGGAACTCGTCAACATGTACAAGAACAAGGCCGCGTTCCGCTCCGACATGGCGAACCGCTACCAGGCGGCGCAATCGCGCCTGGCGCAATTCCTGGAAAAGGGTCCGCCCGAGGCGCTTCCGATCGAACAGAACGTGAAGATGCGCCTCAAGGGCGGGCGCACGGCCAAGCGAGCCGTCGTGGCCACAAAGCTGGAGCTTTCGGGGCTGATGAAGCCGTTCAGCGCGGAGATCTGGTTCGGCGACCGGGTGGGAATTCTGGGTTCCAACGGCTCAGGCAAGAGCCACTTCCTGCGCCTGCTCGCAGCCGGCGGTTCCGATCCGGACAAGGAACACGAACCGGTGTCCGACGTCGAAATTGCCCACGTGCCGCACCAGGGCTCGGTGAAGCTTGGCGCCCGCATCCGGCCCGGCTTCTTTGCCCAGACCCACGCCCGGCCGGACCTGCTTGGCCGGACGTTGCTGGACATCCTGCACCGTGGCGACGAGCACCGCTCCGGTCTGGGCCGCGAGGCCGCCGCCGGTGCACTGGACCGCTACGGCCTGGCCTCCAGCTCCGAGCAGAAGTACGATTCCCTGTCCGGCGGCCAGCAGGCGCGCTTCCAGATCCTGCTGCTTGAACTCTCTGGAGCCACGTTGCTGCTTCTCGACGAGCCCACCGACAACCTGGACCTGCATTCAGCAGAGGCGCTGGAGAAGGCGATCGACTCCTTCGAAGGGACCGTCCTGGCCGTCACGCACGACCGCTGGTTTGCCCGCTCCTTTGACCGCTTCCTGGTCTTCGGCTCCGACGGCAAGGTGTATGAATCCGAGGAACCGGTCTGGGATGAAAAGCGGGTGGAACGGGCTCGGTAGCGGTCCCGGCCGACGTGTGGGGCTGCGGAGCGGCCGAAGTCAGCCGATCTCCACCTCCGCGCCTGGAAATCGTCCTCCACATGCCTGCCCACGAGGACCCTGAAGACACCGGGTTCCTGCTGCCAGCCGCCGTCGTAATGGGCAAAGGCACGCGCCGGAACCTGGACCTCCACGTTGCCCGAGGAGCCGGACACCGGTACCTTGGCCCGACGGCAGAACCGCCGGATGTCCCAGGACAAACGAGGTGTAGCCCTGGCCGAAGCCAAAAGGATATGCCGGCGCCGCCCCACCGGCGGCCTGCTGCCTCAGCCAGGCCCGATAGCCGACATGGATACCCTCGCCGTACACCAGCTGCCCGTCCACGGGTGTGGTGTTCAACACGGGCACATCCGCCAGTGCGGCCGGCCAGGAGGTGGGCAGGCGGCCCCCGGGTTCGGCGATGTCCAGCAGGATGTCCGCGATCGCGGCCCCAAACTCCTGCCCGCCAAACCAGCCCAGCAGCACGGCCCCGACTTTTCCCGCCATGGCATGAGCACGGGCGAACCGGAGATCACCACCACAACGGTGCGCGGATTCGCTGCGGCAACCGCCTCCACCAGTTCGTTTTGGCGGCCGGGCAGGTCCAGGTTTTCGCGGTCAAAACCCTCAGACTCGATGGCGGCGTTGGTGCCGACCACCACGATCGCGACGTCGGCGCCCCGCGCGTTCTCGACGGCCTCGGCAATCTCCGCGGCCGGATCACCCGCCGCTGCTTCCTCGCCGAGGAGGATCGCCGTCAAGGGTGTCGTCTGGTTCGGCGGCAGCCGGTATTCGGCCGTCAGGGATACTTTTCCGCCGGCAGCCGCGGTGACGTCGAAGGTCTTCTGCGGCGGCGCGAACAGGGCCGCTCCCAGTACATTGGTGCTGTCGATGAGTTCATCGTCAAAAACGTCAGCGCCGTCAATGGTCAGCCTGACCTGCCCGACCGTGCCGATGCCCACGGTATGCGCCCCTGCGGCAGGGACCGTCCACACCGTATCCAGCCGGATCGCCGAGGTCCCTTCCGGGGTGCTGGCGCCAAACCAAATCAGGCGGGAGGCCAGCCGGTCCTCGCCGCTGACCCCGGCCCCGGCTGCGTCCAAGAACGTCACGCGGATGCCGGGAACGCCGCTGACGGGGTTGTGGAGTTTGCCGCGTGGGAATTCCTGCAGGCCCTCGGCCACCTTCGCGCTGCGGGAGTACCGGACGACGACGTCCGCGGGCAGTGCGCTGTGCAGGCCTTCCAGCGGGGAAATGTTGTGCCTTGGCAGGAGCGGTCTGTCTCGGCCTCGTTGGCGATGTAGTGCTTGGGGGTGGCGCCGACGTCCATGGACTGCACGCCGTCCACATAGGCCGCCGCGAGACGGGCCGTCAGGACGGGATCTTCGCTGAACGCCTCAAAGTGGCGGCCGCCCAGCGGCGAACGGTGGAGGTTGATGGTGGGGCCGAGCACGGCGTGGACGCCCTTGCGGCGCGCCTCCTGGCCCACCACCTGGCCGTAGCGGCGCGCGACGTCCAGGCTCCAGCTGGCCCCGAGGGCCGATGAGGACGGCAGGGAGAGGGAATCGTGCCGCTCGTCAAAATCCTCCCCGCGGACGCCCGAGGGCCCGTCGGAGAGCACAATCCGACCCAGGCCGATCTCCGGGATGGCCCGCGTGGACAGACGTCCGCGCCGGCCAGCAGCCAGACCTGCTGCTCCAGCGAGAAGGAACGGGCCAGGTCGCGCAGCCGGGCATCGGGTGGGGTCTGCGGTTCAGGGCGGGGTGCGGCTGTCATGCGGACAGCGTCCCGGTAAAAACAAAGTATGACTAGATTTTGTCAGCCCGCGTGAAATAGACTGGGAGGCATGTCGATTCCGCAATCCCGCGGGCGGTACGCCAAGGGCGTTGAACGCCGGGAGCAAATCATCCAGACGGCCACCGACATCTTTGCCACGGACGGTTTTGAGGGCACGGCCCTCAAACGCGTCGCCGAACGGGTGGGCGTGCGCGAGGCCACCCTGTTCCACTACTTCAGCAGCAAGCAGGAACTGCTCACGGCCGTCCTGAAGGAACGCGACCGGCGCGCCCACCGGGACATCGGCGGGGAGAGCGGGGGGCTGGTCTCCACCATGCCCGCCGTGGCCCGGCGGAATGCCACCCAGCCGGGGTTGACCACGCTATACGCAGTGGCGTCGGCGACGGCCAGCTCGCCCGGCCACGCCTCCCACGATTACTTCCAGGAACGCTTCAAGGCAATAGTGGAGACCGCGGCCCGCGACATCGCCGCCGGGCAGGCCGCCGGCACGCTGCGCGACGACCTGCCGGCCACTGTGCTCGCCAGGCTCCTGGTCGCGGCCTCGGACGGACTGCAGCTGCAGTGGATGTACGACAAAACCATCGACATGGCCCAGGACCTGGAACACCTGGCCGCCACCCTGTTCGCCCCCACCAGCCGAACCAACGACCAGTGAAGGCCATCCCCTCCATGAACCAGAAATCGGTCCGCCACGCGGCCCTGGCCACGTTTGCCGTCTTTGCCATCAACGGCTTCGTGTTTGCCAGCTGGGCGGCCCGGATCCCCGCCGTCACGCGCGTCCTGGGGCTGACTGCCGGTGAGATGGGCCTGCTTCTGCTGACCATTGCGGCCGGCTCCGTCATTGCCCTGCCCCTCGCCGGCACGGTGGTGGCGCGCCTGGGCACGGCGTGCACGGTCCAGGTGGGAGGCTTCACCTCCTCCCTCGGCGGCCTCATCATCGCCACGGCGCTTGCCTGGGGTTCGGTGCCGCTGACCGCACTCGGCCTGTTCTTCTTCGGCGTGGGGATCGGCCTGTGGGACGTTTCCCAAAACGTGGAGGGGGCCGACGTGGAACGGCGCCTGGGCCGGACCATCATGCCGCAGTTCCATGCCGGCTTCAGCGGCGGAGCCCTGGTGGGGGCGCTCGTCGGAGCCGCGTTGTCAGCGATGAACGTCAGCATGTCCGCGCACCTGTTTGCCATTGTCGCCCTGGTGGTGGTGGCCATGGTCGCCATCCCGAGGCACTTCCTTCCTTCCGCACGCACGACGGCGGCGCCTGACTCCCAGCGTGCGCCCGGGTCCCAGCCGGCCCGGGCGCCCGGCGGCTCCCTGCCCGGCAGCGACATTTCAGGCGGTGCCCTGCCTGGCAAGGCGCGCAGCGCGTGGTCGGAGAGCCGCACGCTCCTGGTGGGGCTGGTGGTGCTTGGTGCGGCACTGACCGAGGGCGCCGCGAACGACTGGATCGCGAAGGCGACCGTGGACGGCATCGGTGCCACCGAATCCGGCGGGGCCGTCATGTTTGCCGTGTTCGTGGCGTCCATGACGGCCTTCAGGTTCTTTGGCGGCCGGTTCATCGACGCCCACGGCCGCGTGCCCGTCCTTTACGGCAGCCTCGGCGCGGCCCTGCTGGGCCTGGTCCTGTTTGTGGTGGCCCCGAACATCTGGCTCGCGGGACTTGGCGCCGTGTTCTGGGGAGCCGGGGCGGCAATGGGCTTCCCCATGGGCATGTCCGCCGCCGCGGACGACCCCGCCCGGGCGGCTGCCCGCGTTTCCGTCGTCTCCACCATCGGCTACGTCGCGTTTCTGGCCGGACCGCCGCTCCTTGGCTTCCTCGGCGACCACGTCACCGTCCGCTGGGCGCTGCTGGCCATCGGTGTGGCCATCGTCGCCTCCATACTTACCGCTCCTGCCGCCAAGCCGCTTCCCGTCGAGGACTACGTGGGTGCCTCCCACTGACCCCGCCTCCGCCGCGTCTGGTCCCGGCTTGAAATATTCCGAGGAAGGCATTTATGGTGCGCCAGGGCCCAGGGCAGCAGCGTCACGCCCAGCGCCAGCAAGGCCCCGGCAACCGTGTCGGAAAGCCAGTGGGTGCCCAGGTACATGCGGCTGTTCATCATGGCCACGCTGACGACGGTCCCGCTGGTCCATATCCACAGCCTGCCCACGACGATGGCGGTGGCCACCATCGCGGCGACCGTGGCGCTTACATGCCCCGACGGGTATGAAGCCGACTCGACGTGCACCAGGCACAGGGGAGGGCGTTCCCGGCCCACCAGGAATTTCAGCAGCTGCGTGGCCCCCGGCCGTGGGCAGGTTCGCGGCGGCGGTGAAAAATGCCAGCCGGCGGTGGCGGACCAAAAGCGCCAGGAACAAGGCAATCGAATACAGGAACATGCCGGTGTTGCCCACAATGTCCACGGCCAGGGCGCATCATCCAAAATGACGACCCTGATCCGGCCCTGATTCATCCCTGAGATCGAAGAAAACGCCGGACAGGATGCGTACGGTGGTAACAAGCATTGGAAATGCGACCGGAAATTCATCCACGCGACTCCACAAAAATAAGGGATGTCCACATGATCGAGGCAGTCAACCTCACCAAGCACTACGGTGCCAAGACCGCGGTGGGCGGTGTCACTTTTACCGTCAAGCCGGGCATGGTGACCGGCTTCCTGGGGCCTAACGGCGCCGGCAAGTCCACGACCATGCGCATGATCGTGGGGCTGGACCGGCCCACCGCCGGCACGGTCACGGTCAACGGCAAGCATTACGCCGAACACCACGACCCGCTCCACCAGGTGGGCGCCCTGCTGGACGCCAAGGCCGTGCACACCTCCCGCAGCGCCTACAACCACCTGCTGGCCATGGCGGCCACACACAACATCCCCACCCGCCGGGTCAACGAGGTCATCGACATGACCGGTCTGGCCACGGTTGCCAAAAAGAAGGCCGGCGGCTTCTCCCTGGGCATGGGCCAGCGGCTGGGCATTGCCTCGGCACTGCTGGGCGATCCCCAGACGCTGATCCTCGACGAACCGGTCAACGGCCTGGACCCGGAAGGCGTGCTGTGGGTGCGCAACCTGGCCAAGCACCTGGCCGGGCAGGGCAAGACGGTGTTCCTGTCCTCGCACCTGATGAGCGAGATGGCGCAGACGGCGGACCACCTCATCGTGATCGGCCGCGGCCGGATCATTGCCGACGCCCCCATCGCGGCGATCCTGGCCGGCAGTCAGCAGGCCAAGGTCCGCGTCCGCACCGCCGACGCCACCCGCCTGACCGAGCTGCTCAGCGCCACCGGCGTGCAGGTGGAGTGCAACGAGACCGAGACCCTGGAGGTCACCGGCGTCGATTCACGCCGGATCGCGCAGATCGCGCTGGACAACCACGTGCTGGTCTACGAGCTCACCCCGTTGACCACCTCCCTGGAAGACGCGTACTTCGACCTGACCAAGGATTCCGTAGAGTACCACTCGCAAGAAATCGATGACGCCGAACCGGCCGCCGCCCTGGAAGGGACGCAAAAGTGATGAGTACGACGACGATGCCCGCACCATCCGCGGCTCCCGGAGGGACCGGACTGACCTTCCTTGGCGTGTTGCGCAGCGAATGGATCAAGTTCCGTTCCCTGCGATCCACCCAGTTGCTGCTGCTGTTCACCTTTGTGGCGGTAGTGGGCGTGGGCACGATTGCCGCCTTCCTGCGCGGAACCATCATCGACCAGCTCATGAAGTTCGGGGCGGAGCGTCCCGGCGCCGGTGGCGGACACACCATGACCATGGACCAGGCGGTCGCCGCCGCCGGCGCGCAGGGAATCAACATCTACGGCACGCCGATCGCCGGATTGCAGCTGGGCATCCTGGTGCTGGGCGCCCTGGCCGTGCTGTTGATCGCCTCCGAGTTTGGCACGGGAATGATCCGTTCCACCATGACGGCCGTGCCCAAGCGCCTGCCGGCCTTTTTCGCCAAGGCCATTGTGCTGGTGGTGGTCTCCTACGTGCTGACCCTGGTGGCCGCATTTGTCACCTTCCTGATCTCGATCCCGATCCTGCACGGCTACGGCATTGACATGTCCCTGGGCATGGACGGCGTGGTCTACAGCATCTTCATGGGCGGCGTCTATGTCGCCGGGGTTGCATTGACCGGCCTCTCGCTGGGGACGCTCATCCGCAGCTCCGCCGGAGGCATCATCGTCCTGGTGGCCCTGTTCTTCCTGCTGGAAATCGGCACCTCGCTGCTGGGCCTGGTCCCCGGCGACTTCTGGAAGTACGTGGGACAGTACGTGCCCAGCGTGGCTGGCGGGCGGATGCTGGAGATCGGAGACAAGGCCGCCTTCATCAGCCCGCTGTCCGGTGGATTGATCTTCCTGGGCTGGATCGTGCTGGTCACGGTGCCTGCCATCATCACCCTGAAGACCCGTGACGTCTAAGACCGTCTGCTGCCCGGCGCCTGCGCCGGGCCTCCAGACCCACCCTTATGCGCACGCCTGAGCAGGCGGGGGCTGCGGAACGAACGGCCGCGGCCCCCGCCGAACCGACGTCCGCCACGGCACCCGCCGCCGCCGGGCGGGCCGAGGATTTTACGGCCCTGCGCCGGGGCAGGCTGCGGCACTACCTGTACAACCACCCCCGCGTCATGGACGTGGTGGTGGTTGCCGCATACCTGTTGGCAACCTCCGGAGCGTTCCTTCGTGTGGGCCCGGGCACCGCATTGGCCTGGCAAACCGCCCAGGTGGCGGCCGTGGCCGTGGCACTCATGTTTCGCCGGTACCGGCCCCTCAGCGTTCTGGCCGTGCTGTGCGCGTTGGAAATCGTGAACATCATGCTGGTGCCGAGTGCCGGCAACGTGGGCTCAAGCCTGTGGTTTGGCCTCTACGCGGTGGCAGTCCGCTACCGCACGGTGTTCAGTTTCGCGGCAGCCGCCCTGGCCACCGTTCCGCTGGCCGGCTACATGCTGCTCTTTTACCGGTACCCCCACGAGTTTCTGGTTGCGGACGGGCCCTCCGCCGCGACAAGCAGCGTCATCACCGTGATCGTGCTGCTGCTCTCAAACACCATTGCCACCGGCGTGGGCGCCTCCGTGCGGCGCGGCCGGGACCACGAGGCGGAGCTTCGCCAGTGGGCGGTCCGCAACGCCCAGCTGGCCTCCATTGCCGAGCGGAACAGGATCGCCCGGGAGATGCACGACGTCGTTGCGCACTCCCTGACCGTGATGGTGGCACTTTCCGACGGGGCCGCCGTCGTGGTGAGGAGAAATCCGGACAAGGCGGGGGAGGTGCTGGGCCAGCTCGCCCAAACAGGCCGCAACGCCCTGGCTGACATGCGGCGCGTCCTGGGCGTGCTGCGCGAAGACTCCGGCGCGGAATCGCGTTCGCCACAGCCGGACGACACGGACATGGCGGCATTGTTCGAAGGGTTCCGCCAGGCCGGGCTGCCGCTGTCCGTCACCCAGGCAGGTCCCGCGCTGCCCAAGGACCCGGCGCTACAGCTGACCGTGTACAGGATTGTCCAGGAGTCGCTGACCAATGTGCTGCGGTATGGCACCTCCGTCTCCCGGGTGCAGGTGCTCATTGACAACGACGCCGCCGCCGGTGTGCTCAAGGTGGCGGTGTCCGACGACGGCCGCGGCTCCGTGGACGCCTCCATGGGGACCGGACAGGGCATTGTGGGCATGCGTGAACGCGCACGGATCTACGCGGGAACGGTTGCCGCCGCACCCGCCCCGGGCGGCGGATGGGCCGTCGAGGCCGTGCTGCATCCGGCGGCCGAAAGGAAATAGGCGGGGAATGGAGAACATGGTGAACACCGGGCCCATCAGGGTGCTGCTCGTGGACGACCAGCCCCTGCTCCGCATGGGGTTCCGGCTGATCCTGGAGGGGGAGGACGACCTGGACGTGGTGGGGGAGGCCTCCAACGGGATCGAGGCGCTGGCGGCCGTCGACCGGCTGGCGCCTGATGTGGTGCTCATGGACGTGCGCATGCCGCTCATGGACGGGATCGAGGCCACCGGGAAAATCAGCGCCTCCGCATCCGAGGCCAAGGTCATCATCCTGACCACCTTCGACCTGGACGAATACGGATTTGCCGGGCTGCAGGCCGGGGCGTCGGCATTCCTCCTGAAGGACGTGGCCCCCGCCGAACTGGTCAACGCCGTCCACCTGGTGGCCAGCGGCGACGCCGTCGTGGCCCCACGCATCACGGCGCGCCTGCTGGAGAACTTTGTGCGCTCGCAGCCCGCGCGCACACCCATGCCTCGGGACCCCCTGCTTGAGGAGTTGACGCCGCGCGAGCTGGAGGTGGCCCTTGCCATCGCCCAGGGCCTTTCCAACGCCGAAATCGCCCACCAGCTGTTCCTGTCGGAGGCGACCGTGAAGACCCACGTGCGTCGCATCCTGACGAAGCTGCACCTGCGCGACCGCGTGCAGGTGGTGGTCTACGCCTACGAAACGGGGCTGGTCACGCCCAGCAACCCTGACTATTAGTGGGTTTAGCGACTATTAGTGGGTTTAGCATTGTCTTGACAGTAAAAGTCAAGAGCGGAGCATACCATGCAATCTCCGAAGGAAGAAATCGCGTCATCTCCCGGACAGCTGGTCATCGCCAGGCTTGAACGCCTCGACGTGTGGTCCCTGTCCTACGTTTTCATCGGGATCATCGGGCTCGGATTCCTGTTTACGTTCTACGATATTTTCGACATCAATGTCTCCTTCATTCAAACATGTGTGGCCCTGAAGCCCGGCTGCACGCCGGAGACCGCCTTGGACGCCCTGCCGTACCCCGTGGTGCTGAACCTGGCCGGCTACGTGGTGGGCACCCTGGTCCTGAGCCCGTACGCAGACAAGGTCGGGCGGCGGAACATGCTGCTGATCACGATGCTCATCACGGGTCTCGGTTCCCTCTACAACGCACTGGCCCCCGGGTACGTCAACTTCAACATTGCCCGCATCATCACCGGCATTGGCATTGGCGCCGACCTGGCCATCGTGAACACCTACATCAATGAGGTGGCTCCACGGCGGGCCCGGGCGAAATTCACCACCATCATCTTCATCATGTCGGCGCTGGGTGCCTTCGTGGGGATCTGGCTTGGACTGATCCTGACCACGCCGTCCACGCCGTGGCCGCTGGGGCTGCCGTTCGCCGTGGCCGGGCCGGGGTTCGACGTCGGCTGGCGGTGGATGTACGGCGTCGGCGCCCTGCTGGCACTCGTTGCCATCCTGCTGCGGGTGCAGTTGCCGGAGTCCCCGCGATGGCTGATCGGCCAGGGACGGATCCAGGAGGCCGATGAGGTTGTCAGCGGGATGGAAGCGCGGGCCATCCGTCACGGGACCCTCCGCGAACCGGTGCTGGCCGAGGCGGCGGCCCTGCCGCGTCCGCCGTCGAAAATGCCCTACCGGGACCTGTTCACCAACCCGCTCTACCTGCGGCGGATAGCGCTGTTGTTCAGCATCTGGTTCATCGGCTACATCACCGTCTACTCCTACGCGTCCGGCTTCACCAGCATCCTGACGGCGTTGAAGTTCCCGCCGCCCGAGGCCGGGGTGATCGCCGCCGTCGGCACCATCGGATTCGTGGCGGAGGCCATGGTGATGTCCTTCCTCGTCGAAAAGCTGGAGCGCCGCTTTTGGCTGCCCATCGGCGCGGCGGTGACGATCATTGGCGCCGTGCTCATCGCCGTGGCCGGAACCACCATCACGGTCTCCTTCATCGGCGCCATCCTGATCTTCGCCGGCTTCAACCTGTGGGTGTCCCCGACGTACGCCCTCACCGCGGAGAGTTTCCCCACGCGGGCCCGGACCACGGGCTTTGCCCTGGTGGACGGCGTGGGGCACATCGGCGGCGGCATCGGCGTCCTGGTGATTGCGCCGTTCCTGCCGCACATGTCCGTCCTGGGCGCGTTCATGCTGATCACCGCCTTCATCGTGGTGGCCTCCATCCTGGTCCAGTTCACCCCCCACACCCGCAACCGTCCGCTCGACGTCATCTCGCCCTAGACTCGGAGCATGACATCCCTTGAACACATTCAGGACCTGCGCGCCTTCATCGAGGCGTCGCCGTCGAGCTTCCACGCGGCGCGCGAGTCCGCCCGGCGGCTGGCGGCGGCCGGTTTCAGCCAGCTGCCCGAAAGCGCCGAATGGCCCGTGCACGGCAAGCATTTCGTGGTCCGCGACGGCGCCATCATCGCCTGGGCGGTGCCTGGAGATGCCACGGCCACCACAGGGTTCAACATCCTGGGCGCGCACACGGACTCGCCGTCCTTCAAGCTCAAGCCCAAGCCCACCACGGGCCGCTACGGCTGGCTGCAGGCAGGCGTGGAGGTGTATGGCGGCCCGCTGCTGAACTCCTGGCTGGACCGCGAGCTGCAGTTCGCCGGCCGCCTGGTGGACCTGGACGGGACGGAATCCCTGGTGGCCACCGGCCCGCTGCTGCGCTTTCCGCAGCTGGCCATCCACTTGGACCGGTCCGCCAACGACGGCCTGAAGCTGGACAAGCAGCAGCACATGAACCCCGTCTGGGGCCAAGGCAACCCGGGATCCGAGGACCTGCTCGGACTGCTGGCCGCAAGGGCGGGGGTGGACGCCAAGACCATCGGCGGCTATGACATCGTGGTGGCGGACACCCAGCCGGGCCAGGTGTTTGGTGCCCGCAACGAATTCTTTGCCGCTGGCCGGATGGACAACCTGACCTCGGTGCACGCTGGGCTGACGGCACTGATCAACGCCGCAGCCACGGACTCCACGGCGGACACCGTCATCCCCGTCCTTGCCGCCTTTGACCACGAGGAGATCGGTTCGGGGTCGCGTTCGGGAGCGTGCGGGCCCATCCTCGAGGACATCCTGACCCGCGTGTCCGACGGGCTGGGCGCTTCGGTGAGTGAACGGCGTCGTGCCTTCGCCAACTCCTTCTGCGTCTCCGCCGACGCCGGGCACGCGGTGCACCCGAACTACGCCGAGCGGCACGACCCGGCCAACCTGCCGGTACTGGGCGGCGGTCCGCTGCTGAAGATCAACGCCAACCAGCGCTACGCCACCGACGCCACGGGCGCCGCCATCTGGGCCGGGCTGTCCAACGTGACGGGAGCGCCGTACCAGGAGTTCGTGTCCAACAACGATGTGCCGTGCGGCTCCACTATCGGCCCCCTGACGGCGACGCGCCTGGGCATCCGCACCGTGGACGTGGGCACCCCGCTGCTGTCCATGCATTCGGCGCGCGAGCTGTGCGGCGTGGACGATCCCTTCCACCTCTCGCGGATTACGGAAACGTTGTTCCGGACCGCGGTGTGAGTGCGGCCGGCACGGCGGCCTGGCCCACTTCCGGTATCAGAGGAAGGGCCTCAGCGGCACCAGGACCGCTTCGCTGAACCGCGCAACCAGGGGTCTTTCCTGCCACTCCTCGAGGGTCAGCACCCGGCAGTTCCGGCTGTCCACGTCGAATATTTCCTGCATGTCCGCGGCAAAGTCTTCGTCATGGATTTCAAGGTTGACTTCGTAGTTACCGGTCAGGCTGAGCCTGTCGATGTTGGCGCTGCCCACAGTTGACCACTTGCCGTCGATGGTTGCCGTCTTGGCATGGATCATCGCATTGCGATAGAGCAGGATGGTCACCCCCGCGTCAAGCAGGGACCGGTAAAATCCCCGCGAGAGCCAGTCGGAGAGAATGTGGTTTGACTCTTCGGGGAGGATCAGCCGGACGTCGACACCGCGCCTGCTGCAGGCAAGCAACGCCCGCAGGATCTGCTGGTCCGGTATGAAGTAGGCCATGGTGACGTAGATGTGGTCCTGGGCCCGGTTGATCGCCTCGAGATAGACGCCCCGGATCGGATAGACAAGGTTCGCCGGAATGTTGTTGACCGTGCGGAGCCGAGGTTCCCACACCTTCGGGGCCGTGTGCGCAATGTCGGCTGCGGATCCGGGAGTGTGGTCGTTCCAGACGGTGACGAACGCCTGCCGCAGGTCCCATACCGAGGGTCCGTCAAGCCGGAGGTGTGTGTCCCGCCATTCTGTGGCGTACAGGGACCCGATGTTATAGCCTCCGACGAAGCCGATTTGATCATCGACGACGAGGAGTTTGCGGTGGTCCAGCCCGGTGCTGCGTATGGTCTTCAGGAGCATTGACGGACGGACCACTGGAAAGCGGTAGACGTGTATGTCCGGGTGAAACCGGAAAAAGGATGGCGGCACGACCAGGTTGGCGAACCCATCGTAAATGACGTGCACGTCCACCCCGCGGCCGGCGGCTTCGTTCAGGGCGTCTTTGAATTGTTTCCCGGTGTCGTCGTTCTTCCAGATGAACGTTTCGATGAGGATTTGATGTTGTGCGTTGTTGATGGCGAGGAGCATGTCGCGGTACAGGTCGGCCCCGTAGGTGTAGGTTGTGACCTGCGTGTCCGAAACAGCCTTGTCAAAAGTGCCGGGGTGCGGGAAACCCTTGCGCTTGCTCCGGTCGCGCTTCTTGACCATGTCCACAATGACCAGGCCGGCGATTACTGCTCCCTGGAGGGCCGCGAAACCCAAGATTGAGCGGGTCACAGTCTTTCGGGCGACCTCGGCCACGGGCTCGGGGAGCAGTTCTTCCATGCGGACAGCCTATCCGGTTGGCGGCCGGGAGCCCGTGCTTTTCACCATTCCGGCGCGGCCAGCCAGGCAGCCGTTTTGCCAGCGGCTACTGGGCGAGGCTGACCACCAGGTTGATGGTGCTGGCCAAAATGCCGGTGCCGAACACGAAAGCCAGCAGGCTCTGCCGCAGCGCGATCGACCGCATCGCCCGCGTGGTGATGTCCGTGTCGGAGACCTGGTACGTCATGCTGAGGCAGAACGCCAGGTAGCCAAAGTCCGTGTATTGCGGGGGTTCCTTTTGGTTGAAGCTGACGCCGCCGGCCCCTCGCGCGTAGTAGGTCTCGGCGTAGCGCAGCGTAAACAAGGTGGGCACCAGCAGCCAGGACATGGCCGTGCAGCTCAAGGCCAGCAGCGCCAGCAGCGCCCTGCCGCCGCCCGTCACATCCTTGCTGCCCACCATGACCAGCACGACGGCGGCCAGCGAGCCCACCGCCGCCAGGAGCAGCAGAAGGTCCGAGGTGCTGCGCCCGGGATCCTCCTCCTTCGCGTGGTTTGCCGTACGGACGTTGTCCATGCGGGCGATGGTCAGCCACACCCAGAGGTTGTAGACCAGCGCCGCGACGGTCCAGCCGACGGCCGGAGCGTAAACCCACGCGCCAAACATCACTGTGGCCGCTGCCGAGCCAAGCCCGGCGATGAGCATGACAGCCAGCCGCCCCCTGCGGTGTTTCGCTCGTGTGGTAACCATACGGCGATCATGCCACGGGCGGGGCCGGCATCCGGCACTTTCCTGCGGCAAGCGGGACCGTGGCGCGGGCCAGGAGCTTGCCCAGAAGGCCCGGATCGCCGGCGGCGGCGGCCAGGCGTGCCTCCTTGAGCCAGTCGGGATCCACGTCGGCCCAGCTGATGCGCCATCCGGCGTTGCGGGACAGCTGGTCGAGGAGCACCGCCTGGGCGCGGGTGTTGCCGTCCCGGAACGGATCCAGCATGGCGAGGGCGCCCCAGTGGTGGGCAAGGTGCCCGGCAAAGACGTCCCTGCCCGGCCCGTCCAGAAGGATGTCGTCGCGCAGTGCCCCAAAAACGTCCTCGGCAGTCGTTTCAAGGAATTCCGGGCGGCAGTGGACCACGCCGGAGCCGCGTGCCTCCTTGTCCGTTTGCCGGAGCTCCCCGGCCCACGGGTACAGTTCGCCAAACAGGCGGCGGTGGATGGCCTGCAGGTGGGAGAGCCGGAACGTCGGCTCCTCGGGCGACACGGCCAGCGCGGCGAGGCCCAGCTCCACCAGGCCGTTCTCCACGCGGCTGAGTGCAAACTGTTCGACGAGGCTGAACCTGTTCTTCAAGACCTCGGAATTGGGATACGTGTACCGGTCCGGCATGGCGGCTACTCCACCTCCGGCAGGGTGGCGTCCAGGTAGCGGCGCACCGCGGCTTCCGGCGTGGACGTGCCGCGCAGGATCCGCCGGGCCAGGCGCTGGGACCGCTTGTCCGGATCCCCGCCGGCAAAGCCCTGAATGCCGGCGGCGAACTCCATGGCGTCGCGCACTTGCTGTTCGTCCAACCCGCTTGGGTTCTCTTGTGCCGACAAGCGCAACTCCTTCGCAGCAACGGGCCACTCCCCAAGGGCCCACTCTATTCGGGTTGCCCGGGTTGCGGTTGGAGAAATCCACAGCAGGCCGCCAACCGCCGCGTACTTCGTCAATTCGCGACGATGCTTCGCGAACGTGGATCCCCGGCAGCCGCCGGGACTTATCCACCGCCTGTGGCGGCCCTTACGGGAAAAGGCGAGGGCCCGGCGTCGTACGTACTGTAAGATGGACAAGTCTGTGCTGGCACCTGCCCACCTTCGGGAGGGCGCCAGGGAACGGCGCAGGCACCGCAAATGAACCTCCTGTTACGGAAAGACCGTAACCGCTTAGCCCAAAGGAGGTGGGTTCACATATGCGTCCTTACGAATTGATGGTCATCATCGACCCCGAGGTCGACGAGCGTACCGTAGAGTCGTCACTTCAGAAGTTCCTCAATGTCATCACCACCGATGGTGGAACCATCGAAAAGGTAGACATCTGGGGCCGTCGCCGCCTGGCGTACGAGATCAAGAAGAAGTCCGAAGGTATCTACGCCGTGGTGAACTTCACCGCTGCACCGGCTACCGCCCAGGAACTTGACCGCCAGCTTGGCCTCAACGAGACCATCATGCGCACCAAGATCATCCGTCCGGAAGACCAGAAGGTCGTGGCCGAGTAACTTCGGCCCGCCCCACACGTTTTTCACCGTAGGAAAACACCCAAGCAGGAAGCAGGAGCAGATGGCAGGCGAAACCACTATTACGGTCATTGGCAACCTCACCAGTGACCCCGAACTGCGGTTTACACCGAGCGGTTCAGCAGTAGCGAACTTCACCGTCGCGTCGACTCCGCGGACCTTTGACCGGCAGAGCAACGAGTGGAAGGACGGCGAAACGCTGTTCCTCCGCGCGTCGATCTGGCGGGAAGCGGCAGAGAACGTGGCCGAGTCCCTCACCAAGGGCACCCGCGTCATTGTCTCCGGCCGGCTGAAGTCGCGGACCTACGACACCAAAGAAGGCGAAAAGCGCACCGTCATGGAGCTTGAGGTCGACGAGATCGGCCCCTCGCTGCGCTACGCCAATGCCAAGGTCAACCGCACCCAGCGCTCCGGCGGCCAGGGTGGCGGCTTCGGCGGCGGCGGAGGCAACTTCGGCGGCGGCAACGCCGGCGGGGGGCAGGGCGGTTTTGGCGGCAATTCCGGCGGAGGCAACTTCGCCGGCAACGGCGGCCAGCAACAGCCGCAGCCGCAGGCTGCTCCGGCGAACGATCCGTGGGCCACGCCCGGCGGCGGTTCGTCAGGCTGGGGCGCGGGCCCGGACAACTCCGAGCCCCCCTTCTAGCAACAACCCTTTTTACCCAGTGCGGCAACCGCCGCACGATCACCATCCCGCGGATTAATATCCACGGGCTCCACGAATACTAAGGAGCTCCACGATGGCTAAGGCTGAACTCCGTAAGCCCAAACCAAAGTCCAATCCCTTGAAGGCCGCTGACATCACTGTCATCGACTACAAGGACGTAGCATTGCTGCGCAAGTTCATCTCTGACCGCGGAAAGATCCGTGCGCGCCGCGTCACGGGTGTCACCGTCCAGGAGCAGCGCAAGATCGCCCAGGCAATCAAGAATGCCCGCGAAGTTGCACTGCTGCCCTACTCCGGCGCTGGCCGCGGTTAAGGGAGATAAATAAACATGGCAAAGCTCATTTTGACCCACGAAGTAACCGGTCTCGGCACCTCGGGTGACATCGTCGAGGTGAAGAACGGTTACGCACGTAACTACCTTCTGCCCCGCGGCTTCGCCCTGGCATGGTCCAAGGGAGGCGAGAAGCAGGTTGAGTCCATCAAGGCTGCCCGCGCCGCCCACGAGCACGCTTCCGTTGAAGCCGCTCAGGCCCAGGCTGCCGAACTGGCCGCCAAGCCGGTCACGCTGACCGTCAAGGCCGGCGGGTCCGGACGCCTGTTCGGCACCGTCAAGGCTGACGACGTGGCAAAGGCTGTTGCCGCTGCCGGTCTCGGCAACGTCGACAAGCGCAAGATCGAACTGCCCACCCACATCAAGTCGGTTGGCAAGTACACGGCAAACGTCCGTCTCTACGAAGACGTCACCGCCGTGATCACCCTGAACGTGGTTGCCGGCTAACACCCGCTTCACGCTTCACCAGGAAAGGCCGGTTCCCGTGCGCGGGGGCCGGCCTTTCCCTTACCCGTTTTGCCTGCCCTGCTGCCCGCTCTGCTGCCCGGTCATGTGCCGGTATCCTGCCCGGACGAGCTCGCGCAGCACGTCCGGGTCGATGTCCGCCAGCTGGTTGACGTAGAGGCAGGCCGCGCCGCGCTTGAACTTCCCCAGCCGTTCCAGGACATGGTCGACGCCGGGAGGGGAGGTCAGCCCGTAGATCACCAGGTGCGCTTTCCTGAGGGAAAATCCGACGGCGGCTGCGTCCCCTTCCCTGCCGGAGGCGTACCGGTAGTGGTAGCTGCCGAAGCCGATGATGGTGGGCCCCCACATCACCGGCTGCTGGCCCGTTTCCTGCGCCATGATGCCCAGCAGGGCGCGGGCGTCCGAGCGGCGGACCGCGCTGGTGTCTACGGTGTCGATGAACTTCCCGACGTCCGCAGTGGTGGCCCGCGTCTTGTTGGTATTTCGCGTTCCAGTGGTCTTGGGCCCCTCTTCGGGTGCCGCCGTTTCATGACCCCCTGCTTGTGATGGTCCTTGTGATGGTCCCATGGCGTGCCTCCCGGTCCTGTCCCTGCGTGCTTGCCCCCAGCTTAGGGCGCGAATGGCCTGCGATGTTACCGCCCGGTACATACGTCCCCTGCATACGTGCAGGTCAGCGTCCCCGGACGCGGGCCGTCATTCACAAGCTGGGCATATGTCTGTGGATATCCCCGTGGGTATCCCCCTTGGACCGGCCTGTCAACATGCAAGTTGTGGATGAGAGTTGCTGGCAATTTTCTTTTTACCCACAGGCGGTGGGCAGTGTTTGCGCAGGTCAGAGCCACATTCGTATTCAAACTAATCCATTATCCACATAGTTCTCCCCAGCCTGTGCACAAGGCATGGCACTTAATGCACAAGTTATCCACATGGACGGTGGACAACGGGGTTGGTAGTTGTCCACAGAGCGTCTACCGTTGCGGGGGGATCCCCTCCGCGAACGGCAATAATGTCGTTAGGTGCTGGTAGGACGGGAGGAAGCACTCGAGACGAAACCAAGCGGTTTCGAATATGCCAGGCCAGCAGGTACGAAAGTGGGCACAAATCATGTCAGCTCCAGCAATGGACACCCTAGGATCGTCCAGGGAGCCGGACTTTGCCCGGACGCCCCCGCAGGACCTCGTGGCGGAACAGAGCGTCCTGGGCGGCATGATGCTCTCCAAGGACGCCATTGCGGACGTCGTGGAGGTGTTGCGCGGCAACGACTTCTACCGCCCGTCCCACGAGAGCATCTACGAGGCCATCCTTGACCTCTACGGCCGCGGCGAACCTGCCGACGCCGTCACCGTGGCCGATGAGCTGACCAAACGCCAGGAAATCGCCAAGGTGGGCGGGGCCGCGTACCTGCACCAGCTCATCCAGTCCGTTCCAACCGCGGCCAACGCCGGCTTTTATGCCGAGATCGTGGCCGAGCGCGCCGTGCTTCGCCGACTCGTCACGGCCGGGACCAAGATCGTCCAGATGGGCTACGCCCAGGACGGCGAGGTCGAGGACGTGGTGAACGCCGCGCAGGCGGAGATCTTCGCCGTGGCCGAGCGCCGCACCACCGAGGACTACGTCATCCTCAAGGACGTCATGGAATCCACCGTGGATGAAATTGAGGCGTCCGGCCACAAGGGCGAAGGCATGACGGGCGTGCCCACGGGCTTCTACGAATTTGATGAACTGACCAACGGCCTGCACCCGGGCCAGATGATTGTCATCGCGGCCAGGCCGGCCGTCGGCAAGGCCCTCGCGCTGGACACCGCCCTGCCCACGCCTGCGGGCTGGACCACCATGGGCGAGGTCAAGGTCGGGGACACCGTCCTGGCTGCCGACGGCACGCCCACGCTGGTGGTGGGGGCTACTGAAGTCATGCTGGGCCGTCCCTGCTTTGAGGTGACGTTCGACGACGGCAGCGTCCTGACTGCCGATGCCGAGCACCAGTGGCTCACCGACACGCGCTCCTTGCGGAAATCCGCGCAGGCGGCCAGCCAACCGCGGATCACGCCGCAGGTGCGCACAACGGCGGAGATTGCCGAAACCCTTCGCTGCGAAACAGCGGACAACCGCCTGAACCACTCGATCAGGAACGCCGCCGCCCTGGAACTGCCCGCGGCAGAGTTGCCAATCGGCCCGTACACGCTCGGGGCGTGGCTGGGCGATGGCGCATCAGCGGCCGCCCGCGTGACAAACACGGACGACGAGGTGTTCATGCGCATCTCCGCCGAGGGCTACGAACTCAGGGCCGTCTCGGACATGGTCTACAGCCTCCACCTGCCGGCAGAATCATTTGTGTTTGAAGGCATCTGTGTCGTTTGTGGAACGTCGTTCACCAACAAACTACGACAGGTCCGCACCTGCTCCCAGAATTGCGGCCGCAGGGCACGGTACACGACCTCGCCGGTGCCGTCACCGACTTGCATTGATTGCGGAGTCCCCTGCAGCGGAGGACTCCGCTGTGAGCCTTGCCGGCTCGACCATGGGTCACTTCAGGCGCTGCTGCGATCAAACCGGCTGCTGGGCAACAAGCACATTCCCGGCTCCTATCTCCGGGCGGGCATCGCCCAACGGCGGGACCTCCTGGCGGGCCTGCTGGACACCGACGGGACTGTGACCAGCAGCGGGTGCGTTCAATTCGCCGTGACGAGCCGGCGTCTGGCCGAAGACACGCGCGAACTCGTGCACAGCCTGGGCTACCGCACCGGGTGGTCGGAAAAGCGGGTGAACGGACACACCGATCAGTCGTCGACCTGCTACACGATCACCTTCGCCACCGACGACGTCGTCTTTGGCCTGACCCGCAAGCAGCTGCTGCACAAGGAACGCGACGCGCGTGCCACGCCAAAGCGCACCCAGCGCTTCATCACGTCGGTCCGCCCGGTTGAATCTGTCCCCGTGAAGTGCATCCAGATCGCCCATGGCAGCCACCTGTACCTGGCCGGCCGCTCCTTCATTCCCACCCACAACTCGACGTTCGCACTTGACTGGGCGAGGTCGGCCGCGATCAACCACAACATGGCCACGGTCGTGTTCTCGTTGGAAATGGGCCGCAACGAGCTGGCCATGCGCCTGCTCTCCGCCGAAGCAACCATCAGCCTGCAGGACCTCCGCAAGGGAACCGTCAAGGACGACCAGTGGTCCAAGATCGCCACGACCATGGGCAAAATGAACGACGCCCCGCTGTTCATTGACGACTCCCCGAACATGTCCTTGATGGAAATCCGCGCCAAGTGCCGGCGCCTGAAGCAGCAGCACGACCTCAAGCTCGTCATCCTGGACTATCTCCAGCTCATGTCCTCCGGCAAGCGCGTGGAATCGCGCCAGCAGGAAGTCTCCGAGTTCTCCCGCGCCCTGAAGCTCCTGGCCAAGGAACTGCAGGTGCCCGTGGTGGCGCTGTCGCAGCTGAACCGTGGTTCCGAGCAGCGCACGGACAAGAAGCCCATGGTTTCAGACCTCCGTGAATCCGGCTCGATCGAACAGGATGCCGACATGGTCATCCTGCTCCACCGTGAGGACATCTATGACAAGGAGTCGGCGCGCGCCGGTGAGGCCGACGTCATTGTGGCCAAGCACCGCAACGGCCCCACCAAGACCATCGTGGTGGGATTCCAGGGCCACTATTCACGGTTCGCCAACATGGCCAGCGACAGTGGCGGGGGCGGGTACTAGCACGGGCGGAACACCGGCACTTTCAGCGGCGCCGTCGACAAGGCGTGGCGGTGAACCCCTGAACCGCGCCTCGATCCGCTGCCCGGCGTAGCAGCCTCCCACCATCAACGCGGCACCGCAGGCGCCGGGCCAGCCAAGCGACTCACCGGCAAAAAGCACGCCCACGAGCACCGCCCACACCGGCTCGGTACCCATGAGCAGGCTGGCCCGGGACGCAGAGGTCCGCCGCACGGCCCACAGCTGCACCACGAATGCGAACACGCTGGCGGCCAGTCCCAGGAACAGCACGCCCAGCCAGCCCGACGGGCCAAAGGCTAAGGCGGCCGCCACCATCCCCATTGGGTCCAGGGCAATCCCCGCCACGGCGCACACCACGGATTGGATCAGCGTCACGGTGACGGAGCTGTCGGGCTTGTTTCGGGTCAGGGCGCCCAGCAGCGTCACGTGGCAGGCCCGCACGGCAGCCGCAGCCAGCATCAGCAGGTCGCCTGGATTGGGTGTCCGGAAACCTCCGCCCGAAACCAGCAGTGCCACGCCCACCACGCTCACAACGGCCGACACAAAGAATCCCGGCGGCAGCCACCTCCGCGTCGCGACGGAGTCCACCAGAGGCGTGAACACCACGGTCAGGCTGATGATCAGCCCGGCGTTGGCGGCCCGGGTCTGGGCAACGCCATAAGTCTCGAGGAACAACACTGCGGCCTGCGTCAGCCCCAGCAGTGCCCCGGTCCACAACTCCGCGGCTCCCGGCCTGCGCCGCACCCGCCAGCAGCGCCACGTCAATGTGCCGCAGCCGACGTGGAGGTGGCACTCGCGCGGGCGGATACGGCCGCAGCGTCGGTGGTGGAGCGCGGCGCCTGCGTCTCCCTCATGCCGCGTTACACCGTCAGCAGGCAGTACTTTCCACAGTTGGTGCTTGTGCCGCTGCGTGCCCCGAAACAGGGCCGACATATCGACATCCTTGCCAGGCCGGAAGCCATGGAGCGGACAGCTGTCCAAAATGTCATGCGCGCCCTGCACGGAGTCATGGCGGAACTCATCGACGCCGGGGCGTTGCCCGCGCCGATACGCTAGAACCATGCCCAAACCCGCGCCGCAAAAGGCCCCGCCCGCCCCGGCGGCCGGCCCGTCAACCTCCCGGCAGATCCTGCACCTGGCGGTGCCGGCCTTTGGCGCGCTCATCGCCGAGCCGCTGTTCCTGCTTGCCGACTCCGCCATCGTGGGCCATCTGGGCGTCACCGAACTGGCCGGCGTCGGCCTGGCGGCGACCGTCCTGCAGACCGCGGTCGGCCTCATGGTCTTCCTGGCCTACTCCACCACGCCCGCCGTCGCCCGCCTCATCGGAGCGGGCCGCCGCGCCGACGCCCTCGCCGTAGGCCGTGACGGCCTGTGGCTGGCCCTGGGACTGGGCCTGGTCCTCGCCATCGCGGGCTGGCTGGCCGCCGGGCCGCTCCTGGCCGCAATGGGCGCCGGGGGTGATGTCCTGGGGTTCGCGCACGAATACCTGGTGGTCAGCATGGCGGGCATCCCGGCGATGCTGCTGGTCCTCGCGGCCACGGGCGTGCTGCGCGGGCTGCAGGACACCCGGACGCCGCTTCTGGTGGCCGGAGCGGGCTTTGCCGTGAACATCGTCCTGAACGTTGCCCTGGTCTACGGGCTCCACCTGTCCGTGGCCGGCGCCGCGCTCGGGACGGTGCTGGCGCAATGGGGCATGGCAGCCGTCTATCTGGTCATCGTGCTCCGCGCCGCCCGCGCCGCAAATGTTGCCTTGCGCCCCGACTGGGCGGGTGTCCGTACGGTCTCCCGCGTGGGCAGCTGGCTCATGGCGCGCACGCTGTCGCTGCGCCTGGCCATCCTTGCCACGGTCGTCGTCGCCACCGCGCAGGGCCCCGCCAACCTCGCGGCGCACCAGCTGGCGATGACGCTGTTCACCTTCCTTGCGTTCGCCCTTGACGCCCTCGCCATCGCCGCCCAGGCCCTCATTGGCAAGGAGCTCGGCGCCGGCAACATCACGGCCGTGCGCCTCCTCACCCGGACCATGACCTGGTGGGGCGTCGGTTTCGGGGTGGTCACGGGGCTTGCCCTGTGGGCGGCCGCCCCCGGCGTGGGGTGGCTCTTCACCAACGACGCCGGTGTCCACCGGGCGCTCGCCGCCGCCCTCGTCGTCATGGCGGTTGGGCAGCCGCTGGCAGGCTACGTGTTTGTCCTGGACGGCGTGCTGATCGGCGCCGGCGACGCCCGCTACCTGGCCCTGGCCGGGCTGGCCAACCTGGTGGTGTACCTGCCGCTGCTCTGGTGGGTCTGGGCCGCCTCACCGGGCGACAACCCGGCAGCCCTGACCTGGCTGTGGGGGGCGTTCAGCCTGGGATACATGGCCGTCCGCGGCCTGACACTGGGCCTGCGCGCGCGGACGGGCCGCTGGATGCGGGTAGGTGTGCCCACCGAGGCTAGACTTGGCGGGTGAGTGAAACAGCCATGCCGCAAGGCGCACATCCAACCGTGACCGGCGACCGCGGGACCCGGCTGTGGCAGCCGGTGCTTTTCCGATCCATGGCCACCCTCCTCTTTGGCATCATCACCGTCTTCTTCGGGGCGCCGGACACGATCGGCCTGTGCCTGAACTTTGGCTGGTACTTCCTGGTCCTGGGGCTCTCCCACTACTGGTTCGTGCGCCGCCTGGCCCTGCACCGACGCGACTCCCGGCGCCTGGCGCTTCTGGGTGCCGCCGCGGTCCTGGCGGTGGCCGGCGTCGTTATTTTCATCGCCATCAGCGCCGTCCTCGCGGCCTGGCTGGGAGCCGCGGCCCTCGTTCTCATGGGCGCCGCCGAGCTGTTCGCGGCCCTCACCTCGCCCCGCACGCAGCTGCGCAGCGACTGGCTGATCTCCGGTGTCATTGGCGTGGGCACGGGCCTGCTTCTGCCGTTTTTCATCAACGCCGGCCCGCATGCCCTCCTGGGCGTCACCGGCGGAGGGGCGCTCATGACTGGCGCCCTGTGGCTGCTGTCAGCGCTCACGCTTCGCCATGATGCCCGGACGCCAAAAGGAAAGTAAACTTCAAGGAAGAGTTCTACTTTGTGTAGAACGCACCGTGGTGAGCCGGTGCCAACCGATACCTAAGGATCCATTGTGGGCAAAGAAGAGCCGCAGAACCCCAAGCCGGGCAACTCCATCAAGTTCCCCCTGAGCTTTTCCTTCGCACTGGGCGCCGTGGCCGGCATCGTGGTGCTGGTGGTATCCGCCGGCGGCACCGAGCACGGGCTGCGCTGGGACCTGGGCGGGATCGCTTTTGGCATTGCCTTCATCGCCGCGCTGCTGATCTCCTCGCTGCTCGTGATGGGCCACAAGGAAAACCCCGACTACCTCAGCGAGGGTTCCGGCATAAACCGCCGTTCCTCGGACCGCCTGCGGGACGCCAAGCCGGCCGCGCCGAAGCCCGCTGAAAAGAAGGACGACGGCGGCACCCCCGCAGCCTAGCCCCGCGCCCTTTGGCGGCCCCAGCCTTTGGGGGCCGCAGGCCCGTGCCCCGGGCCCGCAGTACCCGGCTTCAGCCCCGCAGGGCGGCCAGGCTCGTGGCAATGCGTCCAAAGACCCCGGCGTCCACTTCCACTCCGTGGCGCTTGAGTGCCAGCACGGCGGCGCCCACCACCCCGTCGTGGACCAGCACCGGGGCCGGGCATGCAGCCGGGACGCGCAGCCCGACCTTTTTCAGAACCGCCCCCGCCACCGTCCCGCCCTTCACCAGGACGCTGCCGCCGAACACGAGCGGGCCGCCCGGGTGTCCCTCCATGACGGCCAGCAGGGTCCGGGCCAGTGCGGCCGCGGCGCGGTTGGCGATGTCCACGGCGACGGGATCGCCCGGGGCGTCGAAGACCAATGGCGCGAAACGTGAGAGTTCGATCGGCGCCAGCTCATACGTCTCGTTGATCAGCTGCTGCAGGACGCCCGTGCGGCCGTAGCTGCCCACCGCGGTGTCCCTGTGGATGTCCAGCTCGGCCAGCAACGGTTCCGTCAGTGTTGTGCGCGGCCCCCTGCCGTCGAGGGCGGCGGCCACCGCGCGCACCACCTCCCGGCCCAGCCAGAACCCGGCGCCACTGTCGCCCAGGAGCCAGCCCGCGCCGTCGGCCACGGCCGCGAGCCGGCCCGCTTGAACCCGGGCGGCCACCGCTCCCGTCCCCGCGATGAGGGCATGGCCATCATTTTGATAAGTTCCGGAGTAAAACACGGCCAATAGATCAGATTCTGTCACGGTATCGTTCATGACGCCCAGCCTGCGGAACCCCTCCAGGAGCATCCGCGACGGCAGCTGCAGGGATGCCCCGGCCTGGGCGATCGTGGCCGAATGGACAGGCCCGCCTGCCACCGAGAGTGCCTTTTCGGCTGCTTCGAGGACGGCGGCCGCGGAGGCCTCAAATCCCCGGGAGACCGGGTTTCCGCCACCCGAGAAGCCATAGCCGAGGCACGCTCCGGAGGAGGAGACGAGGACGGCCCTGGTGGACGTTCCGCCGGCGTCCACTGCGAGGTATTTGTTCATCGTTACCATTCTGTGCCCTTGGTGTGACTTGACTTACATTGCCGGTGATAATAGTTTTCAGTTATCGTCCGCAAAAAAGAAATGGATTTTCACATGGCGCCGTTCACCGCTTCTCCCGCAGTGGCAAATGCCGCCGGCGTGGTGAACCGCATTCAAGCCAAGCTACCGGACATGCCGGCCGCCATGGCCAAGATCGGCGCGTTTTTGCTCGAGCACCCGCACGCCCCGTTGGAGCTTTCCATCATGGAGCTCGCGTCCGAGACCAAGACGTCCCCTGCGACCGTGACCCGCTTCTGCCGCCTGCTGGGGTATTCCGGCTACGTGCCGTTCCGTGTGAGCATCGCCTCGGATGTTGGCCGCACCGACGCCCGTGAGTCCTGGAAATCGGACATCGGGCGTGCCTTCGGCCCCGACGATTCCGCCGGCGACATCCTGAGCACCCTGGTCAACGCGCACACACGCTCGCTGGAGGAAACAGCCGCCGTCATGGACCTGGCGCTGATGAACAGGATTGCCCGGCGCATCGCCATGAGCTCGCACGTGGACATCTACGGCATCGGCGGCAGCGCCGTCATGGCGAAGGAACTGCAGTCGCGCCTCTACCGAATCGGCATCAACGCCCATCACTGGTCGGAGGTCCACGCCGGACTCACCAGCGCCGCCATCCAGGACTCGAACTCGGTGGCCATTGGGATATCCAACACGGGCCGCACCGAGGAGACCATACAAATGCTGCGTGAAGCCGGTGAAGCCGGTGCGCTGACCGTGGCGTTGAGCAACAACCCAGGCTCCCCGCTCGCGGAGAGCGCGGACGAGGCCATCATCACCTCGGTGCACGAACAATTCCTGCAGCCTGACGATCTCTCAGCCAAGCACGTGCAGCTGCTGGTCCTGGACATGATGTACCTGCTCGTGGCCCAGATGAACTTTACCCAGACCGCCGCGAAGCTGGCAGCCTCCGCCGCCGCCGTGTCCCCACACCGCCGCCCCACCCGCGCGGCGCGCCTGGAGCTGGGCGCCCGGCGTGGGCAGCGAAACGACCGACGGAGCCGCAACCATGCCTGAGTCCAATGTGTCCAAATCCCCTGCCTCCGCATCCGTGGTCTCTGCTTCCGTTGCCGAGTTCAGCCGCGAAGTCGGCTCCAGGCTCGACGCGATCACCCGCTGGGCGGCCCGGGGCGGCCTGGCCGAGGCGGCCGGCGCCGTGGCGGACGCCGTGGCCAACGGCGGAGTCGTCCAGGCGTTTGGCACGGGACATTCCGAGGCCTTCGCGATGGAGATCGCCGGCAGGGCCGGAGGCCTGATCCCCACCAGCAAGATTGCGCTGCGCGACCTCGTCCTGCACGGTACCCGTGACGTGGAGGCGCTGGACGCACTGGAAGGCTCCATGCTGGAACGGGAGGACGGCCTGGCGCGGGAGCTTTTTGGTCTTCAGGCGGTGGACCCGCGCGATATCTTCATCATTGCCTCAAACTCGGGCGTCAATGCCTCCGTGGTCGGCCTGGCCCTGCTGGCCAAGGAACGCGGCCACACCGTGATCGCAGTCACCAGCCTTGAACACACCAGCGCGGTCGAACCCAAACATCCCAGTGGGATGCGATTGAGTGAAATTGCCGATATTGTTATGGATAACAAGGCGCCGTTTGGCGACACGGTGCTTGAAATTTCCGGCGGAGGAGGCGTGGGGGCGGTGTCATCGATAACGGGGGCGTACATTGCGCAACTGTTGACGATTGAGACCGTCCAGTGCCTGGTCCGTGCGGGGAAGAAGCCGCCCATCTATGTTTCCTCCAACGTGCCGGGCGGGGATGACCACAACAACGCGCTGGTGGCGCACTATGCCGGCCGGCTCAGACGTGAGGCGTAAAGCTCGATGCCTCTGCAGAAGTATCCGTAGCAAGAGTACAAAGCAGTACCTTTAGCGCTCGTACCATCAATGGAAGGCAGTACACAAAATGAGTATTCTGAACAAGCCCGTCCAGCGCCGTGGATTCCTCCGCGGTGCCTTGGCCACGGCCGTTGTTGTCCCTCTCGGCGGGGCCCTGGCTTCCTGCGCCGGCGGCGGCGGTTCCTCCTCGACGTCGGCGGCAGCCGGTGGCGAGGTCTCGGCAACGAACCCGTTCGGTGTTGCCAAGACAGGCACGCTTGACGCCGTCATCTTCAAGGGCGGATACGGCATCGACTACGTCGACTTCGCCGGTGCCATCCTGAAGAAGAACTTCCCGGACATCACCGTGAAGATCAGCCCTTCCACGGACATCGCCCAGGAAATGCAGCCGCGTTTTGTCGGCGGCACGCCGCCGGACCTGATTGACAACTCGGGTGCCAAGTCCATCGGCTTCAGCACCATCCTGGACCAGCTCGAGGATCTCAAGTCCATCACCGAGGCGAACAACCTCGAGGGCACAAAGATCGCCGACACGCTGTACGACGGCGTCCTGGCGCCGGGCACCTTCGACGGCAAGGTTGCGGCCATCAACTACGTGCTGACCGTGTACGCCATTTGGTACTCGAAGTCCCTGTTCGACGCTAACGGCTGGACGGTTCCCACCACCTGGGACGAGGCGATGGCCCTTGGCGCCAAGGCCAAGGCGAAGGGCAAGTACCTGTTCCTCTGGGGCAAGGAAGCGGCCACGTATTACCAGACCATGGCTATTGAATCGGCCATCAAGGAAGGTGGCGACGAGGTCCGCCTGGCCCTGGAGAACCTCAAGCCGAACTGCTGGTCGCTGCCGGCGATCCAGAGCGTCTTCACTGCCCTGGAAAAGATCATCAAGGCCGGCTACGTCAAGCCCGGCGGCTCCGGCACCCAGTTCACCGCCGCCCAGGCGCAGTGGAGCAACAACCAGGATGCCCTGCTCTACCCGTCGGGTTCCTGGATTGAAAACGAGATGAAGGACCAGACCAAGGCGGACTTCAAGATGACCGGCGCGCCGACTCCAGTAGTGTCGACGAGCCCGAAGATCCCCCAGAGCGGCGTCCGCTCGGCCGCCGGCGAGCCGTACATTGTTCCCACCAAGGGCAAGAATGTGGCCGCCGGCAAGGAACTGCTGCGCATCATGCTCTCCAAGGACTCGGCCGTCAACTTCGCGAAGACTAAGCTGGCCCCCACCGTCGTCAAGGGTACGGTTCCGGCGGACGGCTTCGGCTCCACGGCTCTGGTCTCGCAGACCACCATGCTGGACAACGCCAAGAAGAACATCTTCACCTGGAACTTCATTGACCTTTACGGCATGAACCCCGACCAGCTGGTGCCGTGGAACTCGTTCCTGGACGGCAAGCTCGACGCCGCCGGCCTCACCAAGGCCCTTCAGGAAATCACGGACAAAGTCGCCAACGACAGCTCGGTGACAAAGATTGAAGTGAAGTGACACAAGTGAGCCATCGCGTCCAACCGGGCAGCGGCGTTCCCGCCGCTGCCCGGCGGCGCCGGAAAAAACTGACATTCGACAAGGTCAGCTTCATGGCCGTCTTTCTGGGCGTGCCGTTGGCAATCTACCTGGTGTTTGTGATCTCGCCGTTTGCCCAGGCCGTGTACTACTCGATGACCAGCTGGGGCGGCTTCAGCAATTCCATGCCGTTCGTGGGGCTGGACAATTACGTCAAGCTGTTCCATGATGACATCTTCCTGATCGCCATCAGGAACAACATCATCCTGGTCATCTTCCTGCCGATCATCACCATCATCCTCAGCCTGATTCTCGCCACCTTGGTGACCGTCGGCGGCAGCAGCCGCGGCCAGATCAAGGGCCTTAAGGGCTCGGGCTTCTATCGGGTCATTTCCTTCTTCCCGTATGTCATTCCCGCGGTGGTCATCGGTGTGATCTGGGCCCAGATCTACGATCCCAGCTCCGGGCTGCTCAACGGCATCCTGACCCATCTTGGCTTCGACGGCGTGAAGTCCTTCCCCTGGCTCGGGGACTCCCGCACGGCCATGGCCGCGTCGATGGCGGTCATCGTCTGGGGCTTTGTGGGCTTTTACATGATCCTGTTCATCGCCGCCATCAAGGGGATCCCGGCCGAGACCTTTGAGGCCGCCCGGATTGACGGCGCCGGCCGCTTCCGCACGGCCACCACCATCACCATCCCGCTGATCCGCGACACCATCCAGACGGCGTATGTCTACATGGGCATCCTCGCGCTTGACGCGTTTGTGTACATGTCCGTCCTCAACTCCACGGGCGGCCCGGCGAACTCCACGCTGGTCATGTCCCAGAAGCTGTTCTCCACCGCGTTCAGCAAGAGCCAGTTTGGCCTGGCCTGCGCCATGGGTGTGGTGCTGGCAGCCATCACCCTGATCTTCTCGGCACTGGTCTTCCTGGTGAACCGGCTCACCGGCGGCAGCAAGGATGTGTCCGCATAATGTCACTGAAAATCACCAAGAAGGCGCCCGTGGTTGAAGGGCACGTTGAGCGCAGGGCCAAGGAGTCCACCAGTGACAAGGTGGTCGCCGGGGTTTCCCACACCATGCTGGCCCTGTGGGCACTCATCGTGTTCATCCCCCTCGGCTGGACGCTCCTGTCGTCCTTCAAGACGAGTACGGAAATCTTTGCGTCCCCGTTCTCCCTTCCGAAGACGTGGCAGTTCGGCAACTACGTCGACGCCTGGGTCACCGCCGGGATTGGCAGCTACTTCCTCAACACCGTGGTGGTGGTGGGCTCCGCCCTCGTGATCGTCATGGTCCTGGGGTCCATGTGTGCCTACGTGCTGGCCCGCTACGTCTTCCCGGGCCACCGCGTCATTTACTTCCTGATGCTCGCGGGCCTGACCTTCCCGATCTTCCTGGCCGTCGTGCCCCTGTTCTTCATCCTGAAAAACATGGGCCTGCTGAACACGCTGCCCGGCCTGATCATCGTCTACGTCGCCTTTGCGCTGCCGTTCACCGTGTTCTTCCTGTTCTCCTTCTTCAAGGCCCTCCCCGGGGAAATCGCCGAGGCGGCGCAGATCGACGGTGCCGGGGAGTGGCGGACGTTCTTCCAGGTCATGTTGCCCATGGCCAAGCCGGGCCTCGCCTCGGTGGCCATCTTTAACTTCCTGGGCCTGTGGAACCAGTACCTGATCCCTGTGGCCATCAACACCGACCAGAGCCATTGGGTGCTTTCCCAGGGCATTGTGGCCTTCGCAGGCCAAATGGGCTATGCCGTGAACTTCGGTGCCATGTTCGCTGCCGCCATCATCGTGGTGGTGCCGGTCCTGATTGCCTACATCGTCTTCCAGCGGCAGCTGCAGGGCTCGGTGTCCGCAGGCACCATGAAGTAGCGTCCCGTCCGTCCCGTCCGTTGAGGTTCGAGATAACGACCTCTCCGGCGCCCCCAGGGCGCCACTCAGAGGTCGTTATCTCGAACCTCAACTTTTCCAGCGGGTCATCGGGTTCCTTCAAGGGCTGATTTCCGACGGCGGTAGGCGGCCACGTGGGCACGGTTGCCGCAGTTGCCGGTGTCGCAATAGCGGCGGGAGCGGTTCTTGGACAGATCGATCAGCACGGCCCGGCAGTCATCGGCCGCACACACCTTCAGTCGCCCCAGCTCCTTGGCGCGGATGACGTCCACGAGCGCCATGGCGGCCTCCACCCCCATGCGCTGGGCCAGCGGGGCCGCCGGTGCGGTGGCATGCAGGTGCCAGTCCCACTGGTCATGCCTGACCAGCTGGGGCAGTGCCCCGGCCCCGGACAGCAGGGCGTTGACCCTGCACACGGCCTCGTCCTCGCCGGCCGTCCAAATGGCGCGAAGTTCGGCGCGCATCGCCCGTACGGCCTCCAATTCGGAGGCCGAGTGCTCACGTGAACCGGTGTACTGCTCCTGGATGACGAACGCATCCAACTCCTCAACCGTGGCCAGCGCGTCCGTGCCGGAGGTGCTTCCGGCCGGGCTGACGTCGATGGGCGCTGTGTTGATCAAATTGGCCGCGGACGCGAGGGCCACCTCAGTGTCATTCGTAAAAACCACTTTGACTCCTGACAATTGACGGGCGTAGTGTCATGAGTCTAACGCCTTTGACTCATGACATACGGACACGCCCATGACTGTTTCCCAGAACGCCCCCTCAACGGCCCTGCCCGGCGCCGCCGCCAAGGCTGCCTCGCCGGCCCTGCTTTTTGCCTTCGCCTCAGCTGCCACGTTCGCGCTGTCCGGCCCTTTTGCCAAGTCGCTCTTTGAGGCCGGCTGGTCGCCCGGCGCGGCGGTGGCGGCACGCATAGGGGGCGCCGCCGTCGTCCTTTTGGTCCCGGCGGCCATCAGCCTGGCGCGGCAGTGGGCTGCCGTGAAGGGCTCGCTGCTGCGCATCGCGGTGTACGGCATAGTGCCCATCGCGCTGTGCCAGCTGTTTTACTTCAACGCCGTGGCGCACCTTTCCGTGGGCGTGGCGCTGCTGCTGGAGTACCTCTCGCCGGTCCTGCTGGTGGGCTGGGCGTGGCTGACCACGCGCACCAGCCCACGGCTGCTGACCATTCTCGGCGCCGTCTGCGCCATGTCCGGACTGGTGCTGGTGCTGGACCTGGGCGGCAGCACGAAGGTCAGCATCGAGGGGATCCTGTGGGGTCTGGCGGCGGCGGTGTGCTCGGCCGTCTTCTTCATCATGTCGGCACGCAGCAATGACAACGTTCCGCCCATCCTCATGGCCGGCGGCGGCATGGCCGTGGGAGCCGCGCTCATCTTCGCCTTGGGCTTCGCCGGGCTGATGCCGCTGACGTTCTCTGCGTCGGATGTAGTTTTCGCCGGCCAGCTGGTTCCGTGGGTTGTACCCGTGCTGGGGCTGGTGCTCATCACGACCGTCTTTGCCTACGTGGCCGGCATCATTGCCACGCGCGGCCTGGGCTCCAAGGTGGCGTCCTTCGTGGCGCTGTTTGAGGTGCTGTTTGCCGTGATCTGGGCATGGATCCTGCTGGGGGAGATGCCGCGGCTGGTCCAGCTGCTGGGCGGGGTGTGCATCATGGCCGGCGTGGTGATGGTCCGGCTCGACGAGCTGCGCGGCGTCAACCGGCGCGGCCCGTCCTATGCCGTCGACCTGGCTGCCGGCTACCAGGTCGACGGCAGCCCGGCTGCCCCTGCCCCCGGCGACCCGGCCTCCGGCGCCGCACCCGTCAGGGGTGCGGCTGGAATCGGCTGAGACGGCCTGCCCGGTTTTCCGGCTACCGGCCGAAGCGCCGCAGCCGCAGCGAGTTTGCCACCACCAGCACCGAACTGGCGGCCATGGCGGCGCCGGCGATCATCGGATTCAACAGGCCCAGGGCAGCCACGGGGATGCCGATGGCATTGTAGAAGAACGCCCAGAACAGGTTCACCTTGATGGTGCCGAGCGTTTTCCGGGACAGTGTGATGGCCGTGGCCACCTGGCCCAGGTCGCTGCCCATCACGGTCAGGTCCGCCGCCTCCATGGCGACGTCGGTGCCCGAGCCCATGGCGATGCCGAGGTCCGCCTGGGCCAGGGCCGCGGCGTCGTTGACGCCGTCGCCGGCCATCGCCACCGTCGCGCCGGCGGCCTGCAGCTTCTTCACGGCGTCGACCTTGCCCTGCGGCAGGATGTCGGCGAAAACGTCCCCGGGAGCGATTCCGACGGCGGCGGCCACCTGCGCCGCCACCGCCGCGTTGTCGCCGGTGAGCAGGATGGGCCGCAGCCCCAGCTCCTTGAACCAAGCGACGGCGGCGGCCGAGTTTTCCTTGATGGTGTCCTTCAGGGCGATCAGCCCCGCGGCCTGGCCGTTGACGGCAACCCAGATGGCCGTGGTGCCCCGCTGCTGCTGTTCGGCCAGGGCCGCGCGCGAAGCCGCGGACAGTTCGACGCCGTTCTCCTCCAGCCATCCTGCCCTGCCGGCCACCACGGCACGCCCGTCGATCATGGCGCGCACGCCGCCGCCGGGGGAGGACGTGAAGTCCAGGACCTCGGGCAGCCCGCCCTGTGAGCGCGCGTGTCCGGCTATGGCGTGGGCAATCGGGTGCTCGCTGTGGGATTCCACCGCGCCCGCCAGCCGGAGGACATCCGGCGCGGGCAGTTTTCCGAGCGGAATGACGCCGGCCACGGACAGCCTGCCTTCGGTGACGGTGCCCGTCTTGTCCAGCAGGATGGTGTCCACGGTACGGGTGTCCTCCAGGACCCGCGGGCCCTTGATGAGGATGCCCAGCTGGGCTGCCCGGCCGGTGCCGGTCAGCAGCCCGACCGGTGTGGCCAGGCCGAGGGCGCACGGGCATGCGATGATCAGGACGGCGACGGCGGCCGTAAAGGCTGCCTGGATGTCGCCGCTGAAGACCAGCCACAGCGCAAACGTCAGGACGGCGACGCCAAGCACGATCGGGACGAACACGGCGCTGATTCGGTCGGCGAGCCGGGCGATGGGGGCCTTGCCGGCCTGTGCGGCGCTGACCAGCCGGCCCATCTGGGCAAGTGTTGTCTCAGCTCCCACCCGGGTTGCCCTGACCAGCAGCCGTCCGGAGGTGTTGATGGTGGCGCCCGTGACGGCGTCGCCCGCGGCCACGTCGACAGGCAGGGATTCGCCCGTGATGAGGGAGGTGTCGACGGCGGAGGCCCCGTTGGTGACGATGCCATCCGTGGCGACCTTCTCGCCGGGGCGGACCACAAAGGTCTCGCCGACGGCCAGATCGGCCGCGGGGATCTTGACCTCGGCACCCTCGCGCAGGACCGTGGCTTCCTTGGCGCCCAGGCTCAGCAGCGCCTTGAGGGCGTCGCCGGCCTTGGCTTTCGCCTTGGCCTCGAGGTAGCGCCCCAGCAGCAGGAACGTCACCACCACGGCGGAGACCTCAAAGTACAGGGCTGCATGGCCTTCCATGGCGGCGCCGGGGGCGGTGAGCTGGGGATCCAGGGCCAGCTCCACCGCGGAGAACAGGAACGCGGACGTGACGCCGATCGAGACGAGCGTGTCCATGGTGGAGGCAAGGTGGCGGGCGTTGATGGCCGCCGCGCTGTGGAACGGCCACGCCGACCATGTGACCACGGGCAGTGCCAGGATTCCGGCGGCCCATCCCCAGTGCGGGAACTGCAGCGCCGGGAACATGGAGACCAGGAATACCGGAACGGTCAGGATGGCGGCCAGGATCAGGCGCGGACGCAGCGACGCGGCGGTGCCGCCATGCGTCATGTGGTCATGACCTTCCTGCCCTGGGCCGGCTTGTTGCTCCGGGCCGGCGTCGTGCCCCCGCCGGGCTTCGTGCCAACGGAGGGGTCCGGCGTCGTGCCTGGGCGGGGAGGTAGTCTTCAGGGTGGCGGTGTAGCCGGTGGTCTTGACGGTGTCGAGGATCTGCTGGTCGGTGATTCCGGAGCTCACGGTGACCGCCGCGCTTTCCAGCGGGAGGTTCACGGACGCGCTGACCCCTTCGAGCGTGCCCAGTTTGCGTTCCACCCGGCTGACGCACGATGCGCAGGTCATGCCCTGGATGTCGAGCTCGACAAGGCGGGGTCCGGGGGAGGTGGCGTGGGGCAAAATGTCTGAGGTGCTCACGGCGCTCCTTACGTCGGGTCAGGCATTGTTGGCGACGACGAGGTAGCCCGCCTCCGCGACGGCCTCGCTGATTTCGGCGGGCTCCAGGGTCAAGGTCGAGGTGATGGTGACCTCGGATAGGCCGCCGGGGACGAGGTCGACGGCAACGTTTTCCACTCCCTTGAGTTCGCCCAGTTCCTCGGTCACGGCATTGACGCAGTGCCCGCAGGTCATGCCGGAGACGTTGATGGTGGTGGTGTGGCTCATGGCGTTAGCTCCTCAGGAGGCGGGAAATGGCGGCGGTGGCTTCGGAAACCTTTTCCGAGACTGTCCCGGGATTGCCGCTCGCCTGGGATTCGTTGGCGGCATTGACCACGCAATGGGCAATGTGGTCCTCCAGCAGGCCGATGCTCACGGCGTGGAGGGCCTTGTTGACGGCGGCCATCTGGGTCAGGATGTCGATGCAGTACTTGTCTTCCTCAACCATCCGGGCGATGCCGCGGACCTGCCCCTCGGCGCGCTTGAGCCGGCGGAGGTAGGCCTGCTTTTGCTCTGCATAGCCGTAGGGGCCGGCCGGTTCTTTTGCGGTTTCCATGTGCCCAAACTATACCCCTGCGGGGTATCGGTCAAGTACCCCCTGGGGGTATACCACCGCGCCGGCCGGCATTCGCCCCAAATTACCGGCCGAAAAGTCTTGCCCGGACGGCTCGGGGTGGCAAGACTTGGACGCATGGCTACCAACGGAGAACTGTCAAAAACCACCTATCTGCTGGCCGTGGGCACCAAGAAGGGCCTGTGGCTGGGCACCAGCGCGGACCGGGCCAACTACACGTTCACCGGTCCGCACTTTCTGATGCACGAGATCCCCAGCGTCGGCATCGACACGCGCAACAACCACACCCGCATCCTGGTGGGCGTGCGCAGCGAGCACTGGGGCCCCACGGTGGCGCACTCGGACGACCTCGGGGAGACGTGGACGGAGCCTGAAAACGGCGCCATCACCTTCCCGCCGGACACTGACGCCGCCCTGGAGCGCGTCTGGCAGATCCAGCCCGACACCGAGGACCGCGCCGGTGTGGTGTGGGCCGGCTGCGAGCCAATCTCAGTGTGGAAGTCCACCGACGGCGGCGAGCACTTTGAGCTGAACCGCGGCCTGTGGGACCACCCGCACCGCAGCGAATGGGGCGCGGGAT
Organism: Arthrobacter dokdonellae; assembly: GCF_003268655.1. Classification (NCBI taxonomy): domain Bacteria; kingdom Bacillati; phylum Actinomycetota; class Actinomycetes; order Micrococcales; family Micrococcaceae; genus Arthrobacter; species Arthrobacter dokdonensis. The sequence goes on along the minus strand of NZ_CP029642.1, from coordinate 428,453 downwards.
TTGGCGGCGCGGCGGCGCACACCGTGCTCCCCAGCCCCGCCGATCCGAACACCATCCATATCGCCATGAGCACAGGAGGCGTCTACCGCAGCACGGACGCGGGCAGCTCGTGGGAGCCCCGGAACAAGGGCATCAGTGCCGGCTTCATGCCGGACGCCGAGCCTGAATTCGGCCAGTGCGTGCACAAGGTGGCCCGGGACCCGAACGTCCCGGAAACGCTGTACGCGCAAAACCACCACGGCGTCTACCGCACCGATGACAACGGCGACACCTGGAATTCGATCGCCGAGGGCCTGCCCACGGACTTTGGCTTCACGATGCTCACGCACCCGCGCCGGTCCGGAACGGCCTGGGTGGTCCCGATCATGGCGGACAGTGAGCGGATCCCGCCGGGCGGCCAGCTGGCGGTGCACCGGACGGACGACGCCGGCGCCTCGTGGATACGTTTGGCCGACGGCTTGGTGGAGCCGGAGTTCAACGTGGTGCTGCGCGACGCCGCGGCCGTGGACACCGAGGAACCGGCCGGCGTCTACTTCGGCACCCGCGGCGGCACCGTGTACGCCAGTGCCGACGAGGGCAACAGCTTTGTTCCCGTCCTCAGCCAGCTGCCGGATGTCCTGTGTGTCCGTGCCGCCGTCGTCGAGCTCTAAGTGTCCAGCTCCAATGGGGGTGCCGGCAGGAGAGGAGGGGGTGTGGCGGAGGTCAGTGTGTTGATACCGAGCCTGCTGCGGCCCGTCACGGGAGGGCAGGAAGAATTGCGCCTGGACGTGGACACCGGCGGGGCCACGGTGGCCGAGCTGCTGGACGCCATCGGCGCGCAATACCCGGTCTTCAATCGGCGGGTACGCGACGAAACGGGCACGTTGCGCCGCTTCGTGAACATCTATCTGGACGGCGACGACGTCCGGCGGCTTGACGGGCTGAAAACCCGTGTCGCCGCCGGAGCGGAAGTCATGGTCATGCAATCGGTGGCCGGGGGCTGAGCCCTCGGCCTGGCCTTGCCGGCGTGTCAGCGGCGGCTAAATGGCGTCGAGGTCCGTTTCCAGCATCTCGACCAGCTTGTCCAGCGCCGCATCCGCGCCCTCGCCCTCGGCGCGCAGCACCACCACGCTGCCGTGCTCGGCGCCCAGCGTCATGAGGGACAGGATGCTGCTGGCGTCCATGGCGTCGTCGGCCGGGGCGCCGTCCATGGCGATCGTGACCTCCACTCCGGCATTCCCTGCGGCCTCGGCGAAGAGGGAGGCGGGGCGGGCGTGCAGGCCGGAGCTGCTGGCAACGGTTGCTTTACGTTCGGACATGGTTTCCTCCTGGGGAGCTGTGGGTGAAATCGGGAGGCCGGTGGTCCCGGCCGGGTCGGGGAAGGGCCGGGTCTAGAGACCAAGCTCTGCCAGGATGGGCAGTTTCCCACGCGCCCGGTCCCGTGCTTCCTCGGGGCTGGTTGCGCGTAGGGCAAGTGTAGCGATTTCCTGCGCCTCTTTCAGGGTGACCGTGGCCAGGACCGAGGCGACGGCCGCGAGCGAGCGCGCCGTCATGGACAGCGTGCTCACCCCCAGTCCCACGAGGACGACGGCGAGGGCCGGGTCCGCTGCCGCCTCGCCGCACACGCCCACGGGTTTCCCGTTTCCCTCGGCTGCGGAGCCGGCCACGGTCAGGCGGACCAGCGCAAGGACCGCGGGCTGCCACGGGTTGTTCAGGGCGGCCAGCGGCCCCAGCTGGCGGTCAGCCGCCATGGCGTACTGCGTGAGGTCGTTGGTGCCCAGACTGGCGAATTCAACTTCGCGCAGGATCGATTCGGCCGTCACGGCCGCGGACGGGACCTCCACCATGACACCCGGTGTCTTCAGCCCGGCGGCCGCGCACAGGGATGCGAAGTGGGCAGCCTCGGCCGGAGTGGAAATCATGGGGGCCATCACCCAGACGTCGGCCGTGGAGCCTGCGGCCGCCTCGGCAACGGCGGCGAGCTGGCGCTCCAGCACGCCGGGGGAGGAGGTGTCCGTCCGGTAGCCGCGAACGCCCAGGGCAGGGTTGGGTTCCGTGGCGTCGGTGAGGAACGGCAGCGGCTTGTCCGCCCCGGCGTCGAGCGTGCGGACCACCACCTTTTTGCCCGGGAACGCGTCAAACACGCCCTTGTAGGCCTGTACCTGTTCAGCGATGGACGGCTCGGTCTCGCGTTCCAGGAAGCAGAATTCGGTGCGGAGCAGGCCCACGCCCTCCGCGCCGGCGTCCGCTGCCTTGACGGCATCCTTGGCCCCGCCCACATTGGCAAGGAGCGGGACCAGGTGGCCGTCCGCCGTCGTGCCCTGGCCGGTGAAGGCGGACAGGGTGGATGCGTTCGCGGCCCAGGCGGCAGCCGCGGCGCGCTCGCCGTCGCCGGGGTCGGTGGAGATGGTTCCGGCCGCGCCGTCGACGTAAATTTCGGTGCCATCAGGCAACCGGTCCACCCCGGCTGCGGCAACCACGGCGGGGAGCCCCAGGGAGCGGGCGATGATGGCAGTGTGGGACTGCGGGCCGCCGCCGGAGGTGACCAGGGCAACCACCACGGCGGGATCCAGTGTGGCGGTGTCCGCAGGCGCCAGGTCCTCCGCCACGAGAATGAAGGGCGTGGCGGAGGCGGGGATGCCGGGGGCGGGAACGCCGCGCAGCGCGGCCACGATCCGGGCGCGGACGTCCAGGACGTCCGTGGCGCGCTCGGCCATGTAGCCGCCCAGGTTCACGAGCATGGCTGCCACGGCCTCGGCGGCTTCCCAGGCCGCGCGCTCGGCGGACGTGCCCGTATTGATCAGCTTGACGGCGGCCTTGATGAGCATGGGGTCCGTGGCCATGAGTGCGGTGGCCTCCAGGACGGCCTTCGCGTCGCCGACGGCCACGGCGGCGCGGCCGCGAAGCTCTTCATGGACGGCCTTGGCGGCCGCCTTCAACGCGTCCGCGGCACCGTCGGCGGTGGTCCCGGGTGCCAGTTTTTCGCCGGCAGGCGGCTCGGCCAGCGGGCGCGGCATTTGCCTGACCAGTCCCACGATCCGTCCAGGGCTGACGCCCACTCCTGGGAAATTCTGCATTGAAAGTCCTCGTGTTCCGTGCTTGCCGGGTGCGGTGCCCAGCGGGTGCGGGGACCAAAAACCACTTCTGTGATTCACTTCATATAACGTTGCTATAGGTGATAGGGTAGCAGCCATGAACTTCGACGGCCAGCTTCCACCCAAGGGCAGGCTGCTCAAAGCCGCCGCTGAATTGCTGGCCAACTCGGCCGGCAAGACGGTCTCGACCCGGCAAATCACCGAGTTGGCGGGCGTGACGGCACCGACCCTGTACCACCACTTTGGCGACAAGGAGGGACTGTTCAACGCGGTCATCGATGCCGGCTTTGAAGAGTATGTGGCCGGTGAGCACAACTTTGCGCCCACCGGCAAGCCGCTGATGGACGTCCGGCAGATTTGGGACAACCACCTGAAGTTCGGCCTGGACAATCCGCAGCTGTATTCGGTGATGTTTGGCAACATCCGCCCGGAAAGCCGTCCGGCGCGGGTTGCCGAGGCCGAAGGCTTCATGGAAGAAATGCTGGAGAAGGCCGCCGCCGCCGGCCAGCTCTGCGTAACACCTTCGGAGGCCGCACGCAGCATCCTGGCCGCCAACGTGGGCGTCACCTTGATGCTCATTGCCGAACCGGCGGCCGAGCGCAATTTCGATTTGTCCGACATGACGCGCGAGGCCGTCATTTCCGCCGTCTCCTCGGAAACGGAACTGAACGCCGCCGGGGCGCCGATTGGGGCATCGTCGGTGGTCGTGGCGGCCATCGCCCTTAACGCGGCCCTTGAGTCATCGCACCCGGAACAGCTGTCCACCACGGAACTGAAGCTGTTCCTGGAGTGGCTGGACCGCATCGCCAAAACTTCATAGCAACACCTCCATCACCCACCCTGCCTGCGCAGACGCAGGACCAACGGTTAGGAATCCTTCATGGCAACATCATCAGTGGCCGCCCGCAAGGGAGGCGCGAGAGTTGGGGTGCAGAAATTCGGCACCTTCCTTTCAGGCATGATCATGCCCAACATTGGGGCGTTCATTGCCTGGGGCATCGTCACCGCCTTGTTCATTCCCACGGGCTTCACACCCAACGGGACACTGAACGAGATGGTGGGCCCCATGATCACCTACCTGCTTCCGCTGCTGATCGCGTACACGGGCGGAAAGATGATCCACGGCGTCCGCGGCGGCGTGGTGGGGGCGGCCGCGACAATGGGTGTCATTGTCGGCACCGACATCCCCATGTTCATCGGCGCCATGATCATGGGCCCCCTCACCGCCTACGTCATGAAAAAGCTGGACAAGATCTGGGAAGGCCGCGTCAAGCCGGGCTTTGAGATGTTGATCGACAACTTCTCCGCCGGCATCCTGGCCGCCATCATGGCCATTGTCGGCAAGCTGGTGGTGGGCCCCATGGTCGTCGCCTTCAGCAACGGGGCCAGCGCGGTGGTGGAGTTCCTGGTCCACCACGGCCTGCTGCCGCTGACCAGCATCTTCATCGAACCCGCGAAGGTGCTGTTCCTGAACAACGCCGTCAACCATGGCATCCTCACACCCCTCGGCACCGAGCAGGCACTGCAGCAGGGCAAGTCCATCCTGTTCCTGCTCGAGGCCAACCCCGGCCCGGGCCTCGGCCTGCTGCTGGCCTACGCCATCTTTGGCCGGGGCCTGGCCAGGGCCTCAGCGCCCGGTGCCGCGCTGATCCAGTTCGTCGGCGGCATCCACGAGATCTACTTCCCGTACGTGCTGATGAAGCCGGTCATGATTCTCGCCACCATCGGTGGCGGCATGACGGGCATCTTCATGCTCGTCATCACCGGTTCCGGCCTGCGGGCACCCGCGGCCCCTGGCAGCATCTTTGCCGTGTACGCGATGACGGCCAGCGACAGCTACGTTGGCGTCACGCTGTCGGTGGTGCTCGCCGCCACCGTGTCGTTCCTGATCGGCTCGTTCATCCTAAAGGTCAGCCCCATCCCCGCCGACACTGACGGATTGGGCGAGGCCACCGCCAAGATGGAAGAGCTCAAGGGCAAGAAGAGCTCGGTGGCCTCGGCCTTGGCCGGCGCCGCGAACCGGGGTCCCATCTCCACCGTGGTCTTTGCCTGCGACGCCGGCATGGGCTCAAGCGCCATGGGAGCCTCGGTGCTGCGCAACATGATCAGGAAGGCCGGCTTCCCCGAGGTCAAGGTCAGCAACTCGGCGATCGCCAACCTGACCGACACGTACGACGTCGTCGTCACCCACCAGGACTTGGCGGAACGGGCGGCCCCCTACACGTCCAGCGCCACGCACTTCGCGGTGGACAACTTCATGAACAGCCCGCGCTACGGCGAGATCGTTGAGCTCGTGAAGGCGAGCAACGCGCCCGACTCTGCGCCGACCGCCGTCGTTCCCGAGGCTGCCGACGATGCCGCCGATTCCGGCGGCGAAGGCGCGGTCGGCGACGTCCTGACCCGCGAAAGCGTCGTCCTGGACGGTTCGGCCACCACCCGCGATGCCGCCATCGACGAGGCAGGCACCCTGCTCCTGGCCCGCGGGGCCGTGAATGCCGCCTACGTGGCGGCCATGCATGAACGCGAGGAATCCGTCTCCACCTACATGGGCAACTTCCTGGCCATCCCGCACGGCACCAACGAGGCCAAGGGGAACATCGCAAGCTCGGCGGTGTCCATCATCCGCTACCCGGCGGGCATCGACTGGAACGGCAAGCCCGTGAAGTTCGTGGTGGGCGTGGCCGGAGTGAACAACGAGCACCTGGCCATCCTGTCCTCCATTGCCCGCGTGTTCACCGACAAGGAACAGGTGGCACGGCTGGAACAGGCCACCAGCGCCGACGAGGTCCTGGACATCTTCGGAAGGGTCAACGCCTAGTGAAAACAGTCCATTTTGGGGCCGGGAACATCGGCCGCGGGTTCGTGGGGCTGCTGCTCCACAACGCCGGCTACGAGATTGTCTTTGCCGACGTGGCCGAGGCGCTCATCAACGAGCTGGCGGCTACGGACAGCTACGACGTCCACGAGGTGGGTGATAACGCGGCAGTGCACACGGTCGACAACTTCCGTGCCCTGAACTCGGCGGCTGCCCCTGGTGCCGTGGTTGCGGAAATCGCGACGGCGGACATGGTCACCACCGCCGTGGGCCCGAACATCCTCAAGTTCGTGGCTCCGCTGATTGCCCGTGGAATCGCGGCGCGGGATGCGTCCCAGCCTCCGCTGCAGGTGATGGCCTGCGAGAACGCGATCAATGCCACGGACATCCTCGAGGCGGCCGTCCGCGCAGACGGTGCTGACGGAGCGGACACCGTGGACGCGGCCACGGTTGACGCCCGGGCGGTGTTCGCCAACACGGCGGTGGACCGCATCGTGCCCAACCAGGAAGCGGGCCAGGGCCTGGACGTGACGGTGGAGACGTTCTTTGAATGGGTCATCGACAAGACTCCGTTCCATGGGGCGGAGCCTGCCATCCCGGGCGTCACCTTTGTGGACGGTCTGGCACCCTACATTGAGCGCAAGCTGTTCACGGTGAACACCGGGCACGCGGCCACGGCCTACTTCGGCTATGCGGCCGGGATCGAAAAGATTTCGGACGCCATGGCGGACCCGGACGTCCAGACCAAGGTCCGGGCGGTGCTGGAGGAGACCAAGGGACTGCTGGTTAAGAAGCATGAATTTGGCGAGGCAGAGCAGGAGGCGTACGTAGGGAAGATCCTGCGGCGCTTCTCCAATCCGCACCTGCCCGACACCGTGGTGCGCGTGGGGCGCGCGCCGCTGCGCAAGCTCGGCCGCCACGAGCGGTTCATCGGCCCGGCCGCGGAACTGGCAGAAAACGGTGTCCGGCCCGTTGCGCTGCTGGAGGCGGTGGCCGCGGCACTGCGCTTTGCCGACGCCGGGGATGCCGAAGCCGTTGAACTGGCCTCCATCCTGGCCGACAACACGGCCGACGCAGCCACGGAACGGATCACCGGCTTGGCTCCTGCGCACCCGCTGTTTCCAGGGGTCCGTGACGTGATATCAGACGCACAAGCCCGGTAGGGCAAGTGTGAGATGCAGCAGGCCGGCGGGCTGTCCGTCGGCCTGCTGGGTTTTGGGTTTAAAAATGACTAGAATATACTTCCTAGACGTACTTATATTTCCCGATTGTGTGATCTAGACTTGGTGTATGGGCACGATGGATCGGCCCGGCAGCACTGGGGATTCCACCCCCGCCGGACCGCCTCTTTTGGATCAGACCCCCGGCCGCAGGCCGGAGGAGCACAAGCGTGCGCGTCCCGCGCCAGTCCTCGCCGGGCCAGCTTTTCCGGCAGCCGCCGTTGCCGGGGACGCGCCGTCCCGGGGGCCCGGCACCGTTTCGGATGCTGCGGCGGCACAAGCCGCGCAGGCATCCGCCGCCACCGCGGGGACAAGTGCCGCCACGGCAGGCGTGATGGGCGACGCCGTTGGCGTGGTGCCGGAGGCGGCGTTGGCGGCGTTGATCGCCTCGGACCCTGACGCCGGGGAACCGTTCACGGCCACGAGCGGGGCCGCGTGCGCCCGCCAGCCCGCCGTCCCCGACGACTGGGCCGGCTGGCCCAGCGATGAGGACATTGACCGGCTGATTGCCTCCATGCCCGAGGACGGCTGGGCGGACCGGGCTGCTCCCGACGGAACCGGCGGGACCGCGGTGTTTCCGTTCCCGATGGCCGATGCGCCGTGGGCGGTCCCGGACCAGTGCGACCCGGCCGTGTCCCTGCTTCCGGGCCCGGCGGACCTGGGCCGGGTACGGATCCTCCAGGCGTCCGTCCCGGACCTGCCCGAGGCCCCGCGGCCGGCCAACCCGGCCCATGTGGCCTGGTCCCCGGTGGCCGGGGCGGACGCCCTGGCACACCTGGACCCGCACAGGCTCGGGGAGAACGACCTGCTGGACTACATCCACGCCGCCAACCGGCTCTGCGCCTTCGCCCGCGCCATGGAAAACGACGCCCTGGCCGTCTTCGCCACCCGCCGCCCGCCCCTGCCCAGCGAACAACCCGCCACCACCGCCGGCAAGCTCCAAGCAGGAACACTCCACGACACCGGGGAGCTCCAGGACACCGGGGAGCCCGGGCCGGGCGGACTTGGGCGGGACGGGGAGCTGGGGCGGGCAGGGGAGTTGGGGGAGGCCTGGCGCCGGTCCCGGTACGCGGCCGCGGAGATCATGGCCGTGCACTGCGTGGGGATCGGCACCGCGCACCAGCTCCTCGATGACGCCGAAACCCTGGCGAACAACCTGCCCGCCACCACCGCCCTGTTCCGGGACGGGCTGCTGGACCCGGTACGGATCAAGGCCATCCTGGCCGGGCTGGAAAACGTCCCCGCCGACGTCCAGACACTGATCGAGCCGCTGTTCCTGCCCGGGGCCGCACGGACGAACCCGCGGGCCCTGACCCGCAAGATCCGTGCCCTGGCCCAAAAACACCACCCCGAACCCCTCACCGAACGCCACCAACGCGCCCGGACCCAACGCCGGGTCTGGTTCACCGCACTGCCCGACGGCATGGCCCAACTCAGCGCCGTCCTGGACGCCGCCCCCGCCAAGTCCCTCTACGACACCCTCGACGCCTGGGCCCGCCACGCCCAACACGAAGGCACCCTGCCCGGCGGGGCGCCCAGCACCGCCACGACCCCCACCGGCCGTCCCTCCCGCTCCCTGGACAACTACCGCGCCGACACCCTCCTGGACCTCCTCCACCAAGCCCTCCACCCCACCACCAACCGCGCCGGCCGCAGCAACAGCGGCAACCGCGGCGGCAACACCCCAGGCGGCGGCGCCAACGGCGGCGGCAGCACCCAAGGCGGCAGGGCCAACGGCGGCGGGCCCGCGGGGAGCGCCGCCCGGGACGCGGCCGGCCCCCCGCTCCCGGTGCCCGTCGCAGTCCCAGAACCGGTGCCGGAGCCGCGGTTCACCTTCGGCATCTCGGCGAAGATCTCCGTCACCGTGCCGGCCCTGACACTGCTGGGCCACTCCGAAGAGCCCGGCTACCTGGACGGCTACGGCCCCATCCCGCCCGAACAGGCCCGCGAACTCGCCGCCGGATCCTACTGGTGGGAACGGCTCCTGACCGACCCCGCCACCACCCCGACGGCACCCCCCTGCCCAAAGGCGAAACCAGCGTCGAAAACCTCCGCCCCCGCGACACCTACTGCCACCAACTCAAAGACAACCCCGACACCGGCTGGACCGTCGAACCCCACAGCCCCCAACAAACCAAAACCACCACACCCACCGGCCGCACCTACCTCCACACCCAAACCAACGAACCCTGCCCCTTCTAGAAGCACACGGGCCGTTCTAACCGTCCCTTAGGATTCCAGACAGTTGTGTTCGCCTTGAGCCAGACATGTGCGACCGTCGTACACATCAGACTCCGGAGAATTCCACCAACCGTCCCGATTTGCCAGATCAGCGGCAATAGAGCGGTCCGATGGAGGCAATTGTGAAGCGTGCCTGATCATCGTCCGCGGATGCCTGAACGCCGGGCATTCAAGCGAAGGAACGACGGGCGGGCGTTGTTTGCTTCATTCTGCAGTGGCACCGTCCTGGAATGACTCACCAACGATTGAGCGGTTTGGAGTTGCCGTACACCTGAGACAGGCGGTGCAGCTCGGTACGGTGCCACAACGTTTTCCACGACCCTCCGGGCATCTGGTGTGCAGGGTTTCAGGTGTGCGGCGTCTTGCCGCATCCAACTGCGCGCTGGAGCCCAGATCGAAGCACTGGCGGGCAGCTTGGCCTAAACTCAGACTCCGGAGGGGGATCCTGCGGTACGTTGGGCCTAACAGCTCGTGCGGATCACCCAGCAGCAGAAGGACGTGCCCATGGCCAAGGAACTTTCCACGCAACTCGTTGAACAACTGCAGGCCGCGGGCGTGCGCCGCATCTATGGGATTGTGGGCGACAGCCTTAATCCAGTGGTCGACGCCGTGCGGAAAACCGGAGGATCCGCCCAAGGCGGCATCGACTGGATCCATGTCCGCCATGAGGAGGCCGCCGCCTTCGCCGCCGGTGCCGAGGCCCAACTGACCGGCCAGCTGGCCGTATGCGCCGGGTCGTGCGGACCGGGCAACCTGCACCTGATGAACGGGCTCTATGACGCCAACCGCACCGGAGCACCCGTGCTGGCCATCGCGTCCCACATTCCCAGCAAGCAAATCGGCAGCGGCTTCTTCCAGGAAACCCACCCGGATCGGATCTTCGACGAGTGCTCCGTGTATTCGGAGCTGGTGAGCACCGCGGAGCAGGCGCCCCGCGTGCTGCACAACGCGATCCAGCACGCGGTGGGCCTGCGCGGCGTGGCAGTCGTGACCCTGCCGGGTGACGTCGCCAGCCTGCCGGCCGCTGCGCCGTCGCCCCTGCAACGCCCGCTGCGGCCCGCCAGCCTGGTGCCGGCGCCGGAGAGCGTGCAGGAACTGGCCGACGCCATCAACAGTGCTACCAAGGTGGCCATCTTTGCCGGCGCCGGCGTGCAGGGCTCCCATGACGAAGTGCTGGCTCTGGCAGGATTGGTCAACGCGCCCATCGGCCACAGCCTGCGCGGCAAGGACTTCATCCAATACGACAACCCCTACGACATTGGCATGACAGGCCTGCTTGGCTACGGGGCGGCGGCGGAAGGGATCGAAGACGCGGACCTGCTCATCCTGCTTGGCACCGACTTCCCCTACGACCAGTTCCTGCCGGCGACCAGGACGGCCCAGGTTGACCGGGCGCCGGAGCACCTGGGCCGGCGCACCGACGTCGACCTCGCCATCCACGGCGACGTCCTGCCCACCCTCCGGACACTCCTGCCGCTGGTGAAGCAAAAGAAGAACTCCAAGTTCCTGGACGCCATCCTCAAGAAGCACGACAAGCTGATGAACAAGGCGGTCGGAGCGTACACGCGCAAAGCGGACAAACTGGTGCCCATCCACCCGGAATACGCAGCCTCCCTGCTGGACCAGATCGCCGCAGAGGACGCCATCTTCACCGCCGACACCGGCATGTGCAACGTCTGGACGGCCCGGTACATCAACCCGCTGGGCACGCGCCGGTTGATCGGCTCCTACCTCCACGGCTCCATGGCCAACGCGCTGCCCCAGGCCATCGGGGCGCAATCCGCCTTTCCGCACCGGCAGGTCATTTCCGTTTCCGGCGACGGTGGGCTCTCCATGCTCATGGGCGAGCTGGTCACGGCGGCCGCGCACAAGCTCCCCATCAACGTGGTGGTGTTCAACAACTCCACGCTCGGGATGGTGAAATTGGAGATGCTGGTGGACGGACTGCAGGATTTTGGCGTGGATGTCCCGGACGCAAACTACGCCGGGGTGGCCGCCGCACTGGGCTTCCACTCCGTCCGCGTCACCGACCCGTCGGAGATTGCCGGCGCATACCGGGCCGCGTTTGCCCACAACGGGCCTTCCCTGGTGGAGCTGATCACCGATCCGCAGGCCCTGTCCATCCCGCCGAAGATCAAGGGCGGCCAAGTGCTAGGTTTTGCCACGGCCATGTCAAAGATCGTCCTGAACAAGGGCGCCGGCGAGGCGGTCAGCATGGCCCGCAGCAACCTGCGCAACATCCCGCGCGGCTGAGAAACCGTGGTCACCGCCGTATCGGTCTTTGCTTCCTTGGCTGCACTGGTCCACGTGTATATCTTTGTGCTGGAATCACTGCGCTGGACGGCCCCGGCCACGCGCAGGACGTTCGGCACCACGGAGCAGGAGGCCCTGGCCACGAAGGAGCTGGCCTTCAACCAGGGCTTTTACAACCTGTTCCTGGGCTGTGTGGCACTCGCGGGCGTTGTCGCGGCGGCGGTCGGCCATCCCGGGGTGGGTGCCGCACTTGTCCTTGCGGGCTGCGGCTCCATGGTGGCGGCCGGGCTGGTCCTGCTCATGTCTTCGCCGGCCAAGGCCAAGGCGGCGCTGGTGCAGCTCGCGCTGCCGCTTGTCGCCGTCGTCCTCGGCGTAGTGTGGCTGACCAGGTGAGCCATTGAAACCCCCGGCGAACCGGCCTACCGTTGAAGGACATCCAAAGGGGGTGGCCAAAATGGAAATTCATCTGTGGTGGCTTGAGCTGGACCTGCCGGCGAAAGAGTGGCTGCGTGAGAACCTTGAGGCGGAATCGGTGCCGGACCATGTGCTGGCGGCCGTGCGGTCGGCTGGCGGCGACGTCGTCAATGGCACGCTGACCCAGCGGGAGTGGATCTTCGTCGAGACCCAGTCGGAATTCGTCGACTGACACCGGCGTGTCACACGGGGCTGGAATGCGGCCAAATGTGATATTAACTGCCACTGCGGGACAGGCGTCCGGTTGTGGGGGACAATGGAAAGGATGACTTCCCACCAAAACGCCCCCAGCACTGCTGCCGCGCCCACGGCCGCGCCCGCCAAGGTCCAGCCCGTCCGCCGTACCGCCCAGGTCAAGCCTGCCACCGAAGGCTGGAAGCAGGCCACCGGCCCCGAGGGCCGCCCGCTGCTGCAGTTCAAGTCCCCGCGCGTGTCCCAGCCTCCCGCACATCTGGCGGACATGACCCTGCCCGAGCGCGAAGCGAAGTTCAAGGAGATGGGCCTGCCGGCCTTCCGTGCCAAGCAGCTCTCCGTGCACTATTTCCAGCACTACACCACCGATCCGGAGCAGATGAGCGACCTGCCGAAGGACCGCCGCGCCGAAATCACGGACACCATGTTCCCCAAGCTGCTGACCGAGGTCAAGCGCCTGACGACAGACAACGGCGACACGATCAAGTTCCTGTGGCGCCTCTTTGACGGCTCGCTCGTGGAGTCCGTGCTCATGCGCTACCCCGGCCGGGTGACCCTGTGCGTCTCCAGCCAGTGCGGCTGCGGCATGAACTGCCCGTTCTGTGCCACCGGCCAGGCCGGGCTGACCCGCAACATGTCCACGGCCGAAATCCTTGACCAGATCGTCCAGGCCAACCGGGTCATCGCCGAAGGCGGCCTGGGCAACCTGCGCCGCGACGGCGGGCACGACGCCGAGCGCGTCACCAACATCGTCTTCATGGGCATGGGTGAACCGCTGGCCAACTACAAGCGCGTCATGAACGCCGTGCACAGGATGGTCGCCGACGGGCCCGAGGGCCTGGGCATGTCCGCGCGCGGCATCACCGTCTCGACTGTGGGCCTGGTGCCGGCCATCAACAAGCTGGCGCAGGAGGGCGTGGCCGTCACGTTCGCCCTGTCCCTGCACGCCCCGGACGACGAGCTGCGCGACGACCTGATCCCCGTCAATGACAAGTGGAAGGTCGACGACGCCCTCGACGCGGCGTTCAACTATTACAAGGTCACGGGCCGCCGCGTCTCCATCGAATACGCGCTCATCAAGGACATGAACGACCACCCCTGGCGCGCCGAGCTGCTCGCGAAGAAGCTGAACCAGCGCGGCCGCGGCTGGGTCCACGTGAACCCGATCCCGCTGAACCCGACCCCCGGCTCCATCTGGACCTCCTCGGAGCCGCACGTCATGCAGGAATTCATCGACACGCTCATCGAACACGGCGTGCCGACGACGCTGCGCGACACGCGCGGCAAGGAGATCGACGGGGCCTGCGGACAGCTTGCGGCTGCTGAGTAGGACCTAACTGAAGGACGACGGCGGAAACCGGGTTCCGGCGTCGTCCGTCGGTTGAGGGGATCTGGGGCGGGCGTTTGACGTCGTGCGCTGACCTGAGCCCGGAGACGCATGGTTGCAGCCGCGCATCTCGCGGCTGAGGTCAGCACTCGAGGCGGCAGGCTGCAGGATCGACGGGCCGCGCATCCGGGGAAGGGCTATAGGGCCGTCAATACGACGTACGCGGTGGCGGAACCGGGCTCGATCTCGGTGCGGCCGGCGTCGTGGATGACGGGCCCGGTCGCCTTCCGCGCCCCCTTATGGAAATCCCTGGCCGACAAACGGGCCACTCCCACGGGGAACCCGGCGGCCGCCCATGCATCGGCCGCGGGACCGGCGTCGAGGAGCCAGGCGAACAGCGCATGCGCAGCCTGCGCGGCGGCCTTGCCAGTGGACATTCCCAGGGAGTCGTTCAGCACAATGGTCAGCGGCTGGGGCGCCAACGGCACCCCCTCGGGCAGTTGCGTACCGGAGACCTGCAGCTTTGCCAGAAGCTTCGGGAGGCGCTCCGAGGGCATGGGCGGCAGGCCGACGGCGCTCGCGGCGCCAACGGCGGCGAGGGCATGGTCCGGGAAGGAGGCGAGCACCTTGGCAAACATTTTCGCGTCCGCACGGCGCACGGACTTCGCAAACGCGCCGGCGGCCCAGAGCGGCCAGGCGGGATTGCCGGGGTCCTGCCGGTACGCCTTCACCGAGGCCAGCGCCGCCACGGCAATGCCTTCGTCCCGGCCGGCCGGTTCGTCCCTGTCCACCAACAGGACGATGGGCTGGACCAGCTCGCGTGCCGTCGGCTCTTCGGGGGCGGCAACCCCGCTGGATTCACTCACCGCACCAGCCTATGCCGCCGCCGGCGGTCGCTCCACCGGGCCACGCGCACCGAACCACATGACAAACCACGCCCCGGCTGGACCCGCCCGGCATATGCTGGGAGGGTGAAGCAATTCCAACGCAACACCCCACCCGCCGCAAGCGATGAAGGGACAGCGTCATGACAGAGACCACCCCCAACGCCAACTTTGACTGGAGCGCCGCCACCGCACTGCTCTTCGACCTCGACGGCGTGCTGACGCCCACCGCCCTGGTGCACGAACAGGCCTGGCGCCAGCTTTTCGACGGCTACCTGGCTGAAACGGGCCACGCCAGCTACCGGGACAGCGACTATTTTGACTTCATCGACGGGAAGCCCCGCTTTGACGGTGTCCGCGACTTTCTGGCCTCCCGCAACATCACCCTGCCCGAGGGGCCTCTGGATGACGACCCGGCGCACGACACCGTCCACGGCCTGGGCAACCGCAAAAACGGGGTGTTCAACGCCATCATCGACGCCGGAGGAGTGGCCCCCTATCCGGGGTCGGTGAGGTTCGTGGAAGCCGCGCTGGGGCGCGGTCTCAAGCTCGCCGTCGTCTCCTCCTCCCGGAACGCACCCGCCGTGCTCAAGGCGGCCGGCCTGGACCACCACTTTCCCGTGGTGGTCGACGGCGAGCTGGCGGCCGGGCGCGGGCTGCCCGGCAAGCCCAACCACGACACCTTCAGCTACGCGGCGGAACTGCTCGGCGTGCCCACCAGGGACTGCATTGTGGTGGAGGACGCCGTGTCGGGTGTGCAGGCCGGGAGCGCAGGTGACTTCCGCGCCGTGATTGGCGTGGACCGCGGCGCCGGCCGCCAGGTGCTCCTCGACGCCGGCGCCACCCTGGTGGTCGACGACCTCGCCGAACTGCTCTAACTCCTGCCCGCCAGCCCCAGCTTGAAACTTCACTTCCCCCGGAGGAGAGAATAATTCCATGACACTGATCAATTCCGACCGGCAGCGCTTCCCCTGCGACCCCTGGAAGCTGGTGGAGACTTCCTTCGACCTGGACAGCGAAGGCACCATGGAGACACTCATGGCGCTGGGCAACGGCCACCTGGGAACCCGGGGTTCACATGCCTTTTCCGGCCCCGGGGTGCTGCCGGGCACGTTCATCAATGGCTTTTATGAAACCTGGGACATCCAACACGCCGAGAACGCCTTTGGCTTTGCCCGGACGGGCCAGCGCATTGTCTACGTCCCGGACGCCAGCAATTTCACTGTCATTATCGACGGCGAACACCTACAGCTGACCGAGTCCACGGTCCTGGACTACCGGCAGAGCATTGACTTTGCCACCGGCGTCCATGAATCCGCCATTGTTTGGGAGGCGCGTTCAGGTGCCAAGGTCACGACCGTGCTGCGGCGCGCCGTTGGCTTTGAATCCCGGGGACTGATGGGCATTGACCTGACGATCTCGGCGGACCAGGAGGTCTATGTCGACGTGACGAGCGCGGTCGTGGACCGGCAGGACCAGCCGGCCACCGAGCCGTCCCTCAACGACCCCCGGAGGCCCGGCCGCCACGCGGACAGGATCCTGCAACCGCTCTATCTGGAAGGGTCAGGCGGCGCCCTGGACTTGGCGTGGGAGACGGCATCCTCGCACCAGCGCGTGGCCTTGGCCGTCCGCCACCAGATCAATTCGGAGGATCAGCCTTTTGAGACCCTGGTGGCCGAAGACGTTTCAACGGTCCGCTACGTCCTGGCCCTCGAGGAAGGCGCGACGTTCCGGTTGGAAAAGACCGTGAGCTATGCGGTGGGCGGGGAAAGCACCGCCGAAGACCGAGGAGAGGTGCTTGCCGCCGAAGCGGGGGCCGTGCTGCTGGACGTCGAGGCCATCTTCGCTGACAGCGCCGACCATTACCGCCGCTACTGGGACGTGGCGGACATTGTCATCGGCGGCCAGCCGGAGTTGCAGCAGGCGGTGCGCTGGAACCTGTTCCAGCTGGCCCAGGCCACCGCGCGGGCCGGCGTCTCCGGCATCCCGGCGAAGGGCGTCACGGGAGCCGGCTATGAAGGCCACTACTTCTGGGACCAGGAAATCTACCTGCTTCCCTACCTGACCTACACCAATCCGCAGGCGGCCCGGCAGGTGCTTGAATCCCGCCACCAGATGCTCCCCACCGCGCGCCGACGCGCCGCGGAGCTCAGCGTGGACGGCGCCCTGTTTGCCTGGCGGACCATCAACGGGCTGGAGGCCAGCGCCTACTATGCAGCCGGGACGGCGCAGTTCCACATCGCCGCCGCCATCGCCTTTGCCGCCAACCGCTACGAGTGGGCCACGGAAGACCCCGCCTTCCGCGACGAAATCGGCGCGGACCTGCTCATTGAGACGGCCCGCATGTGGGCTTCCCTGGGCTTCTTCGGCAAGGACGGAATGTTCCACATCCACGGGGTCACCGGGCCCGACGAGTACACCGCCGTGGTCAACGACAACCTGTACACGAACGTCATGGCCCGCTTCAACCTGCGCAAGGCGGCCGCCGTCCAGGGACGCCCGGATGTCACGGAGCGCGAACAGCAGGTCTGGCAGCAGGCCGCAGACCGCATGTCCCTGCCCTACGACACGCACCTTGAAGTTTTCAGCCAGGACGCGGACTTCATGACCTTGGAGCCCTGGGACTGGAGCACGCCCAGGGACAAGTATCCCCTGCTGCTGCACTTCCACCCGCTGGTGATCTACCGCCACCAGGTGCTCAAGCAGGCTGACACCGTGCTGGCGATGTTCCTGCAATGGCAGGACTTCACAACGACGGAAAAGCAGCGCGCGTTCGACTTTTACGATCCCATCACCACCGGGGACTCCACCCTGTCAGCCTGCGTGCAGGGCATCATGGCGGCCGAGGTGGGCTACGGCCAAACCGCGCTGAAGCACTTCACCGAGGCGGTCTTCATTGATCTCGACAACACCCACGCCAACACCGTCGACGGGGTGCACATCGCCTCGGCGGGTGGAATTTGGAGCTCCCTGGTGTGCGGCTTCGCCGGCATGCGCGATCAGGGCCCGATGTTTCACTTTGACCCCCGCCTGCCACTCGGCTGGGACAGCCTTTCCTTCAAGCTGAAGGTCCGTGGAGACCTGCTGTCCGTCTCCCTGGCCACCGATTCCATCACGTTCAGCCTGCTGGACGGGCACGACGCCGGACCGCTGGCCGTGGACGTGCGCGGCACCACCGTGCAGCTCAACCCGGGGGAGGACGTCAAGGTGGCGCTGGAGCCGGTGCCGGTGGCGACGCGGGAAGTGTTCCCCAGCAGCTTCCCGACCACCGGCATCCCCATCATCGGAAAGGGGCTGTCCTAGCGCCTCCAGGGGTCTGCCCGCCGTCTTCGGTCCGGCGCCGTTTTCGCTCCTTCGCCCGTTGTACACATCTGGCGCCCCGACTCGAAGGGACGTCCCCGGAGCCGTACTTTCGGCGGGCCGCTACGTCCTGCAGTCCGCCATGTCCGCACCGCCGCTGGCCGGCGCGTCCGTGTGGGATGCTGGGTGGTGCGGCCCCGCCGCCGCGCCACCGCATTCTGCCGCCAGGAGCCTGCCATGAACCGTCCGCTGACCATTGCCGCCCGTGCCCAGGTGCCGCCGTTTGCCGTGATGGACATCCTGGCGCGGGTGGCCGATCTGCGTGCGGCCGGACGGGACGTCATTTCACTGTGCGCAGGGGAGCCGGGCGGGGGCGCGCCGTCGGCAGTGTCCGCCGCGGCCGCTTCCATCCACGCCGCCGGGGCCCCGTTGACGTACACGCCGGCACTGGGCACCGCCGAACTCCGTGAAGCCATCGCCGGCCACTACCGGCGCTGGTACGGGCTGGACGTCCCGGCACGGAACGTCGCCGTCACCACCGGCTCCTCCGGCGCGTTCATGCTCGCGTTCCTCTCCGCCTTCAATGCGGGCGACCGTGTGGCGCTGGCCCGCCCCGGCTATCCCGCCTACAAGAACATCCTGCGCGCGCTCGGCATTGACGTCGTGGAACTCGACTGCGGCCCGGAGACCCGCTTCCAGCCCACCCCCGGCCAGCTCGAGGCAGCCGTCCTCGAACGTGGGCGGCTCGCCGGCTTGGTGCTGGCCTCACCGGCGAACCCCACCGGAACCATGGTGTCCCGGACGGAACTGGCGGCCTTGGCCAGCTGGTGCGCCGTGAATTCCGTGCGTTTGGTGAGCGACGAAATTTACCATGGAATCACTTACCCCGCCGCGGGCGACCCTGACGCCAAAGGGGTCTGCGCGTGGGAACTGGACCGGTCAGGCGTCGTCATTTCCAGCTTTTCCAAGTACTGGGGCATGACGGGGTGGCGGCTGGGATGGGCCCTTGTGCCCGACGACCTCGTCGGGGTGGTGGACGCGCTCGCCGGCAATGTGGCGCTGTGCCCGCCGGCCCCGGCCCAAATGGCGGCCGTGGAGGCATTCAGCGGGCTCTCCTACGCCGAAGCCGACACGGCCGTGGCGGATTTTGCCCGGACCCGCGCGTACCTGCTCGCGAACTTGGACCGGCTGGGTTGGGCCGACGCCGCCCCGGCCGACGGTGCTTTTTACCTGTATGCGAACCTCGGCGCAGCCATGGACGGGTTCGCGGACTCGGCCGCCTACTGCTCGGCGCTGCTGGAGGCCGAGGGCGTGGCCGTGGTGCCCGGGCTAGATTTTGACACCCTCAACGGCAGCCGCACCGTGCGGCTGAGCTTTGCCGCCGGGTACGACGCCGTCCGCGAGGGGCTGGAGCGCATCGTCAACTTCCAGCAGGCGAGGGCCTAGGGACGCCTGGCCCCGTGCCTTGCGGAAGGCCGGTTGGTGGGCGAAATAGGGACGGTTGAGCCCTGCACAGCCAGGGCCGGCCCGAACCTTGTCCACAGTTGAGCGGGGTGCCCTTTTGCTGGGGGCCAGTGGTTGCAATTGTTGGTCCTTGGAAAGGAAAACCATGGAACATGAATTGCCTGACGAGGTACGGCGGGACGTTGACACCCTTGGCATGGACCTGACGCTGCCGCTGCCCCACGAGTGCCTGTTTTGTTATGTCTGGAGCATGGTGTTGTGTTACGGCTGCCACGGCCTCCATTGGGCGAAGCGGTACCAGGAGCTTTGTGCGCCGCGTGCGACCGCACTGGTCCAGCGGTTGGAAGCACAAGGCGGCTATTGCGACTGCGAAATGTTCATGAACGTTGTCGGCCAGCGGTTCGCCTGGTGGCTGCCTGCGCCGGACGATGGGGTCGATGACTGGGAGGACGGGACGGGGGAGCCGGAGAAACCGCCCTGTTTGGGGGCCAGAAAAGGTTCAACGCAGGCATGCGATTTGTGGTTCGGCCGGGGCGGGCACTCATTCACCCATTACTAGCGCGCCGGTGGATCAGGTGCCGCCGTCGCTTCCATGGCGCCAGAAGTGCTGAAGCAGCCTCCACAGTCCCAGTGAGCATGGGCCAGTGCCTCGAAGGTCATGGATCTCGTAGGTCACGGACATGGAACGTCCGCCGATCACGTTGGCCGTTGTGGTGATCCCAACGTGCCTTAGTACGCTTCCGTGGTGAACGCGGAGGTTTGGGATCCGAGTGCTGTCCCCGCTGCAGTCTGCCGTACGCCGTGCCCAGCTGCCTCGGAGTCCGCCGAGGCTCGACGCAGCCGTGCAAGCTCTGGCGGTGGAAAGCCGACGTTGCCCGTGAACGAATGCTCGGCTTGTGGCAGGCAGACATCGGGTGGTGAGTTGGGGGGGCCGGCCACCACTGGCTGCCCGTTCGGGCAGGGGCTACTTTTGCAGGTGGTCCACCAAGGATTCAGCAATGCCGATGTACGTGGCTGGGGTCAGGGCCAGCAGGCGTGCCTGGGCGGCGTCGGACAGGCCCAGGCCGGAGACGAACTCCTGCATGCGCGCCGCGTCCACACGGCGGCCGCGGGTCAGGTCCTTGAGGCGCTCGTACGGGTCTTCCATCCCTGATACGCCGGCCAGGGCCTCGGCCCGCATGACCATCTGGATGGCCTCGGCAAGGACTTCCCAGTTGTGGTCGAGGTCATCCGCGAGCACGGACTCGGCCGTGTCCAGCCGGCCCAGGCCGCCCAGCACGTTGTTGATGGCCAGCAGGGAGTGGCCGAAGGCGACGCCGATGTTGCGTTGGCTGGAAGAGTCGGTGAGGTCCCGCTGCCAGCGGCTCGTCACGAGGGTGGCGCCGAGGGTGTCCAGCAGGGCGTTGGAGATCTCCAGATTCGCTTCGGCGTTTTCAAAGCGGATCGGGTTGACCTTGTGCGGCATGGTCGAGGAACCGGTGGCGCCGGGAACCGGAATCTGCACGAAGTAGCCGATGGAGATGTAGCTCCAGACGTCCGTGCACAGGTTGTGCAGGATGCGGTTGAAACGGGCAACGTCGGCGTACAGCTCTGCCTGCCAGTCGTGCGATTCGATCTGGGTGGTGAGCGGGTTCCATGTCAGGCCCAGGCTTTCGACGAAGCCGCGGGAGACATCCTGCCAATTGGCTTCAGGAACGGAGGCATAGTGGGCGGCGTAGGTGCCCGTGGCGCCGTTGATCTTGCCCAGGAACTCCGTGTTGGCGATCCTGTCCAGCTGCCGCGTCAGGCGGTGGGCCGTAACAGCCAGTTCCTTGCCCAGCGTCGTCGGCGTCGCGGGTTGTCCGTGCGTGCGCGAAAGCATCGGGACGGCACGGTTTTCCTCGGCCATTTCGGTGATCCTGGCCACGAGGCTGCGGGCTGCCGGCAGCCAAACGTCATCGACCGCTCCCTTGATGCCCACGGCGTAGGAGAGGTTGTTGATGTCCTCGCTGGTGCAGCCGAAGTGGACCAGCGGCTTCAGGCGCTCCAGGCCCAGGGCGGCCAGACGGTTGCCGATGAAGTATTCCACTGCCTTGACGTCATGGACGGTGACCTTTTCAATCTCCGCAAGTTCCGCAACCGAATCGGCGTCGAACTCGGTGACAATGGCGCGCAGGCCCGCCTGCTGCTCGGCAGTCAACGGCCCGGTGCCCGGCAGCACGTTGTTGCTCGTGAGGTGGATGAACCACTCCACCTCAACGCCGACGCGGTCGCGGTTCAGGGCGGCCTCGGAGAGGTAGTCGACCAGCGGTGCGACGGCGCCTGCGTACCGGCCGTCGAGCGGACCCAGGGCGATGCGCCGTTCGGAAGCGGCCAGCGACAGGCGGCCGGAAGGAATGCGGGAAATGGCGGAGGCGGAATCAGACATGGCCCAATTCTTTCATGAACGGCGGGTTCCACCGCAGTGTGTCCGTGCGGCAGCACTTTCGACCGCACTGCTTCCTGCACAGCGCGGGCCCGCCCCCGCCTTGTCCCCATCGCGGGCACGGGCGCTGGCGGGGGCCGCGGGTGGTGCCTATTGTCGAAATCGACGTCCCACAGGGGGCGGTGTCCCGCGGTGGGCAGTGCGGAGAGTGCAAGGGGGCGACGGCATGGACTACTCGACGGACCGGCGGGCAGCACAATTGACCGGACCGGGGCAGCCTGGTCCGCAGCAGTGCAGCGGCCCGTCCGGCTTCTGGGTTTCGGGCAGTTCCCCGGGCGACATGTCCGCCCTGTCCGCACGGTTGTCCCGGCTGGCGGGCGCGATTGACAATGCCCAGGCCCGGCTGTCCAGTGCCACGGCCCTGGAGTGGGCCTCCACGGCGGGAGAAGCCTTCCGACAGGAGGTCGCGTTGCGCTTGGCGGACCTGGCGGCCGGTTCTTCCGATGTCAGGATGGCTTCCGACTACGTGGCAGCGTACGCCAGGGTCCTTGATGAACTGGCCGCAAAAGGGCCCGGACTGCTCGGAGGCTGAGTCATGGAAGGGAAGGCCGACGACGGAATCAGCTTCAGCATTGCCGGCGGGGCAGGCCGGGTGAAATATACGTTGGCCGAAATCGAGTTGACGGCCAGGGGAATTGACCTGGTCGGGCGGGACGCACAGGAACTGGCCGCCAGTCTCGGCAGCGAGCTGCGGTGGATGTCGGAGTTTGCGGCGGGATTGCTGGCGTCGGGCCTGCAAGCGGCCAACGGCACGCAATACGCCGCACGGGCCGCCGAGGCCGTCCTGTCGTCGGCGCAGGGATCGGTGGCGGCCGCGGCGCAGGGAGTGGCCGAACTTGCCTTGCATGCATCAGCCGCCGCCCAACGCTATGAGGCAGCCGAAGCCGAGACGGTTGCACGTGAAAATGCGCAGCGCATGAAGGCCCTGTTTGGCGGGATCGAGGTCGAGTCCGCGGGTATCTTCGGTCCGTTGGTGCTTTGGTGGCAGGTCCACAAACTGCAGGATGTCGCGGCGCGGGCTGGGCTGCGGGACAAGACTGAAGACCTGCTCAACGACGGTCCGGCGTACCTGGCCGGTCTGCTCGGTCCCATGGCGGGGCTGGCCTATCTGCTCGGCCGGGTCCCGTCCGGACAGGACCCATCACGTGGCGGGCTCAATGCCGGAGTCTTGCCGGCCGCCGGCCTGCGGAAGTTCTTCGACTGGACCGGGCTGGCCAAACCGGGGCATCTTGAACTGAGGAGAGTGCCGGCCGGCGAATGGCACGGCCGGCCCGAAGACTGGAGCCCCGGCCGTGCTGTCCCGGATCCGTCCGGCGGACTCCAGGTCGACGTCGACCCTCGGGCAGCGGGCCTGCTGTCGGGCAGCCGGGACGCGTACGGCTACCCACCGGGGTCCATTGTCGTGGACCGCCTGGACCGCCTGGACGGAACACGTGCCTGGATCGTGCATTTGCCGGGAACCGAGGATTGGTCACGGGTCGACAGCGTCAACCCGATGGACCTCGAAGGGGACCTGGAAGGCATGACGGCGGCGCAGCCAGCCCTCTTCAGGCAGCAGCAGATCGTGGTTCAGGAAATGATGAAGCAGGCCCTGACGGACGCCGGCGCGCTCCCCACGGAGGATGTCATGATCACGGGGCACAGCGGCGGCGGGATCCACGCTGCCGCCGCCGCCGCAAGCCCGGCGTTCCTGGCCGACTTCAATCTTAGGATGATCATTATTGCCGGAGCCCCGGCCAGAAACCTGCCCGTCCCTCCCGCCGTCAAGGTGCTGGACCTGCAAAACGAAGACGACATCGTTGCCGCTGCCGACTACGGTCCGCCGCCCGGTTCCGCCAACTGGGTGACGGTGACCTCCCACCGGCCCGGGGCCCCGCGCGGCAAGGACCCGGTTGAGGTCATCAAGGCCGCCCACGACCTGGGAAACTACATCGACGACGCGCATGCCCTGGAACGGAGCAGCGACCCGGGCATCAAGGCGGTGCGGGAGAGTGTCGGTGTCTTCATGGGAGGCGTCGCGGCCGCTCGCGGTCCGATGAACGTCCCCGGTGGCGGTACGGTGAAGGTGTCACGAAGCGTCTACCAGGGACGGGACGTCGACGACGCCCAGCCTGATAAACGCCAGCCTGGTAAACGGCGAGCCCGCTAACCGGCACAGGGCCGGCTAGCGCCGTGCGTGCCGCCTGGTCAGGCCGCCCATCAGCATCGAGACGATGCTGATGATCACGGCAGCGATGACGGCCGTCCAGAAGAAGTGGTCAATGGTGAAGTGCACGGGCGTGAACGAACTGAGCCATGAGGTCAGCCACAGCATGGCGGCGTTGATGATGATGGTGAACAGTCCCAACGTCAGAATGGTGACGGGAAGGGTCAGCAGCTTCACCACAGGCTTGACCAAGGCATTGACCACACCAAAGACCAGGCCGATGAAAATGAACGCCAGCGCCTTGTTCACGGTGGCGTTGGAGGTTTCCAGGCCGCTGGTGCCGGTGTTCACCACGGCCATCCCGGGCAGGAGCCAGGCGGCAATCCACAAAGCAAGACCGTTGACGAGGACCCGCAGCACAAATCGCATCATGCAGCCATGCTTTCACAGACAGCCTTCCGCGCGCAGCCGTCCATGCTCAATTAGGCTAGGAGCATGACCCTGAACAGCCAAGCCCAGCAATCCGGCGTCCACCCGCGCCCCGTCGTGGGCCGGCTGCCCAAATATGCCGCGGGCAAGCCGCCGGTGGAAATCCCCGGGCTCGAAAGCTTCAAACTCTCATCCAACGAGAACCCGCTGGGCCCGGTACCCGCGGTGCTGGAACTGCTGCACGGCACGCTGGAGGTCCACCGCTATCCGGACACCACCTGCGCCTCCCTGCGTAACGCCCTGGGGACGTTCCTGGACGTGCCGGCGGACGACGTCGTCACCGGCGCAGGGTCCCTGGGAGCCCTGAACCAGATCCTGGCGGCCTTTGCCGGGGCGAACGACGACGGCATACCCGATGAGGTTGTCTACGCCTGGCGCTCTTTCGAGGCGTACCCAATCTGCGTCGGACTGGCCGGTGCCCGGAGCATCCAGGTTCCCGTCCGCAGCGACGGCACGCACAACCTTCCCGCGATGGCGGCCGCCGTCACCGGAAACACCAAGGTGGTGCTGTTGTGCACGCCGAACAACCCCACGGGTCCTGTGCTCAGGACCGCGGAAACGGAGGAGTTCATCCGCAGCGTGCGCTCCGACGTCGTCATTGTCATCGACGAGGCGTACCAGGAATTCGTCCGCGCGGAAGATGCCGTTGACGGGATCGCCATGTACCGCAAGTACCCGAACGTGGTGGTCCTTCGAACGTTCTCCAAGGCGCACGGGCTGGCCGGGCTGCGCGTCGGCTATTCAGTCTCGCAGCCGGAGGCCACCGCCTACCTGCGCGCCGCGGCCACGCCGTTCGCCGTCTCCGGGATTGCCGAACAGGCCGCCGTCGCATCACTGGAAAACTACGGAGAGGTTGTGGAAAGGGTACAAAGCCTGGTGGACGAGCGCGACCGCGTGACCCGGGGCCTGAAGGCGCTGGGCTGGGACATCCCTGAAGCACAGGGCAACTTTGTGTGGCTCAATCTCGGTTCCGACACCCCGGAGTTTGCCGCCTTGGCGGACAGCCACGCGCTTTCGGTGCGGGCATTTGGCCACGAAGGCGTCCGCGTCAGCATCGGCGAGGTGGAGGCGAACACCCGTTTCCTTCAGATCTGTGCGTCGTACACAAAAGCGCCGCATCCTTCCTAGCCATTAACAAAGGCGGGAAAACCCGGACTGTACCGCTACAGTTGTAAATCGAAAATGGAAATATATGCACTTCGCGGAATACATTCCCGCAGAGGCATATGTCGATACCAACGAGCCGGTGCAGCGGATCCCCGCGGTCAAGTTGCGGCCAGGCAAACGAGGAGACGGTATGGGCTCTGCCCAGCAAGCTGCCACCGGCACAGGGCCTTCCGCCGGCGTGCTGCAGGCCAACGGCGTTGGCGACGGCGACATGGTACAACTGCTGGATGCCGGCGGCACGCGCCGTGAGGACGGCATGTTTAGCCCGTACATCGACGCCCTGGACGCGGAAACGCTGCGCGGCTTTTACCGCGACATGGCCCTGGTGCGCCGCTTTGACGCGGAGGCCACCGCGCTCCAACGCCAGGGCGAACTGGCGCTGTGGGTGCCGGTCGTCGGGCAGGAAGCGGCGCAGATCGGCTCCGGCAGTGCGATGAACAAGGCCGATTACGCCTTCCCCACCTACCGTGAACACGGCGTCGCCCTGACCCGCGGCCTGGACCTGGCCGATCTCCTGAAGTTGTTCCGCGGTGTCACCAACGGCGGGTGGGATCCCCGAGAGAACCATTTCCACCTGTACACGCTGGTACTTGCCGCCCAGACGCTGCACGCCGTCGGCTACGCCATGGGCATCCAGCGCGACCTGGCGGCGGACGGCGCAACCGAGCCTGCCGCCGTCGTGGCCTACTTTGGCGACGGGTCCAGCAGTGAGGGCGATGTCCACGAATCCATGGTCTTCGCCGCCTCCTACAACGCGCCGGTGGTGTTCTTCTGCCAAAACAACAACTGGGCCATTTCCGTCCCGTTTGAGGTGCAGTCGAAAATTCCGCTGGTCAACCGCGCGGGGGGCTACGGCTTCCCCGGCATCCGCGTCGACGGCAATGACGTCCTGGCTGTGTACGCCGTGACGCAGTGGGCGCTCGAGCACGCCCGCTCCGGCCGCGGTCCGGTGCTGATTGAGGCCTCCACGTACCGCGTGGGCGCGCACACCACGGCCGACGACCCCACGAAGTACCGCCTGAACGCTGAGGAGGAATCGTGGAAGGCAAAGGATCCGCTGCAGCGCCTGGAAACCTACCTGCGCGCCGCCGGCCTGGCCGCCGACGACTTCTTTGACCAGCTGAAGAACGACGGCGACGAGCTGGCCGCGCATGTCCGGCGCGCCACGCTGGCGCTGGGCGGGGCGGACATCCGCCAGAAGTTTGCCACCGTCTACGCCGAGGCCCATCCGCTCGTGGCCGAGGAACTGGCCTGGTTTGAAAACTACGAAGCGTCCTTTGCCGACGCCGGCTCCCAGACGTCCCAGGGCGGTGCCGCATGACGACAATGACCATCGCCAAGGCGATCACTGAGGGCCTGCGCGCCACGCTGGCCAACGACCCCACGAGCTTCCTGATGGGCGAGGACATCGGATCCCTCGGCGGTGTCTACCGCGTCACGGAGGGCCTGAAGGCCGAATTTGGCGCGCACCGCGTCATGGACACGCCGCTGGCGGAATCCGGGATTGTCGGCACCGCGATCGGCATGGCCCTGCGCGGCCACCGCCCCATCTGTGAGATCCAGTTTGACGGCTTCGTGTTCCCCGCCTTCAACCAGATCACCACTCAGCTGGCCAAGATCCACACGCGCTCCGACGGCCAGCTCAGCGCGCCCGTGGTCATCCGCATTCCCTACGGCGGTGGCATCGGCTCCATCGAGCACCACTCCGAATCCCCCGAGGCGCTCTTTGCGCACACGGCGGGACTGCGCATCATCACCCCCTCCAACGCCAACGACGCCTACTGGATGATCCAGCAGGCCGTGGCGTGCAAGGACCCGGTCATTGTCTTTGAACCCAAGCGCCGCTACTGGCTCAAGGGCGAGGTTGACACGGAAAAACCGGCCCGCGATGCGTTCGCCGCACAGGTGGTCCGCGGCGGCACGGACGCCACCATCGCCGCCTACGGCCCCCTGGTGCCGGTGGCCCTGGCGGCCGCCAACGCCGCCGCCGAGGACGGGCACAGCGTGGAGGTCATCGACCTGCGCTCCATCTCGCCGATCGACTTTGACACGGTCGAAGAATCAGTGCACAAGACGGGCCGGCTGGTGGTGGCCCATGAGGCGCCCACCTTTGGCGGCATGGGCGGGGAAATCGCGTCCCGCATCAGCGAACGCTGCTTCTACTCACTCGAGGCCCCGGCCATCCGGGTGGGCGGCTTCCACATGCCCTACCCTGTGGCGCGCGCGGAAGAGCACTACCTGCCGGACATTGACCGCATGCTGGAGGCGTTGGACCGCGCCTTCACGTACTAGGAAGGCCAACATGCCCCAGCGCTCCCTTTTCAACCTGCCCGACGTCGGCGAAGGGCTGACCGAGGCCGAGATCGTCTCCTGGAAGGTCAAGCCGGGAGACGTCGTCGCCGTCAACGATGTCATCGTCGAGATTGAAACGGCGAAGTCCATCGTGGAGCTTCCGTCCCCGTACGCCGGTCCTGTGGCGGAGCTGATGGTGGCCGAGGGCGACACCGTGGAGGTGGGCACGCCCATCATCGCCATCGGCTCCGGGACCGATGCTGCCGTCGCTCCCGCCCCGGTCCCGGCAGGGCATGGCTCCGACGCTGAGGGCGAGGTCATGAAGCCCCTGGTGGGGTCCGGTCCCAAGGCCGACGCCGTGAGGCGCCGCCCGCGCGCCGGCTCGGCAGCCGCGGTGGTGCCGCCGCCCGGCCGGGTTCCGGCGTCGACCATGGGTGCGGCAGCCGGCACGGGTGCGGCGAACCGCGTGCTGGCCAAGCCGCCCGTGCGCAAGGCAGCCAAGGACCTGGGCATCGACCTGGCGGACGTCTCGCCCACCGGGCTGCGCGGCGAGGTCACGAAGAAGGACCTGCTCAGCTATCAGGACCAGCGCACGGCCGAACAGGACGGGGCCGGCACGTTCTGGGCGGCGGCTGGCGGGGCCGGCCCGGCTGGCGACCCCCGCGTGGAACGCATCAAGGTCAGGGGCGTGCGCAAGGCCACCGCCAAGGCCATGGTGGAGAGCGCGTTCTCGGCCCCGCACGTGAGCATTTTTGTGGACGTGGACGCCTCGCGCACCATGGAGTTCGTGAAGCGGCTGAAGGTGTCCCGCGACTTCGAGGGCATCAAGGTCTCGCCCCTGCTGATCCTTTCCAAGGCCGTCATCTGGGCGGCCGCGCGCAATCCGTCGGTCAACGCGACGTGGACGGGGGACGAGATTGTCATCAAGCACTTCATGAACCTCGGGATCGCCGCCGCCACCCCGCGCGGGCTCATGGTCCCGAACATCAAGGATGCGCAAAACCTCTCCCTGAAGGAACTGGCCATTGCGCTCAACGCCCTCGCAACCACGGCGCGGGCGGGCAAGACGCAGCCCGCGGACATGCAGGGCGGTTCGCTGACCATCACGAACATCGGCGCGCTGGGCATCGACACCGGCACCCCCATCATCAACCCGGGCGAGGTGGCCATCGTCGCGTTTGGCACCATCAAGCAAAAGCCCTGGGTGCTGGACGGGGAGGTCATCCCGCGCTGGATCACCACACTCGGCGGATCGTTCGACCACCGCGTGGTGGACGGCGACCTCTCCGCGCGCTTCATGGCGGACGTGGCCGCCATCATGGAGGAGCCGGCGCTGCTGCTGGATTGAGATCAGCAGGAGCCTGCCGGTGGTCGAGTCCATCGAGATCCGGAAGCTTCGACGCAGGCAATGAGCCGCATTGATATGTCTATAGCCGTATGATGCGACATGGCCTCCCGCGCATCCGAGACCCGGCGATGAGCGCGGTTTCGCGTTTAACGATTAACCAGCGTGGTTACGAAGGGCCTGCGCGCCGGGGTACCGTTTCCGCCGAAACGGCGCGGTGAGCCACCGTGGTCTGTAGACCACAGAGGACTTTTCGCTACGCCACTCACCCCGGACCGCCCACGTCATCCCTACCTGAGAGTGGAAAGAGATGCGCACGTGATGGCCACGCATGAAGAGCGACGAGCCCCCTTTCGAGGCGGTGGCGGGCCCTCACCCTTCACGGTTATGCAGCACGCGTGCCGCTCATTCGGTCGCTGAGTTCTTGGGCTGCATATAGACCTCTTTTCGCTTCATCCAGAAATAGCAGCCAATACCCGCGGCGACACTGAGTGGCGGAACGAAATAAATTGCCAATTCGCTACTGCGAAAAAAAAGCGCGATAGTCATCACTATTACGGCAGCGAATACCAAACCGGGGGAATTTGTCTGCCCGTCCTTGATTTTGGACCACTGCATCTGACCGTAGACGTATCCGGTAAAGATAAAAGCCCCGATAAGACACACTGCCCCGACGACTGCCATCGGCAGGGGTGCCATACCCACAACGGAGACTGAGGCGGCAAGGATCAAGCTGATGGTGAACCAGTATTTGGACTTCATGAGTTCCTCTGCGATGTCGGTACGTGCATTTCGCTGGAGCCGGCTAGTGCCGGGTGCCTAGCAACTCATATTGAAGTCGATGATCGCCCCGCCGATGGCGAAGCCCACGGCGCAGCTGAATGCGAGGGGCGGCATGGGTGCAAATGCGCCGCACATGGCCCCGTTCACGGCAAACCACGCCCAGAATGCCGCCCAAGCTGAGGCACAGCGAGGAAGGCTTCCCAAAGCCATCGACGACATCGCCCCACTTTGGTTTTCAGCCTTGTGAATGATCATTTCACTGCTGAAAGAGTCGGCCGATATTTTCGAGACCTTGAACTCGATGACACCTTTTTTCATCATGTCAACCAGACCAGTAAGAGCATCCGTCGGCATGGAGGCTGCCATGAAGTCACGTTGGAGTCTAAAGTCCAAACCGGAAAAGCTCCGCAAGTACTTGGTCATTTCACGCGAATTTGATATTAGGTCCACCCGCCGTTCGAAACCGGTGGGATCGGCTGCCTTTAAGCTTGACGTCTCCTCGGACGCGATGCGCAGGGCCGCCTTGTCTGGCATTTTTGTCACTGATACGCCACTCGCAGTTTGGTCAGTCGGATGTGTCACGCCTCCGCGATCCAAAGGAGCTGCCATTGCAGCGTTGGGAGTCATCGCCAGGGATGCCGCGACAATGGCCCCAATGATGGCGATCTTCAGTCTGGTCTTGTTGCGTGTGATGATGAGCACTATTCCCCCCAAGAAATGTTGTGTCTTTTGTCAATAGCCCATGACATTTTTGACACTAGTCGCTACATCACGACTTTTCAACTTCAGGAGTGGAATTTGGGTTCCCACGAATGGAGTCATTACGTGGACGGCTGGGTTATGTGGCCGGTTGGGCGTTTCCGCAGGTGAGAGCAGCGCTGAAGCCATTTCCGACCACATAACCCTGAGCGTGCCGGTCAATGGCCCGGGCGATTTGCGCGCCTGACCGGTTGCGCGTCTTGGACTGTGCATCTCGACTTTGCAAGGGGACACCTGCGCTTGTTCCCGATGTAGTGGCTATCGCTCTCGTCTTGAGCGTGCCGAAGAATCGCCTTGTCTGTTCACTGATATCAGAAAGGCCGATTCTTATGGAAACAGCAAAGCTCCGCGAGGCGTCAGGGCGCGTGATCGTCGCGTTGACGGCGGCGGGCAGGTCGCGCACCACGATCAAACGCCATGAGGCTGTGTTCAACGCGTTCGCCGGGTTCGTCGAGGCTCGCGGGCAGGGACTTCCTAATGAGGCGGATTGCCTCGATTTCATCGCCGAGCGATCCGGTTCCAGACTTGGTAGTTTGCGCGAGCCGACTCGTTCCAGGCATGCTCAACTCGCACGCCGGCCCCTGATCCTCCTGATGGAAGCCTTGGATGGGATTCTCCCTCAGGTCGGGCAGCCCACATCGCCGTTGATCGAGAACTGCCCGGCAACTTTCCGGACGGTCAGGGACGAATACCTGGCTGCGTGCCGGCAGCGAGGCAACGCCGAAGCCAGCGTCACGACCAAGCAACGCGCCGCCGATCAGTTCCTTGCCTACCTCGAAGAAGTCGGCCGAGAAACCCTCGACCAGGTACAGGCCCAAGACTTGGCCGGGTTCTGGGTCCGGCTCCAGCGTCGGAGCTATGCCCCGAAAACCACTGGCTCGCTGCGTTCGGGGTTGGCGGACTTCCTGCGCCACCTGGCCGAGCGCGGCCAGGTCCAAGAAGACCTGGCGGGGCGACTGCCACCCCAGCGCTATCCCCGGCGTGGCCAGTTGGCCCCGTACCCGTGGAAGGTTGAGGAAATTCGCTTGGTCTTGGATAAGATCGATCGGCAATCGGCGATCGGAAAACGTGACTACGCGATGGTCTTGCTGACTGCCCGGCTCGGTTTGAGAGTCGGAGATCTGCGCTGCTTGGAACTGGGATGGTTCGACTGGCGGGCTAAGACCGTGGCGTTTTCACAGCACAAGACTGGTCTGCCGTTGACGCTGCCGCTGCCCGGTGACGTCGGATGGGCTGTGATCGACTACATCCGCCATGGTCGGCCCGAAGCGGGTTGTCGGCAAGTGTTCGTCAAACACCGCTACCCGTTCACGGCTTTCGGTTCGTCCACCTCGGCGGGCTGCCGGCTGCGTTACTACGCACGGCGCGCTGGGATAGTGTTCCCGCCCGGGCGGTCGCACGGCCTTCACTCGTTGCGCGGCGCCTTGGCGGTGGCGATGCTCCAAACCGATACGCCCCCGCCGGTCGTAGCGGCGGTTCTGGGTCACGCGACGACCAACACGACTGCCGCGCACTATCTCAGGCTTGACACCGAGCACCTGCGCGGC
Organism: Arthrobacter dokdonellae; assembly: GCF_003268655.1. Lineage (NCBI taxonomy): Bacteria > Bacillati > Actinomycetota > Actinomycetes > Micrococcales > Micrococcaceae > Arthrobacter > Arthrobacter dokdonensis. The sequence continues at coordinate 396,217 of NZ_CP029642.1, read as the reverse complement.
TGCGCCCTCGACGTCGAAGATGTCCTGGACGTGGAGAAAGGGGCCCAGTCGTGAACGCGCCGACGCTGCCCGCCCTGGTTGACACCCTGGTCGCCGCGCGCCGCGCCGGCGGGTTCCGGTATAACGGCCAAGAACGGGTGTTGCGCCAGTTCGCCGAGCACTCCCGCCGGGAAGGATACGCGGACGGGTCGATCATTCAAGAAGCTGTCGAGGGATTCCTCTACGGCCGCCACCTCAAGGGGTCCACCATCCGCCGTGAAGAGATCGTCCTGCGCGAGCTGGCCGAACACGCCCGCCAATTCGGCTGGCAAGCGTGGGCACCACCGACCCTGACGCATGTGAAGACCGCCCACCGGCCGCCACCGTACGTGTTCAGCGACGACGAGATCCGCCGCCTCTTCCACGCCATCGACACCCAGACGTTGTCGGAGATGTCGAACAGGGCGCTGGTCGACCCGGTACTGTTCCGGGTTTTCTACGCCACCGGGATGCGCCTGTCAGAAGCACTCAATCTGGAACTGCGCGACTTCGACCCGGCCCGAGCCACCATCGAGGTGCGCGATGGGAAGAACCGCGAGAATCGCATTCTGCCGGTCACCGGACGCCTCGCCGCCACCCTGGAAACCTATATCGCGGCCGCCGAACCCCACTTCGAACCCGCCCACAAGCTCTTCCACACGGGGGATCGCTCCAGACCGGTTGATAAGTCCACGGTTTACAACAGGTTCCGGCGCTACCTCTCTGACGCCGACATCCCCCACTTCCGAGGTGGCCCGCACGTCCATTCGCTGCGCCACGGCTTCGCCGTTGCGAACCTGCGCCGATGGGCGGCCGCTGGCGCGGACCTGGCTGTCATGCTGCCATACCTATCGGCCTATATGGGCCACGCCGACCTGCGCGGAACCCAGTACTATCTCCAGCTGACCGCGGACGCATACCCCGAGGTCGCCGCCATGACCCAAGCCAGGTTCGGTTACGTCATCCCGGACCCAGCCAAGTCCGAAGGAGTCCAACGGTGAGCGGCGTCGACCCAGCCGGCGGGGATCTGGCCGGCAAGTGGCTCTCGAAGTTCCTCACCGACCATCTGGCCGGGGAGCGGGACCTGTCGGGCCAGACCATCGCATCCTACCGAGACGCGATCAAACTGCTGCTCACCTGGTTCCGCGACGTGGAGGAAACTCCACCGGAAAAGCTGAGCCTGGCGGACCTTGACCGGGTCCGGGTGCTCGCCTTCCTGGACTGGCTCGAAGCCGAACGCGGCAACTCAGCGGCGACACGTAACCAACGCCTTGCCGTCATCAAATCGTTCGCCCGATACACCGCAGTTGAGCAGCCAGAGTTCCTCAACCAAGCCACCCTAATCATCGCCATCAAGCAGAAGAAGACCCGGGCCGCTGACATGGGCCACCTCACCAGCGACGAGATGAAAGCCCTTCTGGCCGAACCAGACCCGGCCACCTGGCGGGGGCTGCGTGACATGGTCATACTTTCCACGCTCTACGACACCGCAGCCCGCGTGCAAGAGATCTGCGACCTGAACACCTCCGATATCCGCACGGCCCGCCCGATGGTGGTAACCCTCCATGGCAAAGGCTCCACAACCAGACGAGTGCCTCTGATGGACCCCACCGCCCGGCTCCTGACGGACTACCTCGACCGTCGCACGCCCCACCCTGGCGTCGGCGCAGACGCCGACCCACTGTTCAACGGGCCAGAACATACCCGATTGACCCGCTGGGGAATCACCAAAATCCTCGCCAGACACGTCCCATCCCTACGTCGCCGCGACCCCGGATACGCGGCGGGCATGAACGTAACCCCGCACGTGATCAGAAGGACCCGGGCAATGCACCTGCTTCAAGCCGGCGTCAACCTGATCTACATCCGCGACCTGCTCGGACACGCCGACGTCTCCACAACCGAGATCTACGCCCGCGCCGACACGGAGGCAAAACGCGCCGCCATCGAAAACGCCTACCAGTCGCTGACGCCCGAGTCCCTGCCCGACTGGACGAGCGATCAAGATCTCCTCAAATGGCTCGACCACGCCTGCCAATAACAACCAGGGTTATGTGGCCGGAAATAGCTCCAGCGCTGCTCTCACCTGCGGAAACGCCCAACCGGCCACATAACCCAGCCGTCCACGTAATGCCTCTTATGTGGAATTCCACATAAGCGCCATAGAGAGGCTGTGGACCCAAGCACCCTGCGGTGCTCATTGGCGACGACCAACGCCCACTGAAGGTTGATATCGGTGATTGCCAAGGTGTTGAACTGTTCCGAAGTTTGGAAGGGATCCACATCTTGGACATGGTACGGACCTGGGCATTTCGTGCGGAAGACTCCAATGCTGCTGTGGCGAACAGGTACGCCCCCGATTTGCGTATCGCTCCTGTGGCGGCGAATGCGGCGGCCACGTCCAAGAATGCAAGCAGCATGGAACAGTTTAGACGCCGATCCAGTAGCGGCGCTTGCCGTTGCGGCTGTCGTCGTAGATGCCGCCATTGCGTTCAATGGTGGCCCGGGAGCCGGCGTTGTCCTCGTCGCAGGTGACGAGTACGCGGTCGATGCCAAGTCCACGAGCGATCGGCAGGGCCTCATGCAGCGCCGCCGCGGCATGGCCGCGGCGGCGCGCGGACGGGCGCACGCTGTAGCCGATGTGCCCGCCTTCATTGAGCAGGAAGTCGTTGAGCACGTGCCGGATGGCCAGTGAGCCGACCACCGTGTTGCGGTCGATGATCCAGAGGTAGGTGCACGGCACGTATCCGGGCGTCCGGGGGCTGTCCGGCAGGGCGTCGGCGATGAGCCAGTCCACGAAGCGGCCAAACTCCGCGGGGTCGCGCAGGAGTTCCAGCGGCCAGTCGTCCGTGCCGCTCCCGTCTCGGTGCGCGCCGTCGAACTCCGCTGCGGCCTCCAGCCAGGAGGAGTGGTGTTTTCGGTCGGGAAGCTCAAGGCCTGTCATCACACGATGCTATAGGAGAACCGCTGTCCATCCGTTGGACTTTGGCGTCTCCAGTTGCACAGCGGACAGTCAGCGAACGTTCACCGATGAAGCATGCGCGCCAGCCAGGCTGGAGACATGAAACGCAGCCGGTTCCCTGCCCGGGCGATCCTGTCAACCTGGGATGCCGCGGACGTGAGGCGCCGCTTCAGGCAGGGGCTTGCGGCCGGACTGGCCGGATGGCAGGGCCGAACCACCATGGCCATCGCCTTGGTGGTGATGGCGGTGGTCGGCGTAGGTGCTGCAGCCTACGCCGGAGTTCCCCGCGCGGTCCCGGTCAAGGCGGTCCGGGTCGACGTCATTGGCGACTCCCTGAGCACCGGGTACAAGACGCCCGGCAACACCTGGCCCGGGCAGGCCCAGAGACTCGTGTCCGCCATGGGCCTGGCGGCAGAGATCACCAACGCGTCCGAAAACGGCGCGGGGTATGTCCAGCCCGGTGACATGGGGGACGTCTTCCTGGACCTGGTCAACCGGATCGTGAATTCCCAGTCCCAGGTGGTGGTGGTCTTCGGCTCCGACAATGACGTCGGGAACACGGGCCTGTCAGCTGCCGTAGAGGGCGCGCTGGCCAGGATCAGGATCCTGGCTCCCCAGGCGGCGATCGTCGTGGTGGGGCCCACCTCCGAATCAAATGACCCCGGCGGGCAGCTGACGCCGGTCCGCCAAGCGCTCGCCGTGCAGGCGGCGGCCATCGGCGCGAGATTTGTCGATCCCGTGGCCCTGGGCTGGTTCCAGGGCTCCGCGTCGCAGGACCTTTCCAGCGACCTGGAACATCCGAATGCCGCCGGCGAAACATACCTGGCCCGGCATATGAGCGCGCTCATGGCCCCCGCCATCAGGTCCGCGATGCGCCGGGACCGGTTGCGCGGTTGATTGGGCCTGTCCAAATCCAGGTCTCGATGCTCGCAGGGCTCACGCTGGACCAGCGGGGGGTTGCGAATGGCTCGACCGGCGGCCACCACCGGGATCATCGTGCCGCGATGGCCTCCGCCAGCACTGGCGCCAGCCGCTTCACGCCCTCCCGCAGCGTTTCGGGAGGGACGGCGCTGAACGCCAGGCGCAGCTTGTTGCTGGGCCCCCCGGCCGCGGAGAAGGCAGCCCCGGGCACAAACACCACGCCGGCCTCGATCCCGTTGTACAGCAGCGGGTAAGTGTCGATCCCCTCGGGCAGGGTGAGCCACACGAAGAATCCTCCCTCCGGCGTCGTCCAGGACACGCCGTCGGGCATGAACTCGTCAAGCGCCGCGAGCAGGGCCGTGCAGCGTTCCCGATACAGGTTCCGGTAGGTGGCGACCTGCCCCTGCCAGTCGTAGTCGCGCAGATAGTCGCTGACCAGCAGCTGGTTGAACGTCGGCGGGCAGAGCGTGACGGCCTCGCTGGCCAGGTAGTAGCGCTGCTTGAGGTGCGCCGGCACCAGTGCCCAGCCAATGCGCAGCCCCGGCGCAAAGATCTTGGAAAACGATCCCAGGTACAGCACGTCCTCCGGGTTGGCCGCGCGCAGGGGGGCCGGCAGGACGCCGTCGAACTTCAACAGGCCGTAAGGGTTGTCCTCCAGCACCAGGATGTTCGCCTCGCGGCAGATGTCCACGATTTCCTGGCGCCGCCCCGGGGCCAGCATCACACCGGACGGGTTGTTGAAGTTGGGGATCGTGTACAGCAGCTTGATGCGCTTGCCCTCGGCCTGCAGCGCGGCGATGCGTGCGCGCAGTTCGGAGGGGATGATGCCGTGTTCGTCGCCGGCCACTGGCTGGACGTCCACCTGGTACGCCTCAAAGGTGTTCAGCGCGCCGACGTAGGTGGGGTCCTCGAGCAGGATGACATCGCCCGGGTCGCAAAACACCTTGGCGGCAACGTCCTGGGCCGACTGCGAGCCGGCCGTGATGACGACGTTCTCGGGGTCGGCGTCGAGGATTCCCTCGGCCGCCATGACCTCGCAGATTTGGGTGCGCAGTTCCAGCGTGCCCTGGCCGCCGCCGTATTGCAACGCCTCCAGGCCGTGTTCGGCAATGATGTGCCGGGCCGTCTCGCCCAGGCGCTCCAGCGGCAGCGACTGCAGGTACGGGTTGCCGCCGGCCAGCGAGACGAGCCCGGGCTGCATGGAAATCTCAAAGACGTCGCGCACGGCCGACTGCTTGATGTTGGCCGCACGCACCGAAAGCAGGCTCTCGTGGCGCAGCGGGGGCGCGACGTTCACGGACTGTGCACGCGCCAGGGCATCGACGGTTTCTTCGGACAGGGTTTCGGCGGCAGCAGTGGCGCCGGCGGCTGAAGTGTTCACGATGTCAGGATACAACCGATGTTGCTAAATAGGCATCAAAAGTTTTTCATGAAGCTCTTTTACTTCAGACTGAGCACCGCATTCAACGGTTTTCCGTTGATGGTAACGGCCACCGGGCCGCCCGCCGCGTCCCTTGCCGTGAGCAGCAGCTGCTGCTGGACACGCGGGATGTCGCACTCCCCGCCCATTTTCAGCGTGCCGGTCAGGTGTGCCGTGATGGAACCCGGGCCGCGGGTCACGGACTGCACTTCCAGCCGCGACTGCCACAGCGCATTGTTCAGGCCCGACTGCCCCAGGAACTGCGAGTGGTCAGCCAGCAGCGTCCGCAGGGCACCTTCCACCGGGTCGGTGAAGCTGATCGCCACGCTGGTCACGGCCACGGCGCTGTCACCGCATCCGACGGCGGTGCCTTCGGTGCCTGCATCGCCCAGGGCAAGGTAATACAGCGTGGCCGAGGCCATGGTCGGCATGACCGTCGGGTCCTGGGCCGCCGCCGCAGGGGCGGACGACGCCGGAGCCTGGCTTTCCCCGGCCACGTCCGTAGGTGTCTGGCTGGCTTGGGCGGTGCCGGCGGCACCCGCACCCATGGCCGCAGTCGGCGCCGTCGGCGCCGTCGGAGTCGTCGGTGCCCCGGAGCAGCCGCCGAGCGCAAGCGCCAGCGCGGTCCCGGCCACAAAGACGTGGAAAGGATACCTCCATGCCGTGAACATCATGCCCTCCCTGGGTGGCCGTGCGGACGGCCCTACGCCCGGTCCCGCGGGTGGCCGCGGGCCGGGCGGGCCGCCTGACCCCAGCCTAGGCGGGCCACTGCGGGAGCTGCAGGGCAGTGGCCCAAGGGGAGCCGAAGAGCAACCTCATTGCGCCGCGGTCACGGAGCGGTGGCCCCGGTCACTGGCCGATCACGGGCGCCCGCCGGTACGTCAGGTGCGTGACCAGGTCCGTGGCGCGCGCGCCGGCCTGGTCAAACTCGAGGTGCGGCAGGCCGGCAAACAGCCGCTCGCCCGCCCCGAGCACCACAGGGACAAGGTGGAGCCGCAGCTCGTCGATCATGCCGGCCGCCAGATACTGGTTGATGGTTTGGGCCCCGCCGCAAATCGCCACGTCGCGGTCCCCGGCTGCGGCGTGGGCCAACGCCAGGGCCGACGCCGGGCCGTCGCCAACAAAGGAGAACGTGGTGCCGCCCTCCATCTCCAGGGGCTCGTGCGGATGGTGGGTGAGGACAAAGACAGGTGCGTGGTACGGCGGGTCCTCGCCCCACCAGCCGCGCCACGGACCCAACGCCACGGCGTCCCAGGTGTCCCAGGGGCCGCGGACCGGGCCAAACATGTTTCGGCCCATGACGAAGGCACCGGCATGGGTGATGGCGGCGATCTCCGCCGCGTTGGCGTCGGGCTGGTCAAACATCCAGGTGTGCAGGCGGGTGTCGGCGCCAACGCCCAGGGGGTGCTCCAGGCTTTGGTGGGGGCCGGCCACGAACCCGTCCAGTGACAGCGCCACGTCACAGCTGACCAGGCTCATGGCAGGCTGCGAAGGAACTCGGCGATCCGATTGGCCATCACGTCCGGTTCCCAGCTGTGGTTGGCGGCAGGGATGGTGGCCATGCTCCCGTGCCGGACGTTGGCGGCGATGGACTCGGCGGCCGGAGGCATGAGGGGCAGCGTCTGCTCGCCCACCATGGCCAGCGTCGGTGCCGTGATGGCGGACCACAGCTGCGCGCGGGGCGCCGACTGGGTCCAGGCCAGGGATTCCGTGTCCGGTTCCAGGGACGGGCCCATGGCCGTCATGACGGGCCACCCCGGGCTGTTCCGGGCGCCCTCCAGCCATTCCGGCGGCATGTCCTTCATGAAGTACGCAATGACCTCGTCCCCGTTCCCGGCTGCCAGCTTTTCGCGCAGTCCCACCAGGTTGGCGGCGCTGTCGGTGCCCTGTTCCACCCCCAGCGGCACCTCCCAGAGGACCAGGGCGGAGACGGGGAGCCCCGCGGCTGCGGCGGCGAGGCAGATGGATCCGCCCGAGGAACTGCCAAACAGCGCCGCGGGTGGCCCTGCCGCCTCGATGAGCGCGCGGAGGTCGTCGATGGTGTCGGCCAGCGTGAACGACGGCGCCTGGGCGCTTTCGCCGCGGCCCCTCCGGTCGTAGTTGACCACCATGAAACCCTGGGCGGCCAGCAGCGTGGCCATGGCGACGGTGTTTGGGTCGAAGCCGCGGAACTGCATGGCCCCGCCCACCAGGATGACGGGCGGGCCCGACCCTTCAACGGTGTAGGCGATACGGGTGCCGTCGCGGGAGGTGGCAAAGCTGCTCATGGGGGACTCCTTAAAGGTCTCTGGACGGCACGCTACGCGGTTGCGTGCGTGCCGTCCAGAATTTTTCCCGGGCGTCCGGGCGTCCGGGCGGGCAGGCGTCTCTAGACCAGCTGGTGCCAGTCCTGCGCCAGGGGCAGGCCGTGGGCGGTGGAGACCGAGTGGTGGGCCACCTGGCCGCCCGCCACGTTCAGCCCGGCGGCCAGTGCTGGGTCCGCTTCCAGGGCCGCGGCGACGCCGAGGTTGGCCAGCGCCACGGCGTAGCGGAGCGTGACGTTGGTCAACGCATAGGTGGACGTGTTGGGCACCGCGCCCGGCATGTTGGCAACGCAGTAGAAGATGGAGTTGTGCACCCTGAAGGTGGGGTTTTCGTGCGTGGTGGGGTGCGTGTCCTCGAAGCAGCCGCCCTGGTCCACGGCGATGTCCACCAGCACGGAGCCGGGCTTCATCTTCGCCACGAGGTCATTGGTGACCAGCTTCGGCGCCTTGGCCCCCGGGATCAGCACCGAGCCGATCACCAGGTCCGCCTGCACCAGGCAGCGCTCGATTTCCAGCGCGTTGGAGGCCACGGTCTTCAGGCGGCCTTGGTAGTGGTCGTCCAGCTGGTGGAGCCGGTCGATGTTGATGTCCAGGATGGTCACGTCCGCACCGGCGCCAATGGCCATGGCCGCGGCGTTGGTGCCGGACACGCCGGCACCCAGGATCACCACGTTGGCCGGTCGGACACCGGGCACGCCGCCGAGCAGGATGCCCTTGCCGCCGGCCGGGGCGGTCAGGCACTGGGCGCCGACCTGCACGGAGAGGCGCCCGGCCACCTCGGACATGGGGGCCAGCAGTGGCAGGGCGCGGCCCTGCTGGACGGTCTCGTAGGCGATGGCGGTGACGCCGCTGTCCATGAGCGCGCGTGTCAGCTCCGGTTCCGCGGCGAGGTGCAGGTAGGTGAACAGGACCAGGCCCTTGCGGAAGTGCGCGTACTCAATGCTGATGGGTTCCTTGACCTTGACCACCATGTCCGCCCGGCCCCAGACCTCCGCCGCATCGCTGACAAGTTCCGCACCCGCGCCCTCGTATTCGGCGTCCTCGATGCCCGAACCTGCGCCTGCGCCGCGCTCCACCAGCACGGTGTGGCCGTGGCGGGTGAATTCATGCACGCCGGAGGCCGTCATGGCCACGCGGAACTCGTTGTTTTTGATCTCCTTGGGAACGCCGATGATCATGGTATTTCCTTCTCTAGTGGCGGGACTCGGCGGGCAAATGCACCACGGCCTGGTACGTTTCAGCCTACGGCCGGGCTGTGGCCCAGATCATCGCACGTTCCGGCGCCGCGTCCGCAACGCCGCGCAATCACGGGGTTCCCGGCCTCCCAGCTCCGACAAATGTCGCAAGGGACGGCAGCAACTGTCGCCCGCTGTCTGTTGCGGGCCGTACGCTGGAGCCATGCGCAACGAGGAGATTGAGGACCTGGTGGAACGGCTCGCCGTCGAACTGGGCCGCGGGCTGTCCCTGGAGGACCTGGACGGGGTGCTTCTGGCCTACAGCGCCAACCAGGCCCAGGCGGACAGGGTGCGCGTGAACTTCCTGCTGAGCAAGCGCGTCCCCGCCGATGTCAGCGCCTGGCAGCTCTCCCATGGCATCGCCGCGGCGGTCCGGCCCGTGGTGGTGCCCGCCAACACGGAGCTGGGCATGCTGGGCCGGGTGTGCGTGCCGCTGCTGGTCCGTGGCTTCCGCGTGGGATACCTGTGGGTCCAGCAGGATGCCCAGGAGCAAAGCGCGACGGCGATCCTCGCGCAGCTGCCCCAGGTCCGCAATTCGCTGGACCTCCTGGCCACGCTGCTGCTCGACTCCAACACGGCCGAGTCCAGCCAGCGGCGCGCCCGTGAACAACAGTTCCTGGCGGCCGCGGACGGCGACCGGCATGCCATCGAGGTCGTTTCCGAATGGCCCGAAATCCGCCAGCGCGGACCATGGCAGGCGGCCACCGTCTACGCGGCACCGGGAGCGGACCCGGCTTCCCAGCCGCTCCCCAAGCCGGACCACCGTGCGGCCGGGGACCCGCTCGCGGCGGTGCTGGTCCACCGCAGCGCGGGCCTGCAGGCGACGGTGGGCATGGACGACGCCCTGTTCTCCGCCGGCCTGGGCAGCCACGCCGTCATGTTGTTCCGCGCCACGCAGGGCCGGACCGTGCACGCCGCCGTACTCAAGCGCTACGAAGGCGAGCTGGCGAAGCGGACGGGAGTTCCGGCGTCGCGCGTGGTGATGGGCATCGGGGAGCCGTTCGGCTCGCTGCGCGCGCTGCCGGCGGCCTACCGGGAATCACGGATCGCGGCCCAGGCCGCCGCCGTCGACCCGGTGCTTGGCACCATCCTCGACGTGCGCGGGGCCGGGGTGTACGAGGTGCTGGCCGGCGGCCAGGCCGACCCGGAGGACAGCGTCTATTTTCGGCTCATCCGGGCCAGGGGCGATTCCGGCGAGCTGTTTCCGGTCCTGGAGCTCCTCTATGACAACGACGGCGCCGTGGCTGGGATTGCCGACCGGCTCCACCTGCACCGGTCCACCGTCTATCACAGGATCGCCCGGGTGCGCGGGATCATCGGCGCCGATCCGCTGGCCGGCCGCGTCCGGCTCGAGCTGCACCTGGCGCTGAAGGCCGCGCGCTGGGCGGCCCGGCCGCGGATCTGAGCTGAAGTGAGGCTACGCCTCGAAGGCGGCCGCCTCCAGCCGGCAGGTGACGGTCTGCAGGAAGCGTCCGGCGTCGGCGCCGTCCACCAGGCGGTGGTCGTAGGTCAGGCAAAGGTACATCATGTGCCTGATGCCCAGCACGTCCGCGCCGTCAGTGTCCGTCACGACGCCTGGCCGCTTGACAATGGCACCGATGCCAAGGATGCCCACCTGGGGCTGGTTGAGGATCGGGGTGTCAAACAAGGCCCCGACACTGCCTATGTTTGTGATGGAGAACGTGCCGCCGGAGAGTTCGTCGGCACCGATGGAACCGGCGCGGGCACGTGCGGCGACGTCGGCGATGCCGCGGGCCATTCCGGCGAGGTTCAACGTTCCAGTGTTCCTGACCACGGGCACCAGCAGCCCCTTGGGAGTGTCGACGGCGAAGGCGAGGTGCTCGGCGTCGTGGTAGGAGATGGTGCCGGAGCCCTCATCAAATTCAGCGTTGAGCATGGGGTATCTCTTCAACGCCTCAGCCACGGCCACGGCAATGAACGGCAGAAACGTCAGCTTGACACCGTTGCGGGACGCAAATGCGGCTTTGCGGTCTTCGCGCAGGCGCACCAGGGCAGTCAGGTCAACTTCATGCACCTGGGTGAGCTGCGTTGATACCGTCAACGACTCCCGCATGCGCCGGGCAATGACCTGGCGGATACGCGGGGCCTTGACAGTTGTGCCGCGCAGGCTGGCTGAGGCCTCGTCGGGAGTTGGTCCCGCCGTCCGGGCGGCCGCAGGGACAGCGGCCGCCCGGACAGCGGTGGTATGTGGTTCGGCCGCAACGGCGGCCAACACATCGCCACGACGGATGCGGCCCCGAACACCCGTGCCTGCCAACGTGTCCAGTTCGACGCCGTTCTGCCGGGCCAGCTTGCGAACCAGCGGGGTGACATAGGTCCCGCCCGGCCTGGACCCCGGTGACTTTTTCGGTCGGAATCCGGTCGTGACCGGATAGGCATCGACCAAAGTAGTCCCGACGGGCCCAACCGCAGCTTTTTCGCTCCCGGCGGGCTCAGACATCGCGCTGCCGATGTGGGCGAGCACCTGGCCCACCGCTGCGCTCTGGTCCTCACGGACCAGAATGGCTTCGAGGACGCCGGTAAACGGGGACGGCAGCTCTGTGTCGACCTTGTCGGTGGAGACCTCCAGGAGCGGTTCGTCAACCTCAACGGCGTCGCCCACGTCCTTCAGCCAGCGCGTTACGGTACCTTCGGTGACACTTTCACCCAGCTCGGGCAGGACTACCGCTTCAGGCACGGTATGCCGCCCCGGTGTGGCCCGAAACAGCGGGGTTGCGCAGCAGCTTGCCCGTGGGAGTGATGCCGTCAATCTCAGCACCGGCCAGGAAGGTGCGCCGGACCACCCCGGTGAGGGAGGCGCCGTCGTACGGGGTGATGGCGTTCTTGTGCTTGAGCCGGGTCACGTCGACCACCTGCGATTCGTCGGCAGCGAAAATGGAGAAGTCGGCGTCCGCGCCCACCGCCAGCCGGCCCTTGGACGCAAGTCCCACCAGTTTGGCGGGGGCGGCGGACATCCAGCCCACGACAGTGTCTAGGGCGATGCCGCGCTTGCGGGCCTCGGTCCAGATCAGTGGCAGGCCCAGCTGAAGGGAGGAGACCCCGCCCCAGGCCACGGCGAAGTCGCCGTTTTCCAGGTCCTTCAAGTCCAAGGTGCTGGGGGAGTGGTCCGAGACGATGCAATCGATGGTGCCATCGATCAGGCCCTGCCAGAGCTGTTCGCGGTTGCCCGCCTCACGGATGGGCGGGCAGCACTTGTAGGCGGTGGCGCCGTCGGGCACGTCCTCGGCCTGCAGAGTGAGGTAGTGCGGGCACGTTTCCACGGTGATCCGGATGCCTTCGGCCTTCGCGGCGGCGATCAGCGGCAGGGCCTCGGCGGAGGAGAGGTGCAGGATGTGGGCGCGGGCGCCGGTGCGCCGGGCTGCGTCAATGACCCGGGCAATGGCCGCGTTCTCGGCGGCGCGCGGACGCGAGGCCAGGAAGTCCGAGTAATGGCGGCCGGGCACGGGCGTGATCTCCTCGATGGTCCGGGCGTCCTCGGCGTGCACAATGAGCAGGGAGTCGAAGGAGCCGATCTCGGCCAGGTCGCGTTCCATCTCCTCGGATTCCAGGTGCGGGAATTCGTCGACGCCGGAATGAATGAGGAAGCACTTGAAGCCGAACACGCCCTCCTCGTGCAGGGGGCGGAGGTCGGCGGTGTTGCCCGGGATGGCGCCGCCCCAGAAGCCGACATTCACGAACGTCTGGCCGGCGGCGGCCTCGCGCTTGAGCTCAAGGTGGGGGACCGTCGTCGTCGGCGGGATGCTGTTAAGCGGCATGTCCACCACGGTGGTGACGCCGCCGGCCGCCGCGGCCCGGGTGGCGGAGGCGAAGCCCTCCCAGTCGGTGCGGCCGGGCTCGTTGATGTGGACGTGGCTGTCCACCAGGCCCGGGAGCAGCGTTTCATCCGCGCCCAGCTCGATGGTCTCCCGGCCCGCCAGCCCGGCGCCGAGGGGCTCGACGGCGGCAATCACTCCGGCGTTGATGCCCACCTCGTGCGCGGCGGTGCCGGCCGGGGTGAGGACGCGCGCGCCGCGGATGACAAGGTCAAAGGCTGCTGAGTTGATCGGTGGTGCTTCAGACAAGGGTGGTCTCCTCTTTAAGGGCCGCGGCCAGTTCCATTCCAATGGTTGCACCGATCCGTTCCAGGAGCTGCCCCGCATGAATCATGCAGCGGGAGACGTCCGGTTCAAGGTCGGTCAGGGCGAACGTCCGGGTAAACCCGGCGCCGCCCAGGGCTGCCTCGTCCAGGGTGGTGCGCCCGCAGACGGCAACAACATTCACGCCGGCCGTGCGGGCTGCCGAGGCGACGCCCATGGGGGCCTTGCCGAAGAGGCTTTGCTCGTCCAGGCTGCCCTCGCCGGTGATGACGACGTCGGCCCCGGAGAGGTGTTCCGCGAGGCCGGTCAGTTCCAGGACGACCTCGATGCCCGGGCGCCGCTTGGCCGAAAGGACGGCCAGCGCAGCGTAGCCGGTGCCGCCGGCGGCACCGGCGCCGGGGGCGTCGATCGCGTCGACGGCGGCGGTGCCCAAGGCGTTGGCCATGATGCGGAAGTAGCGTTCCAGGGCCCTTTCCAGGTGCTCGACGTGCGCGTCGGTGGCACCCTTTTGCGGGCTGAAGATGGCTGCGGCGCCGTCCGGGCCGAGCAGCGGGTTGTCCACGTCGCTGGCCAGGGTGAACGTCACCCCGCCCATCCTCGGGTCCAGGCCCGTGAGGTCAATGTTCGTGACCTGGCACAGGGCCCCGCCGCCGGGCGCCAGGTGGCGTCCGGCGGCGTCCTTGAAGGTGGCGCCCAGGGCTGCAAGCATGCCCGAGCCGCCATCCGTTGTTGCGCTGCCACCCAGGCCCAGGACGATGTCCGTGCAGCCGTGGTCCAGGGCCGCCGCGACGAGCTGGCCCGTGCCGTAGGTGCCGGCCCCGAGAGGGGACAGGCGGCCGTCGGGCAGCTGGGCCAGCCCCGAGGCGGCGGCCATCTCAATGACGGCAACCTTCCCGCGGACGGCGAAGTCGGCGCTGACAGGCTCGCCGGTCGGGCCCTGCACGGTGGCTGAGACCCGGGTGAACCCCGCCGCGATGACGGCGTCGACAGTGCCTTCGCCGCCGTCGGCCACAGGCATGAGCTCAATCTGGAGGTCGGCGTTCGCGGAGGCCAGCCCGGTTGCCAGGTGGCGGGCCACCTCCGGGGCGGACAGCGATCCCTTGAACTTGTCCGGGGCGAGGATGACGCGCATGGTTGCTCCTAGTCCTGCAAAGCCAGGATGGCGGTGGGGGCGTCCGTGGCGTACTCGGCAATGTCCTCGATCTCGTTGACGTTGTCCAGTTCGGTGCCCATGGAGATGTTGGTGACCTTTTCCAGGATGGCCTCGACCACCACGGGAACCTGGTGTTCGTCCATCAGGCGCTTGGCCTCGGCGAACGCTGCCTGCATGTCCTCGGGACGCTCCACACGGATGGCCTTGCAGCCCAGCCCCTCGGCGACCTTGAGGTGGTCCACGCCGTAGCCGTTGGTCTCCGGGGAGTTGATGTTCTCGAAGGCCAGGGACACGTGGTAGTCCATCTTGAAGCCGCGCTGCGACTGGCGGATCAGGCCCAGATAGGAGTTGTTCACGACCACGTGGATGTACGGCAGGTTGAACTGTGCGCCCACGGCCAGTTCCTCGATCATGAACTGGAAGTCGTAGTCGCCGGAGAGGGCGACGACGGTCTGGCCGGGCTTGCCGCGGACAACGCCCAGGGCGGCCGGTCCGGTCCAGCCCAGGGGGCCGGCCTGGCCGGCATTGATCCAGCGGCGGGGGCCGAAGACGTGCAGCATCTGCGCTCCGGCAATCTGCGAGAGGCCGATGGTGGAGACGTAGGTGGTGTCCTCGCCAAACGCGGCGTTCATCTCTTCGTACACGCGCTGGGGCTTCATGGGCACATTGTCGAAGTGGGTCTTGCGCTGCAGGGCGCCCTTGCGGGCCTGGCAGTCGTTGGCCCAGGTGCCGTAGTCCGTCACGGAGCCGGCGGCCTTGCGCTCGCGGGCCGCTTCCAGCAGCACGTCCAGGGCCGCGCCGGCGTCCGAGACGATGCCCAGGTCCGGCGCGAACACGCGGCCGATCTGGGTGGGCTCGATGTCCACGTGGATGAACTTGCGGTCTCCGCGGTAGGTGTCCAGGCCGCCGGTGTGGCGGTTGGCCCAGCGGTTGCCGATGCCGATGACGGTGTCCGACTCCAGGAACGTGGCGTTGCCGTAGCGGTGCGAGGTCTGCAGGCCCACCATGCCGGCCATCAGCGGGTGGTTGTCCGGGATGGCGCCCCAGCCCATGAGGGTCGGGATGACGGGGATGTTCAGCAGTTCGGCCAGTTCCACCAGCTGCGCGGAGGCGCCGGCGTTGATGATGCCGCCGCCGGCGACGATCAGCGGCTTCTTGCCTGCCAGGAGGATGTCCAGGGCCTTCTCCGCCTGCTTGCGCGTGGCGGCCGGCTTATTCGGGACCAGCGGCTCGTAGGCGTCGATGTCGAACTCGATCTCGGCCATCTGCACGTCGATGGGCAGGTCCAGCAGGACGGGGCCGGGACGGCCTGAGCGCATCAGGTAGAAGGCCTTCTGGAACGCGCCGGGAACCTGGCCGGGCTCCTTGACGGTCATGGCAAGCTTGGTGACGGGCTTGGCGATGGTCTCGATGTCCACCGCCTGGAAGTCTTCCTTGTGCAGCTTGGCCACGGGGGCCTGGCCGGTGATGCACAGGATCGGCACGGAGTCGGCCCACGCGGCGTACAGGCCGGTGATCATGTCGGTGCCGGCGGGGCCGGAGGTGCCGGTGCAGACGCCGATGTTGCCGTCGGCGGCGCGGGAGTAGCCGTCGGCGGCGTGCGAGGCGCCCTCAACGTGGCGGGCCAGGGTGTGGCGGAGGCCGCCGTGGTCCTTCATGGCCGAGTAGAACGGGTTGATGGCGGCACCGGGGAGACCGAAGATCTCGGTGGCGCCTTCCTTTTCCAAGATCAAAACGGCTGCGTCTACGCTGCGCATCTTTGCCATGGTGTGCTCCTTCAAAAATATGTGGGGTGCGCCCGGAACGGGCGGCTGGGGGTGGTGAACGGGGAAGCTGAACGGGGAGCCGAACAGGGGTGGGTTTCCCGCCGCCGGACGCTTCGACGTCGTCCGGCGGCGGGACGCTTGTGGGGGCGGGCCCCTGTGTGGGGGCTACTTGCGTCCGGAGGAGGCGAGCGCCTGCTTGAAGAGGCCCGAGTGGTCCAGGCCGCCGTCGCCCTGGGCGACCATGCCCGTGACGAGCTGGGCGACCGCGCCGCCGAGCGGGACGGTGACGCCGGCCTCGCGGGCGGCAGCCGTGACGATGCCAAGGTCCTTGTTGTGCAGGGCCAGGCGGAAGCCGGGGTCGAAGTTGCGGTCGAGCATCTTCTGGCCCTTCTGCTCCAGGACCTTGGAGCCGGCCAGGCCGCCGCCGAGGACCTTCAGTGCGGCGTCGGTGTCGACGCCGTACGCCTCCAGGAAGACGATGGCTTCGGACAGGGCCTGGATGTTCACGGCCACGATGAGCTGGTTGGCGGCCTTGACAGTCTGGCCCGAGCCGGCGGGGCCGACGTGGACAATGGTCTTGCCGACGGCGTTGAGCACGTCCTGTGCGTCCGCGAAGTCCTTGGCGTCGCCGCCGACCATGATGGACAGGACGCCGTCGATGGCGCCCTGCTCGCCGCCGGAGACCGGGGCGTCGAGGGGGCGGATGCCCGCGGCGACGGCGTCCTCGGCGAGGCGCTTGGCAACATCCGGGCGGATGGAGCTGGCGTCGACCCACAGGGTGCCCTTGGCGGCGTTGGCGAACACGCCGTCTGCGCCGGAAACGACGGCCTCGACGTCGGGGGAGTCCGGGACCATGGTGATGACGACGTCGGCGCCCTTGACGGCGTCGGCAATGCTGGTTGCGCCGCGGCCGCCGGCGGCGGCGAGCTTGTCAATGGCGCCCTGGCTGCGGTTGAAGCCGGCGACCGTGTGGCCGGCCTTGACGAGGTTGACCGCCATGGGCAGGCCCATGATGCCGAGACCGATAACTGCAACGTTGCTCATTGTGTGTCCTTTGCGTGAAGTGTGCGGGAAAGTCGGGAGGGGCTAGAGGGCAGGCTGGCGGATGGCCCAGGCGAACGCGTCGTCCGCCGCTGCCTTGTATTCCAGGCCGATGTAGCCGTCGTAGCCGAGCTCGCGGCTGCGGGTGATCCACTCGCCCAGGGGCAGGTTGCCGGTGCCGGGGGCGCCGCGGCCGGGGTTGTCGGCGATCTGGATGTGGCCGAAGTCCTTGGCGTGGTTCTCGATCACGGCGGCAACGTCGTCGCCGTTGACGGCCAGGTGGTAGAAATCGGCGAGCAGCTTGACGTTTCCGACGCCGGCCTCGCTGGTCTTGGCGATGACGGCCAGCGCGTCGGCGGCGGTCTTCAGCGGGTAGGCCGGGGTGCCGGAGACGGGCTCCAAGAGCACGGTGCCGCCGATCTTTGCGACGCCCTGGGCGGCGGCGACGAGGTTCTGCACGGCCAGCTCATCCTGCTCGGCCGGGGTGAACTCGTCCTGGCGGTTGCCGTAGAGGGCGTTGAAGGCCTTCGTGCCGAGGCGCTCGCCGATGCCGACGACGACGTCGATGTTGTCCTTGAATTCGGAGCAGCGGCCCTTCCAGGAGACCAGGCCGCGGTCGCCGGCAGGCATGTTGCCGGCGTTGAAGTTCAGGCCGGTCAGCTGGACGCCCGCGTCGGTGATGGCGCGCTCAAAGGCGGTCAGGTCGGCGTCCGTCGGGACAGAGGTGTCAAAGGGCCACCAGAACTCGACGGCGTCAAAACCTGCGGCCTTGGCTGCTGCGGGGCGCTCCAGCAGGGGCAGCTCCGTGAGGAGGATGGAGCAGTTCACTGTGTACGTCATCGTGGGGTCCTTCCGAGGAACGTCGGCGTTCCGTGATCTTGGTCGACTCTTCCGTCAGATTTTCATCTAGTGGAATTTAGATTCTACTTTATGAAAAGTTTAGGCAAGGTGGAGCGCATAGTCAAGGGGGTTGGCGGGCTTTGATGTGTGCCACGGCATAATCCGCGCCGGTGGACCATCATCACGCGCCGCCGCGGCGCCTGTCGTTGCGCAGGAGGACAAGCTGCGCAGAGCTGGGCCTGCGCATAAGGCAAGCGTCAGGGGGGCTCCCTGCTAGGCTGGCGCGCATGCACACCTCGGGGGACCACAGCGGCAGGCCAAGGCAATATCGATTCGGTCGGCTCAGGGGGCGTGCCGTGCCGGGCCTGGCGCTCGCCGCCGTGCTTGCAGGCGTTGTCATGCTTGCCTACGCCGGCCAGCCCAGGGAGTTCGTCACCTCGGACAACCTGACCTTGACCGGGTCCGGCGATCTCCCGGACTCCCTGACGTTCGTGGACCCCTGGGCCATTGCCGGCGTGGTGCTGCTGGTGGCGGGCCTGCTGGTGCTCGCTTTTACGGCCGGGTACCGCATGGGCCGGCGGCGCCGGGCGCGCAGGCCCTGACGGCCCCCGTGCAAAAATGCCGCCGCTCCCCCACTCTCGCCATGGTTGGACCGGCGGCAAAAATTCCGGCTGGCGGCGCGGCTGCCGGAGCAGCGGGGTTATTGGCCGGTCATGGGTCGATATGAGGCACTGTAGCGGACCGTCGCGCCCTGCATGCCTGGGTGCGGTGCGGCGAATTCCACGTGCCCGTCGGCGCTGCCCTCATTTTCACCGCTCTCGCCTGCTCCGGCACCACTACTGCCAAGCAGGCTCCGGGTGAGGGATTCGCCCTCGGCCATGAGCTCGTCAACGGCCGCGGCCAGGTGGCAATCGTTGGGGCTTTCCCCATCCAGTGAGGCGGCAAGCACGCAGCGCCGGATGAGTTCCTTGGCAAAGGAGGCCGTGGTGCCTGCGACCCGTGCCGCGGCGGCCTGGAACGCCGGCTCCGAGAAGGACATTCCGCGCGAATAAAGGCTCAGCAACGCCAGGCGTTCCGGCTCCGAAGGCAGCGGGATCTCCACGGCCAGGTCAACGCGGCCGGGCCGCTGGGCCAATGCACGTTCGAGCATGTCCACGCGGTTGGTGGTGAGCACGAACGCTACGTCGGAATCGCTGTCCAGCCCGTCCATGGCGTCCAGGACCTCAAACAGCAGCGGCTGCGGGCCGTGGCCAAAGCTGCGGTCCTCCGCGATCAGGTCGACATCCTCCAACACCACGATTGACGGCGCCAGGGCGCGGGCCAGCTTCGCAGCCTCCGCGACGCGGGCGAGCGAGACGCCGGAGAGGAGCACCGCCGTCGTGCCTTCGCTTTGGCCCAAGAGGTAGCGGACGGTGTGCGTCTTGCCGGTTCCGGGCGGACCGTACAGCAGCAGGCCGCGCTTGAGGTGCTGGCCGTGGGCCTTCAGGGCCTGCGCCTGCCGGCCGATCCCCAGGGTGTGGTCCTCCACCCGGCTGAGCACGCCGTCGGGTAGGACGACGTCGCTGCCGGGCAAATCGGGGCGCCGGATGAACGTCACCCCGCCCACGCCGGGGCCGTAGTCGCTCAGGGCCAGGGAGATCACCTGGCCCTTGAACACGCTGTTTCTTTCCAGATGGCGGCGCACCTCGGCCAGGAAGAAGGCGGCCGACGGCGGATCCGCCGACAGGACTTCCAGCGAGGCAAAGTTGCTGCCGAATTGCGGGTTCGCCTCGCGCTGCAGCACAGCCAGCGGCGATCCGTCGTAGGTGAAAAGCCACAGGCCCAGTGCCACCACCTGGCGCTGCTCGTCGGGGCCCACGGCCTCGTTTTTGTAGTCGGGCCGGGAGAGCGGGAAGCGCGGGTACATCAACGACTGCTGAATGATCTCACTCAGTGACATGTGGTTGCGATGGTCGCCGCCGCCGACGCCCACCAGGCGGCTGTCCGGGTCGCGTGCCGCGATGGCCTCCATCAGCATGTCCAGGTCCACCAGGCGGTGCGCCGGTAGTTGCTCCACCACCACGGAAAGCTCGGCGGCCGGCGTTCCCATGTGTGCGTTGAGGGCGTCAAGGACCTGCCTGCCGTTGGGCACCACGTCCATTCCGGCCTGCGCCAACTGCACCAGCGAACCAAAGTCCTTAACGAACATCCCCAATTTTTCATCCATGGGCAGACACTAGCAGAGCGATCCGCTGCCGGCGGCGGGCGCGCAGGCCCTGACGGCTCCAGCGCAAAAATGCCGCCGCTGCCGCAAAATGCCACCGGTCCAGCGGCGGCAATTTGCAGGAGCGGCGGCAAAAACCACGGAACCCCTACGTCAGCTTGATCTGTCGGTTCATGTCCTTGTAGAGCAGGTAGCGGAACTCGCCCGGACCGCCGGCGTAGCAGGCCTGCGGGCAGAACGCGCGCAGCCACATGAAGTCGCCGGCCTCCACCTCGACCCAGTCGTTGTTGAGCAGGTACATGGCCTTGCCCTCCAACACGTAGAGGCCGTGCTCCATGACGTGGGTTTCGGGGAAGGGGATGACCCCGCCGGGCTGGAACGTCACGATGTTCACCTGCATGTCGTGTGCCAGGTCGGAGGAATCGGTGAAGCGGGTGGTCTTCCAGGCACCGTTGGTGTCGGGCATGGCCGTGGGCTCCACCTCCGCGTCACTGGTGACGAAGGACTTGGCCTCATAACCGTCGAGCCGCTCGTAGGCCTTTCGGATCCATTGGAAGGACACGACGTCGTCGGAGACGTTTTCCAGGCCCCAGATGTCGCCGGCGGCCAGGTAGGCGTAACCGCCCTCCTCGAGCTCGTGCAGTTCGCCCTCCAGGGTCAGGTTGACCTTGCCGCGGGTGACGAAGATGACGCCTTCGACGCCGGCCTCGAACTCGGCGCGCGGTGCGCCGCCGCCCGGGCCGATCTCCACGATCAGCTGTGAGAACGTGGTGGCGAAACCGGAGATCGGCCGGGCCAGGATCCAGGCACGGGAGTTCGAGAACCCCGGCAGGGTGCTCGTGACAATGTCCGTCATGACACCCTTCGGGATGACCGTATAGGCCTCCGTCACGATGGCACGTTCGGTGGTGAGGTGTGTCTGCGGCGGCAGGCCGCCCACGGGGGAATGGTACTTGGCCATCAATGAATCCTTTAGTGGGAAACGGTAGCGAGCCGCGGGTGGGCCAGCGCCGTCAGTTGGGTTCGGTCAAGGCCCGTCTGGGCCTGTACTTCCTCGGCACCGGCAGCTCCGCAGACCAGGCCGCGCAGGATGAAGTTGGCCAAGGCGCGGGCCGTGGCTGGTTCGTCCATGACGGCCCCAGGGGTCTGCTCCACGTAGTTGCGCAGGCGTAAGGCAGCGGCTGGCAGGCCCTGGCGGTAGAACGCGTACGTGGCGCTGAAACGGCTCGGCAGCTGGGCCGGGTTCAGGTCCCAGCCCTGGTAGTAGCCGCGCTCCAGGGAGCGGCGGACCAGGCGGCCGTGCAGTGCCCAGGCAGCATCTGCACCCTCACCGACCGGCATGATGTTGGTCGAGCCGTCGGAGAGGCGGATGCCCGTGCCGGCCACGGCCAGCTGCATGACTTCCTTGGCAAAATCGGCAACAGGATGTTCCATGGACTGGTATTCGGCGGAAATTTCCAACGAGGCGCTGTAGTCATAGGTGCCGTAGTGCAGCGCACTGATGCGGCCGGGAACCACGTGGGGCAGCTGTGCCACAGGGGAGGTGCCGTCAGGTCCCAGAATGAGCTGCGGTGTTTCCACCTGCACCTCAAAGCGCAGCCGGCCAGCTGGCAGTCCGTGGATTTTTTCCAGACGTCCCACCGCGAAGTCCATGGCCTTGACCTGGTCCACGGCGGTCACCTTGGGCAGGGTCAGCACGAGGCCGTCAGGGAGTTCCCCGGATTGGACCAGCGTCGAGACGAACAGGTCCAGGGTGCGCACGCCGCGGGCCCGGGTGGGGGCCTCAAAGCACTTGAAGCGGATGCCGATGAACGGCGGGGCCGTCCCGGCAGCCACTGCGGCGCTGACGGTCTTGGCCGCGGCCACGGCGGCCGCGTCCTCGACGTCGTCGCCGCGGTCGCCGAAGCCGTCCTCGAAGTCCAGGCGCAGGTCCTCAATCGGCTCGCTGGAAAGTTTGGCGGCGACCCGGGGGGCCACGGCCGCGGCCAGTTCGTCGTCCTGGCCCAGCAGGGCGCCCAGGCGCTCGAGGCCGCCGGCGTTGTTGATCGCCTCAAGGCCCTGCGCCCCCCAGTCGGCGGCAAAGGTGGTGGTGAACCTGTCCGCCGGCACGTACACGGTGTGCACAGGCTGGCGCGAGCCGTCGTCGCCGGGGTAGTTGCGGTCCAGCAACTGGTCGGTAGCCTGCAGGGAGGCATCTATCCGGGCGAGGTCCTCCGGTGAGAGCGACGTCACGTGGCTCATGCTCCAGCCGCCAGTTCGTAGGCCGGTACCGTCAGGAAGTCGGTGTAATCCTCCGAGAGGCAGATGTCCGCGATCAGGTCACTGGCCGGCTTGTAGTACTTGGCAAAAGCGTTGTCGCCCACCTCACCGTGGAGCTTTGCCGTTTCCTCGGCCAGGATTTCCTGGACAAGCTCGCGGGTGACGGTCCTGCCGGTGTCCGCGAGCGTGACGGCGTTGTGGATCTGCTGCCACACCTGGGAGCGGGAGATTTCAGCCGTGGCGGCGTCTTCCATGAGGTTGTGGATGGCCACGGCGCCGCTGCCGGAGAGCCAGACGGCGGTGTAGGCGACGGCCACGTAGAGGTTCAGGCGCAGCCCTTCCTCGGTCACTGTGCCCTTGGCGGAGGCGATGTCCAACAACTCGGAGGCATTGACACGGACTTCCGGTCGTTGCTTCTGAAGCTGGTTGGGGTTCTCACCGAGGACTGAATCGAATACTTCTCGACAGACGGGGACCAGGTCCGGGTGTGCCACCCAAGAGCCGTCAAAGCCGTCATTGGCCTCACGTGTCTTATCCGCTCGGACCTTGTCAAAGGCTGCGGCGGTAACCTCGGGCTCCCGCCGGTTGGGGATGACGGCAGCCATGCCACCCATGGCGAAGGCGCCGCGATGGTGGCACGTCTTCACCAGCAGTTCGGTGTAGGCACGCATGAACGGCGCGGTCATGGTGATCTGGCCGCGGTCCGGGAGGACAAAGGCGGCGCCGGCGTCCCGGAAATACTTGATGATGCTGAAGAGGTAATCCCAGCGTCCGGCGTTCAGCCCCGAGGCATGTTCGCGCAATTCGTAGAGGATCTCGTCCATTTCAAAGGCGGCGGGGATCGTTTCGATGAGCACGGTGGCGCGCACGGTTCCCTGCGGGATGCCGAGGTAGTCCTGGGCAAACATAAAGACGTCGTTCCAGAGCCTTGCCTCGAGATGGCTTTCCATCTTCGGCAGGTAGTAATACGGACCCTGGCCGTTGGCGAGAAGCAGCTTGGCCGTGTGGAAGAAGTGCAGGCCAAAGTCCACCAGGGCGCCCGAGCTGGGTTCGCCGTCGACCAGCACGTGGCTTTCCTCCAGGTGCCAGCCGCGGGGGCGGGCGACGACCACGGACAGCGGGGCGTCCGTGCGGAGGCGGTATTCCTTGCCTTCGGGGGAGGTGTAGGACAGGGTGCCCTGCGCGGCATCGCGCAGGTTCAGGACAGCGTCCACCACGTTTGCCCAGAGGGGGGTGCTGGCGTCCTCGAGGTCGGCCAGCCACACCTTGGCGCCGGAGTTGAGCGCGTTGATGGCCATCTTGGCCGGCGACGCCGGTCCGGTCATCTCCACGCGCCGGTCCGCCAGCGCAGGGGGGGCCGAAGCCACCTTCCAGCCGCCGGCGCGGACGCTGGCTGTTTCGGGCAGGAAGTCCAGGCCGCCGGTGGCCGCGGCACGCTCGCGCTTCGAGGTGCGCTCGGCCAGCCGCTCCTTGCGGACCGGGTTGAAGCGGCGGTTAAGTTCCGCGACGAACGCCAGGGCGCCGGGCGTCAGGATCTCGCCGGCGCGGGGAATCGGGGTAGGATCCGTGACGGCAACGGAGGCGGTGGGGAGGGAGGCGTTGGTCATGACTGCGTCCTTTCGTTCGATGATCCTGCCGCGGCGGCCACTGCGGAGGCGACGTCGCCGGCCACATGCGGGTCGAAGACGCTGGGAATGATGTAGCTGGCATTCAGTTCGGAGGCGTCCACGCGGTTGGCAATGGCGGAGGCTGCTGCGACCAGCATATCGTCGGTGATGTCGGACACGCCCGCGTCGAGCAGTCCGCGGAAGAAGCCGGGGAACGCCAGGACATTGTTGATCTGGTTGGGAAAGTCGCTGCGGCCCGTGGCCACGACGGCGGCGTGCCTGGAGGCGACGACCGGGTCCACTTCGGGGGTGGGGTTGGCCATGGCGAACACGATCGAGTCCTTGGCCATCGAGGCAACCTGGTCCTCGCCAAGGACGTTCGGGCCGCTGACTCCGATAAAGACGTCCGCCCCGGCCATGGCCTCGTGCAGCGTTCCGTCGAAGTTCTCCGGGTTGGTGTTGTTGGCCAGCCAGGTGCGGTGCGCGTCTGTGTAGGACTCGTTGCGGTTCACAGCACCATTGCGGCCACAGGCCACGATGTTCTTCGCCCCCTGGGCCAGCAGGAGCTGGATGATGGCGTTGCCGGCAGCGCCGACACCAGCGACGACAATCTTGACGCTTTCGATCTTTTTCTCCACGACCTTCAAGGCGTTGGTCAGTGCCGCCAGGGTCACAATGGCCGTGCCGTGCTGATCGTCGTGGAAAACCGGGATGTCCAGCTCTTCCTTGAGACGGCGCTCAATTTCAAAGCAGCGCGGTGCGGCGATGTCTTCAAGGTTGATGCCGCCGTAGACCGGGGCCATGGCCTTGACGATCATGATGATCTCTTCGGTGTCCTTGGTGTCCAGGCACACAGGCCAGGCATCGACATTGGCGAACTGCTTGAACAGCGCCGCCTTGCCTTCCATGACCGGAAGTGCGGCCGCCGGGCCAATGTCACCCAGGCCCAGGACCGCGGTGCCGTCGGTGACCACGGCGATGGTGTTGCGCTTGACGGTCAGGTTCCGGGCTGCGGCAGGATCGTCGTGGATGGCCATGCAGACGCGGGCGACACCGGGGGTGTAGGCGCGGGAAAGGTCGTCACGGTTGCGAATAACGAACTTGGAGTTGACCTCGAGCTTGCCGCCCAGGTGCATGAGGAAGGTGCGGTCCGAGACGTGAAGGACGGAGACGCCCTCCAATGCTTCCAGTGCGTCACGTACGCGGTCCGCGTGGGCGTCATCGGTGGTGTTGGCGGTGATGTCCACGGTGATTTTTTCGTGGTGGGACTCCGTCACATCCAGGGCGGTCACGGCTGCCCCGGACGCTGCCACGGCGGCGGCCAATTCACTGGTGACGGTGAAGTTGGAAGGGGCGCTGACGCGGAGGGTGATGGAGTTTCCGGGGCTGGGGTTCGCCATTGAATGTCCTTTGTGTGGGCCCGGAGGGGCTGTCGGAATCTATTTTCTTTTCGTATGATGGATATTATTATCTATCTAGTGGAAACACAAGCCCCATCCACCAGCTGGATGCAAATGCGGCGAGGTGCTGTATCTTTAGGGGTGAAACACAGTTTTCACGATGCGGATATTTCCTTCGGTAGATGCCGCGGTATGGACGGGCTCATGCCCAACAAAACAGGAGAAATGGCAATGGCGGCAAAGGCAAGCGGTGGCGTGCAGTCAGTCGAACGGGTGTTTGAGCTGCTCGAACTCATCACGGATGCTGGCGGCGATGTGACTTTAAGTGAACTCTCCGGCTCGACGGACCTGCCGCTGCCCACCATCCACCGGCTGCTGCGGACCTTGGTGTCGCTGGGCTACATTCGCCAGCTGCCCAACCGCCGCTACGCGCTGGGCCCGCGGCTCATTCGCCTGGGCGAGGGAGCCAACAGGCAGCTGGGTGCGCTGGCCCGGCCTCAATTGAAGTCTTTGGTTGACCGCTTGGGTGAGACGGCCAACATGGCTGTGCTGGAATCGGACATGGTCATCTACATTGCCCAGGTCCCTTCGCCGCACTCGATGCGTATGTTCACCGAGGTGGGCCGTCGAGCCCACACGCACGACACTGGGGTGGGTAAGGCGCTTCTTGCCCAGCTGGATAACGACGCCGTGCGCGGCATCATTTCCAGGCAGGGCATGCCCACACCCACCAGCAAAAGCCTGGGCACCATCGATGAGCTGCTGGCTGATCTGGAACTGATCCGCGCACGCGGCTACTCCATTGACGAGGAGGAGCAGGAGCTTGGCGTGCGCTGCTTTGCCATGGCCGTCCCGCATGCCCCCACCCCGACCGCCATCTCCGTCTCCGGACCCGTCACCCGCGTCGACCAGGCCTTTGCAGACCGCGCCGTGCCCATGCTGGAGGCGGCCGCCGCGGTCATTTCGGCGGAGATGAACAGCAACTAGCCGGCGCCGACTGGGGTGAAGTGCGCTGCGCTGCACTGGGCTTCGCTCGGACTGGCGGCCGCGCACAACAGCTCGGAGTGCGGGTCCCGCTGCTCGACCGCGGGCATCAATCGCCGTTCACCAGCCGGCGGGCCGCCGTGCTGTGTTCGGCAATGAGCGCGCCCAGGTCCAGGCCCGGAACCTGCCCGTCGACCACGCGCCACTCCCCGCCCACCATGACCCTGTCCGCCTGGTCGGCGCCGCAGAGGAGCAGGGCGGCCACCGGGTCGTGCGAGCCCGAGAAGCGCAGCTCGTCGAGGGTGAACAGGGCCAGGTCGGCCTGGCGCCCGGGGGCAATCTCGCCCAGGCTGTCCCTTCCCAGCACCCGGGCCGAGCCCCGGGTGGCCCAGCCGAGCGCCTGCTCCACGCGGACGCCGGCGCCGTAGCGCAGCCGCTGCAGGTAGAGCGCCTGGCGGGCTTCCAGGATCATGTTGGAGGCGTCGTTGGAGGCGGACCCGTCCACGCCCAGGCCCACCGGGACGCCGGCAGACTCGAGTTCCAGGACGCGCGCCGTGCCGGACGCCAGCCTCATGTTCGACGTCGGGCAGTGGGCCACGCCGGTTCCCGCGGCCCCCAGCCGGGTGATCTCGGCGTCGTCAAAGTGGATGCCGTGCCCCAGCCAGGTGCGGGACGTCAGCCAGCCCACGCTTTCCAGGTAGTCCACGGTGCGCAGGCCAAAGCGCTCGCGGCAGAAGTCCTCCTCGTCGAGGGTTTCCGCCAGGTGCGTGTGCAGCCGCACGTCCAGCCGTTCGGCCAGCTGGGCGCTTTCCGCCATGAGCCCGCGTGTGACGGAGAAAGGGGAGCACGGGGCCAGCGCGATCTGGATGACGGCGTCGTCGCCACGCTCGTGGTAGGCGGCCACGAGCCGTTCGCTGTCGGCCAGGATCACATCCGGGTCCTGCACCGTGGACTGCGGCGGCAGCCCGCCGTCGTTCTCGCCCAGGGACATGGAACCGCGGGTCAGCGTGGCCCGCATGCCCAGCGTGCGCACCACCCGGACCTGGATGTCGATGGCGTCCTCGAGTCCGTCGGGAAACAGGTAATGGTGATCGGCCGCCGTCGTGCAGCCGGAGAGGAGCAGCTCGGCCAGGGCCGCGGTGGTGGCGAGTTCCAGGTCGCGCGGGGTCAGGCGTGCCCAGACCGGGTAGAGGTTCTTCAGCCACGGGAAGAGTTCGGCGTTGGCCACCGGGGCCCAGGCCCGCGTGAGGGTTTGGTAAAAGTGGTGGTGGGTGTTGACCAGGCCCGGCGTGATGACGTGCCGGCCGGCGTCGAATACGTCGTCGCACGGCGCGGCGGGGGACTGCCCGGTACCCACCACTTCGTCGATGGTGCCGCCGGAAATGACCACCCCGCCGCCGGCGTCGAGGTCATTGGCGGAGAAGGCGGCCAGCGGGTTCTTGAGCCAAAGGCGGCGCGGCGGCGGGGGCGTTTCGGGTGTGCTGTGCATCGTGAGTGGGTCCTTGCGGGTGCGTGGGGTCGGTGGACTGCCCCGCGGGAACCCGGCGCCAATGACGAAGAGCCGGCACCCCGCGGGTGCCAGCTCAGTGTTGTCCTGCTCGTGAAAGACGCCGCCTGTGACAGGCGCTGCTTCCCATGACCCTGTCTGCTGATCCAGGTTGGCCCGACGAAAGCGGCCACAGCCACAATCTAGGCGGCCGGAGGGCGGAAGTCAACGCTGCTTTCATGATGTGAAAACAAGTTTCCAAAAAACTGTTGCCTGGTTCACAATCCGGTGTTAGTGTCTTCCTCAAGTCTATGGCGGGCGCCCAGCGAAGGGCCGCTATCTACCGGGCGTATCTTGAATCCAAACCAAGTGCACACCGGTAAGTGGAGGCCCCAGACGGGCGTCCCGCAAGGACATGAGTTGCCGGGTGCTCGAAAGTGACAAGGAAGTCACCATGAATACCAATCAGAGCGGCCAGGACCACCTGGCCCGGGCAGTGGAGTTGGCCACGGCCAACGTCCTGAACAGCGGCGGGCCCTTCGGCGCCGTCGTCGTCACAGCCGACGGGCGGGCCTTTGACGGCATCAACCGCGTTACGGCCAACAACGATCCCACCGCCCACGCGGAAGTCACCGCCATCCGCAGCGCCTGCACGGCGCTGGGCACCTTCGACCTCACCGGCGCCACCCTCTACACCAGTTGCGAGCCATGCCCCATGTGCCTCGCCTCGGCCCTCTGGGCCCGTGTGGACAAGGTGTTCTACGCCGCTGACAGGCACGACGCCGCCCGCGCCGGCTTCGACGACGCCGCCTTCTACGACTACTTCGACACCCCCGTGGAGCAGCGGCCCATGCCCGTGCGCCAGCTGGCACCCGGCGCCACCGATCCACTGGCCCCCTTTGTCACGTGGAACAGCCTCGCCACCCGGATCGACTATTAGGGCGGGCGGCGGAAATGGCACTCCTGAATAAGACCGGCAAGGACAAGGCCGGCCATGACATGGTGACCCCCACCGGCTCCGTCCCGCCAGCACGCCAGCGCGGGCTCGCACGGTCGATTGACCGCTACTTTGAAATCACGGCGCGCGGCTCCAACGTCCTGCGCGAATTCCGCGGCGGCCTGGCCACGTTCTTCGCCATGTGCTACATCGTGGTCCTCAACCCGCTGATCCTCAGCTCGGCGGACGGCTCCGGCCACACGCTGGGCATACCGCAGGTGGCGGCCGTGACCGCCGTCGTCGCCGGCGTGACCACCATCGTGATGGGCGCCTGGGCAAAATATCCCTTTGCGCTCGCCGCCGGGCTGGGCGTGAACGCCTTCGTCTCGGCCACCATCGCCACCACCAAGAACCTGACCTGGCCGGAGGTCATGGGCCTGGTGCTCATTGCCGGGATCGTCATGTTCGTCCTGGTCATCTCCGGACTGCGGGAGGCCGTCATGCGGGCCGTCCCGGCCGGGCTCAAGACCGCCATCGTGGTGGGGATCGGCCTGTTCATCGCCATCATCGGGCTCGTGAACGCCGGGTTTGTCCGCCGCGTGCCTGACGCCGCGCACACCACCGTGCCGGTGCAGCTGGGCCAGGACGGCAAACTGCTGGGCTGGCCCACGCTCGTGTTTGTGTTTGGGCTGGTGCTGACCATCATCCTGGTGGTGCGCAAGGTCAAGGGCGGCATCCTGATCGGCATCATCGCCTCCACGCTGTTCGCCATGGGACTCCAGCTTTTCACCCACACGGCCTCCAGCCAGACCGACCCCTCCGGCTGGTCGCTCATGGTGCCGGTGGTGCCTGGAACGTTCTTTTCCCTGCCTGACCTGTCGCTGATAGGCAAGGTCGACGTGTTTGGCGCCTTCGCCCACCTGGGGCTCATGTCCGCCCTGCTGCTGACCTTCACCATCCTGCTCAGCGTGTTCTTTGACGCGATGGGCACCATGACGGGGCTGGCCAGCGAGGCCGGGCTGGTTGACGAGAACAACAACATGAAGAACGCCAACCGGGTGCTGCTGGTCGACGCCGCGGGTTCCATGGCCGGCGGCTTTGGCTCGGTCTCCGCCAATGAGATCTTCGTCGAGTCGGCAGCCGGCATCGCCGAGGGCGCGCGAACGGGGCTGGCGAGCCTCGTCACGGGCGGGCTGTTCCTGCTGGCGGCATTCTTTGCGCCGCTGGTGGCCATTGTCCCGTTCGAGGCCGTGGCTCCCGCCCTGGTCATTGTCGGGTTCATGATGGCCTCCCAGGTCCGCAGGGTCGATTGGAGCGACTATGGCATTGCCATCCCGGCGTTCCTGACGTTCATCCTGATGCCGTTCACCTACTCGATCGCCAACGGACTGGGTGCCGGGTTCATCGCCTACGTCGTCATCCGGGTGGTGCAGGGCCGGGCGCGGGAGGTGCACGCGCTGATGTGGGGCGTCGCCGCGGCCTTTGTGGTGTACTTCGGCATCGGTCCCCTCCAGCAGATCCTCGGGATTGCCTAAAACAAGGATCGCCTGGAAAAGAGGGCGGCTGGCAGCCGGTCGGACGGACCGGGCCGCGACAACACGAGCGGCCCGGTCCGTCCATCCCACACCACTCAAACGGCACAGGAGGTTTCCATGGACATGAACACGATTGAAGAGGTGGTGGCCACCGCCGACCCCGCCGCCTGGCGGCCCGGAGACGCGTGGCTGGCCGGCGGCACCGTGCTGTTTTCCTACGGCAGCACCACGCTGCGCCGCCTGCTGGACCTGACCGCCGCGGGCTGGCCCGCCATCGAGGTGGACCGCGGCGGGATCGAGCTGGCGGCCACCTGCACCATCGCCGAGCTGTACGCGCTCCCGGACCGCCCGGGCCTGCCACGCAACTGGGCGGCGATGGAACTGGTCCGGCTGTGCTGCGACTCGTTTGTGGCGTCGTTCAAGATCTGGAACGCCTCCACGGTAGGAGGCAACATCTGCACGGCCCTGCCGGCGGGCCCCATGACCTCCCTGTGCGCCGCCCTGGACGGGACGGCCACCGTCCTGGAACCAGGCGGCCGGAGCCGGCAGGTCCCGGTGGCTGACCTGGTGGTGGGCGACGCCCGCACCAGCCTGGCACCGGGGGAACTCCTGCGCAGCATCCACCTGCCCGCCGCAGCCCTGAATTCCCGGGCGGCATTCCGGCGGCTTTCGCTCAGTAACCTTGGCCGTTCCGGCGTCCTTTTGATCGGCCGGCTGACACACGACGGCGGACTGGTCCTGACCGTGACCGCTTCCACCAAGCGGCCGGTACAGGTGCGCTTCGCGGGCGCCGCGAAGGACACGCGCAGTGCGGCCGGACCGGGCGCCGCGGAGCTGCGCCGTGCCCTGGACGACGCCATCCCGGCGGAGCTCTACCACGACGACATCCACGGGCTGCCCCAGTGGCGGCGCGACATGACCTACCGGCTGGCCGAGGAAATCCGTGCCGAACTGCTCGGCACCCCGAGTCACGCCGCAAGCGAAAGGCCCTGAACGATGGCCATGGACATCAACGGCACGCCCCACGCCAACCAGCCCCGGGCCGGCCAGTGCCTGCGCACCTTCCTCCGTGAAGAGGGCATGCTGGGCGTGAAAAAGGGCTGCGACGGCGGCGACTGCGGCGCGTGCACCGTGCACGTCGACGGGGTGCCCGTGCACAGCTGCCTCTACCCGGCCGTCCGCGCCGAAGGCAGGTCCGTCACGACCGTGGAGGGACTGGCCGACGGCGGCAGGCTGCACCCCCTGCAGGAGCAGTTTCTGGCCGCGCAGGGCTTCCAGTGCGGTTTTTGCACGGCCGGCATGCTCATGACGGCCGCCACCTTTGACGACGCGCAAAAGCGGAACCTGCCGCGGAACCTCAAGGGGAACCTGTGCCGCTGCACCGGCTACCGGGCCATCGAGGATGCCGTGCTCGGCGTGTCCACGGATAAAGTGTCCACGGAAACAGGGGCGGAGACAGGGTCCGCGGAGACGGCGGCGGCCTGCGGCCACACAGCGGGCGGCGGCACTTCTGCCGGCCGCCCCGTACCGGGCCAGCTGGGCGCCAACCCCGGTGCCCCGGCGGGTTCGGCCGTGGTGACCGGCACGGCCCGCTACACCCTCGACGTCGACCCCGCGGACTACCCCGGCCTGCTGCACCTGAAGCTGCTGCGTTCCCCGCACGCGCACGCCCGGATCACCTCGATCGACGACTCGGCCGCCCTCCGGCTGCCCGGCGTCCGGGCCGTCTTCACCCACAGGGACTCCCCGAAGCAGCTGTTTTCCACCGCGCAGCACGAGCTGTCTACGGACGACCCGGATGACACCCTGGTGCTTGATCCCGTGCTGCGCCACGTTGGCCAGCGCGTGGCCGCCGTCGTCGCGGATTCGGTGCAGGCGGCCGAGGCCGGGGTGCGGGCCCTCGTGGTCCGTTACGAGGTGCTGCCGGCCGTCCTTGACCCGGAGGAGGCGCAGCGACCCGGCGCACCGGCGGTCCACGGCGACAAGGATGCCGCGGCCAGCCGCATCGGCGACCCCGCGCGCAACATCGTCGCCGAACTTCACTCCGAGCTCGGCGACGTGGCGGCGGGACTGGCGGAGGCCGACGTCGTGCATCAGGAAACGTACACCACCCAGCGGGTGCAGCACACCGCGCTGGAGACCCACGCGTCCATCGCCCGCGTGGACAGCGACGGCCGGCTGCACGTGCGCTCGTCGACCCAGACGCCGTTCCTCACCCGGCGTGCCCTGTGCCGCGTCTTTGGCCTGGCGGAAGAAAATGTGCGTGTCGTGGCCGGGAGGGTGGGCGGCGGATTCGGCGGCAAGCAGGAGATGCTCACCGAGGACATCGTGGCACTGGCCGCGCTGGCACTGCGGCGGCCCGTGCAGCTGGAATACACGCGCACCGAGCAGCTCACGGCGTCCACCACGCGGCACCCCTTCACCATCGCGCTGCGGGCCGGTGCCAGGCGCGACGGCACGCTGACGGCGCTCGCCGTGGACGTCCTCGTGAACACGGGCGCGTACGGCAACCATGCCCCGGGCGTCATGTTCCACGGCTGCGGGGAGTCCCTGGGCGTGTACCGGTGCGCCAACAAGAAGGTCGACGCGAGGTCCGTCTACACGAACACGGTGCCGGCCGGCGCGTTCCGCGGCTACGGGCTGAGCCAGATGTTCTTCGCCGTGGAATCGGCCATGGACGAGCTGGCCGTGGGGCTCGGCATGGACCCGATGGAGTTCCGGCGCCGCAACATGATCCGGTCCGGAGACCCCATGCTGTCCACCTCTCCCGAGCCCGAACAGGACGTGCAATTTGGCAGCTACGGGCTGGACCAGTGCGTGGAGCTCGTGGACGATGCGCTGCGCCGGGGCGCGGAACGGGACATGGACGCCGGGTTGGCGGACCTGGGCCCGGAGTGGGTTGTAGGGACGGGGACCGCGCTGTCCATGATCGACACCGTCCCACCGCGCGGACACTTCGCCCATACCGTGTTGGAGCTGCTGGCCGACGGGACGTTCCGCGCCAGCGTGGGTACGGCCGAATTTGGCAACGGGACGACGACGGTGCACGCCCAGTTGGCCGCGACGGCGTTGAACAGCCGGGCGGAGCTGGTGGCCGTGCGCCAGTCGGACACGGCCCTGACCGAGCACGACACCGGCGCGTTTGGCTCCACCGGCACCGTGGTGGCCGGCAAGGCGACGCTGCTCGCCGCGCAGGACCTGGCGGAAGCGATCGTCAAGATGGCCGCCGACGGGGCCGGGGAGGCCGCCGCAGAATGCCGCCTGGTGCCGGGCGCCGTGGACTGCGCCGGCACGCCGGTGCCGCTCACCCGGGTGTTCCAACTGGCCGCCGCTTCGGGGCGGGCCCTGGTGACGGAGGGGCGCTGGGGCGGCACGCCGCGCTCGGTGGCGTTCAACGTCCACGGCTTCCGGGTGGCCGTCAACACCGGCACCGGGGAGCTGCGGATACTGCAGAGCGTGCAGGCAGCGGACGCCGGGGTGGTGGTCAACCCTCGGCAATGCCGCGGCCAGATCGAGGGCGGCATTGCCCAGGCGTTGGGCGCAGCCCTGTATGAGGAGGTGCTGGTGGGGCCCGACGGCGCCGTGACGACGGACATCCTGCGGCAGTACCACATTCCGACTTTTGCCGACGTGCCGCGCAGCGAGGTGTACTTCGCTTCCACGCACGACTCCCTGGGGCCGCTCGGCGCGAAATCGATGAGCGAGAGTCCGTTCAATCCTGTGGCCCCGGCGCTGGCCAACGCCATCCGCAATGCCACCGGCGTGCGGTTCACGCGGCTGCCACTGGCGCGGGACGTCATCTACCTGGGGCTTCGCGCAAAGCAGGGATAGAAGACGCTCCTGCAGTTGCGCGGCGGTGTGGCTGGACGCTCCTGCAGTTGCGCGGCGGTGTGGCTATCCCCCGGTTGCCCCTGAAGCTGCGGGACCACCGAGCAGGTGCAGATCAGACTCGGTGTCCAGGTCGGCGCCGTCGAAGAGGTCAATGCAGTCCACCAGGTCGATCAGCTCGGGGTGTGAGCGCAGGAAATCCCTGGCTCCGACGTCGCCGTTTGAGATGGCCGCCGCCTGGACGGCCAGGAGCGGGTCGAAGATGATGGGGTGGCCCCGGTGCAGGCCGCCGGTCGCGCCATGGTAGCCGGCGGCCGTGATGCGGCCCGGGCGGTGGGCGGCATTCAATCTGGCCACGAGAGCCGGGGACAC
Organism: Arthrobacter dokdonellae; assembly: GCF_003268655.1. NCBI lineage: Bacteria > Bacillati > Actinomycetota > Actinomycetes > Micrococcales > Micrococcaceae > Arthrobacter > Arthrobacter dokdonensis. The sequence goes on along the minus strand of NZ_CP029642.1, from coordinate 361,850 downwards.
CCCGGGCTGGTCCACCAGGGCCACCAGCACGTTGTGCCCGGCCCGCATCGATTCAACGCCCAGGTGGAACGATCCGCCCATGCCTGACGCCCAATCGTCATTGCGTACGAGCCGGCAGCCGGCCAGCGCTGATCCTGGCTGCTGCAGGGCCGCGACCTCAGCTGCTCCCGCACCTACGACGACGACGACATCGCTGCAGCCGCCGTCCCGCAGGACGGCGGCTGCATGCTCCACGAGGGTGCCGCCGCGGAACGGCAGCAGTGCTTTGGGTCCGTGCCCCAGCCGGGTTCCGGCCCCAGCCGCCAGCAGGACCGCCGTCGTGTTCGCCATGGCATCCAATGTATCTCCACCCACTCCCCGTCGGAACTTGGGTTCCGGCGGGCCCGACCTTTGGGCGTGGGCGCGCCGGTGGGTGTTAGCTGTCGCCGCCGGCGTTGCCGGTGGTGCCGGCGTTGATGTTGTGCAGGTCGTATTTCTCGGCGGCCTGGCGGGGCGCGTCGGGGTCGATCTGCCCGGTTTTGGCGAGCATTTGCAGGGCGCGGACGACGATGCTGTGGGAGTCGATCTTGAAGAACCTTCGGGCGGCGGCGCGGGTGTCGGAGAAGCCGAAGCCGTCGGCGCCCAGGGTCGCGAAGTCGTTGGGCAGGAACTGGCGGACCTGGTCCGGGACGGCCTTCATGTAGTCCGTGACGGCGACGACGGGTCCTTGCGCGCCGGCCATCTTTTCGGTGATGTACGGGGTGCGGGCGGGTTCGCCGGGGTGGAGGAACGCGTGTTCCTCGGCGGCGAGCCCGTCGCGGCGCAGTTCGGTCCAGGACGTCACGGACCACACGTCCGCGGCGACGCCCCACTCGGCGGCGAGGATGTCCGCGGCTTCCAGGGCCCAGGGCACGGCGACGCCGGAGGCGAGCAGCTGCGTGCGGGGCCCGTCGTGGTCGGTTTTTTTGAGCAGGTAGATGCCGCGGGTGATGCCCTCGACGTCCATGGCGGCCGGGGCCTTGGGCTGGAGGATCGGTTCGTTGTAGACGGTGAGGTAGTACATGACGTTGGGATCGGTGGAGTCGGGCCCGTACATGCGTTCCAGCCCGGCCTTGATGATGGCCCCGATCTCGTAGCCGTAGGCGGGGTCGTAGGTGATCACGGCGGTGTTGGTGGAGGCCAGGAGGGGGGAGTGGCCGTCGGCGTGCTGGAGGCCTTCCCCGGTCAGGGTGGTCCGTCCGGCGGTCGCGCCGATGATGAAGCCGCGGGTCATCTGGTCCCCGGCGGCCCAGAACTGGTCCCCGGTGCGTTGGAAGCCGAACATGGAGTAGAAGACGTAGATCGGGATCAACGGTTCCCCGTGCGTGGCGTACGCGGTCCCGGCGGCGGTGAACGCCGCGACGGAACCGGCCTCGTTGATGCCCGCGTGCACGATCTGCCCGGACACGGATTCCTTGTAGGCCAGGACCAGGTCCCGGTCCACGGAGAGGTAGTTCTGCCCGTTGGGGTTGTAGATCTTCGCGGTCGGGAAGAACGCGTCAATGCCGAAGGTGCGGGCCTCGTCCGGGATGATCGGCACGATCCGTGAACCGATGCCCTTGTCGCGCATCAGGTCCTTCAGGAGCCGCACGAACGCCATGGTCGTGGCGGCGTGCTGCTTGCCCGAGCCGCGGTTGGCGACCTCGTAGGTCTTCTCCCCGGGCAGCGCCAGCTCGGTGTGGGCGTGGCGGCGTTCGGGCAGGAACCCGCCCAGGGCGTGGCGGCGTTCCATGAGGTACTTGATTTCCGGGGCGTCCGGGCCGGGGTGGTAGTACGGGGGACGGTACGGGTCCGCTTCCAGGACCTCGTCGCTGATGGGCAGGCGCAGGTGGGTGCGGAAGTCCTTCAGGTCCTGCAGGGTCAGCTTTTTCATCTGGTGCGTGGAGTTGCGGGCCTCGAAGTGCGTGCCGAGCCCGTAGCCCTTCACGGTGTGGGCCAGGATCACGGTCGGCTTGCCCCGGAACTCCACCGCGGCCTGGTACGCGGCGTAGACCTTGTGGTAGTCGTGCCCGCCACGCTTGAGGTTCCACACCTCGTCGTCGGACAGGTGCGCGGCGAGTTCCTTCGTTTGCGGGGTCTGGCCGAAGAAGTGCTCGCGGACGAACCCGCCGGACTCGGCCTTGTACGTCTGGTAGTCCCCGTCCAGGGTCTCGTTCATGACCTTCACCAGGGAATGGTCCGTGTCGCGGGCCAGCAGGTCATCCCACTCCCGGCCCCACAGGACCTTGATGACGTTCCAGCCCGCGCCGCGGAAGAACGCCTCCAGTTCCTGGACGATCTTGCCGTTGCCGCGCACCGGCCCGTCCAGGCGCTGGAGGTTGCAGTTCACCACGAACGTGAGGTTGTCCAGCTTGTCGTTCGCCGCGAGCTGGAGCAGGCCCCGGGACTCGGGCTCGTCCATTTCCCCGTCGCCCAAAAACGCCCACACGTGCTGGTCGGAGGTGTCCTTGATGCCCCGGTTGTGCAGGTACCGGTTGGACTGGGCCTGGTAGATCGCGTTCATCGGCCCGATGCCCATCGACACCGTCGGGAACTCCCAAAAGTCCGGCATCAGCCGCGGATGCGGGTACGAGGACAGGGCATGGCCGGCCTTGGACTTTTCCTGCCTGAACCCGTCCAGGTCCTCCTCGGACAGGCGCCCCTCCAGGAACGCGCGCGCGTACATCCCCGGGGACGCGTGTCCCTGGAAAAAGACCTGGTCCCCGCCCCCGGCATGGTCCTTGCCCCGAAAGAAATGATTGAACCCGACCTCGTACAGGGTCGCCGCGCCCGCATACGTGGAAATGTGCCCGCCGACCCCGATGTCCGGACGCTGGGAACGATGGACCATCACCGCCGCGTTCCACCGCAACCACGCACGATACTTCCGCTCGATCTCCTCGTTGCCCGGAAACTCCGGCTCCTGGTCCGCAGGAATCGTGTTCACATAATCCGTCGTCGTCACCATCGGCACGCCAACACTCTGAGCCCCGGCACGCTGGAGCAGGCTGCGCATGATGAACTGCGCCCGCTCCGTGCCACGCTCACCAATCAACGCATCCAACGACTCCAACCACTCGGCCGTCTCCTCCGGATCACGATCAGGCAACGCATCCGTCAACCCGCTGAGGATATGAAAATTTTCTTTTGGCTGAAGCATTGATTTCTCTTTTCAGATCGCATTCGCACACCCCGGCGATGGTGAGGTGGCCTGTTTCCGCCCGTCGTGCGTTCTTCGTCGAACGAAGACTATGGGCTGGGGAAGTCCTTTGCGTGACATCGAACAATTTTTTTCACTGTGTGAAAGATAAATCTTGTATGTTGAGATTACTGGGTGTGGCGGCGTGATGCAACACATGTCCCGCATGGTGGATGGCTGGGACGGATAAGACGAAATTCGGGCAGCGCCACACTACGGGGCTGAGCCAAGCGCCGGCCGCCGCGTGCACGCCCAAAGCTGCCCGTCCGGGCGCGCCTGTGATGGGATGGAACCCAAGCCGCCATGACCCAGTTCCCAATGACCCAGGGTGCCAAGTACCCGCCCAAGAAGGAGCAGACATGAATGAACAGCCCGCGCCGCAGCAGCCGCAGGAAGACACCGGCGCCAAGGTGCTCGTCGTGACGGGCGCCGGGTCCGGGATCGGCCGTGCCGTGGCCCGACAGGCCCTTGTCGCCGGCTTCAACGTGGTTTTGGCGGGCCGGAGGGAAAACGAGCTGTTGGCAACCGCAGAAGGCCACGCGCAAGCGCTCGTGGTGCCCACCGACGTGTGCGACGAGGCGCAGGTGGCAGCTCTTTTCGCCCAGGCCGTGGAACGGTTTGGCCGCGTGGACGTGCTCTTCAACAACGCCGGCACCTTCGGGCCCTCGCAGTCGGTTGAGGAGATCTCCCTGGCAGACTGGAATGCCACGCTGGCCGTGAACCTCACCGGGTCCATGCTGTGCGCTGCCGGGGCCGTGCGCACCATGCAGCGCCAGAAACCCCAGGGCGGGCGGATCATCAACAACGGCTCCATTTCCGCCCACTCTCCGCGTCCACGATCCGTGGCGTACACCGTGAGCAAGCACGCCATGACCGGCCTGACCAAGTCCATTGAGCTGGATGGGCGGGCCTTCGGCATTAGCTGCGGCCAGATCGACATCGGCAACACCTCCACAGGGATCATGGCCACCCTTGACGTGGCCACGGGCGCCCTGCAGGCCGACGGCAGTCGGCGGGTGGAGCCTACCTTTCCGGTGGCCGACGCAGCCCGGGCCGTGTTGATGATGGCGCAGCTGCCGGCCTCGGCCACCATTGGCTCCCTGGTAATCACGGCCTCGGGAATGCCGTACATCGGCAGGGGCTGAACCGCCGCTCCAAACGCCGTCGGCCCCCAATCCATGTCTTGGAATGGGGGCCGACGGCGTTGCCGAAGGAACCGCTTGGTGCTTGGCTTCTTAGTGGTCGGCCTCGACCGGGCGGATGGGGACTTCCTTGCCTTCCGCGTCAAGGAGTTTGCCGTCTTCCCAGTGGTCGCCATGCTCCAGGCAGTCCACCACCTCGGCCGGGATGAGCCTGTCGGTTCCCGCGGCAAACACGGACGGGTTGTCAGGGTTGCCAAACTTGAAGTGGTTGAAGAGCAGATTCAGCAGAATCGCAACGACCGCGGCGGAGCTGATGCCGGATTCGAAGATGGTCCGGAACCAGGCGGGGAACTGGTCGTAGAACGTCGGGGCGGCAATCGGGATGACGCCGAAGGCCAGTGACGTGGCGACGATGATCAGGTTCATATTGTTTTTGTAGCTGACCGTGGACAGCGTGCGGATGCCGCTGGCGGCCACCGTGCCGAACAGGACAATGCCGGCACCACCGAGGACGGGGGTAGGGACGGCAGCCACGACGCGGCCCATGATGGGCAGGATGCCGAGGAGTACCAGGATGACGCCGCCGGCACCCACCACGAAGCGGCTCTTGATGCCCGTGACGGCCACGAGTCCCACGTTCTGGGCGAAGGCGCTTTGCGTGAAGGAGCCAAAGACGGGCGCCACGGCGCTGGAGATCATGTCGGCACGCAGTCCGTCGCCAAGGCGGCGGGAATCAATCTTGGTGTCCACGATGTCGCCCACGGCCAGGATGTCCGCCGACGTTTCGACCAGGGTCACCAGGATAACGATGATCATCGAGACGATCGCGGCCACGTGGAAGGTGGGCAGGCCGAGGTGGAACGGAGTGGGGAACGCGGCGATGGGACCATTGCCGACCTGGGAGAAGTCAGCCACCCCGAAGGCCGCTGCCACAATCGTGCCGATGATCATGGCCAGCAAGATGGACAGGCGTGAGATGGTGGCGCTGCCCAGCTTGCTCAGGAGCAGTACGATGACGAGGGTCAGAGCGGCCAGACCAATGTTGCCCATGCTGCCGTAATTGGGGGCCTTGCTGTTGCCGCCCATGGCCCAGTTGGCCGCCACCGGCAACAGCGACAGTCCGATGGTGGTGATGACGGTTCCGGTGACAACCGGAGGGAAGAAACGGATGATCTTGGAAAAGATGGGCGTAATCGCCAGGCCGACAAGGGAAGCCACGATGACCGCACCAAAGACGGCTTGGATCCCCAGGGGCTGACCGTCGCTGCCCTTGGTGCTGACGATTGCCAGCATGGTTGCCACACCGGCGAAGGAGACGCCCTGGACCAGCGGGAGCTGGGAGCCGAAGAACGGCACGCCCACCGTCTGGAGGATGGTTGCCAGGCCGCCCATGAAAAGGCAGGCCGCGATGAGCAGGCCGATGTTCGCGGAGTCCAGGCCGGCGGCCTGGCCGATGATCAGGGGTACGGCAACGATTCCCCCATACATGGTCAAAACATGCTGGAACCCGTAGGCAAAACTTGCCCCGATACCGAGCTTTTCATCTTCCGGCCGCAACGGTGCCGTGCGGCTGGCCGATTTCGATTTTCTGGTCATAGCGGACCTCCTTGTCTGCTTACCTCTACTAAAGTGCTGCGCCCAGGTTGGGTGCGACTATTCAGTGGGCGGGGACGTATGTGGTTCACCCCCGCCCACCGCGTGCTACTGGTGGTTCGAACTGCTGGTTTTAGCAGAAGCCTGCGACGCCGTCCCAGGCGTTGCCGGCATCCGATGCGTTTTCACGCAGGACGGTTCCCTCGATCAGGCCGTAGGGACGGTCTGCGGCGAAGAAGACCTCGTTGGGGTTGTCTTGGCCGAATGGCGAGAGGTCAACGAGGAAGTGGTGCTTGTTCGGCATGGAGAACTTGATCTCGTCAATCTCCGGGTGGGCCTGAAGGACCTTCGTGCCCATTTCGAACATCGTGGTCTGCAGGGCGTGGGAGAAGTTCTCGCTGAAGCCCTCCAGCAACAGCGCCTTCACGCTCTCGTAGGAGGCGTTGAAGTCAAAGTCTCCGCTGACCTTGGCCGGGTTGAAGCGCCAGCGGGCTGCAACATCCGTGCTCATGATCCTCTCGTTGGTTTCCTGCAGGGTGGTGTACTTGTCCCGCGGGAAGCCCTCGAAGCCGGACTGGGTGGACTTGAGAACGGTGAGGTTGCTCAGGCCACCGAGGATGTGCGTGTCCGCGCCATCCTTGACGACGACGGCCGTGCGGATCTCCTGGTTGCTCTTGACGAAGGAGTGGTCGTGGCCCTGGCCGCCGGCCTGGATGCGGTTCCAGGCGTACTGCTCGGCCGCCCAGCGGCCGCCGGTGACCCAGTCAAACTCGCTGGTGAAGTGGTCGCCGAGGCGGACCAGGAAGGCTTCGGGGGAGCCGACGCCGTCACGGGCAAAGCCGTAGACGGTGTTCTTCTGGGTGTCGGTGGGGACCACGTGGCCGTTGTCGCCCTCGAGGTGGGCGGCCTGGAAGTCGCCGCGCAGCTGGGAGGTGACGTTGAGGTCTTCGACCTCGTGGCGGTCGGTGTCGCGGGTGATCTTGACCAGGCGGACCTCGGCCTTGCCGTACTGGTTGGCGCCCAGGATGATGTTGTTCTCAGTCATGATTAACTTCCTCGGTATGTCGAATAGGCGAATGGACTCAGCAGCAGCGGCACGTGGTAGTGCCCCTGGCTCTCCTCGACCGCAAAGGTCAGGGTTACCTCCGGAAAGAAGGTGTCCGTATTGATGCCGGCGAAGTAGGCTCCCGTGTCGAACTGCAGCTGGTAGTTGCCGCTTTGCAGCCGCTCGGGGCCAAGGTCTTTCACCCGCCCGTCAGCATCAGTGGTGCCCGACGCAATCTGGACCCATGCCCCGCCGTCGCGGGCGTAAAGCTCGACGGCGACACCTGCTGCGGGTTTCCCTGCCGCGGTATCCAGAATGTGGGTGGTTATATGGGAGACGCTCACGCGCTCATCACTCCTTCGAGTCGCAGCAGTGCAATTTCGCGAAGCTGCTCGGCTACTATGAGGTTTTCTTCCTCAGCGGTGTTGTCCATGCGCTGGTGAAGGGTGTTGATGATCTCCTGCGGGCTGCGTCCTGCGGCCCGGATCAGGAAGACCTGGTCAAATTTGGCTTCGTAGGCACGGTTTCCCTCAGCCAAGGCGCGCACGATCTGTTCGTTGGCGGGATCCACTGCTGACTGTTCCTGGCGGGACAGCTCCGCTTCGGCTCCCGCTCCGGCAGCCCGCTCACCGATCCGGGGATGGTGGGCCATGGCAGAGGCTACTTCGTCAGCCGTGAAGGGGCTGGCAGCGTTTCCGGCCATCTCCATGAGCTCGCGAACGCTGGAGAACGGGCGGGCCGCGATGATCTCGCGAGCCCAACGCTCGATGTCAATGCAGGGGCGAAGTGCGGCCAAAACCTCGTCCGGCGCGGCTTCGTTGAAGTGTTCAAGCAACATGGCTTGGGCTGTCCTAGCGACTCGATGCTGGCATTCACGGCGTTGGCTATACGAAAGAATATTTTCGTATCGTGAAACTGTTATTTCAGCATATGAATAGTGAACAGCATCACATGAACGTTGTCAATGCCGAGTTCTTGTTTCGTTGCCGGTCCCTTGCCTGTCCGCTGGAACAGCTGAGGCCCGGGAGTGCGCCACTTTTGTGCGTGGCGCACTCCCGGGCCTTCACTACGTGCAGGGCAGGATGGAACCCGCCGGCACGGCTCGCCCTGGGGGACCCTAGAGGCCCAGCTCACGGCGCAGGCGTGCAACGTGGCCGTCTGCGGCAACGTTGTACTCGGCGGACTGGACGGTGCCGTCGGCGTTGACCACAATGGTCGAGCGAAGCGTTCCAATCAGCGTGGTTCCGTTGATTTTTTTCTCGCCCCAGGCGCCCCACGCCTCTGCAGCCTCGTGATTGACGTCGGAAAGCAGGGGGAAGTTCAGCTCGAATTCCTCCGTGAACTTCGCAAGGTCTTCCTGCGGATCGGTGGAGATGCCCACGACGTCAACCCCGGCGCTGTTGAGCGCTGAGAGGCTGTCGCGAAAGTCGCAGGCCTCGGTGGTGCAGCCGGGAGTGGCGGCCTTCGGGTAGAAATAGACCACCACCCGGCGCCCGGCGTAATCGGCCAGTGAGACCTGCCCTCCGGCGGCGTTGGGTAGGGAAAAGTTCGGTGCCGGGTTTCCGGCGGCAAGTTGTGCAGGCATGGTGCTCCCAGGTTGGTTTCTCGGACGTCACGGCTCTGTGATTTTCATATTATGAAATATGAATTCTGTCAGATGAAAAGATTCTAAGGTGGTGGCCGGTTCCCGTCAACGTTTGTGACGCGTGACCCGGCCCCTGAGACTAGCCGGACGGCTGCGCCGCCAGCCAGGCCAGGATGTCGTCGCGGCGGATGCGCCGGTGCGAGCCGCGGTACTGCACGGGGATGTCCCCGCGGTCGGTCATGTTGCGCAGGAACGTGTGGGAGATCCCGGCCAGCTCGGCCGCCTGCGAGGTGGTGAGGAGCTCCGCCACGCTGGCCACCGTCACCGCCTCGCCGCGGGAGAGCCGCTCCAGGAGATCGACGACGGCGTCCCTGGCCGAGGGCGCCAGGCGGTGCGCCGTGCCATCCACGAAGACGGTGACGTCGCGGCTCCCGGCGAGTGTCCTGGCCAAGGCGGCCCGTTCGCCGGGGCCCAGCCCGGTCACTTTCGGCGCATCCTGACTCATGCCAGCCACGCTATCAGCGTGATCCGCTGCTGCCCAGTGCGGCCGTCCACGCCCTGGCCATCGCTGCCGCAAGGCGCCGCGCGCCCTGTCCCCAGCCGCACAGGTAGTGTTTGGGCCATGACAGAAAAGATCAGCACTGCCCTGCTGGGATACGGGCTGGCCGGCAGCGTTTTCCACGCCCCTTCCCTGGAAGCGTTGGAGGAATTCAGCCTCGACGTCGTCGTCACTTCCGACCCCGGCCGGCAGGCCGCCGCGCGGGCCGCGCACCCCCAGGCCAGGGTGGTGGGCCGGGACGAATGGGTCCACGCGGGCGAAGGCCTGGACCTGGTGGTCGTGGCCACCCCGCCCGCAACCCACATGGCACTGGCGCGGGAGGCGCTGGAAGGCGGGTGCGCCGTCGTGGTTGACAAGCCCTTCACCGTGACAAGCGCCGAAGGGGAGGCGCTCATTGCCCTCGCCGGCGAAAAGGGCCTGGTATTGACCACGTATCAAAACCGGCGGTGGGATGGGGAGTACCTGACGCTGAAGAAGCTCCTCGCCGAGGGCACGCTCGGGCAGGTGCGGCGCTTTGAATCGCGGCTGGAACGGTGGCAGCAGGACATCACGAAGGAGTGGAAGGCGCAGGCCACGGCGGCGGACGGCGGCGGCATCCTGTACGACCTCGGCACGCACCTGATTGACCAGGCGCTGCAGCTTTTCGGCCCGCCCGTGCGTGTATACGGCGAGGCGGCCGCCCGCCGGCCGGGGGAGAAGGCCGACGACGACGCCTTCGTGGCGCTCGAACATGCCGGCGGCGTGGTGTCGCACCTGTGGATGAACCTCAACGTGCCCCAGCGCGGGCCCCGGCTGCGAGTCCTGGGGTCCGAGGCGGCCTTCACCAAGGACCTGGCCGACCAGCAGGAGGCCCAGCTGGCGGCCGGCATCCTGCCCGGCGACCCCGCGTACGGCGTGGACCCGGAGGAAAACTGGGGGCTGGTGGGCCGCGACGGCGCCCTGCACCCGGTGCCCACCGAACGCGGCAACTTCACGGGCTTTTACGAGGTCCTGGCCAGCGCCCTTCTGGACGGCGCGCCGGTTCCGGTGGATCCGGCCGACTCCGTGGCGGCGCTGCGTGTCATTGAAGAGGTACGCAGGCAGCTGTCCTAGGCGGCCGACGTGGCTGCCGGACAAAGTATGCTGGCCCTAGGATTTGCCCCTCCCGGGGCAGGCTGGATGCAGGGCAAAAATGGGGGGATGGTGACCATGGACGACGCCGGTGTGCAGGGTGGGGCAGGGCACTCGCGTTTGGCGCTGTCCGAACCAACCAAGAAGGTCCGGATGCGCTGGACCATGTCGGTGGTGCTGGTCAACGTGGGCATCAACACGGCCTTCTTCGGCCCGATACAGGTCCTGCTGGGCCAGCAGGCCATCCACTTCAGCGAGCCGGACAAGGAAGCCATCCTGGCCCTGGTGACCGGCGCCGGGGCCGCCGTGTCCCTCGTGGCCAACCCCTTGTTCGGCACGTTCAGCGACAGGTCCGTCTCGCGCTTTGGGCGGCGCGTGCCGTGGGTGTTCATTGGCGCCGTGCTGGGCACCATCGGCCTGCTCGGCTTGGCCGTGGCCCCCGGTGTCGCCGCCATGGTGCTGCTGTGGTGCCTGGTGCAGCTGGGCTGCAACGGCGCGCTGGCGGCCATCACGGCCGCGGTGCCCGACCAGGTGCCCGTCCGCCAGCGCGGCACGATCGGCGGGCTGGCGTCCATGGGGACGGTGGTGGGAATTCTGCTGGGCGCCGCCGTGGGCGCCGTCGTCGCCGGGAACTTTGCGCTGGGATACATCCTGTGCGCCATCGCGCTCGTGGCAGGCATGGTGCCTTACCTGTTTCTGTCCAACGACCACGTCCTGGCCGCGGCCGACCGCCCTCAGTTCACCTGGGCGGCATTCTTTGCCGGATTCTGGATCTCGCCCCGGCGCTACCCGGACTTTGCGTGGGCCTGGCTCACCCGATTCCTGGTCAACGTGGGCAACCACCTGGTGACGTTGTACCTGCTGTTCTTCCTCCGCGACGCCGTGGGCTTCGCCAACCCGGAATTCGGCGTTCTGGTCCTGACCGGCATCTACGCCGTCCTGACGCTGGTCACGGCGGTCATTGGCGGGCGGTGGACGGACCGGGTGGGCAGACGCAAGCCCTTTGTGATTGCCTCCTCCGCCATCATCGCCCTGGCCGCGCTGATCCTGGCCTTCGCGCCCACGTGGACCGGGGCCCTGGCGGGTGCCGCGGTCCTCGGGGTCGGCTACGGCGCCTACCTGGCCGTGGACTTTGCGCTGTTGACGCAGGTGCTGCCGTCAGCCGCCAGCCGGGGCAAGGACCTGGGCGTGATCAACGTGGCGAACTCCCTGCCGCAGGTCATTGTGCCCGTCATCGCCCTGCCGCTGGTCACCGAACTGGGCGGCTACGTCACGCTGTACGTGGTGGCGGCCGTGATCGGCCTGCTGGGGGCCGTGTTTGTGGTCAAGATCAAGGGCGTGGACTGAGGTTCGACGCCGGAAAACGTCCGGGCCGCCCGCTCAGGGGAAGAACACCATCTTGACCAGCGCCGCCGTGCCCACCACGACGATGGTGGCGCGCAGGGCCATGGGCGGCAGTTTCCGGCCGAACTTCGCGCCCACCATCCCGCCGAGCAGGGACCCCACCGCGATGAGGGCCGTGACCCTCCAGTCGATGTAGTGCCAGGCGACCAGCATGAACGTCACGGCCGCTATGCCGTTGACGGCCGTGGTGAGCACGTTCTTGACGGCGTTGATCTGCTGCAGCGCCACCGTGGTCATGATGCTCATCAGCCCGACAATCAAAATGCCCTGGGCTGCGCCAAAATATCCGCCGTACATGCCCAGCACGAAGATGGCCGCAACCAGGCCGACGGCGCCGCGCGAGGGCCCGCGCCGGGGACCCGTGTAGCGCCGCTTGGCCAACAGGCGCTGCAACGCGGGGCCGAACGCCACCATGAGGAGGCCGATGATGATCAGCACCGGGACAATCGTGCTGAAGGCCGACGCCGGAAGGACGAGCAGGAGCAGCGCCCCCACCAGCCCGCCGGCGGCCGATGCCGGCAGCAGCCGCTTGATCATGTCCTTGTTGGGCGCCAATTCCTTGCGGTATCCCCAGGTCCCGGACAGCCCGCCGGCCACGAGGCCGATGTTGTTGGAGATGTTCGCCGTCAGGGGCGGGAAGCCAAATAGCAGCAGCACAGGGAACGTCACGAGCGTGCCGGACCCGACGACAACATTGATCATGCCGGCCCAAAGGCCCGCCAGAAATATTGCCCCCGCTTCAAGCATGTGCCATCCGTTCCGGTATTCGCGCTGGAAGTTGCCTTCAAAGCCCGCACGCCGGAGCGGCGCCAGGGCCTTTCAAAGTCTACTGTCCGGCCGGCGGCGAACCTGCCCTGTTACTTCGCCACCCGCCTGGCAACCTGGAAGTGGCCGTCTGCGTGGACGGTGACGTAGCGGATGCCGGGGAACCGGGCCTCGGCCTCCGTGGCCGTCGTCGTGTCGGCTGTGCCGGCGCGGCCGGAAACATCCATGAGGACATAGTCCGGCGCCGGGTTCGTGTTCCCCACCCAGTACACCTCGTCGCGGTCCACCAGGTAGCTCATGAGGCTGATGTCCGTTTCCACACTCACCCCGCTGGGGACGGCTGCCAGCGCGCTGTAGGCGGCGGCGTTGCCCGCGGTGGAAAAGTCCCGTGCGGGGTGCAGGAGCCTGCCGAACGCGAAATGGCCGCTGAGCGACACCGCCACCAGGGCCAGGGCCACCCCGGAAAGCAGCCGCAGCTTCGCCGAATCAAGCACCTTGCGGCGGGACAGCGCGTCCAGGGCGGCGCAAAACACCACCGGCATCAACACGGCGCTGTACTGCCAGTCCTGCCCCCAGTAGTAGGGCAGGTCGCCGAGGAACCGCCACGCCAGCGTGGGCAGCACGAGCAGGACCAGCGGCGAAAACAAGGCCAAGCCGGCGGTGATGGCTGCCAGCAGCAGCACGGTGGCCACCTTGTCCTTTTGGAACAACGACGCCGGATCCGCCAGGAAGCCGGCAAGGTCCAGTTGGCTGCGGTACGCCCACGGCGAGCCGTGGTTCAGGGCGGGCAGGAAGACCTGTGTGGCCAGCACAAACCAGGCCACGCCCCACGCCGCCAGCCACAGTCCGGCGGGCCTGCGCGAACGGTGCGCCATGGCCAGCCCCAGGACGAGCACAGTCAGGCCCAGGTCCTCCTTGACGAAGACCAGCAGCGCCGCCCAGATCCAGGCCTGCCGCCACTTTTCCTCGAGCAGGGCACAGAGCGACAGCGCCAGGAAGGGGACGGCAAAGGCAATCTCGTGGAACTGCGCGTCCACGGCCGACTGCAGGCCCCAGCTCAGCGCGTAGGCGATGCCGAGGCAGGCGCCCGGGATCCCTCCGAGGCGTTTGACGGCGAGGTGGGCAATGACGGCCACCGACGCCGCGAACAGCAGGTCTTGCGCCACGAGCAGGGTGAAGGCGCTGGGGAAAAGGCGGTACACGGGACCCAACAGCACCAGGATCGGGTGGAAGTGGTCGCCGAGAAGGTTGAACCCCTGGCCCTTGATGCTGACGATCGGCGCCTGGAAGTGTGCGTAGTCTTTGGCCAGCTGGGTGAAGATGCCCAGGTCCCAGGACCGGATGGCGAAGCTTGTCCACTGCAGCCATGAATACAGCATGTAGACCACCAACGCGCCGATCCCCAGCAGGCCGGCCACGGCCCGGGGGCCGCCGGAAGCACCGTGCAGGCCGGGACGCACGGCGGTCCGGCCCAGGCGTCGCGGCGGCGCCTTGCCGGGGGAGGCTCCGCCCGGTGAGGGGCCGCGGTCCTTCGTTGCAGTCACGCTTGAAAGTCTAGGCCGTCGCGCGGGCGCCGGGCACGCGCCGCCGTCGTCCGCCCCGTTGACATTGGAGATCACCACGCCCCGCCCCGTTGACATTGGAGATCACCACGCCTTCGCAGGAGCGTTGAGGTGGTGATCTCGAACGTCAACGCGTGGAGCGGTGGTGATCTCGAACATCAACGGGGGCGGGGCGCGAGGTGGGAGGATGGCCGGATGGACCCACAAATCATCTGGACGGTCATCTGCGGCGTCGCCATCCTGGTGGGCGCCGCCGGCGTGATCATCCCGGTGCTGCCCGGCAGCCTGCTCATCGGCGTGAGCCTGCTGGCCTGGGCCCTGGCGCTGGGCCAGCCCGAGGGCTGGGTGGTGTTCGCCGTGGGCGCGCCGCTGCTGGCCGCCGGAATGGTCTCCAGCACCGTGCTCACCGGCCGGGCGATGAAGGCGCGGGCCATTCCGGGCCGGTCCGTTGTCGCCGGCCTGGTGCTGGGCGTGGCCGGATTCTTTGTGATCCCCGTGGTGGGGCTGCTGCTTGGATTCGCCGTCGGACTCTTTCTCGCCGAGGTGGCGCGGCACAAGAGCCTGAAGCCGGCCGTGTCCTCCTCCATCGCCGCGCTGAAGGCCACGGGCCTGGGCATGCTGGCCGAATTTGGCTTCGCCTCACTCGCGGCGGGGATCTGGGCGGCCGGTGTCCTGGTGTACTTCCTCAACCGCTGAGCCGGCTCACTCCAGATTCAGGGACACCTTCAGGGCCGCCATGGGGCCGCCGCACTTTTCGTTGCCGCCCACCCTGGTCCAGTTCAGGATGTTGGACTGCTGGCCCAGCACCATTCCGGCCGCGTCAAAGGCACTGAAGGTGACGGACGACGACGGTTGCGCACCGACATTGAGGAGCCAGGAGCCGTCCCGCTGGCGGGCCAGCATGGCGGACCCGCCGTCGGCCTGCTTGGCAAAGGTGGGCGTGAGCGGGACGCACTTGGCGCCGTCGCAGGCCGTGACGGCATCCACGCGGGCAACGGCCGCCTCGTTCCCCGTCACTGTCAACGTCACGTGGTTGCGCCATGACGGCGGCGGGCAGCCGCCCGAATCCTTGTCCATCACAATGGCGCCGATGATGAACGCCATGCACAGGGCCGCCACGAACGGGACCAAAAGAAATTCCACGCGGCGGCGGGGCGGAGGGACGGCGGACATGCAGTCATGCTAGCCAACGGAACTGGACGTTTCCTTACAACTTACTGGGTTCCAGTGGCCATTTTCCGAGCCCGGGATCATCCCAGCCAGCGCGCGGCAGTGCCCACGATCCCCAGCCCCACGTAGCCGCTGAGAGGAACCAGCAGCGTCCATTCGCGCCAGGAACCGGCGTTGCCGAGGACGGGCAGCGCCACATTGCCGTTGCGTTTCCACAAGAAGGGCACCAGCGGCAGTTTCCGCGCCAGCCGCGGGGGTCGGATCCGCAGCGGCCACAACAGATTGCAGCCGCCCGTGGTCAGCATGTCCCCGGCAACATGCACCGCCGCGCCCAGCCCCACCGCCAGCGGGAACCAGAACTGGTCCTGCGGGGCGAAGAAGGTGATGAAAACGCCCACGGCGATCCCCAGGACCCACGGAAACCTGCGCATGGTGTCGGGGATGAACTTCAGGGCCTTGGCCGCGAACGACGCCAGCAGCACGGTCAGGACCCCGGCTCCGGGATAGATCACGCCGAAAGGTTCCAGGTGCGCGGTCCACATTCCCGCCAGCATGGAGATGAACACAAAGACGGCCAGGCCCAGCAGGGAGTGGGTGCCATGCCGGTGCCCGCCGGACAGGCGCCCCACCTGGACGCACATGGCGTTGGAGACCGGCGGCAGCGAGTGCGCAATCGTGGCCTTCCGGTGGTCGGCGTCGGGCAGCAGCGCCGCGCCCGCCGTGACGATGGTGCCGGCCAGCACCCCGGCGGCGCCGACGTGCAAAAGCCCCAGTCCGACGTCGAACCCGTGCGGCAGGAACGGCAGCACCGCGGCGGCACCACCCGTGTCAACGTGGAAGCGGGTGGTCAGCGCCAGCCAGGCGGCGGCCCCGCAGGCGGCGTGGTGGGGTCCCATCATGACGTTTCCTTTCGGCGCGGGTGGATCCCTCAACGCTCGGAGGAAAAAGACGCAAGCACCACAGTAAGGCCACGGACGGACAAAGTCGTGTTGGCGCCGCCGTGAAATGCGCCCCATCGCGATACCGTAGCCCCATGGCAAAGGATTCAAGGCACGACGGCGGCCTGCGGCTCACCGTGAACGTTCCCATGCGCTGGGGGGACATGGACGCGTACGGACACATCAACAACGTGGAGGTGCTGCGCATCATGGAGGAGGCCCGCATCCACGCGTTCGGCCCCCCGGCGGGCACCGGGCTGCCGGGCGTCGACGTGGAGCTGCCCATCTTTTCCGACCTGCCGGAAGGCACGCAGGCGCTGGTGGTCGAGCACCGGGTGAAGTACCTGGTGCCGCTGAACTACCGCAACGTCCCGGCCCGGATCGAGGTGTGGATCAGCGCGGTCAAGGGGGCCAGCCTCACAGTGGCCTACGCCATTTTCGATCCGGTCACCCGCGTGAAGTGCGCCATGGCGGAAACCACCATCGCGTTCTTCCACGAGGGAAGCGGGACCGTCCTGCGCATTGCGGCGGAAAAGAAGGCGCAGCTGGCACCGCTTCTCGGCGAGGCGAACTTTCACTGAAATTTTCAGGCCGCCGCGGCGGTTACACCGACATGACAACACTGGGAATCATCGGGGCAGGACACATCGGCAGCCAGATTGCACGCAAGGCGGTACAGCTTGGGTATGACGTGGTCATCAGCAATTCGCGGGGGCCGGAAACCCTCGCCGGCCTCGTGGAGGAGCTGGGCCCGCGCGCCCGGGCCGCCACGGCACGGGAAGCGGCGGAGGCGGCCGATTTCGCCGTCGTCACGGTCCCCCTGAAGAGCTACCTGGACATTCCGGCGGAACCGCTGGCCGGCAAGGTGGTCATTGACACCAACAACTACTATTGGGAACGCGACGGCCGCGTTCCCGCCCTGGACAACGGCGAGGCCACCACCTCCGGTCTGCTGCAGGCGCACCTGGCGGAGTCAAAGGTGGCCAAGGGCTTCAACCATATCCTGGCAGCGGACATCACCACCGCCGGCACGCCCGCAGGCACCGAAAACCGCCGGGCCCTGGCCACCGCCAGCGACCACGCGGACGCCGCGGACCTGGTCACACGCCTGTACGACGAGTTCGGCTTCGACACCGTGAACATCGGGACGCTGTCCGAGAGCTGGCGGGTGGAACGCGACCGCCCGGCCTACGTGGTGCGGCAAAACGCGGCAGAGCTCGCCGAGAACCTGGCGAAGGCGCCGCGGGTGGTTTAGCGCGCAGGACGGGGCCGGCCTCCCGGGCGGGTCCGGTCCTTCCGGCGGCCGCCCTACGCTGCCGGATTGCGGCGTTCGACGAGGATGCCGTCCGCATCGGCGTAGACCATCGCTTCCGGCCAAATGGTGATGGCGCCCAGCTGCACGGGGACATCCACCTCCCCGATGCCGTCCTTGGCGCTCTTGACCGGGTTGGTGCCCAGGGCCTTCACACCCAGCGGCAGCGTGTCCACCACCTCGCTGTCGCGGATGGCGCCGTTGATGATGACCCCGGACCAGCCATTCTCCACGGCGGACCGGGCAATCATGTCCCCCATCAGGGCGGTTTCCAGCGAGCCGCCGCCGTCGATCACCAGCACCGCGCCGTTGCCGGGCGTCGCCAGCAGGGCCTTGGCCAGGGCGTTGTCCTGGAAGCAGCGGACGGTGCGGGCAGGTCCGCTGAATTCGGTGCGGGTGCCAAAATCGCGGAACTGCAGGGAAACGGAGGCCAGTTCGGTGCCGTGTTCGTCGTAGAGGTCAGCCGTAGTGAATGTCATGGTGCCAGCCTATGCGGCCGCGGGTGCGCCGTCACGGCCAATTCGTGTCCGGTCCCACGCCCACCGCGTCCGCCAGGCGCTCGCGGGCCGTGGCCAGGTGGGCGTCCAGCACGCTTTCCAGGCACGCGCGGGCCAGACGGGGCAAGGGACGCCTTTCCACGGATGGTCACAATGCTCGCTCTGAGTATGCTTGTCAGACAATCCGCGGCTGTTCGCCACTTGGACGTCGCGGAAGTGAATCGTCGGTGAAGGGATTCAGGCATGCCAGTGCAGCGAGATCGGGGCGGCGCCGGATCCAGGGGCAGTGTCGCCTCCATCCGCGCGGCCCTGGCAGCCCCGGAGCAGACCACCACCCGGCCGCTGGACCTGCATGCGCATGCGCATGACGCCTCCCACTTTTACCTCCTGCCGCAGGCCGTGGCCGTGCCGGCCAGTGCCGAAGAAGTCGGCCAGCTCCTGCAAGCCAGTGCCGCGCACCGCCTCCCGCTGACGCTCCGCTCGGGTGGGACCAGCCTCAGCGGCCAGGGAGTCACGGACGGACTGCTCGTGGATGTGCGGAAAAACTTCCGTGGGATCGAGGTGCTCGACGGCGGCGCCCGCGTCCGCGTCCAGCCCGGCGCCACGGTGCGCGCGCTCAACGCCCGCCTCCTCCGCTTCGGCCGCAAGTTCGGCCCGGATCCTGCCAGCGAGGTGGCGTGCACCATCGGCGGCGTGGTTGCGAACAATTCCTCCGGGATGGCCTGCGGCACGCGGGACAACGCCTATCGCACGTTGGAGTCGCTGACCGTGGTGCTGCCCAGCGGCACCGTCATCGACACCGGCGCGGACGACGCCGACGCCCGCCTCCGCGCGCTGGAACCCGACATTTTTGCCGGGCTGGTGGAACTGCGCGCCCGTGTCCTCACCAACCCCGAGTCCCGAAAGATCATCGAGCACCAGTTCTCCAGGAAAAACACCATGGGCTACGGGCTGAACTCGCTGCTGGATTTTGACAGCCCGGCCGAGATCCTGGCGCACCTGATCGTCGGCAGCGAGGGAACGCTCGGCTTTGTGGCCGAGGCCGTGTTCCGCACCGTGCCCCGCCTGGCCCACGCCACGTCCGGACTGCTCGTTTTCCAGGACCTCGAGGCCGCCAACACGGCACTGCCTGAACTGGTGGCCAGCGGCGCCGCCACCGTGGAGCTCATGGACGCCATGTCGCTGAAGGTGGGCCAGGGGCTGGCCCGGGTGCCCTGCGTCGTCCGTGATTTGCAGGTGGAAAACCATGCGGCGTTGCTCGTGGAATACCAAAGCGGCGACGCGGCGGAGCTGCCCGGGCTCGAGGACAGCGCCACCGCGCTGGCGGCCACCCTGGGCTTGTCCGCGCCAGCGCATTTCAGCACTGACGCGAGTGTCCGCGCGGAACTCTGGCACCTCCGCAAGGGCCTGTACACCTCCGTTGCCGGGGCCCGCCCGCCGGGCACCACGGCACTGCTTGAGGACGTGGTGGTGCCCGTTCCCGCGCTGGCCCGGACCTGCCTGGCGCTGGGGAAGCTGTTCGAAAAGCACGGCTATGAAAACTCCGTCACGTTCGGGCACGCCAAGGACGGCAACATCCACTTCATGCTGACCGACGGCTTTGAAACCGCCGACCAGCTGGACCGCTACGCCGCGTTCACGGAGGACATGGTGGATGTGGTGCTCGGCGAGGGCGGCTCGCTGAAAGCCGAACACGGCACGGGGCGCGTCATGGCCCCCTTCGTGCGGCGCCAGTACGGCGATGAACTGTACGACATCATGCGCCGCATCAAGGCGCTCTTCGACCCGTCCGGCATGCTCAACCCGGGCGTCCTGCTCGACGACGACCCCTCCGCCCATCTGCGCCACATCAAGTCCGCCCCGCCCGCAGTGGACGCCGAGGTGGACCGCTGCGTTTCCTGCGGCTACTGCGAACCCGTCTGTCCCAGCAAGGACCTGACGCTGACCCCACGGCAGCGGATCGTGACCCTGCGCGCGATCGAGGCGGCCCGCACCGACGGCGACCTGGCGCTGGCCAACGCGCTGGAGGCCGACTACGGCTACGCCGCCGTGGACACCTGCGCCGTGGACGGCATGTGCCAGACCGCCTGCCCCGTGGACATCAACACCGGCAACCTGGTCAAGCACCTGCGCCGCGACGCTGCCGGAAGACTCGAAAACGGGGTCTGGGAGACCGCAGCCAGGCACTGGGGAGCCGTCACCCAGGGGGCCGGGCTGGCACTGACGGTGGCCTCAAAGGTGCCGGCCGGCGTCGTGCTTCCGGCCAACACGCTGGGACGGAAGGTCCTCGGCGCGGACACCCTGCCGCTGTATTCGACCGAGCTGCCGGCCGGAGGACACGCACGACGCCGTCCCGCCCCTTCAGCGGAACCGGCGGCCGTGTATTTCCCGGCCTGTGTGAACGCCATGTTCGGCCCGGCGGCCGAATCCTCGCCAGGCGTGCAGGCCAGCTTTGAAGAATTGTGCGTGCGGGCCGGGCTGGAACTGCTGGTGCCGGAGGGGATCGAGGGTGCCTGCTGCGGCACGCCATGGTCGTCCAAGGGGATGGAGGCCGGGCTCGCGGCAATGCACGCGCGCACCCTGGCACTCCTCCGGGAGGCCACGCGCGACGGCGAGCTGAACATCATCTGCGACGCCTCCAGCTGCACGGAGGGGCTGATCCACACCATTGGATCGGAGGTTCCCGTGCCCGGCCGGCGGCCGCTGCGCGTGGTGGATGCGGTGGCCTTCACGGCGGAGCGCGTGCTGCCGGCGCTGGGCCGGACGTGGACGCGGATCGACTCCCTGGCGCTGCACCCCACCTGCTCCTCGACCCGCATGGGACTGAACCCGGCGCTGGAAAAGGTGGCCGGCGCCGTCGCGGATAATGTCCAGGTCCCCGACGGCTGGGGCTGCTGCGGCTTTGCGGGGGACCGTGGCATGCTCCATCCGGAACTGACAGCGTCCGCGACCGCTGCGCAGGCCACAGACGTCGCGGCGATGGGCGCCTCCGCGCACGCCTCCTGCAACCGGACCTGTGAACTGGGCATGACCCGGGCCACCGGCGCCCAATACCGGCACGTGCTTGAGCTGTTGGCGGAGGTCTCGACGAGCCCTGCCACCGCCGGCGGCCGCGAAACGTGCGGTTAGTTGCCCCACCTTCCGGCCTAAAGGGCACATTCTGTGGCTAAGGTAGTTATCAATACTGCTTGTGCACAATACCAAACGAAGGATGTATGAAAATGGCAGGAATTATCATCGTCGGGGTCGACGGCAACTCAACGTCCATGAAGGCCGCCCGGGTGGCAGCGAACCTGGCCAAGTCTCTGGGATCCACGCTCCGCGTGGTGACCGCGTTCGGTGAGGACAAGACCGAAAAGGTCGAGATCGGCAACGACGAATGGTTCCTGTCCACCGCCGACGAAGCCGAACGTGTCGCACAGCGCGTGGCCGACGAGCTGAAAATCAGCGGCGTGAAGACCGAGTACTCCTCCGCGCTGGGCAAGCCCGCCGACGTCCTCCTCGAGGAAGCCACGAAGCTCAAGGCAGACCTCATCGTGGTCGGCAACGTGCGCATGCAGGGCCTCAAGCGGGTGCTGGGATCGGTGGCCAACGCCGTGTCCCACAACGCCCCGTGCGACGTCTACATCGTCAAGACCGACGACTGACTGGTCCCGGACCGCGCGACCGACGTGAAACCCCCGCTGCCGCACGGCGGCGGGGGTTTTGTGGATTCAGGCCGCCTTGCTGCCTGCGGCTTCGTCCGCCATGGGCCGCGTGCGCGGGGCGTGCACGACGACGGCCCTGCTGGAGTGCCGCAGCACGGCCGGTCCCGGACTGACCACGGGCCTGGACTTCACGGACTTCACGGCAGCGTCGGCGAGCCGGCGCGCGGCTCCCACCAGCCCGTAGAGCACGGCCAGCACTGATGTCACGGCCAGGAAGGACACCAGCATGATGGCCAGCATGAGCAGGCCGAGCGCCACGGTCCCGGAATAAACCAACAGGTATGAATTGATGTGCGTAAAGTCCACGGAAATACTCCATATCGTCCACAGGCATGTGTACTTTCATACGGTATGCGTGGCCCATGCGGGGTGAATCATGCGCCCCGCGCGCCGTGTGAATGACATCAAGATGTGATGCTTTTTCGTGGGCTGTTACCTTACCGGTATTTACGGTGTTGGTCCTCCCGCGTGGTGGGGCCGGGTGTGGCGTCGGCGATCCACGGGCCGGTGCCTTCGGACAGGTCGATGATCCCGTCCTCCAGCCAGGCGTAGTCGCCGGCCAGGAGGGAGGCGGAGAGGGAGGAATCGGCGTCGTCCGTGTTGTGCCAAAGGTCGCTGAACAGGGCCTCGATGCGCAGCCGGGACTGGCCGGCAAACGCGTCGGCGAGCTGGAGCGCGGACCGGCCCTGAGCGGGGTCCTTGAGCCGGATCATCTCCACCCTGCTGCAGCAGGCGGCAATGGCAAACAGCTCGGCTCCGATGTCCACAATCCGGCCCAGGAATGCCTGCTTGTACTCGAGCCTGCCCTGCCAGCGCCCCATCCCGTAGAAGGTCTGGCGGGCCAGGCGCCGGGATTCGCGTTCCACGTAGCGCAGGTGCTTGGCGAGGGGGCCGAACTCGTTGTAGGAGCGGGGGTCCAGGCCCTTGCCCACCACCAGCTGCGGGAGCCACTTGGCGTAGAAGCCGCTGGCCGCCACGGCGGCCTTGCCCTTTTGCTGCAGCGTCGCCGTGGTGGAGGCCAGGTCGCCGGCGGCGGCCAGGTGCGCGTCCACCGCCTCGCGGGCGATCAGTAGGTGCATGATCTCCGTGGAGCCCTCAAAGATCCGGTTGATGCGCAGGTCGCGCAGCAGCTGCTCCGCCGGGACGGCGCGCTCGCCGCGGGCCGCGAGGGATTCGGCCGTTTCATAGCCGCGGCCGCCGCGCACCTGCACCAGCTCGTCGGCGCACCGGTAGGACATTTCCGAGGACCACAGCTTCGCCAGGGCGGCCTCGATCCGCACGTCCTTCATGCCGGCGTCGGCCAATGCGGCCGACAGTTCAAAGACGGCTTCCAGGGCGAAGGTGGTGGCGGCCATGAAAGCCAGTTTCTTGCCCACGGACTCGTGCTGGCCCACGGGGTGGCCCCACTGGGTGCGCGCGTTGGACCATTCGCGGGCGATCTTCAGCGACCACTTGCCGGCGCCGGCGGCCATGGCGGGGATGGACAGCCGGCCGGTGTTCAGCGTGGTCAGGGCGATCTTCAGCCCCTGCCCTTCGCGGCCCAGCCGGTTCTCCGCGGGCACCCGGACCTGGTGGAAGCGGGTGACGCCGTTTTCAATGCCACGCAGGCCCATGAACTTGTTGCGGTGCTCCACCGTGATGCCGGGGGAATCGGCCTCCACCACAAAGGCGGTGATGCCGCCGGTCCTTTTGCCGTTCCCATCCAGGCCCCGCGAGGGCACCACCGCCATGACCACGACCAGTTCGGCGATGACGCCGTTGGTGGTCCACAGCTTGACGCCGTCCAGGACGTATTCGGATCCGTCCTCGGTGGGGACGGCGGCGCAGGCCATGCGCGCGGGGTCGGAGCCGACGTCGGGCTCGGTCAGCAGGAAGGCGGTGACGGCCCCCGCGGCACAGCGGGCCAGGTACTTCTGCCTTTGCTCTTCCGTGCCAAAGACCTTGACGGGTTCCGGGACGCCGATGGACTGATGGGCGGAGACCAGCGCGCCGAAGGAGGGGTGGACGGTGCCCAGGATGGCCAGGGCGCGGCCGTAGTAGGTCAGGTTCAGGCCCAGGCCGCCGTACTTGCGCGGGATCTTCATGCCAAAGACGCCGAGCCTGGCGAGTCCGGCGAGGTATTCGTCCGGGACCAGGGCGTCCCGTTCAATGATGGCCGGGTCCATGGTGCGGGCATAGGCCTCCAGCTCCTCGAGGAAGGCGTCGCCGCGCGCCACGTCGTCGTCCGGGGCCTGCGGATGCGGGTGGATCAGGCTCAGGTCAAAGTCGCCCAGGTAAAGGCCCTTGGCAAAGCTGGGCCGCTCCCACGTGGTTTCCCGCGCCGCCTCAGCCGCATTGCGCGCGTCCTCGGCCGTGACATTTACGGGCGCCGCGGCCGGACCGTCAACATGTGTGCTCATGACTACCTCGATTCCGCCGGCGCCGACGTGGGCACCGGCATGCGGAGCTCAAGAATCGGCTCTTGCCTCGATGCTACTCGGCGGTAGGTGGGGCGGCAATGGTCGGTCGGGGGCATGTGCTTTCACGCCCGTTAAGGGCAGTATGGGGAGGAGTCATCGCATGCCCTACCCCAGGAGGCACCATGTCCCCGCGCCAGCCCTTTCTCCATGACTTGAGCATGCTGCTCGCCGCGCCGATGCAGGCCTGGTCCGGGCAGGACGGGCAGATCCGCGCGCAGGGGGCGCAGGGCATGTACGTCGCCGACACCCGGGTGGTCGGCGAGGCCGTGTTGACCGTCAATGGCGAGGAACCTGAGCCGCTGGGTTCCGCCGGGCCGGTGTTTGATTCCGTGGTGCGGGCCGTGGGAGGGGCCTATGCGGACCCGCTGCTCCTGCTGGCGCGGCGCCGGACGGTCGGGCCCTCGCGCGTCGCGGAGGAGATTTCCCTCCGTTCCGACCTCCCCGACGAGGTGACGGTTTCCGTGGGGCTGCGGATCGGGGTCGACTTTTCACCCATGACGGCCGTCAAGTCCGGCGGTCCGCGGGTTCCCCTTGCGCCCGTCCGCCGTGACGGCCGGTGGGTGGCTTCCTCCGGCGCGGTGACGGCGTCGTTCGAGGCCCCGGGGGCTGTTGCCATGGCGGACGACGGCGGCATCGCCTTCCGCTGGGATGTCACCATCCCTCCCCGGGGCCGGGCGCAGGTGGGGTGGTCCGTCGATGCCGTGGACGGGCAGTCACCGGTTGCGGCCGCCCGCGGTGAGAGCGCCGGTGGGATCGCCGACGCGGTCGGGACGGCCGGGCCCAAGCCGCTGCGGGTCAGCGCGCGGGATCCACGGCTGGCAGCCTTGGTGGCCCAAGCCCAGCAGGACCTTTCCGGGCTCCGGATGTCCGCCGTCGAACGGCCCGACGACGCCTTCCTTGCTGCCGGGGCGCCGTGGTTCTTTACCTTGTTCGGGCGCGATTCGATCATTGCGGCCCGCATGATGCTGCCTGTGGACCCCGGGTTGGCGGCCGGGACGCTCCGCACCCTGGCCGCACGGCAGGGCGTTGAAAACCATCCCGAAACCGCCGAGCAGCCCGGGAAGATCCTGCATGAACTCCGCCGCGGCGAGCTGGTGCTGCCTGCCAACTCCCACAACGATGGGCTCCGCCTCCCGCCTGTCTATTACGGCACCGTGGATGCGACCCCGTTGTGGATCAGCCTGCTGCACGACGCCTGGAAATGGGGCATGCCGGAGGAAGCGGTGAGGGGGCTGCTGGGCAACCTGGAGGCGGCCCTTGGCTGGCTTCGCGACTGGGCGGACGCCGACGGCGACGGATTTCTGGAGTATCTCGACACCACCGGCCACGGCCTGGCGAACCAGGGCTGGAAGGACTCGGGGGACTCCATCCGCTGGCGTGACGGTTCCCTGGCCCGCGGACCCATCGCCCTGGCGGAGGTGCAGGGCTATGCGTACAGGGCCGCCTTGGACGGCGCCGAGCTGCTGGAGGCGATGGGCCGTCCCGGCGCGGACGAGTGGCGGTCCTGGGCCGCCGTCCTGTCCGAGAAGTTCCGCGCTGCCTTTTGGTGCAGGGACGGGCTGGGGACCTATCCCGCCATCGCCCTTGACGCGGACAAGCGCCCGGTGGACGGGGTGGCCAGCAACATGGGCCACCTGCTCGGGACGGGCATCCTGTCCGAGGAAGAAGGTGCCGTGGTGGCCGCGCGACTGATGCACCCGAGCCTGTTCTCGGGCTTCGGCATCCGCACCCTGGACACCGGCAACGCCGGCTACTGGCCCCTGCGCTACCACTGCGGATCGGTCTGGACGCACGACTCCGCCGTCATTCTGGGGGGGCTCGCGGCGTCGGGCCACACCGCGGACGCCGCGCAGCTTGCGGCCGGACTGCTCAATGCCGCGGAGGGCTTTGGCTATCGGCTGCCAGAACTTTTTTCAGGGCGTCCGGCGGATGACGGCGGTCCGCAGCCCTACCCGTCTTCCTGCCGCCCGCAGGCGTGGGCGGCCGCGTCCGCCGTCCCGATCCTGCTCGCGACCCTTGGGTTGGAACCGCAGGGCGCAGGTCGGCTGCCCGTTGCGGCAGCCGTGGTGCCGACGCCGTTCGGCGCCTTCAGCGTCTCCGGCCTGTGGGCCAACGGGCGGCAGTTCAAGGTGGATGTTGACGCGGAAGGGAACACGGCCGTCTCTGCCGCTGGGTGATGGGCCCGGCGTGCGCCCCGACGCCCGCGGCCGGGCGGACGCTGAGGGCGGCCCAAACCGGCTCCCCCTTCACAGACGCTCCTGCAGATCCGGGGGACTTTTGCGAAACGCTCCTGCAGATCCGGCAACAGTGGCCAGGCACCACAGACGGCACGGAGGTAGCGCCAGCAGTGCCAGGCGCCAAGCGGGAAGTTCCTCCACTGTACAACTCTGGCGGCACGGCAGCCCGCCCAGGTCGCCAATGCTGTCCATTCGAGGGAAATTCTGCGGCGCGAGGCGCCCGGCGCTGTCCACCCGGAGACGTCCCGCGCCAACGACGACCGGCGCCGGCCTGATTTCGGCAGGCTCAATCACCGGAAGGGCCTGGAACCCAAGCCCGAAACCCCAGCTCAACCGCCCGCGCGCTGCAGCCTGAGCGTGAGGATCTGGAACGGGCGCAGCGCCACGCTGATGCGCCCGTCCGCAAAGGTGAGCGATCCGGCGTCGTATGGCTGCTCCAGGAGGTTGTTTTCCGCCACGGAGGCCACGGCAAAGGACGCCTTCAGGCCCACCGATGCCCGGGCGCCCAGCGGCTCATAGAGGCGCACGATGACGTCGCCGCTGCGGTCGTCGGCCAATTTGACGCATTCAATCAGCGCGGCCCGCGAGTCGGTGCTGACGACGGGCTCGACGGCGGTGCCATCGGCCGGCACGCCGCGCCATGGAAGGTTCAGCGCGTAGCCGGCGGCCACGGCCTCCTGCACGTCGGCCCCCACCACGAGCCCGTAAGTGAAGGAATGCCGGCCCTGGTCCGTCTCCGGATCGGGGAAGCGCGGCCCGCGCAGCAGGGACAGCCGAACAGTGGTGAAGCTGGACCCGTTGCGCCCGGGGTGGCGGGAAACGTCGTGCCCGTAGGTGGAGTCATTGACAACCGCCGCGCCGAAACCGGGTTCGCCCACATGCACCCAGCGGTGCGCGCACACCTCAAAGCGGGCGTTGTCCCATGAGGTGTTCTCATGCGTGGCACGCTGAATGTGCCCATACTGCGTCTCAAACCGCGCATGATCCGCGTGCACGTCAAGAGGGAACGCGGCCTTGAGCAGCGTCTCCCGCTCATGCCAGTCGACTTCGTTGTAGACGACGATGGTCTTCGAGTCCGGGGCGATGCGTACGCGTTGGGACATATGCGAATTGCGGAATGATCTTTTGATGGTGATCTCGGCGCTTCCGTCCTCCACAACCACCTCCATCGAATCGAGCCCGCGGATGTCCGTGACGGTGTTCTTGTAAAACTCGTCAATGTCCCACGCGTCCCACATGTTGGGGAAATCGGCGTGCAGCTGCAGCAGGTTGGCGCCCTGCCCGGCCGGCACCAGCTCGCGGTCCGCGGCCACGTCCAGGATCGAGCCGATCACGCCGTCCGCGCCGAAGCGGACGCTGATGAGCCCGTTATGTACGACGACGTCTGCACCGTCCCGCTCCACCGTCACCCCTCCCGCGGCTGGCGCCGGGACGCCGGCGCTGAGCGGGGCAATGCCGCGGCGCGGGTAGGGCGAGGCGTTGAAGAGCGTGTAGCCCGCGGGATCCCGCTCCGCGCGCAAGGGATCCCCGGCAGGACTTGCGAGGTTGGGGAGCGGTTGGGGGTCCGCCTCCGCGCCCGGCTGGAGGTCCGGTGCCGGGGGCGCCAGCGCGAGCAGCGCCGGGCTGATGATCGCGTTAAGGTCGGTGGCGATTTCGGCGTACCGTTCGGCGGCCTCGCGGTGCACCCAGGCGATGGAGGAGCCGGGCAGGATGTCGTGGAACTGGTGGAGCAGCACCAGCTTCCAGAGCCTGTCCAGCTCGGCGTACGGGTAGTCGAGCAGGCCGCGCACCGCGGCGGTGGCGCTCCACAGTTCGGCCTCGCGCAGCAGGTGCTCGCTGCGGCGGTTGCCCTGCTTGGTCAGCGCCTGGGAAGTGTAGGTGCCGCGGTGCAACTCCAGGTACAGCTCGCCCTTCCAGACCGGAGCGTGCGGATATTCGGCTTCAGCCGCGGCGAAGAACTCCGCCGGCGAGGCAATCGCGACCTGCGCAGAACCCTCCAGGTTTTGGGTGCGGCGCGCCCGCGCCAGCATCTCGCGCGTGGGACCCCCTCCGCCGTCGCCCCAGCCAAACGGCACCAGCGACCGGGATGCGGCGCCCTTGTCGCGGAAATTCCGCACGGCGTGCGCCAGCTCGGCGCCGGAGAGTTGGGAGTTGTACGTGTCCACGGGCGGGAAGTGCGTAAACACCCGGGTGCCGTCAATGCCCTCCCAGTTGAAGGTGTGGTGCGGGAACTTGTTGACGGTGTTCCAGGAGATCTTCTGGGTCAGGAACCACTTGGCGCCGGCCAGCTTCACTATTTGGGGCAGGGCGGCGGAATAGCCAAAGGAGTCGGGCAGCCACACCTCCTGGCACTGGATGCCGAAGTTGTCGCGGAAGAACCGCTGCCCGTAGCTGAACTGGCGGGCCATGGCCTCCGAGCCGACCATGTTGGTGTCGGATTCGACCCACATGCCGCCCACCGGGACGAACCGGCCCTCCGCCACGGCGTCCTTGACCCGCGCGTAGACCCCGGGGCGCTGTTCCTTGAGCCATTCATACTGCTGCGCGGAGGACATGGCGTACTTCAGCTCGGGGTGGTCCGCCAGCAGGTTCACCACGTTCGACGCCGTGCGGGCCACCTTCCGCACCGTCTCGCGCAGGGGCCACAGCCAGGCCGAGTCGATGTGTGCGTGGCCGACGGCGCTGAGTTGGTGGGCGCTGGCATGGGCCGGACGGGCCAGCACCTGCTTCAGTTCGGACCGTGCGGCTGCCGCGGTTCCGGGAACGTCCGTGAGGGAAACGGCGTCGAGCGCGCGCTCCAGGGCGTAGAGGATGTCCCAGCGCCGCGGGTTGCCCAGTTCCAGTTCGGCCGCCAGCTGCTCCAGCACCTCCAGGTCCTGCACCAGTTCCCAGACGTCGCTGTTGAAAATGTTGATGTCGGCCCGGGCCATCGTGTAACGCGGTTCCGGGCCAGCCGTTGATTTTTCGCCCAGTCCGGTGGGCACAAAGGGGTTGTCCGTGAACACAAACGGGTTGGCGGCCGCCTCGACGTAGAGGTCGATTTGTTCGCCGCCCAAAGCGCTGTCCGCCACCGGAATCCAGGTGTTCAGGGGGTTCAGGGCCTTGACCGCGGTGCCGTCCGGGCGGTACACGAGCCCCTCGGCCTGGAAGCCCGGCCACGACTGGCTGAATCCCAGGTCGACCACCAGTTCCACCTTGTGCTCCGCGGCTTCCGGCGGGACGGTTCCGGTGAGGTGGATCCAGCTGGTGCCCCAGGCCGGGCCCCACGCCTGGCCGACAGCGAACGGCGCAAAGGAGGGACCGTCGTCGTCCATGGCGCCGCTCTGGGCGGACGCATCCTGCCCGCTAAGCCCCAACGCAACGGCCGGGTCAACGGGTTCCCCCGCGCCGCCCTCCACATGCCAAGCCGTCAGGTCCAGCTGCGCCACCGGGGTGTGGACGGCGGGCAGGATCCGTTCCGCCAGGACACGCTTGAGGCGGTTCTCGATCAAGGTGTGCTTGTCATGCATGCGTAGCTGCCTTCCAGAGCGGACGGGCGGTACTTGAAGCTTTAGTCTAGTGGCGGCCTTGTGTGCGTCGGCGGGCATCCGGCGCGGTGCGCAGGGGTGCGCCGCTTGTTCCCTAGAGTGGTCCCATGAACTTTGCCACCGATGAATTCGCCTCCGTCCGCAGGCTTTTTGACTCAATGCTTGACGCCGATCCCGCCTACAGCGCCCAGCTGGCGGTCTACCGCGACGGCGTGAAGGTGGTGGACGTGGTGGGCGGACCGGATTCGTCGGCCGACTCGCTGACGGGCGTGTTCTCCTGCTCGAAGGGCGTGGCCGCCCTGGCCTTCAGCCTGCTGGTCCAGGACGGCCTCATCGACGTCGATGCCCCCGTGGCCTCCTACTGGCCCGAGTTTGCCCGCCATGGCAAGGGCGGCATCCTGGTCCGTGAACTGCTCTCCCACCAGGCCGGGCTGGTGGGCGTGCAGGGAGGCTTCGCCATGGAGGAATACAATGACCTTCCCGCCGTCGCGGACCGGCTCGCCGGCATGGCTCCGCTGTGGCGTCCCGGCAGCGTGACCTTCGGCTACCACGCCCTGACCATGGGCGTGTTCCTGGAGGAGCTATGCCGCAGGGTCACGGGCGAGCGGCTGCAGGACCTGTACAACCGGCGGATCCGAGAGCCCTATTCCGCGGACATGTTCCTGGGCCTGCCTGAATCCGAGGAGCCGCGCTTCCGTCCCGTCCGCTTCGCCGACGAACCCCCGGCGGGCTTCCTGGACCCTCACTCCATCGCGGGCATGTCCGGCAACGTCCAGGCCGGCAACCTGCTGGGGCTGCCCAACATTCGCAGTGTCCGCGCAGCGGGCAGCTGCAGTGGCGCCGGCGTGGGATCGGCCGACGGCCTGGCCCGCGTCTATGCCGGTGCCATCACCGGCGTGGACGGGCTGCCCGCCTACCTGTCGGCCGAAACCGTCGCCACCATGTCCCAGGAGCAGGTCTGGGGCCTCGACAGGGTCTTTTGCGACACCAGCGCGTTCGCCATCACGTTCATGAAGTCGCACCCGCGCATGGATTTTGGCAGCGCGCAGGCCTTCGGGCACGACGGCGCCAACGCGGCTTTGGGCTTTGCCGATCCCCTGTACGGGATCGGATTTGGCTACGTCCCGGCGTGGAACGAGGAGGGAGCCACCGCCGGCCGCGGCATGCAGCTCAGCGCCGCCGTGCGCAGGGCGGTTCTCGCTTTGCGCTGAAAGAGGTGGTGATCTCGAACTTCGACGGGGCGGGAGGTGGTGATCTCGAACGTCAACGGGGTTGGAGGTCCGCCAGGGCTGATTCAACGGCGCGGTGGAACGTGGGGTAGGCGTAGATCATCGTCCTCAGCGTGGCCACGGGCACGCGGGCGTGCACGGCCAGCGCCAGCATGGACAGGACCTCCCCGCCGGACGGCCCGACGGCGGCCGCGCCCACCAGGGTGCCCCTGTCCGCGTCCGCCACGAGCTTGATGAAGCCCTGCGCCTGATGGATCCAGCCGCGGGTGGAATCGGCCAGGTCCGTGAATCCGGTCCGGACGTCCAGCCCGGCCTCCCGCGCCTGGCGTTCCGTCAGGCCGACGGCGCCAATCTCCGGGTCCGTGAACGTCACGCGGGGCACGGCGTGTGACTCGGTGGTGCCCCGGTCCCGGCCCGCGTCCTCCCGTCCCGCGTCCTGCCGGCCCGCGTCCTGCCTGCCCGCGTCCTGCCGGGCCAGGATGTGCCCGGCCACGATGTTCGCGTGATACATCGACAGGTGGGTGAATGCCCCGGCCCCGGCCGCGTCG
This sequence comes from Arthrobacter dokdonellae, assembly GCF_003268655.1. Taxonomy (NCBI): domain Bacteria; kingdom Bacillati; phylum Actinomycetota; class Actinomycetes; order Micrococcales; family Micrococcaceae; genus Arthrobacter; species Arthrobacter dokdonensis. Next base: position 330,265 of record NZ_CP029642.1, on the reverse strand, counting down.
CCCATGAGATACAGCCCCTCCGCCATTTGCAGGTGGCCGTCCACTCCGGGCGCGTTTTTCCCGTCCCAGGCGATGCCCGCGGCGTCCAGGGACAAGGCACCCAGCGTCGATGTCCGGCCCGCGGCGACCAGTAACTTCTCAACGGTCAACTGCGAAACGGAAGGACCGGCGTCGTCCGGACCGCCTGTGGACAACTCCACCGTGAAACCGCCGGGGGAGTGGGAGACAGCCGTCGTGTCCGTGTTGAGCAGCACGTCGATGCCCTCGCCGCGGAACACGTCCGCCAGCAGTTCAGAGGCCTCGGGCTCCTCGCGCGGCACCAGCCGCGGACCGCGCGCCACCACCGTGACGTGGGTGCCAAAACGCGCAAATGCTTGTGCCAGCTCAACGCCGATCGGGCCGCCGCCCAGCACCATGAGCGACGCCGGCGCCTCCTCGGCCCGCAGGGCCTCCCGATTGGTCCACAGGGGGGTGCCGGCCAGTCCGGGGATGGGCGGCACGGCGGGATCGGTGCCGGGATTGAGCACTACGGCCAGGCGGCCCGCGAAGGTGGCCTCGCCGCCGTCGTTCATGGCGACGGTGACCTGCCGGGGGCCGGACAGCCGGCCGGTGCCGCGGACCAGATGCCCTCCCTTGTCGGTGAAGCGCCTGGCGGCAACGGCGTCGTCCCAGTCGTCGGTGGCCTCGTCCCGGATCCGCCGTGCCACCACGGAAAAATCAGGCTCCACGGAGGACCGCCCGGCCAGCCCGGGCACCCGGCGGGCCTCGGCCAGCGCGTTGGCCGCACGGATCATCATTTTGGAGGGGATGCACCCAAAGTAGGGGCATTCCCCGCCCACCAGCCGGGATTCCACGCCCACCACGGACAGCCCGGCCGCGGCCAGTTCCCCGGCAACCGCCTCGCCTCCGGGCCCCATGCCGAGCACTACAACGTCAACGGTTGTCACAGGCGAAGTCATGACAGCTCCTTATTTGGTGATGCCCTTGTCCTTCAGCCAGGCGGCCGCGGCGTCCTTGGGATCCATCTTCTTGGGGCCGCTGACCTCGGTGTTCAGGGCGATGAGGTCCTCGGTGGTGAGCAGCCCGGAAATTTGGCCCAGCGCCATCTTGGCCGCGTCGTTGAGCCTGTCCGTCTTGATCAGCGGAACCACCTGCTGGGCCAGCCAGTTGTTCTTGGGGTCGCTCAGGACCACCAGCTTGTTCTCGGGGATCGCGGGGGACGTGGTGAAGATGTCCGCCACCTGGACGTCATTGTTCAACAGCGCCTTGACGGTCAGGGGGCCGCCGCCGTCGCTGATCGGGGTGAACTTGGCCGGGACGCAGTTGTACTTTGCCTTCAGCCCGGGCAGCCCGTAGGGGCGGGTCTGGAATTCCGGCGGGGCGCCGAGGGTGAGCTGGCTGCAGACCTTGGCGAGGTCGTCGAGTGACTTCAGGTGGTACTTGGCGGCGGTCTCGGCCGTGACCACCATGGCGTCCTTGTCCTCCGCCTTCGCAGGGTCGAGGACGGAAAGCCCTGAGGGCATCACCTTGGGCAGCGCCGCCACGACTTCTTCCGGCGTGGTGGCGGTGGTCTTGGGGTCCAGATACCCCAGAAGGTTGCCGGTGTAGTCGGGCACGACGTCGATGGAGCCGTCCTCCACCGCCTTGACGTAGACCTCGCGCGCGCCGATGTTCAGCTTGGTGGTGGCATTGACGCCTGCCGCATTGAGCGCGCCGGCATAAATCTCGGCGATGGTGGCGCTCTCCGGGAAGTTGGCGGAGCCCACCACCACGGACCCGGAGCTTCCGGTGCCGCCGGTGGCGCCCGTGGAGCTGTTGGCGGTGAGCGGGCTGCCGCTGCAGGCCGTGGCCGCCAGCAGGACGGACAGCCCCGCGGCTGCACCCAAGACGACCCTGCGGGCGGGTCGGGAATTGTGAGTCATGGTTTTCCTCCTGTGGTGGCTGTTTCTGCGGTAGCTGGTTCTGCGATGGCTGTGGGGGTGTCGGCCGGAAGGTGCCGGGCTTCTTGTAATCCTGGTGAAACGGCAACGCGCTGCAGCAATGCCAGGAGCGCGTCAATGGCGATCGCCAGGGCGGCGATCACCACCGCGCCGCCCAGCACCTGACCGTAGTCCTGCACAGCCAGCCCGTCAATGATGAAACGGCCCAGCCCGCCGAGGCTGATGAAGGCCACGACGGCCACGGTGGCCACCACCTGCAGCACGGCGGATCGGAACCCGCCGAGCATCACGGCCAGCCCGTTGGGCACCTCGACCCGGAACAGCACCTGCCATTCGGTCATGCCCATGCTGCGGGCGGAGTCCACAATTTCGGGTTCGACGGCGGAAATCCCGGCATACGTCCCTGTCAGGATGGGCGGGACGGCCAGCAGCACCAGCGCCCACACTGCGGGCATGAGTGAAAGCGTCGACGTCGCCATGAGCGCAAACAGGGTCATGATGCCCAGGGTGGGCAGGGCACGCAGGACTCCGGACAGGGAAACCACGACGACGCGTCCCCGGCCCGTGTGCCCCACGTAGAGTCCGATGGGGACCGCGATGGCGAGCGAGATCAGCAGCACCAGGCCGGTATAGCCCAGATGCTCGGCGATGCGCTGCGGGATGCCCATCGGCCCCTGCCAGTTCGCCCCGTCCTGGAGCCACTGCAGGCCCTGGCCGAACGGATTGGTCGCCGAATAGCTGGTGGCGGGCAGGCTCATGCGGACACCTGCGCGAGCTTGGGTGTGTGCAGCCACGGCGTCAGCAGCCGCTGGAGCAGCACCAGAAGCACGTCCATGACCACGGCGAGGACCAGGGTTCCGATGATGCCCACCACAATCTCGGTCGGGAAGTTGCGCTGCAGCCCGTCGGTAAAGAAGAAGCCCAGGCTGGGGATGCCCAGGAGCGCGCCGACGGTGACGAGGGAGATGTTGCTGACGGAGATGACGCGCAGCCCGGCGAACAGCACCGGGACGGACAGCGGCAGGTCAACGGCGAGGAAGCGCTGGAGTGGCTTGAACCCCATGGCCTTGGCCGCCTGGCGGATGCCGTCGTCGACCGAATTAAGCGCGTCCAAGGTCGAGCGGACCAGTAGGGCGACGGCGTAAATCGTCAGGGCCACGATGATGTTGGCAAAGTCCAGGATCTTCGTTCCCAGCAGTCCCGGCAGGATCACGAACAAGGCCAGCGACGGCACCGTGTAGAGCAGCGATCCCACCGACAGGATGAAGGCGCCCAATGCCTTGTTCAACCGCGCCAGCTGAGCCAGTGGGATGGCAATGACAACGCTGAGCGCCAGTGGCACCACGGCCTGGACCAGGTGCGACCCGGTCAGCGAGAGGACCTGCGCGAGGTTGGCCAGAAACCACTCCATCAGGGCTGCGTCCCGTTGCCGTTTAAGGAAATCCTGGCGGCGTCGATGGCGGACAGCACCTCGGGCGCCTGCACCACTCCAGTGACGGTTCCGGCGTCGTCCACGGCAACCCCCAGGCCAGACGGGGAGGACAGTGCCGCGTCGAGGGCGTTGCGCAAGGGATCTCCGGCATGGAACAGGGAGCCGCCCGGCAGCAGTGGACCGCCGTGGCCGGGCGCCAGCCAGCCCAGGGGGCGGTTCCCGGCGTCGACCGCCAGGCGCCAGTCCGGGGAGGGGGCCGCGACATCCGGCCCGGCCGGTTCCATGGGCACTGTCGGGACGGGGTGGAGGGGGACGGCGGTCCCGGGGTGGAAGGACAGGTGCCGGAAGCCGCGGTCCCGGCCCACAAAGGCGGCAACGAAATCATCCACGGGGGCCCGCAGGATTTCCTCCGGCGCAGCGTACTGGGCCACGCGTCCGCCGGTGGCGAAGACCGCCACCTTGTCGCCCAGCAGCGTGGCCTCGTCGATGTCGTGCGTGACGAACACGATGGTCTTGGCAAGGTCCCGCTGCAGCCGCAGCAGCTCCTGCTGCAGCTCGGCGCGCACCACGGGGTCCACGGCGCTGAACGGTTCATCCATGAGCAGCACGGGCGGGTCCGCGGCGAGGGCCCTGGCCACGCCGACGCGCTGCTGCTGGCCGCCGGAGAGCTGGTTCGGATAGCGGCGGCCCATGGCCGCGGAGAGCCCCACCGTGTCCAGCAGCTCGGCGGCGCGTGCGCGGGCCTTTGCGCGTGGCACCCGGTTCAGGCGCAGCACCGTGGTGATGTTGTCCACAACGGTGCGGTGCGGCAGCAGGCCGGCCGACTGCATGACGTACCCCATGGAGCGGCGCAGCGCGGGGGCGGGAATGCTGGAGACGTCGCGGCCGCCCACCGTGATGGTGCCCGAGGTGGGTTCCACCATGCGGTTGATCATGCGCAGGGACGTGGTCTTTCCGCAGCCCGACGGACCCACGAAGACGGTGATCCTGCCGGCATCGATGCCCAGATTGAGGTTTCCCACGGCGGGCTGGCCGGCCTGGTAGCTCTTGACCACGTCGTGGAATTCGATCGTGGCGGAGCCGGCCTGGCCGACTGGGCGGCTGGCGGGAGCGGTACTGGTGTCGGCGTGTGGTGAAACATCCGGCACGACCATTTGCGGGTCCTCACTGTTGGGTGACTTTCACCTGCTGCCTTTGATCATAGGCGGGGTGTTTTTCCCGAGTAAAGCAGCGTCGGCGCCGAGGGGGGCAAAAGCAGCGGATTCCCGGGCCCGGGTTTCGCTTACCGCGGATGTCATGGCGGCATAGGGTGGAATCATGGATACACACCACACCAGCGACACGGAATTCAGCACCAAGGGCAGCTACGTCACGGGCGGCGAATACACGCGCGACACGAACTACATCGAAACGCGGATCACCCGCGATGGGGCGGACGGCTACCCGGTGGAAGCCGGCCGGTACCGGCTCGTCGTGGCGCGGGCCTGCCCCTGGGCGCACCGGTCCACCATTGTGCGCCGGCTGCTGGGGCTCGAGGAGGCCATCTCGATTGGCGTGTGCGGGCCCACGCATGATGCGCGGAGCTGGACCTTTGACCTGGACCCGGGAGGCCTGGACCCGGTGCTGGGCATTCCCCGCATCCAGGACGCCTATTTTAAGCGCACGCCCGGCTACCCGCGCGGCATCACGGTTCCCGCCGTCGTCGACGTGCCCTCGGGGGCCGTGGTGACTAACAACTTCCCGCAAATCACGCTGGACTTCTCCACGGAGTGGGTGGACTTCCACCGCGAGGGCGCGCCGGAGCTGTACCCGGAGGCGCTGCGCGAGGAGATCGACACCGTGAACAAACGGGTGTTCACCGAGGTCAACAACGGCGTTTACCGGTGCGGCTTTGCCGGGAGTCAGGAAGCGTACGACGCCGCCTACGACCGCCTGTTCACAGCGCTGGACTGGCTGGAGGAACGTCTTGCGACGCAGCGCTTCCTGGTGGGCGAGACCATCACGGAGGCGGACGTGCGCCTGTTCACCACGCTGGTCCGCTTCGATGCGGTCTACCACGGGCACTTCAAGTGCAACAGGAACAAGCTCACCGAGATGCCCGCGCTGTGGGCCTACGCCCGCGACCTGTACCAGACCCCCGGTTTTGGCGATACCGTGAACTTCGAGCAGATCAAGCAGCACTACTACATCGTCCACGAGGACCTGAACCCCACACAGATCGTCCCCAAGGGCCCGGACGCCTCCGGCTGGGAGACCCCGCACGGGCGCGACGCCCTCGGCGGGCGCCCGTTCGGCGACGGCACCGCTCCCACCCGCCCCGTGGACGCATAACGGGGCCGTACGGTTCCGGTGGTTGAGCCTGTCAATAACCAGGCTATCCGGTCGTTGGCCGAGGGTGGCCGCCAGAATCGGGCCCACAAGCGCCAGGGGCCCGCTGCTGGCTTGCGGGCAGTGGGAGCGCATGGGGACTGACGGCGGACGACACAAATACCGGTTCCGCCGCCTCCACTGTGCAGCTCTGGTGGCTTGGACGGCGCGTCGAGCGCGCCGAAAGCTGCCCAGAGTACAGTTTTGGCGACTTGGCGAGCCGCGAAGTCGCCAGAAATGTACGCTCGACGGGCGCGCCGGCGGCTGCACTGGGGAAGGGCGTGGGGATTTGTCGATAATCTTCAGCCCGGTGTTCCAGTTGAACGTCCCGGCGGCCGGGTTGGCCTGCAGCGTCAGGATCAGGGACTGGAAGCCTTCGAGTTCGCGGACGCGCCTGAGCGTTCCGGCCACCTTGCGACGCATGCCGCCGTCGGACACCAGGGAGGAGGCGGCAGCGGTTGCCTCGGCGGTGTCGCCGACCGCTCGGCCAATGAACGGCCGACGCAGATTGGGACCCGTGGAAAGATGGTGCCCATGAGTGACAAGGGACCGCGCTGGCTGAGTGCGGATGAGCGCGCCGCGTGGCTTGCGCTCCTGTCCACCACAACACTGCTCCCCGGTGCCCTGGAGGGACCGTTGCAGCAGGCCGCGAAGCTGTCACTGTTTGACTACAACGTTTTGGCCATGCTCTCCGAAGCAGCGAGCCGCACGCTGCCCATGAGTGAGCTGGCAGCGCGCACCAGCGCCTCTCTGTCCCGGCTGTCGCACGTGGTGAAGAAGCTGCAGGCCCGCGGGCTGGTGGAACGTGCCACGCACGCCGAGGACGGCCGCGTCACGGCGGCCACCATCACTTCCGGCGGCGTGGCGCTCATCGAGGAACTGGCGCCGCTTCACGTCGAAACCGTCAGGGGGCTGGTCTTTGACCGGCTTGACGGCGAAGATGTGGCCGACCTGGCCCGCATCGGCCGCAAGCTCGTCCGTGGCCTTGACGAAGGGCACTGGATTCTCCGCACGCCTGCGCCGTGACGAATGCTCCGCCAAATTCAATACGTCACAATTGTGTTCCCTATTGTCGAAAAAATCCGCAGGAAATAACCGGCTTACCGTAAGGAACAATTGTGGAATTCTCGCGTCGACAGGGACTGACGTTCGGACTGCTGGCAACCATCGCGGCAGCGGGGGCCACCCTGGCGGGGTGCTCCACCGGCGCCGTTGGCGCGGCAGGCGCCGGTGCTGACAACAAGGCCACGGACACCTTCCCCGTGACGGTGAAGCACAAGTTCGGCAGCACCGTCGTCAAGGCGGCCCCGCAGCGCCCCGCCACGGTGTCGTGGGTCAATGCCGACGTGTCGCTGGCCCTCGGCGTTGTCCCGGTGGGCATGGCCAGGGATGACTGGGGCGGCAATGCCGAAGGTTCGACGCCGTGGAAAGACGCCGCGCTGAAGAAGGCCGGGGCTGCGCTGGGCACGGACAGTGCGCCTGTCCAGTACTCCGAGGTGGACGGCATTAATTTCACCGAGGTGGCCAAGGTCAATCCTGACGTCATCCTGGCCGCCTACTCGGGCCTGACGCAGGAAGACTACGACAAGCTTCCACCACCATGATCGGCGCCGCGCTGGGCAAGTCTCAGTCGGCCAGGGAACTTATCGCCACCACGGAGAAGACCATCGCGGAACAGGCTGCCAAATACCCGAAAATCAACGGCAAGACCTTTGTTTACGGCAACTTGGAACCGGACAAGAGCGACGGCGTGAACGTCTACCTCTCCGCCGACAACCGCCCAAGGTTCCTCACGAGCATCGGCATGAAGCTTGCACCCGTGGTGGTTGCCGCCGAGAAGGGCAGGACCGCGTTTTTCCTCCCTTGGTCCGCCGAGAAGGCCAACGAACTGGCCTCGCAGGTGTTCGTCAGCTGGGTGCCGGATAAGAAGACGAAGGACGCCATCGTCAAGGACCCCCTGCTCGGCCAGATCCCGGCCATCAAGAAGGGCGCTTTCGTGGCCGATTCGGACAAAACACTCACCTACGCGATTTCCGCTTCGTCCCCACTGAGCCTGCCCTGGGCGCTGGACGCGTTCCTGCCGCAGCTCGGCGCCGCCGCCAGCAAGGCCTAAGGACCTGTCGCATGGGTGGCCCCGCCCAGAAGAACCCTGCAAGCTCGACGCCGGCGCCGCCCGCAGTGTCCCTGCCGCCTGCCGCGTTCCTGCCGCCTGCCTGGGCCGGCAGGCCGATAACGGCCCGGCGCCGGATCACCTGGCTGGTTGTGCTGGCGGCAGTGCTGGCGGCGGCCGCGCTGCTGTCCCTGCCCGCCTTCATCGCCGTCGCCCCCCGCGGAAAACAGGCGGAGCTGTGAGCATTCTGGACAGGACTGCGGGGCCGGCCGGCCCAACCCAACCGGCGGACGCCTGGATCCGCGAACAGCGCAAGGCGCCCCGCCGACGCCGTAACTGGGTCACGGCCGGCCTGGCAGCGGTGGTGGCCGTGCTCCTGGCCGTGAACGTACTGCTGGGCAGCTACACCGTCACGGTCCCGGACTTCCTGCGCCTGCTCGGAGGGGACACGATTCCGGGCGCGAGTTTCATCGTCATGGAAAATAAGCTGCCACAGGCGCTGCTCGGACTGCTGGCGCGGGCGTCGTTCGGCATGGCGGGCGCCATTTTCAGGCCATGCTGCGCAACCCGCTGGCCGTGGCGCTGCTGATCACGTGGCTGGCACGCGGGCGCGGCGGCCCGGGACTGATCCTGGTGGGCATCGGCGCCGCCGCATTTATGCAGGCCGCCGTCTCGATATCGACTTCGTGCTGCACCCCGACTGGCGGGTGCTGCTGGTGGGCGACGAGTCTTCGGGCACGCTGTTCTGGAGGTGCCCACCGCCGCCGACTTTTTGGACATTGCGTTCCCGGCCAACGTGGAAGTGCGCTGGCATGCCCGCAACGGTGCCGGCCACGGCGGACTCATGGACGCGGACGTCCGCAACTTCCTTGTGTCCGCAGCGTGCCTCCGGGGCGAAGAACCGGAAGAGGTTGACATTGACGGCGCGCTCCTCTGGGAGACGCCGGAAGCAACGCCGGGGCACGGACTTTATGCTTGGCTCGCAGGCGAGGCCGCCGCGATCCGAGGGCTGAGGCGGTACCTCGTGCGCGACGTCGGCATGGACCGCAACGCGGTGGCCTTCATGGGCTATTGGCGGATGGGCCAGGTGCTTGCCGCGTGAGTGCCCGGCAGCTACAGACACGTGCCGCGATGGAGGGCATAATGGCTTGCATCGCACGGCCACCAACGCCCTAAGGAGCATAGCCATGTCCGTTCAACTCAACCCATATTTGAACTTTCGCGACAACGCCAAGGCTGCCATGGAGTTTTACCACTCCGTGTTTGGCGGCAAGCTGGATCTGAGCACCTTCGCCGAATTCCACGCTTCCGACGACCCTGCCGAGGCTGACAAGATCATGCACGGCCAGCTGACCGGCGACAACGGCGTGGTGCTCATGGGCGCCGATGTCCCCCAGTCCATGGCCATCACGGCCAACTCCACCGTCTCGCTCTCCGGCGACGATGAGGAAACCCTGACAGGCTACTGGAACAAGCTTTCCGACGGCGGCACCGTCGCCGAGAAACTGGCCAAGGCACCTTGGGGCGACACCTTCGGCATGTGCACCGACAAGTTCGGGGTTCCCTGGCTCGTCAACATCTCCGGAACGCCCCAGCCCTAAGCCCGCAGGGGAGCCGCAACGGCTTGTGCAGGAGCGTCTGTCAATAACGGCCGTTACCTGCAGGAGCGTCTTCTAAAAACGGCCTTTATCTGCAGGAGCGTCCGCTTAGTCGCGGAGCTGCTTAGTCGCGGAGCTGGGCCAGGATCCTGGCCAGCTCCGCCCGGTCCCCGGCGGAGAGCCGGGCGAAGTATTCGCTGGACTTGTCCCGGCGCTCCGCCGTGATGTCCGCAAATAGCTGCCGGCCTGCCGCCGTCGACACCACCAGGGTGGCGCGGCGGTCGGTGGGGTCCGGATCCCGGCGCACCAGCCCCTTGGCCTCCAGCTGGTCCACCACCTCCGTGGCCGAACGCGGCGCAATCCGCAGCTTCTCGGCCAGGTCCTTCAGGCGCATTTCCTCCGGTTCCGCTGGCGGGGCCTGGCCGACGGGCCGGCTGTGCAGGAGCGTCATGAGTGCCCGCCACTGGTGCGGTGTCAGCTGCCAGGGGGACAGCTGTTCGGACCAGGTGCGCCGCAGCCCCCGGAATGCGGCGTGGAACAGCTCGCCCAGGTCTGCGGGATGGTCAGCGGAGGATGTCATGCCCACATTCTACCAATTGACACACAACCTCATAGTGAGGTAACCTCTGTATTGATTGGTGCGAGCCCCGCACCCGGCACACCATCTGGAGGTGCAGCCCATGACGGATAATGTCCGAACACAAAATCCCGCGCAACGCGGCGGAGGCCGTGGCCCGGGCCGCATCAACCCCGCAGACACGACGCAACTCAAACGCCACCCCGTGGACCTGTTGCGCATCGCGGCCCTGTTCGCCCCGCACAAGGCGAGAATCGCCGCCGTCGTGCTTCTTATCAGCGCATCCAGCGTCATCGGCATGGCGCAGCCGTTTTTGGTCCGCGGCGTCATCGATGTGGCGCTGCCGCGCAGGGACCTGGGGCTCCTGGGCATGCTGGCCGGCGCCATGGTGGCCGTCGCCGCGGCCACGGCCGTGATCGGCGTGGTGCAGACGTGGATGACCACGGCCATGGGCCAAAAGATCATGCACACGCTGCGCACCCGCCTGTTCACGCACCTGCAAAAACAGTCACTGGCGTTCTTCACCAAGACCCGCAGCGGCGAGGTGCAGTCCCGCCTGAACAACGACATCTCCGGCATGCAGTCGGTCATCACGTCCACGGCCACCGGCGTCGCGTCGAACCTGACCACCGCGGTCGCCACGGCCGTCGCCATGGTGGCGCTCTCGCCGCGGCTGTCCCTGCTGTCCCTCGTGGTCATCCCGCCGGCCGTCTGGTCCTCCCGCCGCGTGGCCCTGCTCCGGCGCGACATCACCTCCACCCTGCAGGCCGAGCTGGCCACCATGAACACCTATGTAGAGGAGGGCCTGTCCATCTCGGGCGTCCGGCTGGCCAAGACACTGGGCACCACCGGCCGCGACGCCGCCCGCTACACCGAAAGCTCCGAACGCCTGATTGGCCTGGAACTGCGCTCGCAGCTGGCCGGGCGCTGGCGCATGGCGACCATGAGCATCATCTTCTCCGCCATCCCGGCGCTGATCTACTTTGCCGGCGGCCTGCCCGGCAGCACCATGAGCATCGGCACCGTCGTGGCGTTCACCGCGCTGCAGGCCTCCATCTTCCGGCCCATCATGGGCCTGCTGAACCTCGGCGTCCAGTGGGTCAGCGCCATGGCGCTGTTCAGCCGCATCTTTGAATACCTGGACCTGGTCCCCGACATCGCCGCCCCCGACCGTCCCGTCGCGCTGGACCCGGCCAGGGTGCGCGGGGAGGTCCGCTTTGAGGGCGTCCGTTTTGCGTACGACGGCGGCCCCGACGTTTTGCGCGGCATCGACCTTGAGCTTGCGGCCGGGTCCGCAACGGCCGTAGTCGGACCCACGGGGTCCGGCAAGTCCACGCTGGGTTCACTGGTGCCCCGGCTGCACGACACGACCGGCGGCCGCGTCACGATCGACGGCGTGGACGTCCGCGACATCGCCCCCGACGTGCTCGCACGGATTGTGGGCGTGGTGTCGCAGGAAACCTATCTGGTCCATGCCTCGATCCGCGAAAACCTGCTGCTCGCCGCACCCGGTGCCGGCGACGCGGCGCTCTGGCAGGCCCTCGGCGCGGCCCGCATCGCCGATCTCGTGGCCGGGCTGCCCGAGGGCCTGGACACCCTGGTCGGCGCCCGCGGCCACCGCTTCTCCGGTGGCGAGCAGCAGCGGCTGGCCATCGCACGGACCATCCTGCGCAACCCGCGCGTGCTCATCCTGGACGAGGCGACGTCGGCCCTGGACAACACCACGGAAGCGCAGGTGCAGGCGGCGCTGGACCAGCTCGCCGTCGGACGCACCACGCTGACCATCGCCCACCGGCTCACGACCGTCGAGGACGCGGATCAGCTGGCCGTCCTCACCGGCGGCCTGCTGGTGGAAGTGGGCACGCCGCCGGCCCTGCAGGCCGCCGGGGGAGCGTACGCGCAGCTGGTTGCGGCGGGCGGCCAACTCCAACCGGCCGCGTAAGAAGATTTGTCGCCTCGCCAACCTCAACTGTTTTGCACGCATGGACGCCCACTGCCGCCGCGACTGCTGACCTTGGCCCCAAAAAAGCCGTTGTAAGCACCGAACTCGCAGCAAAGGTCAGAAGTCGGCGCGAAACGGCGTCGCTGAGCCGCTGATGTCAGCGGTCGTGATCTCGAACCTCAACATTGGAGGGTGCGGGCCCGGACATAGGATTGATCTGGTCAGCACAGGGTGGCAAGGAGACAGGCGTGGAATTTACGGAACGGTACGTGGCGCTGGGCGACTCGTTCACCGAGGGGCTCGGCGATACGGACCCGCAACTGCCCAACCAGGTGCGCGGCTGGGCGGACCGCACCGCCGAACAACTGGCCGCTGCCCATCCGGGCGAATCGTTCGGCTACGCCAACCTGGCCATCCGCGGCAAGAAGATGAAGCAGATCCTGACGGAGCAGGTTGACACGGCCGCGGCCATGAAACCCACCCTCGTCACCATTTATGCCGGCATCAATGACATCCTGCGGCCCAAGGTGGACATCGACGCCATGCTGGCCGGCTACTCCGCCGGCATCGCCAAGCTGACCGCCGCCGGCGCCCGCGTGCTCGTGTTCACGGGCTTCGACGCCAGCACCTCCAAGGTCTTCGCCGGCATCCGCGGCCGCACCGCCGTCTACAACGAGCTGCTGCGCGAAGTGGCGGAGGTGCGCGGCGCCGAAATCGTCGACTACTGGCGCTTCCGCGAATACAACGATTGGCGGCTGTGGGGCGTGGACCGCATGCACATGTCCACGCCCGGCCACATCAACATGGCCAACCGGGTGCTGGAAAAGCTGGGAGAAACAGCACGCATCCCCTTGCCGGAACTGCCGGCCATCCCGGTGCGGACCACCGCGGAAACGTTGAAGGACAATGCAGCCTGGACCCGCGAATATGTGGGTCCGTGGATTGGCCGGCGCCTGCGCGGGGTGTCCTCCGGGGACAACCTCGCGGCCCGCTGGCCCGAGCTCCACACGCCGGTGGTCCCGGGCTAAATGGCCGTGGTCGACACCTGGGCCGGCACGACGCCGGGACTCCTGGAGCTGCCTTCCGGAAGGCTGGTGCGGGGCCGAGGCCTGCAACGGCCGCTTCCGCAGGGGCAGCGGCCTGAATTTGGGCTGTATCTGACCGGCCGCCGGCCGGACATGACCGGCTGGCCAGGCCGGTGGCTACGCTGGCCCGACTTTTGGCTGCCGGTGGACCGCGACGCGGCGGTTCAGGCATTCAACGAGGCATGGACGCACGCAGAAACCCGCCGGGTGGAGATTGCGTGTGGAGGAGGCGTGGGCCGGACCGGCACTGCGCTGGCCTGCCTGGCCGTCCTTGACGGGCTGTCCGGAGGCGAAGCCGTGGACTATGTGCGCCGAAACTATTTGCCGCGTGCCGTGGAAACACCGTGGCAGCGCCGCTACGTGCGTAATTTCCGGTCGTGACGATCGCTGAACCCCGCCCCACGCAGGCGGCGGGGAGCGGCAGGGAGGTGAGTTCCGGCGTCGTGCTTCCCTCCGGCAAGGGACCATGGTAAGGGCAATTAGTCTTATTCGCTCCGCAACGTCTAGACTGGGTAGGCGCTAGGTGGCGCGGAGCGTGTGCAATTGCTCCGGTTTGCGGTGATCATCCTCCCGCCGGCCGGTAGTTAGGGGCTCAAGTTGCGTGCATTCTAAGTATTAGCCGGACCGGATTCGGTTCCCATCATCTCGAAAAGGACGACGGGGGCCCATGCTGTCCAAAGGCGGACGCTGCCTCGGCGCACGGTTTGCACCAGCGGACCGTTCCCATTCATTTATTAGGAGTGATCATGGCAGCACACTGCCAGGTGACCGGAGCCGAGCCGGGCTTTGGGCATAGCATTTCGCACTCGCACCGCCGCAACAAGCGCCGGTTCGATCCGAACATTCAGAAGAAGCGCTACTGGGTTCCGTCCCTGCGCCGCAACGTTACCCTGCAGGTTTCTGCCAAGGGGATCAAGGTCATCGATGTACGCGGAATTGACGCCGTTGTTGCACAGATTCTGGCACGAGGGGTGAAGCTCTAATGGCGAAGGACAAGGACGTACGTCCCATCATCAAGCTCAAGAGCACGGCCGGAACCGGGTTTACGTATGTGACCCGCAAGAACCGCCGTAACACTCCGGACCGCCTGGTCCTGAAGAAGTACGATCCCAAGATCCGTCAGCACGTTGAATTCCGAGAGGAGCGCTAAAGACTATGGCCAAGAAGTCCATGATCGCCAAGAACGAGAAGCGCAAGGTCATCGTCGAGCGTTACGCTGCGAAGCGCCTCGAACTGAAGAAGGCCCTCGTTAACCCCGCCTCCACCCCGGAAGAGCGCGAAGCTGCCCGCCTGGGCCTGCAGAAGCTCCCCCGCAACGCTTCGCCCGTGCGCGTCCGCAACCGCGACGCCATCGACGGCCGTCCGCGTGGAACGCTCCAGAAGTTTGGCATCTCCCGTGTCCGCTTCCGCAAGATGGCACACGCCGGCGAACTGCCCGGCATCAAGAAGTCCAGCTGGTAATACCGGGCTGAAAAGTTAGGGCGGCGACCTTCGGGTCGCCGCCCTTTTTTGACGCCTCGGTTTGACGCCGGGTGCTCGAGCTTGATGCCCGGTGGTCGAGCTTGATGCCCGGTGGTCGAGTTTGTCGAGACCCGCGGACCCGGCTTGCCATGAAGGCCCGACGGCGGACCGGCCCCTCGGCGGGGCGGTCCGGCGCCGGGCTTTTGTGCCTTGGCCGTGCCTTGGCCGTGCCGTCTAGGCCTGTAGCCAGGCCGTTGCCGCTCCGGGCAGTGAACCGGCTTCGAGGCCCGTGCTGGAAACCAGCACTTCACCGGCTGGCAGCGTGAAGGCTTCCGTGCCGAAGTTGGTCACGGACGTCCACCCGTTCGGGCGGCGGAACGCCAGGACGTCCGCGCGCCCCGTCTCCAGCCACTCCATGGACTCGGCCGCCTGCAGCCGTGACCGCAGGGCCAGGGCCGTGCGGTACAGCGACAGGGTTGAACCGGCCACGCCGGCCTCCGCCTCGACGGAGTATCCAGTGAACCATGCAGGCTGGGGCAGGTGGGAACCGCCCGCGCCGAAACCGTATGACGGTCCGGTCCGGGTCCAGGGCAGCGGCACCCTGCAACCGTCGCGGCCCATGTCGACGCCTGGATTGCGGAAGAATGCCGGGTCCTGGCGCTCTGCCGCTGGAATGTGGGCCACCTCCTGCAGGCCGAGCTCCTCTCCCTGGTAAAGGTAGGCGGATCCGGGCAGGGCAAGTTCCAGCAGCGTGGCGGCGCGCGCCCGGCGCAGGCCCAGTTCGGCGTCGAGCTCGGAGGCGGGGCCGCCGCGCAGCAGCCACTGGGAACCCTGCTTGGCCGCAGCGCCGTTCCGGGGCGGCAGTCCGTAGCGCGTGGCGTGGCGGACCACGTCATGGTTGGAGAACACCCACGTGGTGGAAGAGCCCGATTCCGCCGCGAGGCCCAGGTTGAAGGCGATGATGTCCCGGAACTGGCCGGCGTCGAAATCGGCCTCGAGCAGGTCGAAGTTGAACGCCTGTCCCAATCCGTCCGCGCTGGCATAGCGGGCGCGGCGGTCGGAGGCCACCCACGCCTCGGCCACGGCCGTGCGGGCAGGCGCGTACTCATTGAACACGGCGCGCCATTCGGCATAGATCTCGTGGACGTCGTCCCGGTCCCACAGCGGGTGGCTGCCGTCCTTGGGCAGGGCGTCAAGCTCGGCCTGGGTTGGCAGCGTCCGGCCCAGGTCCTTGGCCAGCCCATGCGCCACGTCGATGCGGAAGCCATCCACGCCACGGTCGGACCAAAAGCGCAGTGTCCGGCGGAAGTCCGCACGGACCTCAGGGTTGTTCCAGTTCAGGTCGGGCTGTTCCTTCGCGAAGAAGTGGAAATACCACTGGCCGTCGCCCACCGGTTCCCATGCGGGGCCGCCAAAGGTGGATTCCCAGTCCGCCGGGGGCTCGGCGCCGTCGGGCCCAGCCCCGTCCCGGAAGATGTACCGCTCACGGGCTGCGGAGCCCTTGGGGGAGGCCAGCGCCTCGCGGAACCACTCGTGCCGGTCGGAGGTGTGGTTCGGCACGATGTCCACGATGAGGCGGATGCCCGCGGCGTGCAGGGCTTGTGTCATCACGTCAAAGTCGGCCAGGGTGCCCAGGCGTGGATCGACATTGCGGTAGTCGTCCACGTCGTAGCCGCCGTCGGCCAGGGCCGACGGATAAAACGGGCTGAGCCACACCGCGTCGATGCCAAGCTCCACCAGGTAGGGGACGCGGTCGGTGATGCCGGACAGGTCGCCCACTCCGTCGCCGTTGGAATCGGCGAAGGAACGCGGGTAGATCTGGTAGACGGCAGCCTGCCGCCACCAGGTCTCGTCGGGGGTGGGCAGCAGCCGTGCCTCGGCAAGTGTGTCAGTCATGATGCGACTCTCCTTGGATGGTGGTGAGCTGGGGGTGGTGAGCTGGGCAATGGCGCGCTGGGTACCGTGCTGGGGTATGGGGGTGGCACCAGGTGTCTCCGCGTATTAAATCTAGGACCTATATTTAATACCAAGTCAATGCTCCCCGAATGCGGCGATAAGGTCAAGGGATGCTACGGGAAGATGTTGCGACGTCGCCGCAGTTGTTGCGGCGCATGAATGTAGGGGCCGTGCTCCGCTTCGCCTTGGAAGCCCAGACGTTTCCGGCCTCCGACGTCATGGCGGCGACGGGGCTGACCCGTTCAACGGTCCTGGGCCTTTGCGACACTCTGGTGGAGCAGGGGTGGATCGATGAGGTGGTCGATTCCCGGGAGGCTGGCCGCTACGGCAAGGGCCGGCCGGCCCGCCGGTACCGGCTGCGCGACAGGGCCGGCTACGTCATCGGCGTCGACGCCGGCCAACACACGGTCACCGCGGCCGTGGCCGGGCTGCGCGGCAACGTCCTCGCGCGCATCAGCCGTCCCGTCGCCGGCGGGAACGGCAGCGTCCGCCGGGCCACGACGCGCGCCGCCGTCGACTCCGTCCTGTCCGAGGCAGGTGCCAGGCCCGAAGAGGTCTTCCTCGTGGTGGTCGGTGTCCCGGCCCCTGTGGACGGACAGGGGCAATCGCCCGAGGGGCACGGTTTCTGGAAATTGATGAATCCCGGCTTCCCGGCGGTCTTCGAGGGATGTGGCCGCACCGTGGTCGACAACGATGCGAACCTGGCCGCTCTTGCCGAGCAGGCGCACGCTCCGGGAGTTACGTCCTTCGCAACCCTTTTGTCCGGAGAACGCTTTGGTGCCGGTCTGGTCATCGACGGCATGCTTCTCCGCGGCCGGCATGGCGGCGCTGGCGAATTGCGCCTGTTGGACATGGTCGAGGGGGTGGGCTCCTCCGAGGGGCTCGGATTCCTGGCGCGTCAATGGGCTGTGGCGGCCAGTAAGGCTCGGACCCTGCCGCCGGGATCGGCGCTGGCGCGGGTTCCGCGCGCCGACCTGTCGGCCGAGGCGGTGTTCGCCGCGGCCGCGGCCGGAGATGGGGCGGCGCAGGGGATCGTGGACCGGTTGGGGGAGCGGCTGGCCCGCGTTGTCCAGGTGCTGGCCAGCCTGCTGGACGTGGAGCAGGTCATCGTGGGCGGCGCCATTGCCAGCGCGGCCCAGCCGGTCATCGAAAAGGCCGCCGCCGTGCTGCAGGAACTCTTTTACCCTCCCGTGCCGAGGTTGGTGGCCTCGCGTCTGGGGGCAGACGGCGTGCTGCTGGGCGCGCTGGAATGCGGACTTTCAATGCTGCGCGCGCAGCCGCTGCAGTTCGCACCCTTTAGTGCCGGCACTGGACACTAGCGCGTCATTCCGGTCGCGAAAACGAGGCGCACACGCGACTTTTTTCGGTCCCGGACGCCGAGACCGGCGCCCGTACGGGAAGGCGGCGTATTCTCCGTTCTCTCGCTGCTGGACCCCCCGCGTCGGCGGATCGCGGGCCCCCATCGCTTGGCTAAGAGCGAAAATCGGCCCCGAATCCCGTCGATTTGGCCCAAAAAACCACGAAAAACGCCCAAAATTGCCGGAATCCCGCGGAGGAACTGGTAAGTTCGCTAGCAGTGGTTGACACGCAACCGCGTGGAACAAGAAAATCTTGACGTCCAGGAGGACAAACATGGCTAAGAATCGTAGCGAACTGGTAGCTGAAGTTGC
Source organism: Arthrobacter dokdonellae (assembly GCF_003268655.1). Classification (NCBI taxonomy): domain Bacteria; kingdom Bacillati; phylum Actinomycetota; class Actinomycetes; order Micrococcales; family Micrococcaceae; genus Arthrobacter; species Arthrobacter dokdonensis. The sequence continues at coordinate 312,127 of NZ_CP029642.1, read as the reverse complement.
TGCAAAGGCTGAGACCAGCCAGACCGCAGTGAACGGTGTCCTGGATGCACTGTTCTCGGTGTTCGAGAGCTCCGTTGCCGCCGGTGAAAAGATCACCATCCCGGGCTGGCTCTCCATCGAGCGCACCGACCGCGCCGCCCGCACCGGCCGCAACCCGCAGACCGGCGAGACCATCCAGATTGCGGCAGGCCACAGCGTCAAGCTGTCCGCCGGCTCCAAGCTGAAGGCTGCTGTCTCCAACAAGAAGTAGTCACCACACACTTCACCGCGGAGGCGGCTGGCACACGCCGGCCGCCTCCGGTTTTAGCCCGGGCCTCGGGAGGTTAAGCCGGTGCCTCGTCAGGCCTTTGCGCCGGGGTCCAATCTGGGAAGTCCCTGATTCGCCCTATCCCGGCATGGTGAAAGACAATGGAAGCGTGCCGCCCGTAGAATCAGCCCCCGCCACCAGCCCCCGCCCGGATACCGCCACGCCAAACCGCGGCGCGCAGGGCACTTTTGCGGCGGGCGTGCGCGGGCCGTGGTGGTGGCTTGGACTCGCAGCCGCGGTGGCCGGCGTCGTCGGCGCGCTCCTGTGGACCGGTGCCGCGGGTGTGCAGCAACTCGGCGATCCGGGGTCATTCACCCGATGGGGCCTGCCCGTGGCAACCACCATCCACAACCTGGCCCTGGCCACGGTGGTCGGCTCGCTGGTTTTCGCCATCGTCATCCTGCCCAAGGACGCCAAGGCCCGGCGCCCCCACACGGGCAAGCAAAAGATTGACTCGGCCATGCACGCCAATGCTCCCGAACACCCCGCATTCACCCGTGTCATGACGCTCGCTGCCATGGCCGGCGGGGTGTGGACCGTGACGGCCATTGCCGTTCTGGTGCTGACCTACTCGAGTATCTCCGGCCTGGCGGTGTCCGGCAGCAGCGGCTACACCAATCAGTTGGTGTTCTACATGACGGCGCTGCCCGTGGGGCAGGCCTGGCTCATGGTGGTCATTTGCGCGGCGGTCACCACCACACTCGTGTTCGGCCTGCGGAACGTCAGCGCGTTGGCCGTGCCGCTGGTGCTTGCGCTGCTGTCCTTTGTGCCGCAGGCCTTGATTGGCCACTCCGCCTCCAGCGCTGACCACATTGGCGCCGTGAACTCGCTGTTCCTGCACATCACCGGCGTTTCGCTGTGGGTGGGCGGCATCATTGTGTTGGTGGTGGTCTCCGGCGTGCTGGGCAACATCACCGCCCAAACCTTGCAGCGCTTCTCCGCCCTGGCCATTTTTGCCTTTGCGGGCGTGGCCGGGTCCGGAATCGTGAACGCGTCCATCCGCATCACCAGCTGGCACGATCTCTTTTACTCCAGTTACGGGCAGCTGATTCTGGCCAAGTCCGCGGCGACCATCCTGCTCGGCGTCATTGGCTGGATGCACCGCACCTGGATCATCCCGCGTCTGGCCGGGGGCCAAAAAAGTTCGACGGCGGCACGCACCCGGCGCCTGCTGTGGCAGTTGGTCTTTGGCGAACTGCTGATCATGGGCGTCACCAGCGGACTCGCCGTGGGCCTGAGCCGCTCGGCGCCGCCGCAGTCCCGGGAGCTGGTGCAGGCCGCGTTGACCCCAGCGCAGATCCTCACCGACTACCCGCTGCCTCCGGAGCTGACCTTTTCCCGGTGGTTCACTGAATGGCGCATGGACTGGCTGTGGGTGGCCTTTGCCGCGGCCGCCGCGGCCGCCTACCTCGCCGGCCTGCTCAAGCTGCGCCGCCGCGGCGACAAGTGGTCCGTCCTGCCCACGATCTCCTGGTTCGCAGGGTTGGTGTCGCTGGTGTACATCACCTCCGGCGGCACTGCAGTTTATGGCCAGGTGCTATTCAGTGCCCACATGGTGGAGCACATGTCGCTGATGGTCATAGCGCCGCTGTTCCTGGCTATGGGCTCGCCGGTTTCGCTGGCCCTGCAGGCACTGACGCCGCGTCGGGATGGCAGCCGCGGCATCCGCGAATGGATCCTGGTGCTGGTGCACTCCCGATACTCCCAGCTGATCACCCATCCGCTGGTTGCCGCGGCCAACTTCTCGGGCAGCTTGATCGTTTTTTACTACTCGCCGTTGTTCAACCTGGCCATGCGCTCCCACGTGGGCCACGAGCTGATGATTGTGCACTTTACGTTGACCGGCTACATCTTCATCATGAGCATGATCGGATCCGACCCTCTCCCGCGCCGGGCCCCGTACCCGATGCGGCTGCTCCTGCTGTTGGCGACCATGGCTTTCCACGCCTTTTTCGGCGTGTCGCTGATGATGGCCACCAACCTGCTCTCCGGCGAGTACTTCGGCAACATGGGCCGGCCCTGGGGTGACTCCGCATTGGTCGACCAGCAAACCGCCGGCGGCATCGCCTGGGGCGTGGGGGAGATCCCCACCCTGGCCATCGCCATGGGCGTGGCCTACATGTGGGCGAAGTCTGACGCCCGTGAGACGAAGCGCAACGACCGGGCCGCCGTTCGGAATAACTACGCCGACCTCAACGCTTACAATGACATGTTTGCCCAGCTGGCCCAGCAGGATGCCACGATGGATTCCACGCACAGCGGCCCGCCGCTGCCGCACCGGCTCAACAGTCCGGTTGCCGCGGCACAGTCCACCGGTAGCCAGGCAGACACGCCCCCGGCTTCGGCTTCACCACCCGGTTCACGATCTGGTTCACAAGGAGAAAAGCAATAGTGGAATCCGCAACGAACACCGCCTCCGCCGTCCGAATCCGGGCCTCCGAGCTGGAAGGCCGCGGCTGGCTGAACACCGGCGGCGCCGAGCTGAACCTGGAAAAGCTGCGCGGCAAGATCGTGATTCTCGATTTCTGGACGTTCTGCTGCATCAACTGCCTGCACGTGCTGGACGAGTTGCGCCCCCTGGAGCAGGAGTACAAGGACGTGCTGGTCACGGTGGGTGTGCATTCGCCCAAGTTTGAACACGAGGCCGACCCTGTGGCCCTCGCCGCCGCCGTGGAGCGTTACGACATCACCCACCCCGTCCTGGACGACCCCGACCTCATCACTTGGCAGGCATATTCCGCGCGCGCCTGGCCTACCTTGGTGGTGGTGGATCCCGAGGGCTACATCGTGGCCCACCTCTCCGGCGAGGGCCACGCGGCCGGCCTGGCGTCCTTCATCCCCGAACTCATTGCCGAGCATGAGGCCAAGGGAACGCTGCACCGCGGTGACGGCCCGTACGTGGCCCCCGAGCCCGTCTCCCGCGACCTCCGCTTCCCCGGCAAGGTGCTGCCGCTGGCGGACGGGAACTTCCTTGTCGCGGACACCGGCCACCACCGCCTCGTGGAGATGGGCCCGGACCTGGCCACCGTCATCCGCACCATCGGCGCCGGAACGAAGGGCCACAGCGACGGTCCAGCGGAACGGGCCGAGTTCAACGAACCCCAGGGCCTGGCGCTCCTGCCGGCCAGCCTTGCCGCCCAAGTGGGGTACGACGTCGTCGTGGCTGACTCGGTGAACCACCGCCTGCGCGGCATCACGCTCGCCACCGGGCAGGTGCGCACCGTGGCTGGCAACGGCGTGCAGCGCCTGCTGGAGGCGGGTCCGGCCCGCGTGGACGACGACGGCGCCACCGCCTCCGCGACCGAACTCGGCACCGTGCCCCTCGAGATCGCGCTGTCCTCGCCGTGGGACGTTGCCTATTCCTCGGTGCTGGAGACCGTCGTGGTGGCCATGGCAGGCACGCACCAGATCTTTGGTTTTGAACCGGCCAGCGGCAACGTGACGATTGTGGCCGGCAACGGGCTCGAGGGCCTGCTGGACGGTGCGGCCGACCAGGCCTGGTTTGCCCAGCCCTCCGGCCTGACCGAGGACGCCAAGGGCAACATCTGGGTGGCCGACTCCGAAACCTCGGCGCTGCGCGTTCTCAAGTTTGGCGACGCGGCGGGGCCGGGTGGGCGAAAGGTGACCGTGGAGACTGCCATCGGCGAGGGCCTCTTCGACTTTGGCTTCCGAGATGGCGACGCTGCCCAGGCTCGTCTGCAGCACCCGCTTGGCGTCGCGGTGCTCCCGGATGGATCCGTTGCAGTGGCGGATACCTATAACGGTGCCGTGCGGCGTTACGACCCCGCGACCAGGCAGGTCAGCACGCTGGCGCGCGGACTGGCCGAGCCCAGTGACGTGCTGCTGGACGAGTCCGGCGAGGTCCCGCTGCTGATGGTCGTGGAGGCCAACCGGCACCAGCTGATCCGCCTGCCGCTGCCCAAGAACGCCCTGCAGGTTGATGAGGGATCTGTGCAGACCCAGCGCCCGAGGACCCCTGTGGCCAGCGGTGAGCTGGCCCTCGCGGTACGCTTCTCGGCCCCGACCGGGCAGAAGTTGGACGACCGCTGGGGCGATCCCACGCAGTTGAAGGTCTCCTCCACGCCGCCGGAACTGCTGGTCTCCGGCGCTGGCACGTCCGTGGGCCTCTCTCGCACGCTGGTTCTATCCCCTGACGTCCCCGAGGGTGTCCTGCACCTGACCGCGCGCGCCGCAGCCTGTGACGGCCCGGAGGATGCCAGCGGTGAGATCCCGGACCACGCCGCCTGCCACCTGTACCAGCAGGACTGGGGTATCCCGGTGCTGCTCTCCGCGGACGGTGCCAGCGAGCTGGTCCTGGACCTGCGCGGAATGGACTGATCTCCCCCTGCGCCGGACGAGACTCCGGCAACGGAACCCAGCCGTTCCAGTATCCACGGTGTAGGCACACGGGCTGGCCGGGGTCGTAAGGTCCGCTGCTTCTTGCCGTGCTGGTCGCGGCCTCTTTGCGCTGGTCGTCCTAGTCTGCTGCTTCTAGTCGCGGCACCTGGGTCCCGGTGCCCGGGGCGCAGGCAGGGTTTGAACGGTGGTGGTCAGCTTCCGGTGGTGGGGAGGCCGTGGTGGTAGGGGTTGCGGAGTTTGGTTCGTGTGGGGTCGATCTTGTAGCTGGGGGTGAACCAGGGTGTGCCGTTGATGAGTTCGACGCTCCAGGAGCCGTCGTGGACCGCGTGGTGGTGCAGGGTACAGAGCAAGGCGGCATTGGAGATGTTGGTCTCGCCGCCGTCGGCCCAGGGCACGATGTGGTGGGCGTCGGTGGTCATGGCTGTTCTTCGGCAGTGGGGGAAGGTGCAGCCCTTGTCGCGGGCGATGAGGATTTTGCGTTGTGCGGCGGTGAAGAGGCGTTGGGTGCGGCCGACGTTGAGGATGTCCTGGCCGTTGCCCAGGATCATGGTGGTCACGTCGGCGTCGCAGAGTTCTGTGGTGAAGAGGGCCAGGGGCTGGGGTCCGCTGTAGGGCAGGAAGGCGATGCCGCCGGGTTGTCCGCACCGGGTGCGGCGTTGGAGGTCGGTTTCGGTGGTGGAGATGAACAGTTGGGGTTTCAGGCCGCCGTTCATGGGCAGCCTGCCGGTGCGGGCGGCGAGCTTGATGCCGTCGATGGTGCCGTCGAGGAGTTTTTGGGCGCGGGTGCGCCTATCTGCCACGACGGGATTGGTGCAGGCGGGGTCGATCGGGTCCAGTTCGGGAAGTTCCTCATCGGAGCCGGGCTCGGGCACCTGGATGCCGTTGACCAGGTGTGGCCACGGCGCCGCGGTTTCATTGTCCGCGTTGGTTGCACCGCCGGTTGCACTGCCGGGTTCCTGGGCCCAGTCCGGGGCCGGGCCCTGGCCTGCCGGTGGCCACGGGGAGGCTGCGCCGCCCGGGTTTTCCCCGCCTTCGCCGCCGCATCCGTCCCGGCTGTCCCGGCCGTCCTGGGTGTCCTGGTTGTCCTGGTTGTCCTGGTTGTCCCGGGTGTCCTGGACTTCAGGCTTTTCGCTGGGGGTGAGGAGGCCGTCCAGGAGCATTTGCCCGGGCATCACGTCATCCCCAGCCCGGGTGGATTCGAAGGTGCCGCCGTTGCCGGATGCGGGGTCCGCGCCGGGGTCGGTGTGTTGGCGGGGGTTGGCGGCGGATCCGATGCCTGCCATCCAGGTCTCGTATTGGGGCACGGTGGCCCAGCCTTCAAAGTGGACCAGGCCGCGGCGTGGCTGGCGGAAGGTGATGCCCTGTTTGGCCAGCAGTTCTCCCTCGGTGGGTTGCTGGCCGTCGGGATCGAGCACGTTCACCACCCGGAGTCCGACCCGGGCGAGGGAGTCGGGGTCCATGGCGCGGGCGTAGCCGGTCAGGGTTTCCTCGACCTCGCTGGCGGTCTGGGCGGGGATCCGGCCGCCGTCGGCGAGGTGGCGGGCTTCCTCGGTGTAGCGCGAAACGGTCAGTGCCCGCTCAAGGGAGAGTTCGCCGGCGAAGAAGGCTGCCGCTGCCACTGGTTGCGCGGCGGGGGTGGTGGCCAGGGTCAGTTCGTCGGTGGCGGGCAGGAACTTCCCGGCCAGGCGCAGCCGCCGCCCCGCTTCGCTGCGGCCCAGCTTCAGGCTGGTGCCGAAAAGGTCCGTGGGGAGCTTGACCCCGTCAAAGCGTCCCGCGCGCACCCGCCCGGCCAGGTCCCCGGCGGCCTGGACCTGCAAAGCGGCCAGGAAGGCGCCCAGGTGCTCCAGTTCCTGCGCCCAGGACACGGCCTGGGCGTCGCTGAGGGACCCCATGTCCATGCCCAGCGGGGCCGTGAGGCGCCGACCGTCAACCGGCGCGCACGCCCCGGGCGCCGCTGCGCCGGACCCGGGCCCGGAGGCCGGCCCGGCGGCCGGCCCGGCAGCGGGCGCGGCCACGTGCCCGGACCCGGCCGCAGCGAAGGTGGCCGGGCCGGCTCCCGCAACGCCCGGGCCGGAGATGGCCGGGCCACCGGTGATGGCCGGGCTGGCTCCCGCAGTGCCCGGGCCGGGGGTGGCGGCCGTGGAAGCCGCCGCCGCGGAGCGGGTCAGGGCCTCGGCAAGGGCGATCAGCCGGCGGACATGCCCGCCGGCGTCCCTGCCGTCCTGTGTGGAACCGGGATTGCCCGGCCTCCCCGCCATTGCTTCCATACCCGCAACTCTAACGGGTACCACTGACAAAAATAATGATCATTAGAACATGTGTGCTATTTGGAGTGCAGCCCTGCCTGTGGAGGAAGCAACGACACCATCGGTCCGTCCCGGAGACGGCGGGAACACGCCGGATCACCGCAAGCAGCCGGCTCAACCACGGAATACGACCAGCCCACCCAACGGTTTCGAGGCTCATCATCTGAGGTTCGACCGCCCCGGCCGCCAGGACAAACTCGACTGGCTGCGCTGGAGATCCACCCGGGAATTAGTAGCTGACCACCGGGGTGACGCCGACCGAATTGCCCTCGATGGCCAGCTTGGCCGTAAAGCCGAAGTCCTCCACGTGCTGGAAGGGCGCGACGGTGCCGGTGAACAGGTCCTGCTCCTTGTACTGGACCCGGGCCTTGACCGTCAGCGGGGCCATGATCCACTTGCCGCCATACGGGGTGATGGACACGGTGGGGTAGTCCACGATGCTCCACTTCACGGCGGACAGCACGCGGTTCTCCGTAGCCGCGCTCATGGGGCAGTTCGCTGGCATGAGCACCGCCTGCTTGGCACACGCGTCGAGGTACTTGTGGACAGTGGAGCCCACCTGGGACAGTAGGTCGCTGGTGGGTCCGGTGGCAAGTGCGACGGCGGGAACGGCGTCCACCGGGCCCGTCACGCTGCGTTTGACGGCGGGGGCGGCGAACAACGGTGACTTGTATTCGGCCTCGTAGCTGCCCGGGTAAAACACGGCAAAAGCGTTCTTTCCGTTCGGCATGTTCACGTCCACGCCGTTGACCGAGGCCTGGTTGGCGTTGACCACGGACACGTCGATGATCGGCAGCGTGGTGGGCGCGATGCTCCAGCTGTCAAAGAACAGCCAGCGCTTCGGACCGGGGACCAGCTTGAAGGGGGTCGACAGCGACTTGCCGTCGATGGTGTAGCTGACGGTGACCTGTTGCTGGTGGTTGCCGGCGTCAACGGGCTCGCCAATGGTGACGTCCTTCAAGTCCTCCTGCGACTTGGCCAGTCCGGCTCCGTCCAGAACGGCTGCGTTGGCTGACGGGACCCTGCCGTGCAGCAGTCCCAACGCCTTAGCGCCGTCGCCGGCACGGAGGGCGTCCAAGTAATTTTCAACCGTCCGCGCAGGTCCAAAGGAATTGTTGTTCACCGCGGTGATGGTGACAATGGCCGCGGCCATGGCGAGCATCAGTATCAGCAGCCACGCGGCGGCGATCTTGATGAGTTTGGCCCCGTTCTTCACGCCGTCCACTGTACCGTCTAGGACTCCGGGCATTGGAATCGGCCGCAGCGCGGTTGTGGGCATGTGACACCGGACCCTGCGGACTTCGCCCTTGTTACCGCCGTCTCCGGCGCGGTGCAGTGCCGAACATGTCGCGCATGAGGTTGCGGCCCAGTTGCGATCCCATCGATCGGATCATGCTTTTCACGCCGCCTCCGAGGGCGCCGCCCAAGGCGTCCAGGACCTCGGCACCCATGCCGCCGCCGTCGTTCCTGGGCGCAGAAAGCGTGGCGGGGGGCGGTGGCGGGAGAGGGGCGCCCACGGCGGGGCCCGTCGCGGGGGACGCAGCCCGGGATTCCAATTTCTCATACGCGGAGACGGGGTCCACGGCAGTTCCATAGGTGGGCAGCAGGGCGGAGGCGCCGACGACGGCCTTGACGGTGCCGTCCGGGCTGGGACCCATGACGGAGCCGGGCGCGCGCATGCGGGTCAGGGCCACCGGGGTCGGGGCGCCGTTTTCATTCATGACCGTGACCACGGCCTCGCCAATGCCGGCGGAGGTGAGGACTTCCTCGAGGTCGTAGCTGCTGACAGGGAACGTGGAAACCGTGGCTTTGAGAGCCTTGGCGTCGTCCGGGGTGAAGGCGCGCAGGGCGTGCTGGATACGGTTGGCCAGCTGGGCAAGGACGTCGCCGGGGACGTCCTTGGGGGTCTGGGTAACGAAGAAAATGCCCACGCCCTTAGAGCGGATCAAGCGCACGGTTTGGGTGATGGCGTTCAGGAAGGCCTTGCTGGCACCGGTGAACAGAAGGTGGGCCTCGTCGAAGAAGAACACCAGCTTGGGCTTGTCGGCGTCGCCCACCTCGGGGAGGTCGCGGAACAGGTCGGCGAGCAGCCACATGAGGAAAGTGGAGAACAGCAGCGGCTTGTCCTGCACGCTGGGCAGTTCCAGGCAGGTGATGACGCCGCGGCCGTCCGGGGCTGTGCGCAGCAGTTCGGCGGTATCGAATTCCGGCATGCCGAAGAACCCGCCCATGCCCTGGGCGTCCAGGGTGATGAGGTTGCGCAGGATGACGCCGGCCGTCGCCTTGGACAGCCCTCCCAGCTCCGCCAGGTCCGCCTTGCCCTCGTCGGAGGTGAGGAACTGGATGACGGCGCGCAGGTCCTTCAGGTCGTAGAGCTCCAGGCCTTTGGTATCCGCGTAGTGGAAGACGAGCTGGAGGCTGGATTCCTGCGTTTCGTTCAGGCCCAGGACGCGGGAAAGCAGAATGGGGCCGAAGCTGGTGACGGTGGCCCGGACCGGCACGCCGTTGCCGGCACCGCCCAGGGCCAGGAACTCCACCGGAAACGCCTTCGACTCCCACTGCTGGCCGATGGCCTGCGTGCGCGCCGTCAGCTTGTCGCTGCCTGGGGCCGCGGTGGCTAGGCCGGTCAGGTCACCCTTGATGTCCGCCATGAACACGGGGACGCCGGCCGTGGAAAGCTGCTCTGCCATCATGTGCAACGTGACCGTCTTGCCCGTGCCCGTGGCGCCAGCCACCAGGCCGTGCCGGTTCAGCATGGCCAGTGGCAGGCTGACCTGGGCTTCGGGGTGGACCTGCCCGTCCACGAGCGCCGCACCCAGCGCGATGGACGAACCACTGAACGTGTAGCCTGCCTGAAAGGTCGCGACGGTCTCTGCCGCGGATTTGGTAGCCATGGCAAAAGCGTACCCTGCGTCACATTCGGCGTCTGGCATCCATGCGGGGATGTCTGCGGCGCCAAGGCCGTGAAGTGGCGCATCGTTGGAGGCCAACGCTGCGCCACTTGGCAAGCGGCGCAGCGTTAGGGGCTGACGGTGCGCAGCTTCAAAGTGCGGGGGCCTCCTGTCAGCCCAAAAGCACGGCCACGGCAAACATCGCCGGTATCGCCAGGACGGTCGTTGCCAGGACGGTGTCCTTGGCGATGGTCAGTCCCACGAGGTACCGCTGCGCGACCACGTACACGTTTTGGGCCGAGGGCAGGGCCGCAGCCACCACCACGGCAAAAAGGGCGGCCCCGGACATGCCCAGCACCCAGTGTCCCAGCGCGAATGCCACCGCCGGGTGCAGCACCAGCTTGAAGCCGGTGGACAGAAGTGTGTCCGTGCGCCGGCCGTCGGCGGCCGCCAATGGCCTGCTGCTGCCCAGGGACATGCCAAACGCGATGAGGATGGCAGGTATGGCGGCGCCGCCTATCAGCTGCACGGGCTCGGCCACCAGGGAAGGCAGCTTCCAGCCCGTGGCGGCCAGCAACAACCCGACAAGCGTGCCGAGGATCATCGGATTGCGGAAGATCTGCAGGAAGACCCGACCCGGCGTTGCCCGGTGTCCGCTGGTGGTGGCGTCCAGCACCAGCAGATAGCACGGCGTGTAGAACGCGAGCTGGAAGATCAGCACCGGCGCGATGAGTGCCGCATCGCCCAACACGTAGGCCGCGATCGGGATGCCCAGGTTGGCCGCGTTGACAATGGAGGAGGACATCGCCGAGACGAGGGCCTCGCTGAGGGATCGTTTGAGCCAAAACCTGGATATGAGCAGGAAGAGCATGCCGGTGAACACTGCGCTGGCTGCGGCCACGAGCAGCGGTTCGGAGAAGACCTGCTTGAGATCCGCCTGGGACAGTGTCTCGAGCAGCAGGGCCGGGCTCGCCACAAAGAAGGAAAGCCGGCTCAGGACCTGGGCTGCATTGTCGCCCAACACGTTGCGCCGGCCGACAAACCAGCCCACCAGGATGATGAGCCAAACGACCGAAAACCCCTCGACGACGGCTAGCACGGCCGCGGTTGGCAGCGGTCATTCACGTTCGGCACCTCCCAAGCCTAAGCTGAAAGGGCGCATCCACAGCACATCACCCACGCCACAAGGAGTCGTCATGAGTGTCCTTCCCCGCAAGACCGTCGCCGTCACAGGTGCCCACGGCAAGGCCGGTCGCGCGGCGGTCGCTGACTTTCTGGCGCATGGATACAACGTCCTGGCCTGCGACATTGCCGGGCCGGTGGGCCGCAACTCGGATCTGGGCGCTCCCACGATGCGTGCCGACCTGACCGACTACGGTCAGGCGCTGCAGGCACTGACCGGCGCGGACGCCGTCGTCCATCTGGCCAACATTCCCGAGCCGGGCATGTTCCCGCCGGCCGAGACCCTCAACCGCAACACCGCCATGAACCACAACGTGTTCCTGGCCGCACAGGCGCTGGGGCTGGCCCGCGTGGTGTGGGCGTCGAGTGAGACCACGCTGGGCCTGCCGTTCGCGGACGACGGCGGGACCCTGCGCTATGCGCCCGTCGACGAGGCCCATTTCCCCCACCCTTCCTCAACGTATGCGCTCTCGAAGGTGCTGAGTGAGGCCGCTGCGGCCCAGTTTGCGGCGTGGTCCGGGATCCCGTTTGTGGGCCTGCGCCTGACCAACATCTTCACCGAGGATGACTATGCGCGGGTCCCCGGATTCTGGGCCGATCCCATGTCCCGGGCCTGGAACCTGTGGGGCTACGTGGACGCCCGTGACGTCGGTGCCGCCTGCCGCAACGCCGTCGAAGCCGACAGCAGCGGGAGCGAAAACCTGATCATTGCTGCCGCGGACACCGTCATGGATCGCCCGTCCGCTGAGCTGCTGGACGAATTCTTCCCGGAACTGGAGCGGCGGCGCGAGGTCCAAGGGCACGAAACGCTGTTGTCGATCGACGCGGCGCGCCGGGTGATCGGCTACGCGCCCGCGCACTCGTGGCGCGACAGCCGGTGATTGAGCCTGTTGAAATCCAGGACAAGCGCGGCCAACGAGTATTAGCGTGCGAAGGCGGGGCGGAGCAGGCCTTCGGTGACGGCCTCGGCCGGGTCGGTGCCCAGCTTCACGATCTTGTTCCCGGCGTCCACGTGGACCACGGTGGGCACGTAGTCGCGGGCCTCGGCGTCGCTCATTTGGGCGTAGGTGATCATGATGACCAGGTCATCCACGTTGACCAGGTGTGCGGCGGCACCGTTGATGCCGATGACGCCCGAGCCGCGCTCGCCCGCAATGGTGTACGTTTCCAGGCGGGCGCCGTTGGTGATGTCCACAATGGAGACCAGCTCGCCGGGCAGGATGTCCGCGGCGTCCAGCAGATCCGCATCAACGGTGACGGAGCCTACGTAGTGCAGGTCGGCGTGGGTCACCGTGGCACGGTGGATCTTGGACTTAAACATGGTTCGGTTCATAACGCCACCAGTCTACCGTGGTGGTGCAAGCGTGGTCTGTGAGACTGCTTACGCACCTATCGCCGGCTGAGGGGGGTGAGCTTGCGCCCCATGATGGCCTGCGTCAGCGCATCCACCACCTCGGTGTTGGCGAGCGGGTTGCGGATCAGCGTGAAGTCGACGTCACCCACGGGCGGCAGGTCGAAGCGCTTGGTGATGACCTTGAGATCGTCCGGGACCAGCGACGTCGGCATGACCGCGATGCCGATGCCGGCCCTTAGCGCCGCCAGCACGCCGCTGATTTGCTTCGTGGAACAGGTGATCCGCCACGTCCGCCCGGCGTACTCCAGCGCGTCCAATGCCAACCGGCGGCTCAGGCTGGGCGCAGGGTACACGATGACCGGGACGGGAGAGCCGGGCTCCAGGACTGTTTGTTCCAGCCCGACCCAGGCGAACGTGTCCTGCTTGACCACCTCGCCTTCCTGGGCACCGGACACCCACTTCACGAATACCAGATCCAACTGGCCGGCCTTCAGCCGCCGGTGCAGTTGGTCGCTTTGGCTGACGGTGAGCTCCAGGTTGATCTGTGGATACAGCTGTCGGAACTCGCGAAGGATGCGGGGAAGGCCGGTGATGGCGAGATCGTCCGCCGTGCCGAAGCGCAGCCGCCCCCGCATGGCCGCGCCGGAAAAGTAGCGCGTGGCGGCGTCGTTCGCGGCCAGGATGGTGCGGGCGAAGCCGGCCATCGCATCGCCGTTGTCCGTCAGGCGCACATCGCGGGTGTCCCGGGCCACCAGTACGCGCTTGGCCGCCTGCTCCAACTTACGGACGTGCTGGCTGACCGTCGGCTGGCTGATGCCCAGACGTTCTGCGGCCCGGGTGAAGTTCCGGGTTTCGGCGACTGCCAGAAAGCTCTTCAGCTGCACCGGGTCGAACGTGGGTGTGTCATGCATTTAGTGCCTGCCTCATCATTACGATCTGTAATGCTACTTATAATCACCATACCCTTTCGGTATGAGCCCGTGCTGCCTAGGCTTAAAGGGAGCCAAAATTCCTCCCCTCCCACACCCGCCCCTCACACCTTACGGACCTCCGCCTTGACGCCGCCCCCAGCAACCCTGAATTCTGCCCTGACAGCGCCCATCAACCTCGTCGCCACGCGTCCGCCGTGGAGCCAGACCTTCTCCTCGCTCAAGATCCGCAACTACCGCGTATTTGCCTCCGCGAACCTGCTCGCCGTCATCGCGGTGTGGATGCAGCGTGTGGCACAGGACTGGATGGTGCTGGAACTCTCCGGCTCCGTCACGGCCGTGGGCATCACCGTCTTCATGCAGTTCATCCCCTCCCTGGTCCTCATGCCGTTGGGCGGAATCCTGGCCGACAGGTACTCGAAGCGGTTGATCCTCATGATCAGCCAGGGTTCGGCCGGCGTCCTCGCCGCCATGATGGCCGTCCTTGCCCTGACCGGGCACCTGCAGGTATGGCACATTTACGTGATCGCTTTCGTGTTGGGCCTGGTGGTGGTGGCGGACCAGCCCGCCCGTCAGGTCTTTGTCAATGAACTTGTCGGCCCCCGCCAGCTGCGCAATGCCATCAGCCTGAACTCCTCCATCTTCCAAATGGGCGGGATGATCGGCCCGGCCGTCAGCGGCATTCTCATCACGGCGGTGGGGGGCGGCTGGGCATTCGCCGCCAACGCCGTGGCATGCTGCATCACCGTCTGTTCGCTGATCTTTATCCGCCCGCAGGAACTCGTCAAGATGGCCCCGGTCAAGCGCTCCAGGGGTCAGCTGATGGAAGGCGTCCGCTACGCCCTCGCCAAGCCCACCATCTTCTGGCCGGCCGTCATGGCAGGGTTCTTCGCCGTCTTTGGCCTGAGCCTGGCCGTGCTCATGGCGGCCTACGCCAACAATGTGTTCCACGCCGGCCCCGGGGGTTACGGGCTGCTCAACACCCTCGTTGCGCTGGGCGCGCTGGCCGGCGCCCTCACCTCGACCCGGATTGCCGTCCTTCGGCTGCGCACGGTCATGTCCGCGGCCGGCGCCTACGGCGTGGTGCTCATGGTCGCCTCACTGTCACCAAACATGGTCACCTTTGGCATGGTGATGGTGGTGGCCGGCTTCGCCTCGTTGATGTTTCTGACCAATGCCAACCAGCTGGTGCAGATGTCGACCAACGTGCTGGTGCGCGGCCGGGTCATGAGCCTGTACATCATGGTCCTCATCGGCGGACAGGCGCTGGGCGGCCCGCTCATGGGGTGGCTCGCCGAACACCTGAGCGTCGAGTCGGCCATGCTGATCGCCGGGGCCATGCCCGCCCTGGCTGCAGCCACCATCGGAGCCGTCCTGGCGCGGCGCGGGCAGTTGACGCTCAAGGTCAACCTGCGCAGCCTGAGGGCGCCGCTGTATATTGCCCCCCGGGCGATCCAGTAGGCGTGCACCCCTTTTCGCGAGCACTTTTCATCAGTCTCGCCGCACCCCTTCCCGCTGTCCCGGCAGAGAGGTAATCTTAAATTGGCGCCCCAGACCCCGGAAGGCCACCCAACGTACTACAGAGCTATCCGAGGCGCACATCATGCCAAACTCCATCAACCCGGTCGTTGAAACTTACTCCGCCTTGCTGAAGTCGGTACGGGCGGCGGGGCTGATGCGCCGTCGTCGTACGTTCTACGTGACGCTCTTCATTGTCCTGCTGCTGGCGCTGGGAGCTGCCGGCACCGGTTTCGTCCTGCTGGGCCGGACCTGGTTCCAGCTGCTGATCGCCGCCGTGTTGGGCATCCTGTTCACCCAGTTCGCGTTTCTGGCGCATGAGGCCGCACACCACCAGATCTTTGCCTCCGGGCGTGTGAACGACTGGTCCGCACGGATCATGGGCCCGCTGCTGGTCGGCATGAGCTATGCGATGTGGGTGAAAAAACATACCGCCCACCACCAAAACCCCAACACGAAGGGCAAGGACCCGGACATCCACACGGGCGTCATAGCGTTCCACGAGGAGGGCGCGGCAACCAAGCACGGCCTGGCCGCCGTGTTCACCCGGCACCAGGGCACGCTGCTGTTCCCGGTGATCCTGTTCCTCGGCTTCAGTCTGGTCCTGGACTCACTCAAGACCCTGCTGGGCCGCCGCGGCGTGCGGTACCGCTACGTGGAGATCAGCCTGCTGGTGCTGCGGTTTGGCGCCCTGCTCGCCGTGCTCCTGATGATGCTGCCCTGGGACATGGCGCTGGCGTTCGTGGGCGTGCAGATGGCCGTGTTCGGTTTCTACATGGGGGCGTCATTCGCCCCGAACCATAAGGGCATGCCTGTTCTGGAGGCGGGCAGCCGGGTGGATTTCCTGACGCGGCAGGTGGTGACGAGCAGGAACATTCGCGGCGGATTTTTCATGGATACGCTGTTGGGCGGGTTGAACCACCAGGTGGAGCACCACCTGTTCCCGGACATGGCCCGGCCGGAGTTGCGCCGCAGCAATGAACTGGTCCGCCAAGCGTGCAAAAGGAACGGCATTCCGTTCACGGAAACGTCGCTTCTGCAGTCCTACGCGGCGGTGGTGGCCTACCTCAATCGGGTTGGACTGACGGCAGTAGATCCGTTTGAATGCCCGCTGGTGCGCCAATACCGTTGAGCGCAAGGTCCGTGGCCGCCGGTGCCTGACGGGTGCGCTGGTGCGGCCAAAATCCCGACGGCGTCCACGGCCTGCGCATAGCGGGCGCCGTTTGCGGCTGCCGTCCTTCGTCCGGAACCATTTCCCCTTCGAGCATCCCCAATGACATCACCTTTTCACGTGTACAGCGAAGCAATATCCTTGAGCATATGACGTGGACGCCGTCGGGGCTAGGGGCAAAAGGTTATTGGCACCTGAAGTCGCCGCATTTAACTTTCCGGCAGCCTGTCCTGCCGTGGTGGTCCCAGAAAGCTGAACAAGGCACCGGCCACATCGTCCGGGGCTTTCAGCTGGCATTCCCATACGGTGTAGGTGCCCCACCCCAGCTCGTCAAGGAGGATGAGTGCCTGGGCGTCACGCGCCACGGTCCGGGTCCGCTTCGCGTCCCAAAATTCAGGGTTCGTCAGGGGTTTGCGGGTGCCGTTCGGGCATGAATGCGAGTGCCAAAAACATCCGTTGACGAAGATGGCCTTGCGGCGGCCGCTAAAGACGATGTCCGGTGTGCCCGGCAGCCCCGCTACATGAAGCCGGTAGCGGTAGCCCTGTCCGAAAAGCAGCCGGCGGACCAGCATTTCCGGCTTGGTGTCCTTGCCCTTGATGTTCGCCATGACCCTGTGGCGCTGGTCCCGGGTCAATGAATCAACCATGCTGCTCATGCTACGCGCGGGCGTATCGTGGAAGGAAAGGAAGTGGTGCCGCCATGGAACAAGCCAGCATCCGGTACATCGTGGACGATGTCGATGCCGCCATCGGGTTTTACGTGGGGCAGCTGGGTTTTGCGGAGGTGATGCACCCTGCCCCGGGATTTGCCATGTTGTCCCGCGGGACCCTGCGGCTGCTGCTCAGCGCGCCCGGTGCCACCGATGCCAGCGGCGCTCCCGGCGGAGGCGGCCGGGCGCTGGCCGACGGCACGCTTCCGACGCCGGGCGGCTGGAACCGGTTCTCCCTCGAGGTGGAAGACGTGGCCGTGCAGGCGGCACGGCTGGAAGCGGCCGGGGTGGTCCTGCGGTCCGGGGTGGTCAATGGGGTGGGCGGCCGGCAGGTGCTCGTGGAAGACCCCTCCGGCAACCTGATTGAACTGTTTGAGCCGACGCTGCCCGCCGCCGGATAACTCCGGCTTGGTCGCGGCCCAGCTGGGCTGTCCCAGGGTACTGGGCGCACCCCAGCGCCCGGCCTACCCCAGGGGCAGGTGCGGGTAGCCTGCCTGGCGCCGCTGGAACTGGAGGATGGCGGGGTTGCCGATGACGCCGTCGCGGATTTCAATGGCGCGCCGGATGGTCTCATTGCCCTCCCACGCCGACGGGCCGGCGAGGACCGGTTCGAGGAACGGCAGCACGGCCCCGCTGATTTCCCAGGTGGCCGAATTCCACAGGTAGGAGGGGCTGTGGTCCACTGCGTAGTAGTTGACGTGGTCCCCGACGGTAAACACGGGGTGGGCAAAGCTGGTGCTGCGGGCCCAGCTGAAGCCCATGCCCTCGTCGCAGGAGACATCGACAATCAGGCTGCCGGGCCGGAAACCCGCCAGGTCGTCCTCGGCCAGATACGTCATGGGCGCGTTCGGGTCCTGCAGCGTGCAGTTGACCACGATGTCCGCCTCGGCGAGGAACGCGGCCAGCGGTGCGTCGCCGTCGTCGAGCATGACGAAGCCGGTGTGGGGAGGATCCGGGGCGAAATCGAACTGCACCATCTCGGCGGAGTGGATGGGGGAGGCCACGGCAGCCACGCTGCGGCTGGTCAGCACCTGGACGTCGTGGACGCCCAAGGCGCTCAGCGCCGTGACAGCGCCCCGGGCCGTGGCGCCGAAGCCAATGACCACCGCCTTGAGCCGGCGCCCGTAGTCACCGGTGGAGCCGATCAGCGCCAGCGAATGCATGATCGACGAATACCCGGCAAGCTCGTTGTTCTTGTGGAAAACATGCAGCCCAAAACCGCCGTCGGACCCCCAATGGTTCATGGCCTCAAAGGCAATCAAGGTGAGTTTCTTGTCAATGGCCAGCTGGGTGATGGCGCGGTCCTGCACGCAATGTGGCCACCCCCACAGCACCTGGCCGTCCCTCAGCTCCGCCAGGTCGGAGGCCTGAGGCTTGGGCAAGAGCACGACGTCGGAGCCTGCCACCACGTCTTGGCGTGGCGCCACGGCGCCGACCAGTTTGCCCAGGGCGGCGTCCGAAACGCCGAACTGGGCGCCGTAGCCTTCCTCGACCACCATGCCGGCCCGGATGTCCGCATCGATGCGGAGAAGGTGCTCAGGGTGGATGGGGGCCCGGCGCTCGTCAGGCTTGCGCGACGTCCCCAGGACGCCGAGCCGCAACCCGGTGCCTGCGGCGGTCATTTTTTCTTTGCGGGAGTGGGTTTGTCCGCGATTCCCGAGCCGGCGCCATCGGCCCGCTTGTCGGCGCGCTTTTCCTTGATGGACTTGCTGGATTTCTTTGACGCGGTTTGCCGTGGTGATTTGTCGCCCATGTCAGCTCCCTGAAGGTGGGACCGAAGATGGTCCCATAGCCCTGACCTTACAGCACGAACCCGCTGAGGACTCGGACGGGTGGAAGCTGCGCTACATGAAAACAGTGCCCCTGTTCTGAGCAACAGGGACACCGGTCTGGGGAGAGCGGGCGACGGGAATCGAACCCGCGTATCGAGCTTGGGAAGCTAGCGCTCTACCATTGAGCTACGCCCGCAAAAGCTGCCATCCGCCGTGGATTTCCTTCGAGGCGGGGGTGCTTCGAACAAAAGTCTAGCGGATGTTTGCCGACCTCCCGGACACCGCCGCACGGCGCAACGGGGGGCCGCCTTGGCAGCCGGGTTCCGGCGTCGCGCTTCCTCAAACCCTAAAAGATGACCTCCGGTTCCTTCCCGGCGGCCTTCTTGCCCTGAAAGAGGCGGACCAGCGGCTCCACGTAGCGGGCGGCCACGGGCCCGAACACGGCCATGATCAGCACGTAGGTGGTGGCCAGGGCGGCCAATTCCTTCGGCACGGCGCCGGAGGCCACGGCCAGCCCGGCAATAACAATGGAGAACTCGCCACGGGCTATGAGCGCGGCACCGGCACGCGCCTGCCCCAGGGTGGCGATGCCCTGCCGGCGGGCCGCCCACCAGCCCGTGACCACCTTCGTTGCCGCGGAAACCACGGCCAGGAGCAGCGCAAAACCCAGCACGGGCGGGATGGAATGGGGATCGGTGTTCAGGCCGAACAACACAAAGAACATGGCGGCAAAGAGGTCCCGCAGGGGTTCGAGCACCCGGGAGGCGTTCTGCGCGGTGCCGCCGGAAATGGCGATTCCCAGCAGGAACGCCCCCACGGCGGCGGAAACCTGCAGGGCCGACGCAACGCCCGCCACGAGCAGGGCAGCGCCCAGCAGCTTCAGCAGGAACGATTCCCGGTCCGGACTTTCCAGGACGTTGGAGACAATGTGCCCGTACCGCAGGGCACCCAGGAGGACCGCCGTAATGACGGCCAGGGAAATGCCGACGGCGGTCAACCCGCCCAGGAAGGACACCCCGGCGAGGACTGCCGTCAGGATGGGGAGGTAGGCGGCCATGGCCAGGTCCTCGATCACGAGGATGGCCAGCACCACGGGCGTTTCCCGGTTGCCGAGCCGGCCCAGATCGCCCAGCACCTTGGCAACGATCCCGGAGGAAGAGCTGTAGGTGATGCCGGCCATGACCAGGGCGCCCACCGGACCCCAGCCGAGCATGAACGCCACGGCCACGCCCGGCGCCATGTTCAGCACCAGGTCCAGCAGGCCTGCCATCCAGGACTGGCGCAGACCGGTGACCAGCTCGCGGGCCGTATATTCCAGGCCGAGCATGAGCAGCAGCAGGATGACGCCGATCTCGCTGGCGATGTGCGCAAAATCGTTAATGCTGCCAAAGTCGATGAGCCCACCGTGCCCAAAGGCCAGGCCGCCCAAGAGGTACAGCGGCACCGGTGACATGCCGATGCGTCCGGCCATCCTTCCCAGAAAGCCCAGCGCGAAAAACACAACGCCAAGCTGGATGAGGGAAAGGGTGGTTGGATCCACGGCAGACCTACAATCTGGACTGCAGGATGCGGGCCGCTTCCGCCAGGCCCGTCTCCGTGCCGACAATGACCACCAGGTCCCCGACCTCCAGGACCTGATCCGGGCGCGGGGATCCAATGACCTCGTCGCCGCGCAGCAGCGCCACGATGGAGGTTCCGGTCAGGGTGCGCATCTGCGTGTCCCCCAATGGGCGCCCCGCGTACGCGGAGCCCGGCCGGATCAGGATCTGGTGCGTGGTGATGCCCGCAACGTCCTTTTGTTCGGCCGAAAGCTGGGCGATGAGTTGGGCAGAGCCCAGGAGGGTACCCAGGGCGGATGCTTCCTCCGCGCTGAGCGGGATGGACGCGGCGCAGGCGTCGGGGTCGTCCACGCGTGAAAGTATCAGTTCAGTGTGACCATCGCGGTGGGTCACGACCCCCACCCTGCGGCCCGTGGCGAGCCGCAGTTCCCTGCGGACGCCGATGCCTGGAAGAGGGGTCTCTTCAATATTCATGCCTCTTACCTTAGTCGTCATGGATTGCCAATTTTCGTCCTGCGTTAACGCCCGCGGGGCGGAGTTTAGTCCGGGCGGCCGTTTTTCGGCCGGGCGCCTCTATTTCGTCCGGTGCGCCGGCAGAGAGGGCGGCATGCGCTATTTTTAGAGGGTGCTGATCTCAGACCGCGACATCCGAGCCCTCATCGACGCCGACCGGATTGTCCTGGACCCCTACGAACCGTCCATGGTGCAGCCTTCCAGCGTGGACGTGCGCATAGACAGGTACTTCCGCCTCTTCGACAACCACCGGTACGCGCACATCGACCCGGCGGAGGAACAGCCCGAGCTGACCCGCCTGGTCGAGGTCGACCCCGATGAGGCCTTCATCCTGCACCCCGGAGAGTTTGCGCTGGCTTCCACCTATGAGACGGTCACGCTGCCGGACGACGTCGCCGCCCGCCTGGAAGGGAAGTCGTCCCTGGGACGACTGGGCCTGCTGACCCACTCCACGGCAGGGTTCATCGACCCCGGCTTTTCCGGCCACATCACCCTGGAGCTCTCCAACGTGGCGACGCTGCCCATCAAGCTGTGGCCCGGGATGAAGATCGGGCAGCTGTGCTTCTTCCAGCTATCCTCGCCGGCCGAGCACCCGTACGGCAGCGGCCAGTATGGCAACCGCTACCAGGGCCAGCGGGGCCCCACGGCATCGCGGTCCCACATGAACTTCCACCGCACCAGCGTCTAGCCTCTCCTCCAGATGAGATCATCCCCACGCCCTTGGTGGGCCCACGCGCCCGAGGGACCCGCCGCGAGCTTGCGAGTGGTGGGAGGGCGTGGGGATTATCTCGAACCTCAACGCTTGGCGGCCGTGTGGAATTCGGGCCGGTGGACCGGCAGCAGCAGCGCAAGGCCAAGCGCCAGCACCAGGACGATCCCGAGGATGCCCCAGCGCTGCGTGCCGAACATGGTGATGAAGAGGTAGAACATGGCCGGCGCCAGGAACGACACGGCCCGACCGGTGGTCGCGTACAGGCCAAACAGCTCACCCTCCTGCCCGGCGGGGGCCAGCCGCCCGATGAACGTGCGGGCCGAAGACTGCGCCGGACCCACAAACAAGGTCAGCATCAGCCCAAAAATCCAGAAGGCGCCCTTGCCGTGAAGGAAGAACAGCGCTCCGCCGCAGACCACCAGTCCCGCCAGCGACGTGACGATGACGGCCTTTGGCCCAACCTTGTCGTCCAGGAAACCTGCGGACATGGCGCCGACGGCAGCCACCACGTTGCCGGCGATGGCAAAGATGAGCACGTCACCGGTCTTAAAGCCGAAGGAGCCGACGGCGATGACGGCGCCAAAGGTGAAGACTGCCGCCAGCCCGTCGCGAAAGACGGCGCTGGCGACTAGGAAGAACAGGGTGTGGCGCGAGGTGCGCGCGAGCCTTTTGATCGTGTGCCACAGTTCCCGGTAGGCCTGGAAAAAGCCGATCCTGGGCATGTTTGGATTACGCGGGGACTCGGGGATGGCAAACATGACAGGGATGGCGAAGATGATGATCCACAGGGCCGAGAACACCGCGACGGCCCGGTACGTCATGCCGTCGGCGCTCGTGATGCCGAAGACGCCGACGTCGGGCTTGATCAGCCCAAAGTAGACCAGCAGCAGGGCCACGATGCCCCCCAGATAGCCGGCCGCCCAGCCAAAGCCGCTGATTTTGCCAATCGAGGACCGCGTGGAGATCTGCAGCAGCATGGCGTTGTAGTTGACGCCGGCAATCTCAAAAAACACGTGTCCGGCGGCAATCAAGAGGCAGCCCAGCAACAAGTAAGACTCGTGCGGCTGCACAAAGAAGCACGCACCCGTCAACAAGGCCACAATCAAGGTGTTCACCCCCAGCCACAGCTTGCGCCTCCCACTGTGGTCGGTGCGCTGGCCCGTGACGGGCGCGAGCAGCGCAATCGCCACCCCACCCAGCGCCGTCGTCAGCCCCAGCACGGCCGAGGCATGGTTGGCTCCGCCAAACGCGTCTCCGGTGAGGTACAGGGCCGTGAAAATGAACGTGGTCATGACGGAGTTGAAGGCCGCCCCGCCCCAGTCCCACGCGGACCACGCGACAATCTGCCACCTGGTGCCCGGCGTCCTGGCCATGGACGCGGGAGGGACGGCGGCCGATGTGAACTCTGTCATAGGGCACATGCTATAGCCACGAAGCATCCGAGGGGTGCAGGTTAACAATCCGACATGAGGGCATGATTGCCGTCACAACGGCGGACCATCGGCGTGCGCCGCCGCGGGGGACGCCGCCCGCCTTGGTAGGGTGATCAGGAACGGGAACCGTCGATTCTCCTGCGTGTCGCTCGTCCTGCCCCGAACCCCGCGGAGCCACCTTGCTGATTGTCCTTTGTGCACATTTCATCGTGGCAATTTTCGCGCCGCTTTTCTTTTCCCGCTGGGGCCGGGCCGCGTTTTACGCGCTGGCGGCCGTTCCGGCCGCCAGCTTCGCCTGGCTGCTGGCCCAATACGGCAGCGTCTACTCGGATTCCGCCTCGAACCCCACCCTCGACCTTGCTTGGGTCCCCAGCCTTGGACTGAACCTCACCTTCCGCATGGATGAGCTGTCCTGGCTGATGTCCCTCCTGGTCCTCGGCGTTGGCGCGCTGGTCCTGGCCTACTGCGCCCGCTATTTCAGGTCGGCCGACGCCGGACTGGGCGGATTCGGCGCCCAGCTGCTGGCTTTCGCAGGGGCAATGTTTGGCCTCGTCACGGCCGACAACCTGATCCTGCTCTACGTCTTCTGGGAACTGACCACGGTTCTGTCCTACCTGCTCATCGGTTACGCGGGCACCCGCATCGCGGCCCGCCGGGCGGGGCTCCAGGCCCTCATCGTCACCACCTTCGGCGGACTGGCCATGCTGGTGGGGTTGATCATGGTGGGGGAAAGCGCCGGCACGTACAGCATCTCCGGCGTGCTGGCCAAGGCTCCCGCACTGGTGGCAGCGGCAGGCGTCCCCGGGACGGTGGTCGACGTCGGCGTCGCCCTGATTTTGGTGGGCGCCGTGACCAAGTCGGCCCTGCTGCCCTTTCATTTCTGGCTGCCTGGCGCCATGGCCGCGCCCACTCCGGTCAGCGCTTACCTGCATGCGGCCGCCATGGTGAAGGCGGGCATTTACCTGGTGGCGCGCCTGGCGCCGGGCTTTTCCGGCACCGAGTACTGGCAGGTCGTCATCACGGTGCTGGGCCTTGCCACCATGCTGCTGGGCGGCTGGCGGGCCCTGCGGCAGCACGACCTTAAGCTCATTCTGGCCTATGGCACGGTAAGCCAGCTGGGCTTCATCATGACAGTGGTGGGGCTTGGCAGCCGGGAAGCCGCCCTGGCCGGCATGGCGATGGTGCTCGGACATGGGCTGTTCAAGGCCACCTTGTTCCTGGTGGTGGGCATCATTGACCACCAGTCCGGCACCCGGGACATCCGCGAGCTCTCCGGTGTGTTTCGCTCCGCCCCGGCACTGGGCGTGGTGGCGCTCATCGGCGCGGCCTCCATGGCCGGCCTGCCGCCACTGGCCGGTTTCGTGGCCAAGGAGTCGGTGTTTGCGGCGTTCGAGGCCAACGCCCGCTACGGACCCTCCGGCTACCTCCTCGGCGTGGCCGTGCTGGCCGTCATGGTGCTGGGTTCCATCCTGACGTTCGCCTACAGCGCCCGCTTCATGTGGGGCGGCTTTGCCCGCAAGCCCTCCGGCACCGGCGTGGTCGAGGCCACGGCGTTCAAGCCCGTCGGCTGGCTGTTCCTGGGCGCGCCCGCCCTGCTCAGCGCCCTGACGGTGGCCTACGGACTGATTCCGCAGGCCGTGGATACGTGGATTGCGCCCTACAGCGCCCAGTTTCCGGCGGACGGCCCGCATGGGCTGCATCTGGCCTTGTGGCACGGCGTCACGCTGCCGCTGGTCCTGAGCGCCGTGGTCGTGGTTGGCGGCGCGCTCCTGTTTCTGCTGCGGGGCAGTTTTGAGACGCTGCAGGACAGGCTGCCGCCGGGGCTGGACTTCGAGCGCGGATACCGCCAGTCCGTCGTGGGACTGGACCTGGTGGCCATCTGGGTCACCGGCCGCACCCAGCGCGGTTCGCTGTTCTTTTACCTGTCCGTCATCCTGGCCACCGCCATCGCGTCCATCGGCGCCGTCCTCGTCGTGACGGGACCGAGCTGGACGACGCAAAAATACTTCCTGGACCCCGGATCGCCCTTCCAGGTCTTTGCGGGCCTGGCCATCGTGGTGGGGGCCGTGGCCGCGGCCCGTGCCAACAAGCGCTTCATGGCGGTGTTGATGGTTTCCGTTACCGGCTACGGCCTCGCGTTGATTTTTGCCCTGCAGGGAGCCCCCGACCTGGCGCTGACTCAGATGCTCGTGGAGACCATCGTCCTGGTCGCCTTCGTGCTGGCGCTGCGCTCCCTTCCGTCCGGCCTGCGGGAACGCGGCGCCGGCGAGCACCGGGTGGTGCGCATGGTGCTCGGGACCGCGTTTGGCGCTGTCATGGTGCTGGTGGCAGTCGTGGCCATGGGATCACGCATCGCCACGCCCGTCAGCCTCGAGCTGCCGAAACTGGCGTATGAGGGCGGCGGCGGGATCAACGTGGTCAATGTGACCCTCGTGGACATCCGCGCCTGGGACACGTTCGGGGAGATCTCCGTCCTTGCCATTGCCGCCACGGGTGTGGCGAGCCTGATCTTCGTGCGCGGACGCGGTCAGCGCCTGGCCCGTGCCGAAACGGTGGCCACCGGCAGCATTGGCCGCCTGGGCGGGGCCGACCTGTTCTCCGGTCCCGCCGTCGAACTGGCCAGGCGATTTGCCGTGGTGCCGGCCACCAACCCGTGGCTGGTGGCCGGCCGGACGCTGGCCCCGGAGCGGCGGTCCATCATCATCGAGGTGGTCACCAGGCTGGTCTTCCACAGCATCATCGTGCTGTCCATCTACCTGCTGCTGGCCGGCCACAACGGCACCGGCGGCGGCTTCGCCGGGGGACTGGTGGCGGGGCTGGCACTGACCATCCGCTACCTCGCCGGCGGACGATTTGAATTGGCCGAGGCGAGCCGTCTCTCCGCCGGAACCATGCTGGGCCTGGGCCTGGCGGCCGCTGCGCTGAGCGGCATGGCCCCGCTGTTCTTTGGGGGGCAGGTCTTCCAAAGCGCCATCTTCGCCTTTGACCTGCCCGTGTTTGGCCACGTCAAGTTTGTCACCTCCACCATTTTTGACATCGGGGTGTACCTGGTGGTGGTGGGGCTGGTGATGGACGTGCTGCGCAGCCTCGGGTCCGAAATCGACCAGCACGAGGAGGACGGCCTGGGCGCCCTCACGTTGATCGAAGACGACGAACCGCTGGAGGTGGGCCGGTGAGCGTCAACCTGACATTGCTGCTGGTGATGGGCGTGCTGTTTGCCATAGGCATCTACCTGCTGCTGGAACGCAGCCTGACCCGCGTGCTGCTGGGGCTGATGCTCCTGGCGAATGCCGCCAACCTGCTGCTGCTGGCCACCGGCGGCTATGCCGGCCTGGCACCGGTCTTCACCAAGAATATCCCGGCAACGGAATACAATGATCCGCTCCCGCAGGCCTTCATTCTCACGTCCATTGTGATTTCCTTCGCCGTGACGGCGTTCATGCTCAGCTTGATCTATCGCTCGTGGATGCTCAGCCGGGCCGACCACATCCAGGACGACAGGGAGGACCGCAAGGTGGCCGCGCAGGACCTCTTCGACGCCGAGGAGGACTCCGAAATTGCGGTTGAAATCTCCGACTTCCACGAAAACGACCAACCCGCAGCCAGCCGCGAGATGATCCCGGAAGTGACCTGGAAAAAGGCCGCACACGCCGCCCACGGCCACCGCACCTTGGGCCCTGGGCCCGACCGCAAGGCCGGCCCCGGAGGCCCCGGGGAGGACAACGCATGAGCGTGGCATCCCTGGCGCCGCTCGCTGTCGCGCTTCCCCTGCTGGGCGCAGCCCTGGCGTTCATGCTCATCCGGCGGCCCCGCGCCCAGCGCCGTGCCAGCATCGCCACGCTGGCGCTCACGCTGGGACTTGAGGTGGTGGTGCTGGCCTTCGTCTGGACCGGCGGGCCCATGGCGGTGCCGCTGGGCGGCTGGGCGCCGCCGTTTGGCATTGTCATGGTGGCGGACCAGTTTTCCTCGCTGCTGCTGGTGATTTCCTCCGCCGTCAGCCTGGCGGTGCTGGTGTATGCGGCCGGACAGGGCGCGGCCGACGGTGAGGAAAGCGGTCCGGTGTCCGTCTTCCACCCCACCTACCTGATCCTGGTCGCCGGCGTGTCCAATGCATTCCTGGCCGGGGACCTGTTTAACCTGTATGTGGGTTTTGAGATCCTGCTGACCGCCAGCTACGTGCTGATGACGCTGGGCGGGACGGGATCACGCATCCGGGCAGGCATCACGTACGTGGTGGTCAGCGTGGTGTCCTCACTGCTGTTCCTCATCGCCATCGCCATGATCTACGGGGCCACCGGTACCGTGACGCTGGCTGACCTGGCCGTGAATCTCGGCGCACTGGACCCTGGCACGCAGCACCTGCTGCACGCCATGCTGCTGGTGGCCTTCGGCATCAAGGCCGCCGTCTTTCCGCTGT
Organism: Arthrobacter dokdonellae; assembly: GCF_003268655.1. Taxonomy (NCBI): domain Bacteria; kingdom Bacillati; phylum Actinomycetota; class Actinomycetes; order Micrococcales; family Micrococcaceae; genus Arthrobacter; species Arthrobacter dokdonensis. The sequence goes on along the minus strand of NZ_CP029642.1, from coordinate 284,994 downwards.
CGTTTTGGCTGCCCGACTCCTACCCGACGGCCCCCGCCCCGGTCACTGCCGTCTTTGCGGGGCTGCTGACCAAGGTGGGCGTGTACGCCATCATCCGCACGCAGACGCTGCTGTTTCCCGCTGGAAATTCGAACGCAGACCATTTCGGCGCGGTCTTGTTGGGGGTGGCGCTGCTGACGATGCTGGTGGGCATCCTTGGCGCGCTGGCGCAAACGGACATCAAGCGCATGCTTTCCTTCACGCTGGTGAGCCACATCGGGTACATGATCTTCGGCGTCGCACTGTCCTCCGTGGCGGGCCTGGCCGCCACCATCTTCTACGTCATCCACCACATCACCATCCAGACCAGCCTGTTCATGGTCACCGGGCTGGTGGAACGGCGCGGCGGGACATCGGCCATCGCGCGGCTGGGCGGGCTGGCGAAGCTGTCCCCGATCCTGGCGGTGCTGTATTTCATCCCCGCCATGAACCTCTCCGGCATCCCGCCGTTCTCCGGTTTCCTGGGCAAGCTGGGGCTGCTGGAGGCAGGCGTGGCGGACGGTTCGCCGCTGGCCTACACGCTGGTGGTGGGCGGGGTGGTGGCCAGCCTGCTGACCCTGCTGGTCATGGCGCGCGTGTGGAACCGCGTGTTTTGGCGCAGCCCGGCCGACGCCGAGGATCCCGACCCGGTGCTGCTGGCCACGGCCCCGGACGCGTCGGGTGCCGAAAGCATGCGTGCACTGCGCAGCAGCAAGCACGTGGACGCCACGGAGGGACGCTTTTCCGGCGAGAACGAGATCCCGATCCTGCCCAGGATGATGGTCTATTCCACGATGGGGCTGGTGGCGCTCGGTGTTGCCTTGAGCGTGTTTGCCGGCCCGCTGTTTGAGCTGAGCCAGCAGGCCGCCGACGGCATGCTGGCCCGCACGCCGTACATCGAGGCCGTGCTGGGCACCGGGGCGGGGCAGCCATGAGCCGCCCCATGGGCACGGCGACACGGCCCAGCCGCTGGCACAGGCTGCCGCTGCTGATCTGGCTGGTGGTGGTGTGGGGTGCCCTGTGGCAGGACTTCAGCCCGGGCAACCTGGTCTTTGGCCTGCTGATCGCATTGGCCGTGTCCTACGCGTTCTACCTGCCTCCCGTCGAACTCAGCGGCCGGTTCAACCTGCCGCGGGCGCTGGCGTTCGGGTTGTGGTTCCTCAAGGAGGTCAGCGTCGCCAGCTTCCAGGTCCTGTACTGGGCGGTGGCGAAGGGTCCGCGCATCCGCAATGCCGTCATCGCCGTGCCGCTGCGCAGCCGCTCGGACCTGATCATGACGGCCGTGGGCCACGTGTTGTCGCTGATCCCGGGCTCCTTGGTGGTGGAGGTGGACCGTGGCACGTCCACCCTGTACGTTCACGCCATGAACACACCAACCCCGGAAAGCGTGGAAAGGGTCCGTGCCGGGATCCAGGACATCGAGGCCCGGCTGATCCGCCTCATGGGCAGCCGCGAGGAACTGGCAGCACTTGCCGCTGAGGTTCGAGATCACGACGGGTCCGGCCGTTGAGGTTCGGGATCAGCCCCAGCCGCTCCCTCCCGACGACACCGCCCAAGGAGGCGCAGTGACAGGCTTGGAAATTGTCGTGGTGATTGCCGCCGTCGTGCTTGCCCTGGCCGCGGCCGGGACCATTTACCGCATCGCGGCGGGGCCTTCCCTACTGGACCGCGTGATTGCGGCGGATGTGCTGTTGGCGATTTTTGGTGCCGCCCTGGCGATGGAAATGGCGTTGACCCGGCATACAGACAACCTGGCGCTGCTGGTGGTGATCAGCGTGATCGGGTTCATCGGTTCCGTCACGGTGGCCAGATTTGTGGCGCACAGAAAGGAGGAGGCGTGATCATGGATGCCCTGCTGGACGTCCTGACGGCCATTTGCCTGCTGGGCGGGGCGCTGATGAGCCTGGCCGCGGCCATCGGGCTCCTGCGGTTTCCGGATCTGATGAGCCGCATGCACGCCGCCACGAAGCCGCAGGTGCTGGGGCTGTTCCTCATGCTGGCGGCGGTTGGGCTGCAGCTGCGCGCCTGGTCGCTGGTTCCCCTGCTGCTGGTGGCGTGGCTGTTCCAGCTGCTCACCGTGCCGGTGTCCGCCCACATGGTGGGCCGCGCTGGGTACCGCACCAAGCACCGCCGTCCGGAGCTGCTCAGCACGGACGAGCTCCACGACGTGGTGGCGGCGGTCGTGGAGGACCGCGACGAGGCCTAGACCTCGTCCGGGTGCTGCTGGAAGCGGGCGATGGCCTTCTGCGTGGTGCGGCTGGTCACGACCTGGATGATGGCGGCGACGGCGGAGGACACCAGGGCGAAGGCAAGGGCCGAGCGCATGCTGTTTTCGAGGTCGGCACCGTCCTTCGGCGGCTTGCGTCCGGTGCTTTTCTCCCAGGCGGTGTCCACGATCTTGCTGGCAACAAATCCAGCTCCCAGGCTCACCCCGGTGCTGAGCAGCTTGAACACGATATTCACAAAAACGCTCCTTGAAGTGCGGTGGTCCCGATGCGATGCGAAGGTTCCCTGCCAGCCTAACCGGTCAGCGGGAGCCCGTAACGGCATTCGCCGCGGTGCGGCGGCGCGGGTAGACTGAAGGCGCAATTCAACACGACAGGGGAGCGTCCCGTTCCATACCATGGAACAAGGCGCTGAGAGTGCGGTTCGCCGCAGACCCTCGAACCTGCTCCGGCTAGTACCGGCGAAGGGAGTCGAGTTCTCTTCGGTGCGCGGAAAGACCGCCGCACCGCCCCTCCTGCAAAGGAGGAAACATGAGCAAGTCAGTCGCGGGCAATTCCGCCAATCCCCGGACAGCACCTAAATCCACGTGGCGCGTGGTGGACATCGTGGTGGCTTCCGTCCTTTCCGTGGCCGTGGGCGTGATTTTCTGGCTGTGGTCCGCCGGTTACGGCTTCATCGCCGCCCTGACCGTCGCCTTCCCACCTCTGGGCGGGTTGTACGGCGGGGGCTGGCTGATCGCGGGAGTCATTGGCGCCCTGGTGATCCGCAAGCCCGGCGCCGCGCTCTACTGCGAGCTGGTGGCGGCCATTGTCGAGGCGCTGCTGGGCAACTCCTTCGGCCTGACCGTGATCTTCTCGGGCCTGGTCCAGGGCATCGGCTCGGAAGCCGCATTCGCCGTGTTCCGGTACCGCCGCTTTAGGCTGCCCGCGGCCCTGTTGGCAGGCGCGCTGGCCGGGGTGGCCATGGGCCTGAACGACACCCTGGTCTCCTACGTGACGTGGGCGCCGGTCTGGAAGCTCGTCTACATCGTGCTCGGCGCCGTCTCCGGCGCCGTCATTGCCGGCCTGCTGTCCTGGCTGGCCGTGCGCGGCCTCGCCCGCACCGGGGCCCTGGGCAACCTCCCGTCCCGCGGCGCCGCCACCGAACCGGTGGTGTAGCCGTGCGTGTTGCCGACCGGGGTGCCGTTGCCCCGGCGCGGATCAGCGCCCGGGGGTGGGGCTGGCAGCATTCGGGCCGCGCCGCCAAGGCCATCCACGACCTGGACCTGGAAATCGCGCCGGGGGAGCGGGTGCTGCTGCTGGGGCCTTCGGGCGCCGGGAAGTCCACGCTGCTCCACGCCCTGGCGGGCGTTCTTGGCGTCGACGAGGGTGCCGACGAGTTTGGCTCCCTGCTCATTGACGGCGCCCCCGTGGCGCAGGCCCGGGGCCGGACGGGTCTCATGCAGCAGGACCCGGATTCCCAGGTGGTGCTCTCCCGGATCGGCGACGACGTAGCCTTCGGCGCCGAAAACCTGTCCGTGCCGCGGGAGGAGATCTGGCGCCGCGTCCCTGCCGCGCTGGAGTCCGTGGGCCTGACGCTGCCGTTGGACCACCCCAGTTCAGCCCTGTCCGGCGGGCAGAAGCAGCGCCTGGGTCTGGCCGGCATGCTCGCCATGCGTCCCGGCCTGCTGCTGCTGGACGAACCCACCGCCAATCTGGACCCGGCCGGCGTCGTGGACGTGCGTGATGCCGTCCGCAACAGCCTGGATGAAACCGGCGCCACCCTGGTGGTGGTCGAACACCGGGTCTCCGTCTGGCTGGACGTGGTGGACCGGATAGTGGTGCTGGCCACCGAAGCCGCGGGGGAGCCCGGCGGCGTGCTGCTGGACGGGCCGCCCGCCACGGTCCTGGGCCAGGCGGCAGAGATGTTGTCGGCCGCCGGCGTGTGGGTCCCCGGGCGCGTGCCCGCCGTCCGTCCCCGTACCGCCATCCCCACGGCCGACGCCGGCCCCCGGCTGTTGCTGGAGGCCGGAGACCTGGCGGTGTCCCGCGTCAGGGGACGGCGAGGGCACCCTGCCGTGCCAGCCGCCGTCGTGCCTTCCGTGCGGATTCGCGCCGGGCAGGCGCTGAATGTGACGGGGCCCAACGGGGCCGGGAAGTCCACGCTTGCCCTGACGCTGGCAGGGCTGCTGCCCGCCGCGGGCGGACGGTTGGAGGCGGCGGAGGCGCTGTCCCGCGGGGCGGGCCCCGCGCCGCTGAAATGGCGCGGACGGGAGTTGATCAGCAGGATCGGCACCGTCTTCCAGGAGCCGGAACACCAATTTGTGACCGGCAGCGTGCGGGATGAACTCCTGTTTGCGCCAAGGCTGCTCGGGCACGGCGCGGACGGCGTGGAGGAGCTGCTGGAACGGCTCCGGCTCGGCCACGTGGCCGACGCCAACCCGTTTACCCTCTCGGGCGGCGAAAAACGCAGGCTGTCCGTGGCGACGGTGCTGGCCGCAAGCCCGCAGGTGCTGGTCCTGGACGAACCGACCTTTGGCCAGGACGCGAACACCTGGGCCGAATTGGCCTCGCTGCTGACCGAACTGCTGGACGCCGGCACGGCGGTGGTCTCCGTGACGCACGACGCCGCGTTCACCCAGGTGCTGGGCGGGGACCGGCTGGTCCTCGGCGCCTCCGCAGGGGATGCCGGCCCTGTTGAGGTTGGAGATAACCACGCCTCCGCCACGGCCAAGAAGGCGGTGCGGCGATGAGCGTGGACGTCCTGGCCCGGCCCCGGTCGCGCGCATGGCTGGCGGGGGCGAATCCGCTCGCCAAGCTTGGAGCCGGAATGGCCATCACCGTCGTTCTGCTGGTGAGTGTCGACTGGGTTTCCGCCACGGTGGCCCTGGCGCTCGAGTGTGCCGTGCTGCCGTTGGCCGGTTTGGGCGCGGGCATGCTGTTGCGGCGCGGCTGGCCCATCGTGTTTGCCGCGGCGGTAGGCGGCTACGGCACGGCCCTGCTTGCCCCGAAGACGGGAGAACTGCTGCTCGCAGCCGGGCCGCTGACCTTCACCACCGGCTCGGTGGAGTCCGGCGTGGCCATCGCCCTGCGTGGTCTGGCCATCGCCCTACCCGGCGTCATCGTTCTGGCCAGCACCGATCCGACAGACCTGGCCGACGCGCTGGCACAAAAGCTGCGCCTGCCGCACCGTTTTGTGTTGGGAGCACTTGCAGCCATGCGCCTGGTGGGGTTGCTCGTGGCGGAGTGGCAGACTCTGGGCATGGCCCGACGGGCCCGCGGCGTCGGCGGGGAACCCGGGTTCTTCAGCGGACTCAAGGCTTCGCTGGGGCAGGCGATGGCGTTGTTGGTCCAGGCCATCCGCCGTGCGTCGCGGCTGGCCGTGACCATGGAGGCCAAGGGGTTCGGTGCGGGGCACCGCACGTGGGCCCGGGAGTCCACGTTCAGCCGCCGCGACGCCTGGGTGGCGGGCGGGGGACTGGTGATCGCCGCCGCGGCGGTGGGTGCCGCCGTCGTGCTTGGCACGTGGAACCCTCCGCTGCGTTAGGTCCTTCCGCCGAGGTAGCGGGAAGGCGCCGAGACCACGGAATATTCCGGCAGGTTTCAGCGCGGACCGGCTGCCTCGGCGGGGAGGGTGGAGCGACAGGAGTAGCCTTGGTGTGTCCCGGGGCCCGCCGCCAAGCACGGTTTATCGCACGGGATGATTAGCAGCCCGGAAAACGTGCCCTCATTTGGATGAAAGTCACATAATGCCAGCGCAATATGCTTCCCATGATATAAAAGTTTAATGACTCAAGTGGCTGCAGAAACCGTTGGTGTAATGGTCCGGGACGCGCGCAATGACAGGGGCTGGACCCAGCTGGAGCTCGCGGCGCAATTGGGGACCAGCCAGAGCGCGGTGGCGCGCATGGAACAGGGCAAGCAAAACCTGAGCCTGAAGATGATCCAGCGCATGGAATCCCTGCTGGGCAAGCGCATTGTCAACGTCGGTGGTTCGCCCAAGAACGTGGTGACCCACCTGCGTGTGCACGGCGGCCGCGAACTCTCGGGCAGCGTGGAGGTCAACTCCAGCAAGAACGCCGGCGTGGCCCTGCTGTGCGCCAGCCTGATCAACCGCGGCACCACCACGCTGCGCCGTCTGGCCCGCATTGAAGAGGTCAACAGGATCGTTGAACTCCTGACCAGCATCGGCGTCGAATGCCGGTGGCTCAACGCCAACGACCTCCAGATCCGCCGCCCTGCGGTGCTGGACCTGGCCGCCATGGACGTTGAAGCCGCGAAGCGCACCCGCTCCGTCATCATGCTGCTGGGTCCCCTGCTCGACCAGGAGGACGTCTACCGCATCCCCTACGCCGGCGGTTGCGACCTCGGCACCCGCACCGTGGAGCCGCACATGCAGGCCCTGCGCGAGTTCGGCCTGGCCGTCACGGCGCACAACGGCTTCTACCAGGTGCAGGCGCCCGTCAGCGACGGCAAGGACCGCACCTTTGTGCTGACCGAGCGCGGGGACACGGTCACGGAGAACGCCATCATGGCCGCCACGCACCGCGAGGGCACGACCGTGATCCGCAACGCCAGCCCCAACTACATGGTCCAGGACCTCTGCTTTTACCTGCAGGAACTGGGCGTGCAGGTCGAGGGGATCGGCTCCACCACGCTGACCATCCGCGGCAGGTCCCGCATTGACGTGGACATTGAATACGCCCCCTCCGAGGACCCCATCGAGGCGATGAGCCTGATCACGGCGGGCATTGTGACCAAGTCGGAAGTCACCGTCACGCGCGTGCCCATCGAGTTCATGGAGATCGAGCTGAAGGTCCTGGAGCAGATGGGCTTCCACTACCTCAAGTCCGCCGAGTACACGGCCCGCAACGGCAAGACCCGCCTGGTGGACATCACCACCCTGCCCTCCGAACTGCATGCGGCACCGGACAAGATCCACCCCATGCCCTTCCCCGGGCTGAACATTGACAACCTGCCGTTCTTCGCGGTGATCGCCTCCTGCGCGGAGGGCACCACGCTCATCCACGACTGGGTGTACGAGAACCGCGCCATCTACCTCACGGAGCTGAACCGCCTCGGCGCCGGGGTGCGACTGCTGGACCCGCACCGCATTGACATCAAGGGCCCGACTGCGTGGCGGGCCGCGGAGATCGGCTGCCCGCCGGCCCTGCGCCCCGCCGCCTGCATCCTGCTGGCCATGCTGGCCGCCAAGGGAACCAGCGAGCTGCGCAACATCTACGTCATCGAGCGCGGCTACGAAGACCTGGCCGAGCGGCTGAACACCGTCGGCGCCGAGATCGAGTACTTCCAGGACTAAGTCCCAAAGTACGACGGCGGACGGTGACCTTTTGAGTCGAAAGGTCACCGGCCGCCGTCGTACCCGTTGAGGTTGGAGATCACGACGCCTCTTCGTCCCTCAGAGGCGTCGTGATCTCCAACCTCAACGGCCGGATCGGTGGTGATCTCCAACCTCAACGGCCCGATCGGTGGTGATCTCCAACCTCAACGGCCCGCGTTTCAGATGGCGGCGAGCGCCTGTTCCAGGTCCTTCTTCAGGTCGCCCAGATCCTCCAGGCCCACGGAGAGGCGCAGGACGCCGTCGGACAGGCCGATGGCGGCACGGCCCTCGGGCCCCATGGCCCGGTGCGTGGTGGTGGCCGGGTGCGTGATCAGCGACTTGGTGTCGCCCAGGTTGTTGGAGATGTCGATGATCGCGAGGGCGTTCAGCAGCTTAAACGCGGCGTCCTTCCGGGTGCCGGAGACCGGTTCGGCCAGTTCGAACGTCAGCACGGTGCCGCCGGCCTTCATCTGCTTCCTGGCCAGGTCATATTGGGGGTGCGATGGCAGCAACGGGTACTTGACCCAACTGATCTGAGGCTGCGCCTCCAGGAACTCGCCCAGGGCCAGGGCGCTGGCGCACGACGCATTCACGCGCAGGCCCATGGTTTCCAGCCCCTTGGTCAGCACCCACGCGTTGAACGCGGACAGTGCCGGGCCGGTGTGCCGCATCAGGTTCTTCACGGGCCCGTCAATGAACTCCTTGGTGCCCAGGATGGCGCCGCCCAACACGCGGCCCTGCCCGTCAATGTGCTTGGTGCCCGAGTACACCACGATGTCCGCGCCAAAGTCGCCGCAGCGCTGGAGCAGGGGCGTGGCGAAGACGTTGTCCGCGACCACTTTGGCGCCGGCGGCGTGGGCCAGTTCGCAGACGGCGGCGATGTCCACAATTTCCTGCATCGGGTTCGACGGCGACTCAAAGAACACGGCGGTGGTCGGCACGGACAAAGCCGACCGCCACTGGTCCAGGTCCGGTCCGTCCACAAACACGGTCTCCACGCCCCAGCGGGGGAGCAGCTCGTTCAGGATCACAAAGCAGGAGCCAAACAGGGAGCGCGAGGCCACCACGCGGTCACCGGCCCCCAGCAGGGCACCCAGGGCCGTGAAGACGGCGGACATGCCGGACGCCGTCGCAAAGCACGCCTCCTTGCCCTCAAGCAGGCGCAGCCGCTCCTGGAACGTGGCCACGGACGGGTTGCCGTAGCGCGAATACACGAAGCGGTCCACCTCGCCGGTGAACGACTGCTCGGCGTGCTCGGCGGATTCGTAGACGAAGCCGGAGTTCAGGAAGAGGGCCTCGGAGGTCTCCTGGAAGTTGGTCCGGTCCAGCCCGCCGCGGACCGCCTGGGTGTCTTCCGCCCAGCTGGCGGCGTGGTCGTTAAAGTTACTCAAGTGCGTGTGTTCCTTAGCTTTGGCAGGTGGTGCCGGGGTCACCGGCGTGGGACGTGCCTACTTCCAGGGCAGGCTGCGGTTCTTCCAGCCGTTGACGACGCGGTCGCCGTAGCCGTCGGGCACGCCCTCAAAGCCCTCGAGCACATTGAACGCCGTGTATCCGGCGGCAGTGGCGGCCTGCGCGGCGGCAACGGACCGGGCTCCGGAACGGCACAGCACCACCAGTTCCCGGTCGGTGGGCACGGCTGCCCGCAGCTCGGACACAAAGGCAGGGTTCGGCTCGCCCGAGGCAAGGTTCCACTGGATGAAGACGGCCTCCGCGTCCAGGGCGGAGACGTCCGGCACGCCAATGTGGGCCCATTCGCCGTCGGTGCGCACGTCCACCAAAACGGCGCCGGCGGCCACCTTGGCCCAGGCCTGGGCGGGCGCCACATCGCCGGCGTAGCTCACGCGATGCCCTCGCCGTCGAACTCTTCGGGGTCTTCCAGCCGTGAGACGGCGTGGGCGACGGCGGCGTCCGAGGAGGCCACGGCGTGCGGGAGGATGACGGCCTGGGCACAGATCACGGACGTGCCGTTGAACGTCACGGCGGGGCCGCCGTGCAGGATGTAGCCTTCCGCCAGCGCGGCGGAGATCCGCTCACAAAACGAGCTGTCGTCCGGGCCGGTGATCAGCCGGTAGGGCAGCGGGGCTTCTTCAACGCTCATGTGTACTCCTCAGTGCAGGCGGCGGCCGCTGCAAGCGGGTACCGGGCGGTGGAGGGGCCGTGGCAACCGGCACACCGCGGGGCAGTTCGCGCTTGCAAGCCGCAGCCGTTGGTTTGGCAGGGTTTGCCGAGTAGTCACCTGAGGCACCCCGCCGACACAGAGGGTTGCCGTCCAGCAAGTCAGGGCTTGGCGCTGGCACTCGTTACTCACAAGAAAAGTAACACATGGCTGGCGGGCACGGCCCATGGGGCCGGGGAAATGTGGCGCTGCATGACTTTTCCAGCAAAAGGACGGCCGGCAGGGGCAGCCCCGTCCGCCCGGCCGTGCGCCCGCCCCCTCCGCCCGGCCGTGCGCCTGTAGCCTAGGGCGTGCGGGCCAGCAGCGCGCTGAGTTCGGCAGTCAGCCGCGCGCGGACGTCCGAGGCGCCAATCTCCGTGCCATCGATGCTGTTGACCGGCGCGAGCAGCCTGATGCTGGACACGAGCCAGACGGCATCGGCGTCCAGCAGGTCCGCCGGCACCAGGGGGCCGTAGCCCAGCTCCCAGCCGGCTTCCCTCGCCGCGGCAAACAGGGCGCCCTGGGTGGTGCCGGGCAAAATGCCGCTGTCCAGGTTGGGGGTGATGAGCCGCTTGACGGGAGCGCCGCCGTCGTCCGTCACGTGGGCCAGGAGGACGGACGACGTCGGCCCCTCCAGCACGTGTCCGTCGCTGCTGGTGAAGATCACGTCATCCGCGCCCTGGGCGTGGGCGTGGCGCAGGGCCGCCATGTTAACGGCGTAGGAAAGCGTCTTGGCCCCCAGCAGCAGCCACGGCGCCCGGTGCGCCACGGTGCTGTCATAGCCGCGGTCCAGCAGGATCACGTCCAGGCCCCGGGCGCGCTGTTCGGCCAGTGCCGGGGAAACGGCGGTGGCCTGCACCCAGGCGGTGGGGGTGTCCGCGCCCTCGGGCCCGCGGGTGGCGATGAGCTTGATGACAACGTTGGTGTTGCCGTGCTCGTCCGGGACCTGGGGAGAGGCCTCGGAGAAGGCCGCGACCGCCGTCGCGATGGCCCGTAGCCAGACGGCGGCTTCGGGGACCTCCAGCCCCATCGACTGTGCGGAGGTGGCCAGCCGGTGCAGGTGGGCCTGCACCTTGCGGGGTTCGCCGTTGACGGCCAGCAGGGTTTCAAAAATGCCGTCGCCGCGGGTGACGCCCTGGTCGGTGGCCAGGAGGGCCGGAACGCCGGCGTCGACGAGGCGGCCGGACGGGTGTGCGGGGTCCAAAAACACCAAAACAGTCATGGATCGAGCTTAGTGCCCGTGCTTTGGGCGTCCGTCGGGTCTAGCGCGGCGCCACCGGTACCGGTCGAAGGTGAAGGAGCGGGCAATGCCCGTCAGGCCCGGCGATCCGTCTGCGTTTGTCCGGGGCAACGGTGAATTTTCCGCCCCCGGCGTTGGCCATGCCAGCCGGTAGGCTAAGTAAGGTCACTTGACGCGCACATGGCGCCACCTGAGGAGGCACCGCTTGATCTGGACAGCGTTCAGCCTGCCCAACGGACCCGCATGGCTCTCGGCCCTGCTGCTGCTGGCGGACATGTGCATCCGCATTGCCGTGCTCGGCATCATTCCCGGCAACCGCCGCCCCACCACTGCCATGGCCTGGCTGCTGTGCATCTTCTTTCTGCCGTACATTGGCCTGATCCTGTTCCTTATGTTCGGCAACTTCCGGCTGTCGCGCCGCCGCCGGGAAATGCAGGAGGCCGTCAACCGCCGCGTCGTTGAAGGAACACGGGAGATCGCCGGGCAGGTGACTCCGTACGACGGTCCGTCCTGGATCAACCAGGCCGTGGAGCTGAACCGGAACCTGGGCTTTTTTCCGGCCCTCGGCGCCAATTCGGTGGAACTGGTCAAGGGCTACCAGGAGTCGCTGGACGCCATGGCCGTGGCCGTCAACGAGGCCCGGGAATACGTCAATGCCGAATTTTACATCATGAGTTCCGACGCCTCCACCGACCGGCTGTTTCACGAACTCGAGGCCGCGGCCGCACGCGGCGTCAGGGTCCGGGTGCTCTTTGACCACATCGGTTCGCTGCGGGTGCCCGGCTACCGGGGCATGATCCGGAGGCTGAAGGCCAGCGAAATCCAGTGGCGCCGCATGCTGCCGCTGCTGCCTGTCAAGGGCCAGTGGCGCCGCCCGGACCTGCGCAACCACCGCAAGATCCTGGTGGTGGACGGCCGCGTCGGCTTCACCGGCTCGCAAAACGTGATTGAGCCGTCCTACCGCAGGAAGGCCAACGCCAAGGTGGGGCGCAAATGGGTTGAGCTCATGGCGCGGCTCGAGGGGCCGATTGTGGGCACGCTCAATGTCATGTTCGCCACGGACTGGTCCAGCGAGACCGAGGAAAACCTGGAGTCCCAGCTCGCCACCCACCACTGGGACTCGTTCGACGGCGGCGTGCTCTGCCAGGTGGTGCCCAGCGGACCCGGATTTGTCACGGAAAACAACCTGCGGCTGTTCAACACCCTGCTGTATTCGGCGGAGGAACGCATCACCATCTCCAGCCCGTACTTCGTTCCCGACGACTCCCTGCTCTATGCGATCACGACGGCGGCCCAGCGCGGGGTGCGCGTGGAACTGTTTGTCTCGGAGAAGGGTGACCAGTTCCTGGTCCACCACGCCCAGCGCTCCTACTACGAGGCACTGATGAAGGCAGGCGTGAAGATCTTCCTCTACCCCAAGCCGCTGGTGCTGCACGCCAAGCACTTCACGGTCGATGCGGACGTGGCCGTGATCGGCTCCTCCAACATGGACATGCGCAGCTTCTCCCTGAACCTGGAAGTGTCCGTCATGATGATCGACCAGGACGTGGTGCAGGCGATGCATGCCGTGGAGGAACAGTACCGGAAGGTGTCCCGCGAACTTCACCTGCACGACTGGGTCGCCCGGCCCATGCTGGCCCGCTACGTGGACAACGTGGCCCGCCTGACGGCCACGCTGCAATAGGTTCCGCCGCTCCTGCCGGGGGACCGGCCGGTCAGCCCGGGAACCCGGCTCCCAGCGTCGACAGCACGCCGTAGGCCTTCGCCTGGATCTCCTGCCACTCGGCCTCGTCGTCGGAGTCGGCCGTGATGGCGCCGCCGACGCCCAGCGAAAGGTGCGTGCCGGCGTCGGCCGTGTCTTGGAGGACAAGGGTCCGGATGGTCACGGACAGGTCCATGGCGGCGTTGAGTGAAAAGTAGCCGATGCCGCCGGAGTAGATGCCGCGCGGGCCGGCCTCCAACCCGTCGAGGATGGCCATGGTGCTGATTTTGGGTGCGCCCGTCATGGAGCCGGCGGGGAAGGCGGCGGCCAGGGCCTCGGCGCGTGAACTGCCCGGCGCCAGCTGCGCCTCGATGGTGCTGACCAGCTGATGGACGGTGGCGTAACTTTCAATCTCGCACAGCCGCGGCACGGTCACGGTGCCCGGCACCGCGCTGTGGGAAAGGTCGTTGCGCAGCAGGTCCACGATCATCACGTTCTCGGCCCGGTCCTTGACCGAGATGGCCAGGTCGGCCTTGAGTGCGGCGTCGACGGCGGGATCCGGGTCCCGGCGCCGGGTGCCCTTGATCGGCTCCGCGCGCATCAACCCGGCCGCGTCAATGCGCAGGAACCGCTCCGGGGAGGTGCTGCACACCGCCGTGCCGCCGAAGCGGAGGAACGCTGCGAACGGCGCGGGGCTGCGCCGGCGCAGGGCACGGTAGCAGTCCCAGGCGTCCAGCCCGGACGGTGAGTGCGCCTCGAGCTGCGTGGTCAGGCAGATCTCATAGGAATTGCCCTCGCGGATTTCGTTGCGGCTCGCCGCGATCATGGCCTTGTACCGCGGCTCCCCGTCGCGCAGCGTGAAGGCCGGGGCGGGCACGGGCTGTCCCGGCGGATCCTGATTTTCCCGGGGCAGCGCGGCGACGGCGGCGCGGACGTCCTGGACCCACAGGGCGGCCTCGTCCGCGGAGGCCGGGTGGTTGGCTTCGGCCAAGGTGAGCAGGAACAGGCATTTTTCCTGATGGTCGACGACGACGGCCCGGCCCGCGAACAGCAGCGCGGCCGTGGGCGGCGGGGGCGGGGTGGACGGGGCCGGGGCGCCGGTTTCGGCTCCAGTCCCGGCGCCGGTTTCCGTTGTGGCTCCGCCGGTTTCGCTTTTAAGTTCGTAGCCCAGCCAGCCCAGCCAGCCGAGGGTGAAGTCGCCGGGGTAGTGGCCTGGGGCGCGCACGGCCCTGCGGCCCCACACCGTGTCCAGCCAGCGGAAGAACGGGCCGCGGATCCTCGCGGTCACCTGCCCGGAGACCACCGTCGTGGTTCCGCCGTCGTGCGTGGCGGTGCGGCCAAAGCTGCCGGAGGCATCGGCCATGATGGAGAACCGCGAGCGGCGGGCCTGGTCTGTGCCCGCCTGCATCGTGCCCGCCTGCCCTGCGATGGAGCTGTCCAGCCACACGGCGTCCGTGGACGCGCCATACAGGGCGGCGAAGAGCGCGGGCGCAGGCGGGTAGGCGGCCACGCGTTCGGCGCAGAACTGCAGTCCGCGGCGCCGGGCAAGTTCCGGGGCCAGCAGTGTCTCCAGCGCCGGCAGCCCAGACAGGGCCGAGAGCAACCGCTCCGGAACATCTGCCACGCCCCGCGAACCGTCCACCACGATGTCCGCCGCCGCCGCCACGTCCCCGGCGGCAAAAAGCACGTCCTCCTGCGCGGCCCACCGGTCCCAAAAAGGCGTGTACGCATCGCCGTCGCGCTCCAAGGCACGGCGCCTGCGCTGCGGTGCCGGCGCATCCACCCAGACCACCACGTCGAGCATTTCCCGGGCGGCGGCATGGGCGGCGCCCACCCCTTCCACCAGCACGACGTCGGCCACTGCGGTGGTGCGGGAGCCGGCGTCGTCCGCGGCGGCCCACGTTCCGGAGTCCCAGTCCCAAGGGGTCCAGTGCGCCGTCCGGCCTTGGGCGAGCGGCGCCAGGACCGCCGAGCGGTAGCGTTCGACGCCGTCGGACAGCCCGTCCCAGCCGGGGTAGATGTCCTCGAGATGGAACAGGGAGACGGTGCGGTGGCGGCGCAGCAGGGCGGCCAGTTCCAGGGCGACGGTCGTTTTTCCCGCGCCGGAGCGCCCGTCGACGGCGATGATCACCGGCCGGGTGGGCCCAGTGCGCCGGGGGCCGGGCTGCGAGCTTGCGGCCAGTGGGAGGTGCCGGGGATCAGCCACGTGCGGTGCCGTGGGAGGTGGCGTGCGCCAGGATGCCGGGGATGGCGGCCGAGATCAGCTCCCAGCTGGCCTCAAAATCGCTTTCGTCCCCGTACCAGGGGTCATAGATGCCCTGCCGGTCGCTGGACGAGCCTGCCAGGGCCGGATCAAAGGAGCGCAGCAGGCGGACCTTCGCTGCCGCTTCGGCGTTGGGGGCCAGGGCGCGCAGGGCCGCAAGATGGTCCACGTCCAAGGCAAGGATGAGGTCATGGTCGGCAAACCATGCCGGATCGAATTTGCGGGCCTCATGGCCGCCGGCGGCGACGCCGTGGCGCGTCAGCGTGTCCACGGCACGCGGATCCATCGGGTTGCCGACTTCCCACGCCGTGGTGCCCGCCGAATCGACCTCCACGTTGAGCCCGGCCGCCGCGGCTGCGTCCGCGAGCATGAATTCGGCCATGGGCGAGCGGCAGATGTTGCCGGTGCAGACGGTGATGATCCGGTACGGATTGCTCATGGGGCCAGTCTATCGATGCGCGGGTGCCCACTCAGAACGGCGGGTGCCCATGCAGTGCAAGGGGGCAGGGCGGCCCATGACGCCTAGACGACGGCCAGCAGGATGCCGACGCCGATGAACAGGATGCCGAAGATCTGGTTCAGGATCAGCTGCCCGTGCTCGCTGGTGGTCAGGTGTTTGAGCTGTTTGGCCCCGGCCGCAAAGATGAACCACATGACGACGATGTCAATGACCACCACTGTTGCCGTAAGGATGACGTATTGCGGCAGCAATGGCCGTTCCGGCCGGATGAACTGCGGCATGAAGGCCAGAAAAAAGACGATGGCCTTGGGGTTGAGCAGGTTGACCCACAGCCCGCGGCGGAACATGGAGAACCCCGGTTCGAAAATGCCGGGCGCACCGTCCGCCGTCGGCTGCTCGGCCTTGGCCAGCAGCTTGCGCACGCCCAGGTACACCAGATACGCGGCGCCGACATACCGGATCAGGTGGAACAGGAACGGCGAGTTGGACACGATGATGCCCACCCCGGCGGCGACGATGACCACGTGCACCACGAGGGCCAGCTGCTGTCCCAGCACCCCCCAAAGGGAGCGCCGAAAACCGGACGTCAGCGCGTTGGACATGGTGTTGATGGCGCCCGCGCCGGGAGTCAGGCTGATCATGGCGCCGGCGCCGGCGAGGGCCAGCCACAAGGAGAATTGCACCAGCCAAGCTTACGGCGCGCAGCCATGGAACGGCTTGCTGTCCAGGTGGCGGGCACGCGGCGCTTCACCATCACGGCGCCGCGGCGCTACGGTGTAGCTGTGAAGAAGCCCTCCGTCCTGTTTGTATGTGTACACAACGCCGGCCGGTCCCAGATGGCCGCCGCCTATCTCACCACTTTGTCCGACGGGGCGATCGAGGTCCGTTCCGCCGGCTCCGAGCCCGCGGAGTCGGTGAATCCGGCCGCCGTGGCGGCCATGGCCGAAGACGGCATCGACATGTCGGCGGAAATCCCCAAGGTCCTGACCATGGACGCCGTGCGGGAGTCCGACGTCGTGATCACCATGGGCTGCGGGGACACCTGCCCGGTCTTTCCGGGAAAGCGCTACGAGGACTGGGACCCGGCCGATCCCGCCGGGCAGGGCGTTGATGCCGTCCGCCCCATCCGCGACGTCATCAAGGGCCGCGTCCGGGCACTGGTCGCCGAGCTGCTGCCCTGACGTCCCGGCTGCCCCGTTCCCGCCCGTTCGCGCCTGCGCTCTGGCCCGCGAACTGGATGCCTCCCCTGGACCTGGAAACCTAGGCCCCGCGGCGCAGCGCCCGCTCCATGCCGCGGTCCGGCACCAGCCAGATGGCGGCCACCACGGCGTAGGCGGCCAGCCCGAAAGCGGGCCAAACGAAGGTCAGCGCGCACCCTGCGATGTAGATGGCCGGGGAGACGCGGGCCTTGACGTTCTTCCCCAGGGCTCTTGCCAGCCGCCCGCCCGGGCCCTGCTGCCGCACGAACCCCGCCTGCAGAACGGCGTATGCCACGGCCGCCAGCAGCAGATTGACGCCATAAATGAACACCGGCACCGTGGCGAATCCGGATTCATCCATCCACCGGGTCATGAGCGGCACCAGCGACAGCCAAAACAGCAGGTGCAGGTTGGCCCACAGGATCCCGCCGGTCACCTCATCGGCCAGCTTGATCATGTGGTGGTGGTTGTTCCAGTAGATGCCGATGTAAATGAAGCTCAACAGGTAGCTCAGCAGGGACGGCAGGAGGGAGGCCAGGCCCGCCCAGTCGGCCGTGGCCGGGGTCTTGAACTCCAGAACCATGATGGTGATGATGATCGCCAGGACGCCGTCGCTGAGCGCCTCGAGCCGGTTCTTTTCCATGCGGACTCGGGCGGCTAGGCGCGCGCGATGACCTCGCCGTTCGGCATGAGAAACCAGCCATCCTGCGCGGCGCCCCAGCGGCGCCAGCCCGCGGCCATCCTGGCCAGCCCCTCGGCGTCGGCCATCCCGTATTCCGTGGCCTGCCGGGCAAACGCCGACTTTTCCACCCGGTCCGCCCACACGCCGGAAAGCCAGGCGCGCTCGCTGTCCGTCGCGTAGAGCCAATTGGCGGACGACGGCGTCACGTCCGTCAGTCCCGCGGCCTGCGCCCAGTGCACCAGGCGGCGACCGGCGTCGGGCTCGGCATTGTTGTGCCGGGCCACGCGCTGGTATACGTCCATCCACTCGTCCAGTTCGGGCAGCTGCGGGTACCAGGACATGCCGTGGAAGTCCGCGTCCCGCACGGCCACTATGCCGCCGGGCTTGGCCACCCGGCGCATCTCGCGCAGCGCCTCCACCGGGTCCGTCAGGTGCTGCAGGACCTGGTGGGCGTGGACCACGTCGAAGGTGCCATCCGGGAAGTCGAGGTCGTAGACGTCGCCGGTGTCAAAGCTGAGGTTGGCCAGATGCTGCTCCGCGGCGAGGGCCGTGGCGGCCGCCACCACCTCGGGTGAACGGTCCAGTCCCAGGACCTCGCCGGGTGCAGTGAGCCTGGCAAAGTCGGCCGTGATGGTGCCGGGGCCGGACCCCACGTCCAGCACGCGGAGCCCGTGGGTGAGGTGCGGGATGAGGTAAGCGGCCGAGTTGGCCGCCGTCCGTGAGGCATGCGACCTCAGCACGCTTTCGTGGTGGCCATGCGTGTAGACATCCCCGGTGCCGTTTTCAGAGTTCATAAGTGGGAGTGTATGCCCGGCCAGAGCCGGGCGCCACGCCCGCCCAAACCTTGAAGTGGAGCGCCGTTGGGTGTGAATGGTGCGCCACTCTTAAAGCTGCGCACCATTGGGGGTCCAACGGTGCCCAGGTTCCAGGCGGCGTGGCGCGGTCCCGGCCCGCCGGCGTCGTGCGTGTACGCCCGCAGTGAAAGTTGAGTCATCTTCGCTCAAGTTCATTTGACACGAAGACGTAGCTGAGTAGAGTTGAGTCCAGAACGCTCAATACCCGCTGGTTGAGCGAACCCGCGGCCCACCCGGCCGTGGACTTGTTCACACAGCGCCCCCTGAAAGGAACCCCTTATGTCACGTGCCGTAGGTATTGACCTCGGAACCACCAACTCGGTCATCTCCGTCCTCGAGGGCGGCGAGCCCACCGTCATCGCCAATGCCGAAGGCGGCCGCACCACGCCGTCCGTCGTGGCGTTCTCCAAGGGCGGGGAAGTCCTGGTCGGCGAAATCGCCAAGCGCCAGGCCGTCAACAACATCGACCGCACCATCGCCTCCGTCAAGCGCCACATGGGCACCGACTGGTCCATCGCGATAGACGACAAGAAGTACACGGCGCAGGAAATCTCCGCCCGCATCCTGATGAAGCTCAAGAACGACGCCGAGGCCTACCTGGGCGAAAAGGTCACGGACGCCGTGGTCACCGTCCCGGCCTACTTCAACGACGCCGAGCGCCAGGCCACGAAGGAGGCCGGCGAGATCGCGGGCCTGAACGTGCTGCGCATCGTCAACGAGCCCACCGCGGCCGCCCTGGCCTACGGTCTGGACAAGGGCAAGGAAGACGAACTCATCCTGGTCTTCGACCTCGGCGGCGGAACGTTCGACGTCTCCCTGCTCGAGGTTGGCAAGGACGAGGACGACTTCTCCACCATCCAGGTGCGCGCCACCCACGGCGACAACCGCCTCGGCGGGGACGACTGGGACCAGCGTGTGGTCGACTACCTGCTGAACCAGCTCAAGGTCAAGGGCATCGACCTGTCCAAGGACAAGATCGCCCTGCAGCGACTGCGCGAGGCCTCGGAGCAGGCCAAGAAGGAACTCTCCTCCTCGACCTCCACCAACGTCTCCCTGCAGTACCTCTCCGTCACCCCGGACGGCCCCGTCCACCTGGACGAGCAGCTGACGCGCGCCAAGTTCCAGGACCTGACCAAGGACTTGCTCGAGCGCACCAAGAAGCCGTTCAGCGACGTCATCAAGGAAGCCAACATCAAGGTTTCCGACATTGACCACATCGTGCTGGTCGGCGGCTCCACCCGCATGCCCGCCGTGTACGACCTGGTCAAGGAGCTGGCCGGCGGCAAGGAGCCCAACAAGGGCGTCAACCCGGACGAGGTGGTGGCCGTTGGCGCCGCGCTTCAGGCAGGCGTGCTGAAGGGCGAGCGCAAGGACGTCCTGCTCATCGACGTCACCCCGCTGTCCCTGGGCATTGAGACCAAGGGCGGTGTCATGACCAACCTGATCGAGCGCAACACGGCCATCCCGACCAAGCGCAGCGAGACCTTCACGACCGCGGACGACAACCAGCCGTCCGTGGCCATCCAGGTCTTCCAGGGCGAGCGCCAGTTCACCCGCGACAACAAGCCGCTGGGCACGTTCGAGCTGACCGGCATCGCCCCGGCCCCGCGCGGCGTCCCGCAGGTGGAGGTCACCTTCGACATCGACGCCAACGGCATTGTGCACGTCTCCGCCAAGGACAAGGGCACGGGCGCCGAGCAGTCCATGACCATCACCGGTGGCACCGCGCTGTCCAAGGACGACATCGAGCGCATGGTCCGCGAGGCCGAGGAGCACGCCGCTGAGGACAAGGCCCGCCGCGAAGCAGCCGACCTTCGCAACTCCGCCGAGCAGCTGCACTACTCTGTCGACAAGGTCCTGTCTGACAACGACGACAAGCTGCCGGAAGAGGTCAAGACCGAGGTCAAGGCCGACGTCGAGGCGCTGAAGACAGCACTGGCCGGTGAAGACGACGACGCCGTCAAGACCGCGTTTGAGAAGCTGCAGGCTTCGCAGTCCAAGCTGGGCGAGGCCATCTACGCCGCAGCCCAGGCTGACGGTGCCAAGTCCGACGCCGGTGCCTCCGAGGGCGCCGCATCGGAAGGTGCCGCCGACGAGGACATTGTCGACGCTGAAATCGTCGACGAAGAAGCAGACGAGAAGAAGTAGCCGTGTCTGAATCCGTAAACCCCGAAGAGGGCAAGCCGGAGAACGATCCGGTGGGCGAGCCTGTCGAAACTCCCGGCGAAACCCCGGGCGAGACCTCGGGCGAGACGCCCAACGGCGACGCGCTCTCCCAGGCGGAGGAGATCCTCAACGACGTTGAGGTCCCCGCCGAGGAGTCCGTGGCGCAGGGAACAGACAAGGCCGCGGCCGAAGAGCTGCGGAACGACCTTCTGCGCCTGCAGGCCGAGTACGTCAACTACCGCAAGCGCGTTGAGCGCGACCGGGCAGTGGCGGGCCAGATGGCCGTCATCGGCGTCCTCAATTCGCTGTTGCCGGTGCTTGACGACATCGACGCGGGCCGCACGCACGGCGACATCGTCGACGGGCCGTTCGCGGCCATCGCCGGCAAGCTGGAGAGCGCCCTTGAAACCTACGGGCTGGAACGGATCGACGCCACCGGCGTCCCGTTCGACCCCACGGTGCACGAGGCGCTCATCCAGCAGCCTGGCGGCGACGTCGAGATTGACACCGTCAGTCAGGTGCTGCGCAAGGGTTACAAGTCCGGCGAGCGCGTCCTGCGTGCCGCCCAGGTGATTGTGGCCGTACCGGAATAGTCCCCACGCCCTCCCCGGCCCCGCGCTTGTGGGCCCAGGCTAGGGACCCAGCGGTGGGTGCAGCTTGCCGGACCCCTGGTCCGGCAAGCGGCACCCACCGCGCACCGCATTAAACTTTCAAACTGAGAAAAGGAGGCGTCTTGGCAAGTCAGGACTGGGTCGAAAAGGACTTTTACAAGATTCTTGGAGTGGCCAAAGATGCGTCGGACGCCGACATCAAGAAGGCCTACCGCAAGCTGGCCCGCAAGTACCACCCGGATACCAACCCAGGTGATGCCAAGGCGGAGAAGACCTTCAAGGACGTCTCCGAAGCGTATTCCGTGCTCTCCGACAAGGAAGACCGCGAACAGTACGACGCGATACGCGCCATGGGCGGCGGCGCCCGGTTCAGTGCCGGGGGCGCGGGTGGTCAGGGCGGCCCCGCAGGCTTCGAGGACGTGTTCGGGGACCTCTTTGGTGGCGGACGCGGAGGCGCCCGCCGCGGCTCGCCCGGATTCGGCGGGGCGGGTGCCTCCGGGCTTCCCCCCGAATTTGCCGACCTCTTCGGCAACGGCGGCTTCGGCGGATTCCAGCCAACGCCCACCAAGGGTGCGGACCGGACGGCGTCGACCAGCATTTCCTTTGCCGGTTCCATCCACGGCACCAAGATCGGCCTGCGCGAGCCCAACGGCGAGATCATTGACGTGCGCATCCCGGCCGGAATCAAGGATGGCCAGAAGGTCCGCGTCAAGGGCAAGGGCCAGGCCGGTGCTGCCGGACCCGGCGACCTCATGGTCACCGTCAACGTCAAGCCCCACGACTTTTTCGCCCGCGACGGCAACAACATCCGCATCCACGTTCCCGTCACGTTCCCGGAAGCCGCGCTGGGTGCCGACATCAGCGTCCCGACCCTGAGCGGCGAATCGGTCCGGGTGCGGGTTCCCGCCGGAACACCGTCCGGACGCACCCTGCGGGTCAAGGGCGCCGGCGTGAAGACGTCGAAGGCCTCCGGCGACCTTCTGGTCACCATCGACGTTTCCGTCCCGCAGAAGCTGAGCCACGAAGCGGAGGAGGCTGTGAAGGCCTTTGCCGCCGCCACCGCCGACGGCAACCCCCGCGCGGCCTTGAAGGACAAGGCCAAGCTGTAACAACCCCAACCACCGGAACCGCCACCCCAAGAAAGGAGATCACCATGAATCTTGACCCCTATGCGCCCATCTTTGTGATCTCCGTAGCGGCCGAACTTGCCGACATGCACCCGCAAACCCTGCGCCAGTACGACCGCCTGGGCATAGTGAAGCCCAACCGGGCGCCAGGGCGGTCGCGGCGGTACTCCCAGCACGACGTCGACATGCTCCGCGAGGTGCAGCGGCTGTCCCAGGAGGGCGTGTCCCTGGAGGGGATCCGGCGGATTATGCAGCTGGAAAACCAGGTGGAGGCGCTCCGGGCGAAGGTCAAGGAGTTGGGCGAGCAGCTTGAATCCGTCACGGCGGAGATGGAATCCCGCCCCGCGTGGCCCAACAGCCGCGTCTTCGCCGCCGGCCTGTCCGGCGGGGACATTGTGGCCTTGGCCCGGGGCCAGCGCCCGCGCGCCCGCAGCCAGGCCGTCGTCGTCTGGCGCCCGCAGCGCTGACCAGTCAAGAACCAGCCCGCAATAAACGTCGAAAAACGCCTCGAAATTGCGATTTTTCGACATCTATTGCGGGCCAGTTGTGCCGGGCCGCGAACCAGTCAGCCGCTACTCGCTGAACAGGCCCGCAAGGTCCGTGGCAGTCAGGGCTCCGCCGGCCAGCGAGTCACCGCTCATGACGTCGGAGAACAACTGTGATTTTTTGGCCTTGAGCGCCATGACCTTTTCCTCGATCGTGTCCTTGGCGACGAGCCGGTAGACCATCACGTTCTTCTTCTGCCCGATCCTGTGCGTGCGGTCCACGGCCTGCGCCTCGGAGGCGGGGTTCCACCAAGGGTCCAGGATGAACACGTAGTCCGCCTCGGTCAGGTTCAGGCCGAACCCGCCGGCCTTGAGGCTGATCAGGAACAGCGGCGCGGTGCCGTTCTTGAACTCCTCGACGACGGCGGCCCTGTTCCGGGTGGAGCCGTCCAGATAGGTGAAGGGAATCTCCTCGGCGATGAGCCGCTCGCGCACCTTGCCCAGGAAACCGGTGAACTGGCTGAAGATCAACGCCCGGTGGCCCTCCTTGACCACGTCCTCCAGCTGCTCGAACAGCACGTCCAGCTTGGAGGAGCGCACGCCGGCCTGGCCGTCGTCGACGAGGGTGACGTCCAGGCTGAGCTGGCGCAGCAGGGTCAGCGACTGGAAGATGGTGAAGCGGTTCTTGTTGACATCCTCCAACAGGCCCAGGATCTTGGCCCGCTCCCGCTGCAGGTGGGTCTGGTACACCTTCTGGTGGCGGGCATTGAGCACCACTTCCAGGATCTGCTCCTGTTTGGCGGGCAGGTCCTTGATGACCTGTTCCTTGGTGCGCCGGAGCATCAGCGGCTTCACCCTGGTGCGCAGCTTCCCCAGCAGCTTGGCGTTGCCGTTTTTTTCAATGGGGCGCTGGTAGAACTCGGCAAAGCGCTTGGGGCTGGGGAACAAGCCGGGGGCCACGATGGAGAGCAGGGTCCACAGTTCCATCAGGTTGTTCTCCAGCGGGGTGCCGGTCACGGCCAGCTTGAACGGGGCCTTCAGCTTCCTGGCGCACTGGTAGGCCTTCGACTGGTGGTTCTTCACGAACTGGGCCTCGTCCAGGATCAGCCCGGCAAAGGCCTGCATGCCGTATTCGGCAAAGTCGATGCGGAACAGCGCGTAGGAGGTGATGACAATGTCCGCGCCGGCAAAGAACGCGGCGGAACCGATCCCGCTCTTGGCAAAGGTCTCCGAAACCGTCACCACCTTCAGCCCGGGCGCGAATTTCACGCTTTCACTGGCCCAGTTGCCCACCACGGACGTCGGGGCCACCACCAGGAACGGCAGGTCGTTGGTGCCGCCGGCCTTGACCTGCGTGACAAGCGCCAGCGTCTGCACGGTCTTGCCCAGGCCCATGTCGTCCGCCAGCACCCCGCCCATTCCATGGGTGTAGAGGAAATTCAGCCAGTTGAAACCCTCCCCCTGATACGGCCGCAGGGTGGCGTTCAGCGCAGGGGGGGTGGGCAGCGGGTCCACCGGTCCGCCGTCGAGCAGCCCGGACACCGACTTCCGCCACGCCTCAGCCTGTTCGTCCACAATGCCCAGCTGGGCCAGCTCGTCCCAGAGCCCGGCCTGGAAGCGGCTGATCCGCAGTTCCCCGTCCTTCAGGTCGTTCATGCCGCGGGCTTCGTCGATGAGCGCGCGCAACTCGTGCAGTTCGGGACGGTCCAGGGAGAAGTAGGCGCCGCTGGGCAGCAGCATGCGGCTTTGCCCCGCGGCCAGGGCGGAGAAGACTGCGGCAAAGGAGACGAACTGGCCCTCCACCGTGATCACGATGCCCAGGTCAAACCAGTCGCGCTCGTCCGTGGCATGCGTGGAGATCTTCACGATCGGCGCCTCGGTGACCTCGCGGTAGCTGGCAATGTCGCCGCTGGTCTCCACCGTGACGCCGGTCAGTTCCCGCAGCCGCGGCAGCACGGTCTCGGTGAACGCCATGGTGTCCAGCCCCGTCAGCGTGGCCGAACCGGCCAGCTTCGGCTCGCCCCATGCGCTGTTCGCCGCGACACCCATGCCCGCAACCTCCAGCCACGGCTGGCCCACGCTCTTGACGATGCGTTCCTCGGCACCGGCGTCCCGCACAGCCGATTCGCCCGGTTCCGGCCACAGCGGGCGCGAATTCACGCGGTTGCCCACCTGGTAGTGCCATTCCCAGTGCAGCCGCAGCGTGTGGTCGTCGCCATAGGCGGCCAGCAGGGAAAGTTCCGGCTCAACGTACTCCGGCAGGTCCACCGACTGGTCCGCCGAGACCACCGGCGCCGACTGCTTCAACTGCGGATAGAACTGGGTCAGGAACTTTTCCTCGCCCTCCGCCGGCACGTGCACGGCCTGCTTGCGCAGGGCAAACTCCAGCATCTGGGGCGGCGTCCCCGCGGCCAGCGGTGCCAGCGTGATGGTTCCGCGGACGACGGCGTTTCGCCCCGAGGTGCCGCTCCCCACGTTGGGCAGGGCGTCCGTCTGGTCGCTGAAGAACAGCCCGTGGACCGGGTTGCCGATGGTGCCGACAATGTCCTCGGTGACGGAGGTGCCGCCCACCTCGATCAAAGGCCCCACATCCAGGCCGCCGGCGCCGGCACGGGAAACGTCCAGCTGCACCGTGGCGCCGTCGGAGGAAATCCGCACGGGCTCCCCGGTGCCGGCCTGGACCAGGGCCACGCCGCGCTTGGGCGCGTCCGAGAGCAGCTGCCACAGGTTGCGCCCGGCAAAGTCGTTGACGGCCAGCCACGACGCGGCGCTGCTGTGGCTGTACTGCCGGGGGCTGTGTGAGGTGAGAAACTCGCTGAGCCATTCCAACTGCTCGGGATCGTGCTGGCGCCCGTAGCTCAAATAGCCCAACGTGTTCCAGCTGACGCCGGTCTTGACCCACTTGCCGCGGTTGCCCATGACCACGGGCCGGACATTGAGGATCGGCGCCGACGCCACCTTGCCCCCGTTGCCGCGGTAGGAAAAGCGCGGCGGCGGCAGCTGCAGCTCAAACTGCAGCCCCAGGGCGGGAGTGTCCGCGGACGGGGCGTGCACGGCGGGCGGCATGAGTTCGGCCAGCGACGCCTCCCAGTCGGCGGTTGCGCCGGTCACGTCGGCGGCGGCCCTCGCGGGGTTCACGGCCTTGTTGCCCTTGGCGTTGGCCAGCAGCGTCTCCAGGTAAGTCGGTTCGTGGACGGATTCCTCCGGGACAAAAAAGTCCTGAAAGTTAGGGTCGGATTCGGCGGCCGCGATCAATGCCACGACGTGCTTGCAGTTCTGCCGCACCGGGCAATTGCAGATGCCCACCCGGCAGGCCACCACGCCGTCATGCTCGCGGACCAGCTTGGCCGTGGAACGGTAGGGGGCCGTGCCCATGACCTTGCCGGACAGCAGCCCGGTGGCGGGCTCCAGGGTGACGTCCGTGACCCGGCCGTCGACGGCGTAGGCGCGGCCGGCGGCGATGGAATTTTCGGTGAACTCGGCGATCCGCGTCAAAAGGCGCGAATCGGCGGTGGGATACGTCACGTAAAGTGTCTTCCTGGCGGGCTTGTGCGGCCCCAATCGGGGAACCTCATCTAACCAATCTTAGGCGGGTATGCCCCGCAGTTTCACCCCGGGGCGCTCAGGGGGTCCTCCCGGGCATGGCCGCTCAGGCGTTGGCGCGGTAGGCGCGCAGCAGGATCGCGGCCACGTCCCCGGTGACGTCGGCGGGGTTTCGGAGGCGGACCCTGCGCCGGAAGGCGTCGTCCGGGCGGGTCTTGACGGCCTCCAGCAGCCCTTCCGCCGGTTCGTCCAGGCGCAGGAAAATGTCCACGGCCGACTTGCTGGAGGGCGTGACCTGGGCAAATTTCCGCCGCGGCGTGTTGAGCGAGACGTACGTCTTGCGCAGCTGGACGGTGACCTGGCCCGTGCCGTCCCCGGCCCAGCCCAGCGCCAGCGCTATGACGGCGTCGGCAATGGGCCGCAGCTGCGGCCGGTCCGCATACTGGCCGTCAAGCAGTTCGGCGGCGTCCTTGAGGAAGAAGTCCGGGTAGCCGAACAGTTCCCACATGACGGGGCTTTGCGCGTAGCCTGTGACCCCGTTGTCCGTCAGCCACGCCCGGATGGCGGCCTCCGAAGGCAGCGCCGCATGGCGGACGGCGTCCAGCCACCACGGCACGTCATGCCCGGTCCGGCGAAGCAGCAGCCCTGACATCCAGTCCAGCATTTCCTGCCAGCTCTTGAACCCGGGCTGCGGGGCGTCCGCCATGGAGCCTACCTCCGCCGAAACGTGAGGTCGAAGATGACGCGTCCGGCCTTGTGCGCCTTGTTTTCAAAGCTGGTGAGGATGCGCCCGTCAAAGCGGGGGGCCCAGCCGCCTTCGATGTCCGGCTCATCGCTTTGTTCGCGGTCGACGCCGGTGAGCCGCGCCTGGGTGAGGGGGCTGGCGGAACCCGCGCGTTCGCCGTCGTGCACGTTCTCAAAGTCAGGGGAGGCGGCGCCCACGGCGCGCATTTGCTCGGCGTAGGCGGACCAGTCGGTGGCCAGGCGCCAGAGCCCGCCCGGCGCCAGCACGCGGGACACGAGCGGGGCGAAGGAGTCCTTCACCATGCGGCGCTTGTTGTGCTTGGTCTTGTGCCAGGGGTCGGGGAAGAACACCCACACCTCGCTGACGGTGCCGGCGGGGAGCATGGTGCCCAGGACCTCGGGTGCGTTGGCCTGGACCACCCTGACGTTGCCAATCTCCGCAGCCACAATTTTTTGGATGGTCTGGGCCAGCCCCGGCGTGTAGACCTCCACGGCCAGGAAGTCCTTGTCCGGGCTTTCCTTGGCGGCGTGCACCACGGCCTCGCCCAGCCCGGACCCGATCTCCACCACCAGCGGTGCCGTGCGGCCAAACTCGGCGGCGGCGTCGAAGACGTACTCGGGGTGGACCGACGTGTCCGCGATGTGGCGCGGGACGTCGACGGCGAGGGTGGCGGCGTGGTCGTCCCAGGCCTTTTGGCGGCGCCCCTGCAGGCGCGTTCCGCGCCGCACAAAGGAGACGGGCTGCGTACGGTAGGTGCCCTCCGCCGCCTGGCTGCCGGGCGTGACGGGGCGGGCCGTGCCGTCCTGGCTGCGCGGCGCCTTCGGCGGGTTCTCCGGGGACGCGGGTGCTGGGGTTTCACTCATCGACGTTAAGCGTACCGTCGCCCAGGCGTGCACCGCCGCCGGGCGTTGAGCCTGCCCACGCCTGGACACCGGGCTGCGCCAACCGCATTTCTTTCATGCGCCGGGGCCAGCCTGGCTTTTACACGGGGGGTGCCCTGCGAAGGGCCGGCCCAGGTTTTACGCGCACGCAAGGCTCGCGGACCGGTCCAGCGCAGGCTACGCCGCCGGCTCCTCGGCCAGGTCCTTGCCCATGGTCTCCGGGATGGTGACGACGAACACGGCGCTGACCAGCAGCAGGGCCACGGCGTAGACGCTGAACAGGACGCCCAGCTGGATGGACCCCAGCCACGACTGCAGGTACGGTGCCGTGCCGCCAAAGACCGCCACGCAGATCGAGTAGGGGACGCCCACGCCCACCGTGCGGATGCTGGTGGGAAACAGTTCGGCGTAGACGGCCGGCACAATGGAGGCGCTGCCTGCGATGAAGAACAGCATGACGGACATGCTCACGGCCAGTTCCCAGGGCTGGTCGTTGAGCAGCCAGGTCATGGGAAAGTGCAGGACGGCGGCGCCAATGGCGCCTGTCAACAGCACCTTCTTGCGGCCGATCCGGTCCGACAGCCTCCCCCAGAACGGCAGTGCGGCGATGAACACGACGTTGCCGATGACGCTGGCCCACAAGGCTGCGCCCCGGTCCATGCCAAGGTCGGTGGCCGCATGGCTGGGCGCCACCACGCCCCAGATGTAGTAGACGACGGTCAGGCCGACGGTCAGGCCGATCACCTGCAGGGCCTGCTTGCGGTGGCGGACAATCTGCGGCCAGATCGGGGCGCGCTTGGAATTGGCGTCCTCGCCGGTGAAGACCTCGGACTCATGCAGCCGGGAGCGCATGTACAGCGCGTACAGGCCCAGTGCGGCGCCGACGGCAAACGGGACGCGCCAGCCCCAGGCCTGCATGTCCACCTTGGGCAGGACCAGCGTCATGGTGGCGCCCAGCAGCGTGCCGAAGAGGATGCCGGCGGTGCCGGAGGTGTAGATCAAGGTGGCCCACAGCCCCCGCTTTTCCTTGGGCGCCATCTCTGACAGGTATGTCTGCGACGACGGCAGCTCGCCGCCGTGGGCCAGCCCCTGCAGGAGCCGGGCCACCAGCAGCGTTGCCGACGCCAGCGCGCCCACCTGGGCGTAGCCGGGGGCGACGGCGATCAGCAGGCTGCCGGCCGAGGCCAGTCCGACGGCGAGCGTCATGGAGGACTTGCGCCCAATGCGGTCACCGATCCAGCCGAAAAGGAAGCCGCCGAAGGGCCGGGCGACGAAGCCGACCGCGAAGATGGCGAGGGTGGCGAGCACGGCGGAGGTCTTGTCGGCCTTGCTGAACAGTGCGCCCGCGAGGAAGGGGGTGAACGTGGCGTAGACGGCCCAGTCGTACCATTCGACGGCGTTGCCGATGCCCGTGCCGACCAGGGTCCGCCACACGGGGCGGTGCTTGGTCGACGTGCCGGGGACGGATCCCTGGCCGGTCTGGGGATGAATTGTTGTCTTCATGGGAAACCTTCGAAGGTCAGTTGGCGGCGTAGGCCGGCTGGGCGGCGGAAAGGGAAGCGAGGCGGCTGGTGGCCAGCTCGGCGTAGAGGGCGGCGCCGTCGGTGAGGACGGCGTCGTCGAACGTGGCGTAAGGGGAGTGGTTGAACGCCGTGGTGGTGTGGTCGGCGCCGGGGGCAACGGCGCTGAGGCCGATGAAGGTGCCGGGGACGGCGGCCATCACATGGGAGAAGTCCTCGGAGCCGCTGATGGGGGTGGCCAGCCGGGTGAGGCGATCGGCGTTGAACATGCCGGAGATGATGCCCTCGGCGTGTTCGGTCTCGGTGGTGTCGGTGATGCTGACCGGGTATTCGGTCTGGTAGTCCACGTCAACGTCCACGCCGTGCGCGGCGGCGATGTTCTTCACCAGCCGGGGGGCGGCCAGGCGCATCTTCGCCCGGGAGGCCTCCGAAAAGGTACGTATGGTGGCCTCGAAGTGGGCGGTTTCGGGGATGACGTTGCGCTTGCTGCCTGCCTGCAGGAGGCCCACGCTGAGCACCACCGGGTCGAACATGTCGAACTGGCGGGTGACCATCACCTGCAACGCCGTGACAATCTCGGTGATGACCGCGACCGGGTCCTTGGCCATATGCGGGGCCGAGCCGTGGCCGCCGGCACCGAGCACGGTCACCACCAGGCCGTCGGAGGCGCTCATCATGACGCCGGGTTTGGTAACGAACTGGCCGTGCGGGGCGAGTCCGGAGAAGACATGCATGCCGAAAGCGGCGTCGACGCGGCGCCCGGCGGCGTCCAGGACGCCCTCGCGGATCATGACGGACGCGCCGTCAAGCCCTTCCTCGCCGGGCTGGAACATGAGGACCACGTCGCCGGCCAGCTGCTCCCGCCGGTCCGCCAGGAGGGTGGCCGCGCCGGTCAGCATGGCCGTGTGGAGATCGTGGCCGCAGGCGTGCATGGCGCCGTCAACGCGGGAGGCGTAGTCGACGCCGCTGCGTTCCTGGACGGGCAGTGCGTCCATGTCGGCACGGAGCAGGACCACGGGCTTGTGGCCCGCGGAGTCCGGCATGGAAGACGGGGCGCCGCCGCGGAGCACGGCCGTGACCGAGGTGGTGTCGGTGCCGAGCGAAATCTCGTAGCCGAGGCCGTCGAGCGCCGTGAGCACGCGTTCCTGGGTCCGCGGCAGGTCCAGGCCGATCTCGGGATCCTGGTGCATCTCGTGGCGGAACCGGACCAGGTCCGCGGTGAGGTCTGCGGCAGCAAGTGACATGGAAACTCCTGTAAGGGTTGGGTGTGGTTAAAAGTGTGTGGTGAAGTGCGTCACGGCTGGCTAAATCACTGAAGTTATGCAAACAATTATGACGATGGCGAATTTTCATGCACCGTTGAGCGAGGAAGACCTTGCGCTCATTCATGCGCTCCAGATTGCGCCGCGCGCCGGGTGGGTCGACGTCGGCGCCGTGCTGGGCGTCCACCCGACCAGTGCGGCGGCGCGTTGGGACAGGCTGACCGAGACCGGGGCGGTTTGGGTCACGGCACACCGGATGGGAGACCCGAAAGCGGTCACCCTGTCCTTCGTCGGGGTGGACTGCACCATGGAGGGCCAGGCCCGGGCCGTGGAATCGCTGTGCGCCGTGCCGGAGATCATTACCGTGGAACAGACAGCCAGCAGCAGGGCGCTCTGGCTGACCGTCATTACCGAGTCCATGGCCCAGCTCAGCGGAGACGTCATCCCGGCGCTCCGTGCCATCGACGGAGTCCTTGGCTACGAGGTTTCCCTCTGCACCAGGCAGCATTTCAACGGCAGCTCGTGGCGGCTGAATGTGCTGTCCCGCGCCCAGCAGCAGCAAATGCAGGTCCTGTCCCGCGCCGCACAGGCACCGCGGGGAACTTCGGTGCACCTGCCCCAAAGCCACCTTGACCTCTTGCCTTTCCTGACCCGTGATGGCAGGGCCTCGGCGGCCGCGATGGCCCGTGAGCTGGGCCGCGCCCCCGCCACCGTGCAGCGGCAGCTGAACAAGGTTGTCGCTTCCGGAATTGTGTCCTTCCGGTGCGAGATGGCACAGTCACTCTCCGGCTATCCCGTCACGTGCCAATGGTTCGCGAAGGTGCCGGCGGGTCAGCATGAGACCGCTGCGTCAACCCTTCGGCAGCTGCGCAATGTGAGGTTCATCGCATCGACCACGGGGCAAAGCAACTTCACCATCATCATGTGGCTGCATTCGGTGGCCGACATCATGGACGTGGAGCTGACGCTGGCGCAAAACATTCCCGGCATTGAATTGCAGGAAAGCGTGGTGATGCTGGCCTGCGCCAAGCGGGTGGGTTGGACGCTGCGCCCGGACGGCACCGCGCTGGAGTCGGTGACCCCATGAAGTCGAGCCCGATTGGACCCTGGCGGCGCGCCACTTGCCAAGTGGCGCACGATTGGCCGCCTGCGGTGCTCCACTTGCCAAGTGACAAAAGGTGAGATGCCCCACCTCGGTGACCATCCGGCGTCGTGCCAGTGCTAGCATGGGAATACTTAATGCGTATCTTGCGCATTCTGCGTCGATGAACGCATTCAACTTGTCCCGCACTGAATTGCACCGCACTGGTTTTGCACCGTGCATCCGCGGTTGACACGCTCTGGCATTGAATCGGCGAACCCGTGGTCAAAACTGATCGTGGGCCGTTGAACCGCCTTAAGAAGGATTCCCTCTTTACATGACAACTTTTGCTGCCCTTGGCGCGCCCAAGGAAATTGTTGCTTCGCTTGCCTCCAATGGCATTGAGGAAGCATTCCCCATCCAGGTCAAGACCCTTCCGGACACGTTGGCCGGCCGGGACGTCCTGGGCCGTGGCCGCACCGGCTCCGGCAAGACCATTGCCTTCGCCATCCCGCTCGTGGCCCGTTTGGCCGAGCGCGAGGCCCCGTACTTCCGCAAGCCCGGCCGCCCCCTGGGCCTGGTCCTGGCGCCCACCCGCGAGCTGGCCACCCAGCTGAACAACGCCATCGAGCCGCTGGCCAAGGCCATGGGCCTGAACACCACCGTCATCTACGGCGGCGTCTCCCAGGCCCGTCAGGAAAAGGCGCTGCGCGCCGGCGTCGACATTGTCATCGCCTGCCCGGGCCGCCTTGAAGACCTGATGAAGCAGCGCATCGTCTCGCTGGAAAGCGTGGAGATCACGGTCCTGGACGAGGCCGACCACATGGCCGACCTCGGCTTCCTGCCCGTCGTCAAGCGCCTGTTGGACACCACGCCCACCCAGGGCCAGCGCATGCTGTTCTCCGCCACGCTGGACAACGGTGTGGACAAGATTGTCCAGCGCTACCTCTCCAACCAGCTCACGCACTCGGTGGACGAGGCCAAGGCCGCCGTTTCCACCATGGAGCACCACGTGCTGGTGGTCAATGACCAGACCGTCAAGAAGCAGGTTCTCGTTGAATTGGCTTCGGGAGCCGGGCGCCGCATCCTGTTCATGCGCACCAAGCACCACGCCCGCAAGCTGGCCAAGACCCTGACCGACGCCGGCATCCCCGCCGTCGACCTGCACGGGAACCTGTCGCAGAACGCCCGCGACCGGAACCTGGCCGAGTTCTCCACCGGCGGCGTCCGCGTCCTGGTCGCCACCGACGTTGCCGCCCGCGGCGTGCATGTGGACGACATTGAACTGGTCATACACGTCGACCCGCCCACGGAGCACAAGGCGTACCTGCACCGTTCCGGCCGCACGGCCCGTGCCGGCTCCGACGGCGTGGTGGTCACCCTGACGCTGCCGGAGCAGCAGGGCGACGTCAAGAAGCTCATGCGCGCCGCCGGCGTGGACGTGAACTTTGAGCGCGTCACCGCCAGTTCGACGGTCATCGCCACACTGGTGGGCGACGTTGCGGACAAGATTGACCCGCGCACCCGGGCAGCACTGCTGGCGGCCAAGCAGCCCGCGCAGGGCGACGGCCAGTCCACCGGCGCCAACGCCGAGCGCAAGCGCGCCCGCCGCGGCGCAGCACCCTCGGCCGGTGGCCGTGGCGGACGGGGAGGGCGCGGACGCGTCTCCTCCGACGGACCCGTGCTGGGCAACCGCTCGGAGCGCCGCGAAGGCCAGCCCCAGGCTGGCGGCGCCCGGCGCCCGGCACGTGCCGCCGGCGAAGGCCGCCCGGCCCGCGACGGCGACGTGGCCCGCGGGAAGCGCGCCCCCCAAGGCTCCTCGCACCGCAACGACGCCCCGCGTGCAGCATCGCGCGGCACCGGGTCGGCTGCGGTCTGGTCCTCCAACACCGGTGGAACCTCAGGCGGAAGCTTCAACGCCGCCGCCGGCGGCTCCGGCCGCCCGGCCCGCTCCGGGGGCGCCCGCCGCGCGTCGGCCCCGGCCTCGAACCAGCGCCGCGGGCGCTAAAAGTCCGCACGCCCTCCTCCACCTGGCAGGCCCGGTCCTTGCAGGCCCGGTCAGGGAACCCGCGGGCGCGTGGGACCACCCACAGCCCAAAGCACGACGCCGGCACCCAGGTTGGGTGCCGGCGTCGTGTCTTAAGGAGTGGCGGGGTGCCCTCCGAATCGATAATGCAGACGTTGGACCAAAAACGCCCTTTGTGGCCGTTTTCGGTCCAAGTACTGCGTTATCCCTTGGGGGAGGACGTCCCTTGGGCGAGGACGTGGGAGCCGGGGCGGGGATGGGCGCGCCCAACTGCGAGGCGGGCTATTGCACGCGTCCGCCTGACGACTTAGCGTGGAACCCAGAGCCAGCCGTGCGGAAGGCGCTGCGGGCGCGTGGATGGACAGGGAAATAGGACAATGGCTGTAGGCGATGTGGAAATATCAACACTCGTTCCCCAAGGCGAGTGGACGGACGACTCGCTGGCCGTCCTGGTCGACGGATACCGGCGCAAGCTCAGCGAGATGGGCGCCCTTTCAGACGAGATCAAGGCGCACGTGGAGCACACCTCCCGGGGAGGCGTCAAGATCCGGGTCGTGTGGGAGAAGGGCGATGCCGCCCCGCGGTCAGCCGCCCCGCGGTCAGGCGGAGTCGATGCTCAGCACGGCGAGGAATCCCCGGCCGGATAGGTGCGGCATGCTCTTGGCGCCCGCCACGAGGTCGAACCTGCCCAGCGTGTCGGTGACGAGGGCGCCGGTGGGGTTTCCGGCGTCGTCCGTCCCTTCCTGCAATACGTCGGCACTGCCCTGCAGCAGCACGGCAAACTGGCCGTCAAAGACAGGGTGCGGGCGCTTTTTGGACAATTCCAAAATGGTCGCGTAACCCTTATAGACGCCGCGTCGGGTCATCAGGTTCAGGTCCATGAGCGAACCGGTGGGCAGCGTGGCGGACGTGGCCGAATCGCCGGAGAAGCGGAACGGGCGGAATTTTTCCAGGGCCTGCTCGGTGCCGTCGACGGTCAGGGCGATCAGGTCGCCGTCGATGATGGTCAGGATCCGGTCAATGCCGGGCAGCGCCGAAAACGGGCCGGCCGTGGCCACCTCGGCGATGCTGATGCGCCAGTCCCAGGGCTCGCCCTTCGCGCCGGCGCCGAGCGTGGTGGACGCCGGCGTGCCCGCGGGGCCTGCCGCTCCCGATGCGAGCTGGCGCGTGGTTCCGCCGCCATTGGCCCATGGCGCGGGCTTGAGGGAGGCGTAGCGGACAATGTCCATTAGTTGTCGTCCGCGTTCTTGATGCTGTACACGTGCATGCGCTTGGGCTCGGCCTTCCGCCGGCGGGTCTGCTTTTTGTAGTAGGCCCAGGCGCCGGAAATGGCGATCGAGACGCCAAAGGCGAGGACAATCTTCAAGGGCAGCCCGAACCGGGCCAGCGACAGCACCAGGCACATGGCCGCGAAACTGGCGAACTGAACCGTGATGTCCAGCCAATCGGCTTTTTTACGCATACCGCAAGCTTACGCGCGGGCCCAGGCCGTGGGCACAATCTGCTTGCCCAGCGGCATCAGCGAGACCGGGATGAGCTTGAGGTTGGCGATGGCCAGCGGGATGCCGATGATGGTGATCGCCATGGCGACGGCGGTGGCGACGTGGCCGATGGCAATCCAGATCCCTGCCACCAGGATCCAGACGACGTTGCCCAGGGTGCTGGCCATGCCGGGGCCGCCGGGCCTGTCCACCACGGTCCGCCCGAACGGCCACAGCGCGTAGCCGGCGATGCGGAAGGAGGCGATCCCCCACGGGATGGTGATGATCAGGGCGCAGCAGACGAGGCCGGCAAGAACGTAGCCGAGCGCCAGCCACAGGCCGCCGAACACCAGCCAGATGATATTGAGGATTGTCTTCACGGACCCATTCTTCCGCTTATGCGCCCGCGCGGCATCAGGGACCACCCTGAGCGGCTCCCTGATCTTTGCCCCAGCCACCGGTGCTACGCTGATTTGCACTGAAGATGATTTGCACTGAAGGTGCGCCGCCGCTGCAAAGAGAAGGAACACAAACGCCATGGACTTTGGCACCGTCATCTTGATCATCGCGCTGGTGGCCATTGCCGTGGTGCTCGGCGTGGGCATCACCTTGGCCGTCCTCATATCCCGGGGCGTCCTGGGCCTGGTGAACAAGTCAAAGCCCAGGTATGAACTGGCCAAGCGCAATGCGCTCAAGGTCCGGGCCCAGTCCACCGCCGGCCCGCTGGGCGACGTCATGAAGCAGCGGATCCGCCTGCAGGAATCCCTCGAAGCGACCCAGCGCAGCCTGGCCGTGGCCCAAAGCACGCGCCAGTACACGGGCAACCTGGATTCCATCTACCGCACGCTCCAGCAGGCCGGCGCCGTGCTTGAACATCAGCTGCTCGTGGCCCAAAAGGAGCCCGATTCGGCCGTGCAGGCCGCGTACGCGCAGACCCTGGGCGGCCAGGCGGAACAGGTCATCCAGACGTCCGCCGGCATCCGCAGCGCCCTGGCGGCGGCTGCCGCGCCCATGACCGACGTCGACGTCAAGGACCTCACCAGGACCCTCGAGATCGAGGCCGCCATGCTGAAAAACTGGTCCGCCACGTATACGGATCTCGGCGATTCCTGAGCCGGCATGAGTGTCTTCGACCGCCTCTCCGCCCCCTTCCGTCGCAGGCCCCCGGCCGGGCGGGAGGCATCCGGACGCCAGCCCGCCGGGGCGTCCGACGCCGGTGCCTCCACCGGCGGCCAGCTCACCGTGGGCGCCGCGCAGCTGAAGCAGCTGGCGGCCCTCGCGCAAATGCGCCGCGGCGTGGCGGACGTTTCGGTCAGCCGCCAGCGCCTGGACCTGCAGGCGGTCGACTTGAAGTCAGCCATGGACTCCCTGGAAGCACAGGCCGCCGCCGCAGCGGCCGGTGGCGATGCAGCGGCCGCGCGGTCCGCCCGCGGCCGGCTCACCGTCATGGCCGAGCAGCACGGAGACCTCGTCTCACAGCGCGATGCCCTGGCCGAGCAGGAAGCCATGCTCACGGCGGAGCTCTCCCAGCTGCAGGCGCGGGTTTCCGGGTTCAACGTCACGGCCGAGACCCTCAGGGCCGCGCAGGCCGCGGCTGGAGCCCGGCACAACATCGCGAAGTCGCTGAAAGACCTTCAGGATCCCTGACAGGGCGTCGGTGAGCCAGAAACTGCCGGGAAGCCACCCCGAAAATGCCTCCCAGGTGCGGTTTCCCACACCTAGCCGGATTCGGTGATGTCGCCGGTGGCCGTGTTGAAGGTGAAGGATCTCGCGGCCGTGTCGGGGCCGGCCTCGAGGGTGAACACGGCCTCTGCCTGCCCCGCGGCGAGCTCTCCCGCCGTCACGGTGTGGTTCGACGTGAAGCCGAGGCTTGCCCCCGGTTCCAGCGATTCCGTGGCGATCACTTCGGCGCCGCCGTGCCGGATGACCACACCGGCAGGCTCCGCGCCCCGGTTTTCCACCCGGCCGCTGAAGGCCAGGACGTCGCCGGCTTTGTATCCGGGAATGGCGGGCCCGTAGTTGAGGTCCTGGGATTCGCGGTTGGAGAGCACCTGCGGCGCCTCCTCCGTGTAACCCTGCCCCACCTCCTTCCAGGCGGACGGGTCCCAACCTCCGTCGGTCTGTGTCAGCGTGAAGCTTTCGCCGGTGCTGCGCCACACGGCCGGACGCGCGGGCGTGACCGAACGCAGCACCACGTCAAAGGCGAGGCAGCCGGCGAAGGCGGTGCCGCCGTCGTGCGTCAGCGCCGCGGCGGGGGACCCGAGCAGTTCCCTCGGCTCGAGCGAGGTGAACACGATCTCCTGGTAGCCCTGGCGCTCGTAGAGCACGCCGATGCGGCCGTCGGGGAGGCGGGCGCCCGTGGAATATTCCGAACTCCCGGGGCAAAGGACGACTGCGAATGGCCACGTTGCGCCGTTGTCCCGCGAGAGCTTGAGCACCGTGTTGCGGCGCAGCGAGGGGTCGTGGTTGTGCGTGGCGATCAGCCAGCTGTCCGTTTCCGGAATCGCGAGGCCCGTGACGTTGGGCAGGCCGTCGAAGCGTGCCAGCGAGCCGTTGTCGCTGGGGTCGGGCAGTTCCGGGTGCGGCCGGGCGTCGGTGTAGCTGTGGCCGCCGTCGGTGGAGACCGCCGTGAGCCGGTGGGGGGTGGCGCGCGAATGCAGCAGCAGGGAACCGTCGGCAAGACAGACGACCTTGTTTTCGTTGGCGGCGCCGACTGCGGCGGTGGGGACGAATCCGCCCAAAGTCCAGGTGTCTCCGTGATCGTCGCTGTAGGCGCTTGCGGCCTTGATGGCGCCGTGGTGCAGGAGCACGAACTGCTGCACCAGGCGGCCCTCGAAGGGCCCGGTGTGGACCTGGATGCCCGTCCCGGCGGCCGCGAACAGGCCGGTGATGCCGGCGCGCTTGAGCATCGGGGTGAGACGGCGGTGTTCCCAGGTGGCGCCGTCGTCGTCGGAAAAGCTGAGGTCCGCGTGTTGGATGGCGTCCTCGCGGTCCAGCCCTTCGGCCGCCTCAAAGAAGCCGGCGTGCGTGCCGGCGGCGTGGAACATGAAGATCCGACGGGTCCGGGTGTCCACGAGCAGGCTGGGGTCGCCATAGCCGTCCAGGCCGGCGCCCGTCCTGACGGTCTGCTGCGGACCCCAGGTCCGGCCGTTGTCGGTGCTGCGGCGCAGGAGCAGGTCGATCGGATTGGGGAGATCGTCCAGGTTGGGGCGGCCGTCATACGCCGCGAGGAGCGTGCCGCGGGTGGACACGGCAAGCGCCGGAATGCGGTACTGCCGGTGGCCGCCCACGCCGCGGCGGGCCAGGACGCGTTCAAAACGGGGAGTCATGCCCACCAGCCTAGGTGCATTCCGGCAAGGCCAGAGGCATTCCGGCAATGCCCTGCTATTTGTACAGGGACTTCAGCCCCGCCTCGTCGTAGCGTGTCCCTGCCGTGGTGCCGGCGGGGACGGCAGCGTCCAGGGCTGCCAAATCCGCGGCGGAGAGCTCGATGGCGGCGGCCGCCACATTCTCCTCAAGGTAGCTGCGGCGCTTGGTCCCGGGGATGGCGCAGACGCCCTGCGCAAGCACCCACGCAAGGGCGAGCTGGCCCGCCGTGACGCCCTTCTCCGCTGCCAGGCCCTTGACCCGGTCCACCAATTGCAGGTTGGCCGCGAGGTTTTCGGGGGTGAAACGGGGCATGGCCCGGCGCCAGTCATCGGCGGGAAGATCGTCCGGGGCGCTGATTTTGCCGGTCAAAATGCCCCTGCCCAGCGGCGAATACGCCACGTAGCCGATGCCCAGCTCGCGCACTGTCTCCAGCACGCCGTTGCCCTCGGGTTCCCGTTCAAAGATGGAGTATTCGGTCTGCAGGGCGGTGATGGGGTGGACGGCGTGGGCCCTGCGGATGGTGTCCGGCGCGGCCTCGGACAGGCCCAGGTAGCGTACCTTGCCTTCCTTGACGAACTCGGCCATGGCACCCACCGTCTCCTCGATGGGGGTGTTGGGGTCCACGCGGTGCAGGTAGTACAGGTCCACGGTTTCCATGTGCAGGTTGCGCAGGGACCGTTCCAGTGCTTTGCGTGCATAGGCGGGGCTGCCGTTCACGGAGCCGCGGCCGCCGTTGTCGGTGATCTCGGTGCCAAACTTTGTGGCGAGCGAGTATTCGGCGCGCCGGTTCCCGATGGACTTCGCGATGAGCTGCTCGTTGAGGAAGGGCCCGTAAAGTTCGGCGGTGTCGATCAAGGTGACCCCAAGGTCAAGGGCGCGGTTGAGCGTGGCCGAGGATTCGGCGTCGTCCCGGTCCCCGTAAAACGCGCTCATGCCCATGGCGCCGAGTCCCTCGATGGAAACTTCCAGTCCCTGGCTGCCCAATTTCATTGTCTTCATTGCGTCCCTGCCTTCGTGGTGAACGGCGCGCCGGATTCACTCCGGCGGGTAATGTCAAGAAGAATGCTCCTGCAGATGGACCTGCGCGGCAAGGGGTGGGCGGCTGGCAGTTCGCTGGCAGTGCCGATTTTTCGGGCGGCAGCGGTCCGCTCAGGCGACCGTGATGCCGAGGTGAGCCGCAAGGATGGGCGCCAGCAGTCCCAGCTGGTATTCGTCAAGGACGACGCCGGCCATGGAACCGACGCCGTTGAGCGTGCGGAAATCCGTGCTGCGCAGGTCCACGTCCTTGAGTGTGGCTTGCTGAAGGTCCAGTGTCCCGATCCGGCAGTTTTTCAGGGCCAGCCGCGTGACGGTTGCCCCGCCCAGGTCCAGTTCGCCGATGATGCAGTCGCTGATTTGCAGGTCAGTGATTTTGGCCGCGCGCAGGTTGAGGAAGTCCAGCTTGCCGCCGTCGATCCGCACGTTGGCCCAGGTGCTGTCGTAAAGTTCGGCCGATCCCCACCGCGGGGTGGTGATTTCCACATCCCGCCAGCTTGTCCGGGAGGCCTTCAGGACGGGCGCGAAGCTGTCTGTGAGGACCGAGCCGCGGAACCGGGTGCCGCGCAGTTCGGCGCCGTCGAAGGTGGGGGCGTCGAGCTGGCATTCCAGAAAGTCCGTGGACGTAAGGTCCGCCCCGTCAAAGGACGGCCGGTTGAAGCGCTGGCCGTCATAGGTGTCGCCCGGGCCGAAAAACGCGTCCTCATTGTCTGCCAGGTTGTTCAGCTGGACGGGGTCGAGCCGGGGAAGGCGGGGTGCGGGTTTCGAAGGCATGGCACAAGACTAGCGAGCGGCGGGTGTGGGTGTTTTCTGATAACTATTTCTGGCCCGCATTCTTGCCATCCAACCCGTCGTCGTCGTGCCAGCTGCGGACAAGGCCGTGGGTGCTCATGGCAGCCGCTCGACCAGGCGGAAGCGCTGCAACACCAGCATGGTGCTGTCATCGACGGTGAACGCGGGGTCGTTGAGGGCAGTGCGCATTGGTGCCGAATGCCAGAACCCTTCATGCGCCTCGCGCCACTGCGCAACGGTGGTGTAGCCCTCGCCCTCGTCGATGGCGTGCTGTAGGTCCACGTCGGCGAGGCGCACGTGGCGCACGTCAGTGATCTCGATGACGGCCACTGGCCTTCCCTGGGAATCGACCACCACTTCCCGGGCGCCGACCACAGGAAAGTCCTCCTGCTCCACCTCATACTCGTGGACTGTTCCCGTGGTGGACGTTTTGGAGCCGTCGAGAATTGCGGCCACCAGCTGGTCGCGCAGTGGACCGGGGAAGGCAAATTCGGCGACGGGCAGTTGGCTGTAGTCTGACATGCGCCAAGCCTACTGGGTACGTATTAGTGCAAGTGTGCCAATTCGTTGTTGAGGTTCACGTGCGCCTGGCCCGCCCATAGTGCCCTGCCTTTTGGCGTGTGGAAGAGCGGGTCCAGCGCCAGCAGCCGGCGTACGACGGCGGCCCGTCCGTTGTTGAACTCAGCCGGGCGTATGTGGGCGTAGTCTGCGCGGACTCCCGCAAGATAGCGGGCATATGACTCCGGCGGCCCGCCGAGGACTGCGAGGTCCGCGTCGCAAAGCAGCGCGCCGGCGTGGTCCGTTGGTCCGGGGGAGTGGGTGGCGGTGAGGCGGACCAGCCGGGACACTTCGGCGGCCACGTCCGCGGGAATCAGGGGGTTTAAGTGCGCCTGTGCCAATAAAGCCGACTCCTCCTCGTCCTTTCCGGGGACACCGTTGTAGAAGGCGTCATGGAACCAGGCCGCGAGAATGACTGGCTGTGGCGGGCGGCCGTCGGTGAGCAGGTCAAGTGCCTCGAGAACGGCCAACAGGTGCGTTGCTGAATGGTAGTGCCGGTGTGGTTCGTTCCAGCGGCGAAGCAGCTCGGCGCCCACTTTCGGTGCGGCCGGGATGAGCGTGTCCCAGCGGTACTGCAGCGCCGGTTCAACGGACTTGCCGCGGTGCCGTGCCTTGACACGCAGGCCCGAGGCGGCCAGGGCGCGGACCAGATGCTTGCCGGACACCGGCACCGCACCGGCCGCCACCAATCCCCCGTAGAGACGTTCCGGAACGTCGTAATGGTCCTGGTCAAAGGCGCGTTCACTCACCCCGGCCGCCACGGCAAATTCGTGGAGCTCGACCAGCGATCTGTCCGAGACCAAATGCGAGAACACCGTGCCATGGGCCGGCCAAAACGGCGGATCGATCAAGATCATGGCCCCAGCTTAGGCCGTGGTTGCCGTGGTTGCCGAGGTTGCTGGAGATGGTGGACTAAGCTGGCCTTCCTTATAGACCCTCCGGCAGATCCGGGGAGTTTTGGGCGAACGCTCCTGCAGGTCACTGCAGGAGCGTTCCTTGTATCGCCCCCGGATCTGCAGGAGCGTCGAAAGGGAACGCGTGGGCCTACAGCTCCCGCTCCGCATACAAGGCCAGCGCGTCGCGGACGTACGCGGCCCCAGCTTCCCCGCCGTAATTTGCGCCAAAACGGGGATCAGCCACATACATCTCGCCCAGGCCCGTCACGTAGCCCCGCACGTCACCGTCGGGCGACGACGCCGGCGTGCCCGGAACGGACGTGAGCCACTCAACGTGGCGCCGCGCCAAGTCCTGCGCTTCCGCGGAGGAGGCCGGTACGCCGCTGGAAAACGCCTCAATCCAGTCGCTGTTCAACACGGCCAGCCGCTCCTTCCAGGCAGCCTGCCCAGAAGCGCCCAGGCCCCGCCACCAGGCATCGCCGCGGGCATAGGCGTCCTTGCCCCAGCGTTGCTCAACCTCGTCCTTGTAGTGGGTGTGGTCAAAGCCGTCAAACATCTGCTCGGCCATGAGCGTTCCTCCTTTTCGTACCGATTCAATGGTCTTCTCCACGGAAGCTATCTGCCGCGCCAGCCTTTCCTGCTCGGACCGCAGCCAGTTGACGTGCGCCTCGAGCGCGGCCGCGGCCGATTCCTGGTGGTCCAGCACGGCGGCAATCACAGGCAGCCCCAGGCCCAGTTCCCTCAGCAGCAATATCCGCTGCAGCCGCACCAGCGCCGCCTGGTCGTAGTGCCGGTAGCCGTTCCCGGCGACCCTGGTCGGCGCCAGCAGTCCCACGGAGTCGTAGTGCCGGAGCGTGCGGCTGGTGGTGCCGGCGAGGGCCGCGATCCGGTGAATGGGCCAATCAACAACTTCCATAAAATGACTCTAAATCTTGACGCAGCGTCAAGGTCAAGGGCGATTTCGCCGTGGGAAGAAACACTTCCGCGAAGTCACACAAATGAACTTGAGCGTACTAGACTCAACTTTGAAGGCATCACTTCCAAGCACCTCATGAAAGGACCTCTCTTGGACGCCAAGTTCACCACTAAGAGCCAGGAGGCTCTTTCCGCCGCAGCCATGAACGCCTCCACCGCCGGCAATCCCACCGTCGAGCCCGCCCACCTGCTCAAGGCCCTCATGGACCAGCGCGAGGGCGTCGCGGTCGCGCTGCTGAAAGCCGCCGGCGTCGATCCCGATGTGGTCAGCGTCGCAGCGAGCACCGCCATCCACAACCTCCCGGCGTCGTCCGGCACCTCCGTGGCGCAGGCGCAGCTGGGCCGGAACACGCTGCTGACTGTCCAGGCGGCCCAGCAGGCCGCCGAACGCATGGGCGACATCTACGTCTCCACCGAACACCTGCTGCTCGGCCTTGCGGACGACGCCGGGGCAACAGGAAGTGCCCTGCGCCAGGCCGGTGCCACCCGGCAGGCCCTCGACGCCGCCCTGCCCACCGTCCGCGGCGACGGCAAGGTCACCACGCCGGACCCGGAAAACACCTTTCAGGCGCTGGAGAAGTTCGGCACCGACCTGACGGCCGTGGCCCGTGCCGGCAAGCTCGA
Source organism: Arthrobacter dokdonellae (assembly GCF_003268655.1). Lineage (NCBI taxonomy): Bacteria > Bacillati > Actinomycetota > Actinomycetes > Micrococcales > Micrococcaceae > Arthrobacter > Arthrobacter dokdonensis. The sequence goes on along the minus strand of NZ_CP029642.1, from coordinate 241,699 downwards.
CCCCGTCATTGGCCGCGATTCCGAGATCCGCCGCGTCATTCAGGTCCTTAGCCGGCGCACCAAGAACAACCCGGTCCTTATCGGCGATCCCGGCGTGGGCAAGACCGCCGTCGTCGAAGGCCTGGCCCAGCGCATGGTGGCGGGAGACGTGCCCGAATCCCTGCGGGGGAAGTCGCTCATCAGCCTCGACCTGGCGTCCATGGTGGCCGGAGCCAAATACCGCGGTGAATTCGAGGAGCGGCTCAAGGCGGTGCTGGAGGAAATCAAGGCCTCCGACGGGCAGGTCGTCACCTTCATTGACGAAATCCACACCGTGGTGGGGGCCGGCGCGTCGGAGGGCTCCATGGATGCAGGCAACATGCTCAAACCCATGCTGGCCCGCGGCGAGCTGCGCCTGATCGGTGCCACCACGCTGGATGAATACCGCGAAAACATTGAAAAGGATCCCGCCCTGGAGCGCCGCTTCCAGCAGGTCTACGTCGGTGAACCCAGCGTCGATGACACGATCGGCATTCTCCGCGGGCTCAAGGAACGCTACGAGGCGCACCACAAGGTTGCGATCGCCGACTCCGCCCTGGTGGCCGCCGCCACCCTCTCCAACCGCTACATCAGCGGCCGGCAGCTGCCGGACAAGGCGATCGACCTGGTGGACGAGGCCGCTTCCCGCCTGCGCATGGAAATCGATTCGGCGCCGGAGGAGATCGACCAGCTCCGCCGCGCCGTCGACCGCCTGACCATGGAGGAACTGGCGCTCAGCGGCGAAACCGACGAGGCCTCCGTGGAACGGTTGGCCGCCCTTCGATCGGACATGGCGGACAAGAAGGAGGAACTGTCGGCCCTGAACGCGCGCTGGGAGGCGGAGAAGGCCGGCCTGAACCGCGTGGGCGAGCTGAAGGCGAAGCTTGACGAGCGCCGTTCCGTGGCTGAGAAGGCCCAGCGCGACGGCGACCTGGAGCTGGCCTCCCGGATCCTGTATGGGGAACTGCCGGCGTTGCAGCATGAGCTGGACGCCGCGGCCGCCGAGGAGGAGACGGAAAAGAAGGACCTGATGGTGGCCGAGGAAGTCACCGCCGACGACATCGCCGAGGTCATCTCCGCGTGGACGGGCATCCCCGCCGGGCGCATGCTGCAGGGAGAAAGTGCGAAGCTGCTGAACATGGAGCAGGTGCTCGGCGCCCGCCTGATCGGCCAGTCCAAGGCCGTCACGGCCGTCTCCGACGCCGTCCGGCGCGCCCGCGCCGGCATCAGCGACCCGGACCGTCCCACGGGATCCTTTCTGTTCCTGGGCCCCACCGGGGTGGGCAAGACGGAACTGGCCAAGGCCCTGGCGGACTTCCTCTTCGACGACGAACGCGCCATGATCCGCATCGACATGAGCGAATACTCCGAGAAGCACTCCGTCGCCCGGCTGGTCGGCGCGCCTCCCGGATACGTCGGCTACGACGAGGGTGGGCAGCTCACGGAGGCTGTCCGGCGTCGCCCGTACTCAGTGGTGCTGCTGGATGAGGTGGAGAAGGCACACCCGGAGGTCTTTGACATCCTCCTCCAGGTGTTCGACGACGGCCGCCTCACCGACGGGCAGGGCCGCACCGTTGACTTCCGCAACGTCATTGTGGTGCTCACCTCCAACCTCGGCTCCCAGTTCCTGGTGGATCCTTCGCTGTCCGACGACGAGAAGCACAAGGCCGTCATGTCCATCGTGGAGGCGTCGTTCAAGCCCGAGTTCCTGAACCGCCTGGACGAGATCGTCATGTTTGACGCGCTGAGTGTGGACGAGCTGTCCAGGATCGTCGACCTGCAGGTCCAATCGCTGGCGGCACGGCTGGCCGGGCGCCGGCTGGCCCTGGACGTGACCGACTCGGCGAAGGCGTGGCTGGCGCTGTCCGGCTATGACCCCGCCTACGGGGCACGGCCCCTGCGACGGCTGGTCCAGCGGCAGATCGGCGACCGCCTGGCCAAGGACATCCTCTCCGGCCACATCAGCGACGGCGACACCGTGCTGGTGGACACGGCCGCGGACTTCGAAGAACTCGCCATGGCGGACGCGTCAGCTGGCGAGTCGGGACTGACCGTGCGGCGCAAATAACGCGCTTAACCGTCAAAAGGGCTGCGCCCCCGATGGGAAAATCCACCGGGGGCGCAGCCCTTTTCTGCGCGTGGCGCACTGGCAGTCCGTCTCCGCCGGTGCGGGCGCTATTGGATCAGCGACGTCTTCAGGTGATCGCCCGTCGGGTCCACGACGATGCAGTCAATCCGGCGGTCGTTGGCGGTATCCCACGTGCTCTCCGAAGGGTAGGCCTTGAATTCCTTCAAGCCCGCGTAGGCCTTGGTTGCATCCGTGTACTGCACGGCCTTGCACACCGCCGCGGCCTTGGCCTTGAGCACATCATCGCCCGGAAACGCGGTTGACTCCGTGAGAACCGAGGAACCCACCACCTGGGCCGAATGCAGGCTGCTGCACACCACCACGTCGGCGGCCTGGTTGATGCCGACATAGCCGCGCAGGCAGTCACCGGTCAGCCAGTCCTCCGGCGAGGCCCGCGGCACGATGACGTCGTCCGGGTTGGTGGAGGCACCCGACGTGGCGCCCGCGACCGCGGTGGGGGACCCGGCCGTGGAGTTGCCGGAGAAAAGGCCCAGCAGCAGCCAGACCAACAGCGCGACGAGGACGAGTCCGACCACGACCACGCCGAGGACGATCAGCAGCTTGCCCTTGTTTCCCTGTTGTTTGCCGGCGTCGGGCGCAGGCGCCTGATTCCAGCTTTGGTTGGAGGCGGGCTGGCCGGAGCCGGTCTGGCCGGGCATCGGGGGGATGGGCGGGACGCCGGGCCGCACCGGCGGCAAGGCGTCCGCGCTCTGTTCGCCCGAAGCCTGTTCGCCCGAAGCCTGTTCGCCCGAAGCCTGTTCGCCCGCGGGCGCTCCGGTGGCTGGTCCGCCCGCGGCCAGGCTGGCTGCTGCCGCGTCCGCCTCGCCCTGGGCATGCTGGGCAGGCGACTGCCAGGCGTTGGCCTTGGGCTGCCAGGGCGTGGCCGACTGCTGCCACTGCGTGGTGGGCTGTTCCCACGGCGTCTCCGGGCGGCGCCAGCCGGAACCGTCGTCAATGCCGCGGCCGACGCGGTGCGGCCCGACCCCGGGTGCGTCCGGGTGTTCTGCGGCGGCAGGCGCCTCAGCTGCAGCGGGCCCCTCAGCTGCAGCAGGCTCGTCGGCCTCGGGAACAGGGGGAGCCGATGGTGAGGCGGCCGCGGAAGGCGGCTGGCCGGCGTCGTGCGTCACGGCGGTCGCGTCGGTATCCCGGCCGTGCCCGGATTTGGGCATGTCGAAGTCGACGGCCGCCGGTGGCACGGAGGAGATGACCTCGGCAGCGCCGAGCTGCGTGGATCGTGCGGCCTCACGTTCAACTTCGGCCGCCTCGGCTTCCACCTTCTTCAGGTCGACGCTGTCGGCCGCTTCCGCGCTGATCTTGGCTTCCCCGAGTTCAGGTTCGGCAAAGTCGAAGTCGGCTGCGGAAATCTGGGTTTCCTGCGTCGCGTCGGCCCCCTCGGAAGCGTCGGTGGCGGGGACATCCGCAACCGGCACGGTGCCCTCCGCGGGAGGTTCCCCCGATGAGTGATCGTTTGCCTTGTCGTGTTCGGTCATGAAGAACTAGCCTTCCCTGCTGCGCCGGCGGCCGGCACCATTTATTGCCTGGACAAAAGGAATTCAGCTTCGCCCTGGGCGCAAATAAAGTTCCCCCTGCGGGAGTTAACTCCCCCATCCTCCCGACTCTATCCAATATTTCGCCGGCGTCGCGGAAAAATATTGGCCGCCCATGGCCCAACGATCCAAGCGCGGGCGCAGCCGGTGCCGATCTCATGTAATCTAGGAGTACGACAAATTGACCGAATATTCCGGAGCCTCGCTCTCAGCCCGAGCGACCACCTCCGGTCCAAGTGTAAAAAGGGGGTCACGCCATGGGGCGCGGCCGTCAAAAGGCGAAGGCAACCAAGCAGGCTCGGGACATCAAGTATTACTCCCCGAACACTGACTATTCAGCTCTGCAGAAAGAGCTCGGAGGGACAACCCGGCGAGCCCCGAGCCATCACCTTGAGGCTCCTGCAGAGCCTGATTACTCGGCGTATGAAGACAAATATGCGGATCAGTTTGAGGACGACGACGAGGCAGACTCCCGCCGCATCGGCTAGGAGCGTCTAGTCCACCAAATGCAACAAACCCTGCACGACGCGAAGCCGAAAGGCCCCTGCGACGGGCGGGGATTTTGTTGTTCCCCAGCGGCTCCCTAGCCTCGTTCCTCGGCCAGGGTCCCTCGCCGCTGTGGGCCCAGCGGCTCCCTAGCCTCGTTCCTCGGCCAGGGTCCCTCGCCGCTGTGGGCCCAGCGGCTTCAAAGCAAAAATGCCGCCGAAGGATCAAGCCGCGTAGCTGCCCACCAGGCGGACGGCCCCGCCGTCGACGCCCTTGGCGCCCTGCGTGTAGTCGGTGCCGGAGCGGTCGGCGTCGAAGGACTCAGCGGAGACGGTGCCCATGACCCACGACGGCAGGCCGCGTGCGTTCAGGCGTTCCACGGCGGCGTCGGCGGCGTCCGCGGAAACCACGGCCACCATGCCCACGCCCAGGTTCAAGGTGCGCTCCAGGTCGGCCAGCGGCACATTGCCCAGCTGTGACACGAGGCTGAAGATGGCCGGCAGGCTCCACGTCGAACGGTCCACGGTCGCGACGAGGCCCTGCGGCAACACGCGGGCCAGGTTGGCGGCCAGGCCCCCGCCGGTGACGTGGCTGAAGCCGCGGACGGCCTTTTCGGCCGTGACGGGCAGGAAACGGGTCAGGTCCAGGCAGTCGGCGGCGTACACGCGGGTGGGTTCGAGGAGTTCCTCGCCCAGGGTGCGGCCAAATTCGGACACCTGGCGGTCCAGGGCCCAGCCGGCGTGGTTGATGACGCGGCGCACCAGCGAGTAGCCGTTGGAGTGCAGGCCGGAGGAGGCCATGCCGATGATGACGTCGCCTGCCCGCACGCGCGCGGGTCCGAGCAGCAGGTCCGCCTCGACCACGCCGGTGCAGGCGCCGGCGACGTCGTACTCGTCGGGCGCCAGCAGGCCCGGGTGTTCTGCGGTTTCGCCGCCCACCAATGCGGTTCCGGCCACGGTGCAGGCGGAGGCGATGCCGCGGACAATGTCCGCCACGCGCTCCGGGACCACCTTGCCGGTGGCGATGTAGTCGGTCATGAACAGCGGCTCGGCGCCCACCACCACGATGTCGTCCACCACCATGCCCACCAGGTCAAAGCCGATGGTGTCGTGGATGTCCATGGCCTGGGCGATGGCCACCTTGGTGCCCACGCCGTCGGTGGACGTGGCCAGGTACGGCTTTTTGTAGCTCAGCAACCTTGAGACGTCATACAGTCCCGCGAAACCGCCAAACCCGCCCACCACGGACGGGCCGTGCGTGGCCTTGACGGCTTCCTTCATGAGTTCGACGGCGCGGTCCCCGGCCTCGGTGTCGACACCGGCGCTGGCGTAGGTGATTGCGGTGGCGGATTGCTGGGAGGCGTTGGTCATGGCGTCTCTTTCTGGCAAGGTTCTTGGGAGCCGGGGGCTTAGGAGCCGTCTGCGGCAGAACGGTCTTGGTCGGTCAGGATGGATTCCAGTTCCGCGTCCGGTCCCGGATCGCAGCCCGTGGAGGTGGTGCTGTCCGCCGGCTTGGTGCGCTCGAGCAGGTTCTTGCCGAGGCGGTCGCTGGACGGCAGCTCAATCGGGTAGGTGCCCGTGAAGCAGGCAGTGCACAGCTGTTCGCGCGGCTGGAGGGTGGCGTCGATCATGCCGTCCTCGGAGATGTAGGCGAGGGAGTCGGCGCCGATCGACTTGCTGATCTCATCCACGGCGGCGCCGTTGGCGATCAGCTCGGCGCGCGAGGCGAAATCGATCCCGTAGAAGCAGGGCCACCGTACCGGCGGGGAAGAAATTTTCACGTGGACTTCGGCGGCGCCGGCCTCACGCAGCATGCGCACCACGGCGCGCTGAGTGTTGCCTCGGACAATGGAATCGTCCACCACCACAATCCGCTTGCCGCGGATCACTGACTCCAGCGCGTTGAGCTTGAGCCGGATGCCGAGCTTGCGCAGCGTCTCGCTGGGCTGGATGAAGGTGCGTCCCACATAGGCGTTCTTGACGAAACCGTGGGCGAACGGAATGCCCGACTGTTCGGCATAGCCGATGGCGGCCGGAGTTCCGGATTCAGGTACGGGGATGACCAGGTCCGCCTGGGCGCTGTTTTCGCGTGCCAGCTGGCGGCCCATCTCCACGCGGGATTCGTAGACGGACCGGCCTGCAATGGTGGCGTCCGGGCGGGCCAGGTAGACATATTCGAAGACGCAGCCGGCGGGGGTGGCCGGGGCGAAGCGCTGGGTGCGCACGCCATCTTCGTCGATGGCGATGAATTCACCGGGCTCGATGTCGCGGATGAAGCTCGCGCCCATGGTGGCGAGCGCGGCGCCCTCGGAGGCGACCACCCAGCCGTTTTCGAGCCGGCCCAAAACCAGCGGACGGACGCCGTGCGGGTCGCGTGCCGCGTAGAGCGTGTGCTCGTCCATGAAGACAAAGCTGAAGGCGCCGTGGATCTTGGGCAGCAGCTCGATGGCCGTTTCCTCGAGCGAGCGGCCTTCCTTGCCCTTGAGCAGGGTGGTGACCAGCGCGGTGTCGGAGGTGTTGCCCTGTGCCATCTCGCCCGACGTGGGGACGCCGTCGGTGGCCACCACCATGTCGTACAGTTCGGCGGAGTTGGTCAGGTTGCCGTTGTGCGCGAGCGCGACGGTGCCGCTTCCCGTGGCGCCCAGTGTGGGCTGGGCGTTGGCCCAGTTGGAGGATCCCGTGGTGGAATACCGGCAGTGGCCGACGGCGATGTGCCCGGTCAGGGTGTTCAGGGTCGGTTCGTCAAAGACCTGGGAAACGAGGCCCATGTCCTTGTAGACGCTGATGCGCGAGCCGTCGCTGGTGGCGATTCCCGCCGATTCCTGGCCACGGTGCTGCAGGGAGTACAGCCCGTAATAGGTGAGTTTTGCCACTTCTTCACCGGGCGCCCAGATCCCCAGGACACCGCAGGCATCTTGGGGTCCCTTTTCGCCGGGCAAAAGGTCATGTGATAGTTTTCCGTCTCCGCGTGCCACGAGAAAATTGTCTCATGTAATGGCGGCGGGCTCTAACGCATGCCCGCAGCCGTCGGGCATCGTCAGTCGCCGGTTCCATCCTCCGGAACGGACTCGACCACGGCCGTTTCGGTGCGCCGGATGCTCCTGCGGTCGATGACCAGGGCCGCCACCGCGCCCAGGCCAACACCCGGAACCATCAGCAGCACGGCGAAAAAGCCAAAGACACTGCCGGAGCCAAACTGCTCCGCACCGTTCGAGGCGTAGGCAAGAATCGCTGCCACAATCACGCCCAGCAGGGCGCCGGCAACCATGAAGGGGACGTACTTGGGCGCGCGGCGCACCGTGAGCCGGCGGCGCGGAGCCGGTGCCTGCACGGCGTCGGCTGAGGGGTCAACGGGCTGGGAAGTCATACCTACAAGGGTACCCGCACCGCTAGAGTGGCAGTTCCCCCGAAAGGTCGGCCCGCAGCCCGGAAGCCGCCACCAGGCCGCGTTCGACGGCGTCACCCCAGCCCGTCCGTCCGGTCACCAGCGCAAGCCAGGTTCCGGCGTCGCACTCCACCACGTTGGGCGGCGTGCCCCGCGTATGCCGGGGCCCGGCCACGCACTGGGTTACGCCGAAGGGCGGCACGCGCACCTCGACGGAATTGCCGGGGGCGCGGGCGGCAAGTTCCTCCAGGGAGTAGCGCACGGCCATGGCCGTCACGGCGCGGGGCACGCCCCCCTGCTTCCAGGCGTCAAGGGCGGCCCTGCCCTCGGAAATGTCAATCCGGCGTCGGGAAACCACGGTGCCCCTTAGTTCAGGAGGGCGCTGACGGCTTGGCCTAGGCGGAGACTGCCCGCGGGCCTGCCGCCACCCATGATGGGCGGGACCACCTTGCCGAGCACCGCGGCCACTTCGGGGACGTCCAACGCCCCTGACGCCGCCAGCAGCGTCAGCGCCACCAGGGTGGCGGCGCGGCCGTTGCCGTCGAGCATCTTCACGGCCACAGAGGCCCCGGCGGGGGTGGCCATCGCCAACACGCCCTCGGCCCCTAGTTTGGCCAGGACGCCCAGGTCCTCCATGACCACGGTGTTGGGCCGGCCGTGTCCCTCCACGGCCCACGGGTAGTCGAGCATCGAGGTGGCCACTGTCGCGGCGCGCGCGTTGGCGGACTTGTCCGACGGCGCCTTGGCCAGGGTGGTGAAGGCCCGGGCCAGGCCCTTGAGCGTGACCGACATGACAGGGGCGCCACAGCCGTCGACTCCCGTATGGCGGATCGCCTGGCCCGTGTATTCCTCCAGTGCCCGGCGCACGGCGCGCTGCATGGGATGGTTCGGTTCCAGGTACCCGGCCGTGTTCCAGCCATTTTCCTTGCAGGCCCACAGGAAGGCAGCATGCTTGCCGGAGCAGTTCATGGCCAGCTTGGACTTGCCCCGGTCCGTGCGCAGCAGCCACGCGCGGGCCTCAGAATCCGAAGGCCAGGCGGCGGGGCAGCCCAGATGGTTCTCGGTGAGACCGGCCGCCTTGAGCATGCCGGAGACAATGTCCATGTGCTCCAGCGACCCGGTGTGGCTGCCGGCGGCGATGGCCACCTGCGCCCCGCGCAGCGGAACTCCGGACTGCATCGCCGCAAGTGCCTGGAAGGGCTTGACGGCGGAGCGCGGGAAGATGGGGGAGTCGACGGCGCCCAGGGACGTGACCACGGATCCGTCGGCGGCTACCACGACGGCGGAACCAACGTGCCGGGACTCGACAAATCCGCTGCGTTCCAGGACGGCGAGTTCAACGGCGTCGTGCGCCCGGAAGGTCTGGATCATGGTGTCATCCTAGCGACTAAAGGGCGGAAGGCTGCGCGGCGGCGCCGTCAACAGTGGTCCGGTTTTCTACTGGGGTGTGGGCAGGCCCGCGGATTCCTTGATGAGCAGGGGCACGTTGCCGGCTGGTCTGTCCGTGGCGGCCGCGCCGGAAATGGCGTCAAGCTGAGTGGTGTCCACGTAGATGGTGACGGTGCCGTTGCGGCCGTCGCTGATGATTCTGTGGATGGCAGAGGCCTGCGCCGGTGGCAGCGATGCCTGCCAGGCGGCCACGGCCCGCAGCGCCGCCTCCAGCTGTGCGACGTCGAAGGTGACCAGCTTCGGGACGGCGCCAGCGCGGGAAACCGCCTTTTCAGCCTCCCGTGTGGTGATGGCCACGTGGAGCCGCCCGCCTTCGATCCAGGAGTCGGAGTAGGCGCTGCCGAGCGCCGCCTTCAGCTGGTCGTTGAGCATCAGCAGTTCGGTGGACTGCTCAGTGGCAGGAGCAGTTGAACCGGTTTGCGGTCCGCCCTGCTGGGCGCCCGGTGTGTCGCCCGGGGACTGCTGGGGGGCGCATCCGCCCATGGCCAGTACTCCTGCCATGCTCGCGGCGGCGAGGACGGCCGCCAGCTTCCTGTTGTTCATTTCTTCCATTGCCACGTCCTGTCCAGTGTCAACGTCCTGCATGAACTGGATGACCGTCCCATCAGTGTTCCTGTTCCGTATCGGGCCGTTCCTTGTCGCGGCGCCGGAACAGCAGGAGTGCGCCGCCGGCCAGCAGCAGTCCACCGCCCGCCGCGCCAAAGCCGCCAAGCGTGCCCGGGACGCCGGTTTCGGCCAAGGCGCCACCGGCCGCCGAGCCCTGGGCCGCCGTGACGCCGGCCTCGACAACGGTCACCGCGCCGCCGGAGAGCGGGACGGCCGCCCGCACGGGCGCAACCACCCGGAACCTGATGGTGGCCGCCGTCGAGGTGTTCCAGTCCTTCAGGGACTGCCTGGCGGTAAGGGCGTAGCGTCCAGGGGCCAGTGCCTTGGGCGCTGCCACGGACCACCTGCCGTTGGTGCCGACGTGCGCGGTGCCTGTCACGGCGCCGGAAAGGACAATGGTGGCGCCCGGCTTCCCTGTACCCGTGATGGTCCTGACCGGTGCTGCAGCCGAGCCGTTCGCTGCCGGGGCGGTGAAGGCGGGCGCAGCCAGTGTCTGCTTGACTATAGTGACGTTGAAGGTGGCCAAAGCGGAGGTGCTGAAGCCGCTCTTGGCGCGGGCGGTGAGCTTGAACGTGCCGAAAGTGTTGGGGGCCTTGATGGACCACGTGCCGTTGGCGCCAAGGGGAACCGTGACGGTCCTGCCGCCGATGGTCGCGGAAACGGTGGTGCCGGCCGGCGCCGCGGCGACCCTGCCGGTGATGGTGGTTGACCGGTGGATGGTGCCGTTGGCCGGGGTGGCCAACGTGGGGGTGTTGACGAAGATCCTGACCGTGTAGCCGCCGGTGTGGGCCAGGGCGTCCACCAGGTCCGTGCTGTAGGTCGTGGTGCCGTCGCCGGCGCTCAGGATGCCGACGGCGGTAGTGCCTGAGATAACGGGGGCGCCGGAATCGCCACGGTCGCTGGGGAGGGTGGAAGCAAAGCCGCGCACGCCGCGGACGTCCGAGACGCTACTCGGGTTCTGGACGCCCGCGACGAGGAAGAGTCCCCGTCCCGTGACGGTGCCGCAGGTCCACCCCGTGGTCCGCCCCGACTTGCAGATGTCGGCGCCCGGGATGGCCGTTGACACCCCTGTGACCCTGGTGGCGGCGGCCGGGAGGTTGGCCGGGTCCATCCAGTGTGTCGCCAAGGGAAGCTGGTTGAGGCCTGCGGTGATGTTGTCAATGACGGAGACATCGGTGCCAATGTTGCCGACGCCAGCGAGGCTTGGGGCCTTGGGGTCGAAGCCGATGACGGGGCTGTTGCCTGGGCCTCCGAACTGGGAGAAGCCGAAAGTGCCCAGGCTGCCCAGGAAGGCGATGCCGGAGATTGGGGGCCTGGCGGCGGCGTCGTGGGCAGGGTCGGTCAGCAGCGGATTCTTCAGGGAACCGTCTAGGGTGCAGTGGCCGGCGGAGATGACGGCGGGCCGACCGGCCCTGTTGAAACCGTTCCAGCCGATGCTGCACGCCTCATACTCGTTGCCGGAAACATGGGACGCGTAGCCCTGGCCGTCCACCACGTCGCCGGCGAAGGCAGCGACGTGGCCGTCCGCTGGCTTCACGACCACGTTCCTGTACTTTGCGGCAAAGTCCGCTACGGACGCTGCGGACGCCACGGGGGCGGCAGTGGGCACCCTGGCCGCCGAGGCAGCGGGGGCGGTTGCCGTTCGGGGCGGGGACGCCGGCGCCGGCGGCTTGGCCGCAGTGTCACCGGTGCGGATGACATAACGGCCAGACGCATCGACCATGATGGACTGCAGGTTCTTGGCTCCGAAAACTTTGGCGTAGTCCGCGAACAGTGCTTCCACGCCGCCTGGGTCAACCTTTCCCGGGGCCGGCGAGGCCGCCTCCGGGATTACGGTGATCTTTGCGGTGCCGGCGGCTTTTCTGGCAGCGGCGGCATCCGTGGTCACCGCCTTGATGGAGTCACCATCCACGGAAACCACGGACGCGGGGTCCGACTTGCCGACCGCAGCTTCGACGGCGGCGGCTCCCCTGGCCAGCTCGCCATTGGCCTCGAACTCGGCCACCGACTTGCCAAGATCGCGCTTGAGGGCCGCTTCCAGGCCGGCCGGGAGAGTCCCGGCCGGTTGCGTTGCTCGTTTTGTGGGGGACGGGTCCGCCGTGGCGCTGGGGGCGGGAGCCGTTGCCGTGGGAGACGCAGGGGCGCTGGAAGAGACTGCCGACGTCGGAGCTGCCGGTGCGGGGTCCGTGGCCGCCGTGGTGGCCGATGGGGCGTTGCCGGCGGGCGATGCCGTGGGGGCCGCAGTGGCGCTGGACGGTGCCACCGCCGTCGGGCCCTCTTGGGGTGCTGCCGAGGCGCCGCCGGCGGCAACAGTGCCGCTGGCCAGGAGCGCCGCCACCGCGCAGGCCAAAGATCGGCGCCAAACGAAACCACGGGTGCTTGCGTGCATGTACCTGTCCCCCTGAAGTTGCGGACCGCCTGGGCCGAAAGGTCCGGTGCTCGGTTGTCGTTCCCGGGATGGCTCCGGACGGGCGCCATCCATTCGCAAAGCTATCAAGTCCGCCTCGCGGCGGCAATGGCCGTCAGCCCCTGTTACGGCGCGGTTCCGAGGCTGCGTTGACGCCATGCGGCCGGCCCGGAACGGTCGCCGTCCCCGGCGGACCGGCAGTTTACGGACCCGGACGCCAAGCCAAGTACGCTTGTAGCGTGAAGGTCCTAGTGATTGGCCCGGGCGGCCGCGAACATGCCATTGTCCGATCGTTGTTGAGCGACCCAAGCGTCACGGAGGTCCATGCGGCACCCGGAAACGCGGGGATCGCCGCCATTGTGCCCACGCACAGCATCGACGCCAACGATCCTGCGGCCGTGACGGCCCTCGCGCTGAGGCTGGAGAGCGACCTGGTGGTGGTGGGCCCCGAGGCGCCGCTGGCCGCAGGCGTGTCCGACGCCGTGCAGGCCGCCGGCATCCCGGTATTCGGGCCCAGCCGCGAGGCCGCCCAGTTGGAGGCCTCCAAAGCGTTCGCCAAGGCCATCATGGCCGAGGCCCAGGTCCCCACCGCCATGGCCATGGTGGCCGCCACCGCGCAGGAGGCGGCCGATGCCCTGGACGCCTTCGGCGCACCCTATGTGGTCAAGGACGACGGCCTGGCAGCGGGCAAGGGCGTGGTGGTCACCGATGACCGCGACGAGGCCCTGACCCACGCGCAAAGCTGCTTTGACGCCGGGGGCACGGTGGTCATCGAGGAATACCTCGACGGACCCGAGGTTTCCCTCTTTGTGCTGGCCGACGGCCGCACGGTGGTCCCGCTGGCGCCGGCCCAGGACTTCAAGCGCATCTTTGACGGCGACGAAGGGCCCAACACCGGCGGCATGGGTGCCTACTCGCCGCTGGAATGGGTGCCGGCAAGCCTGGTCGAGGAGGTCATCGACCGAGTCGCCCAACCCACCATCGACGAAATGGCGCGCCGTGGCACGCCATTCACCGGCGTCCTGTACTGCGGACTGGCCCTGACCAGCCGAGGCACCCGGGTCATCGAGTTCAACGCCCGCTTCGGGGACCCGGAAACGCAGGCCGTCCTGGCCCGCCTCAAGACACCCCTGGGCAGCCTCCTGCTTGCCGCGGCCAAGGGCCAGCTCGACGAGGCCGACGAACTCCGCTGGGCACCCGAGACCGCCGTCGCCGTCGTCCTGGCCAGCGCCAACTATCCGGGCGCTCCACGCACCGGCGACCGCATCCGCGGCCTGAAGAAGGCCAACCGCCTGGACGGCGTCCATGTGCTGCACGCGGGCACGGCCGTGGACGACGCCGGCAACACCGTCAGCGCCGGAGGGCGCGTTCTCGCGGTGGTCGGCTTGGGCGCGGACCTGGAGGACGCCCGCGAACGCGCGTATGCGGGCATGGAACAGATCTCGCTCGAAGGCGGCCAGTACCGGTGCGACATTGCAGCCAAGGCCGCGCGCGGCGAAATCACCGTGGCCGGTACGGCCGCCCAGGCGTAAGGAACACCAGATGACTTCGGCACCAACCACCGCCCCTACCCTGCCCGGCTGGGAACACGTCTACTCCGGCAAGGTCCGCGACCTCTACGTCCCCAGCGGCTCCCGAAGCTCGCAAGCTCGCTCCGGGACCCTCGCCGCTGTGGGCCCTGATGCGGCCCGGAGCTCGCAAGCTCGCTCCGGGACCCTCGCCGCTGTGGGCCCTGATGCGGCCCGGAGCTCGCAAGCTCGCTCCGGGACCCTCGCCGCTGTGGGCCCTGATGCGGCCCGGAGCTCGCAAGCTCCCTCCGGGACCCTCGCCGCTGTGGGCCCTGATGCGGCCCGAAGCTCGCGCGCTCGCTCCGGGACCCTCGCCGCTGTGGGCCCTGATGCGACTGTCGAGACCCAGGGTTCGCCGAGCCCAGCCGGCGGGCACCCGTTCGCCGGGCGCAGCGACGTGGTGCTGGTGGTCGCCAGCGACAGGATCAGCGCCTTTGACAACATCCTGGCCACCGAAATCCCGGACAAGGGACGCATCCTGACGCAGCTGAGCCTGTGGTGGTTCGAACAGCTCGACGTCCCCAACCACCTGGTGGCCACGACGGTGGAGGACGGGGTGCCGGTGGAAGTCGCCGGCCGGGCCATGGTCTGCAAAAAGCTGGAGATGTTCCCCATCGAATGCATCGCGCGCGGCTACCTGACCGGATCGGGGCTGCTGGAGTACCGCCAGCGGCAGACGGTATGCGCGTTGCCGCTGCCGGCCGGCCTGCAGGACGGATCCCGGCTGGAGCCGGCCATCTTCACGCCGTCGGCCAAGGCGGAGGTGGGCACGCACGACGAAAACATCACCTTTGAAACCATGGCCGGTACCGTTGGCGCCGAAGCGGCCGGCACCCTGCGCCGCCTGACGCTGGGCATCTATGCGAGGGCGGAGGAGATTGCGCGCGGGCGCGGCATCATCCTGGCTGACACCAAGGTGGAGTTCGGCACGGATCCCGCGACCGGCGAAGTCACCCTCGGCGACGAGGTCCTCACGCCGGATTCCTCCCGCTTTTGGGATGCGCAGCTCTGGAAGCCGGGCCGGGCCCAACCCAGCTTCGACAAGCAGTATGTGCGCGACTGGCTGGTTGGTCCGGAATCCGGCTGGGACAAGAACGGCGAAACGCCTCCGCCGCGGCTGCCAGCCGACGTCGTCGAACGCACCCGGGGACGCTACGTTGAGGCGTACCAGCGACTTACCGGCGCCGCGTTCAGTTAGCTGCCGCCCAGGGTGCCGGAGCGGCGCAGCGACTCGATGTCCACAATGCTTTCCATGGCCTGGGAAATCCTGTCCGTGGCCCCGGCATCCGTGAACATGGCCTTGGCATCGTTGAAGGCGGCCAAGGCGTCCTCGACGCGGCCCTGCGCCTTGAGCACCTTGCCCAGCAGCAGCGCGGTGTCGCCGGCGATATGCGTGGCGAGGGTCTCGCGCTCGGCCCCGATGCTTTCCAGCAGGGTCAGCGCCGCGGCCATGTCGCCGTTGAGGTAGAGCCACCGGGCCCGCAGCAGGGAAACCTCCAGGGCTTCGGTGCGGGTGGCGCCCACCACGGAATGCGCCAGTTCGCTGCGTTCGATCGCTTCCAGCGTGGCCGGCTCGACGACGCCCGCCGCCAGCCGCACCCAGGCGGTGGCCTTGTTGAACTGGGCCCAGCGGGAAAGGTCCTGGGTGGGGGAGAGGAGTCGGCCTGCCTGTGCGTGGTGGAACAGGCCCCGGTTGACGTCATGGCGGATGAACGCCACATTGCCGATCACCCAATGGATTTCCCCGGCCAGCTGCGGCGGCGTGGATTCGGTGACGGCATCCGCCAGGGTCAGGCAGTGCTGCCAGGCCCCTTCAAGGTCGCCTGCTTCGGCGAGGGCCCCCACCAGCGTCTGCAGGCCGATGAGGTAGGCGGCGTATTCCTCGTCGGTGTCCCCTGAACCTATTTCGACCGCGAGCGTGGCCTGCTCGATTGCCTCGGGCAGGCGGCCCAGGCTCAACAGGGCGGCGGACATGGTTTGCCGGGTGCGCAGCGTCAGCGCGTCGCTGTCCGCGGTCAGGGCGTGGCTGAGCAGTTTTTGCAGGACCTCCAGGGCGTCTTCCTGGCCGCCGCAGCGCAGCAGCGCGTTCGCCTGCAGGTAGGACATGTTCCACCAGGTGACCGAGTCGTGGCTGGCGAGGGCCTTTTCCGCCGCGGTGCCTGCGCTTTGGGCTGCGCCTACGTAGTCGCGGGTGTCCCAGCACTGGCGGGCATAGAGTGAGGCAATGAGGTAGCTGCTCTCCTCCGTGGAGACGGGCTGCGCCCACTCCTCGATGGAATGCGGGGCCAGCTGCAGCTGGCGTGAAAGCTGCTTGATAATTTCAACGGTGGGCTCGCGCCGCCCGTTTTCAAGCAGGGAAATGTAGCTGGCCGAGTACAGGGCCCCGCCCAGTTCCGCCTGGGTCAGGCTCCGCGCCAGGCGCTCCTGCCGGAGACGGTCACCAAAACTGCTGCCCACTATGCTGCTCCTCTTGCAAACCACCATGTCGATGCAAATATTAATGTCAACTCTATGCGCTATGACTAGTTTGTGTTAACCCGCTACAGATGTTGTCAACCGGAATTGTTGACGATGCTTCCGGCGACGGGGGCTCCTTCTGCTTCCGGCGGTCCGTGAAGGGCTACATCGGCACCCCTCCGCACAGCGTGAGCTTGTACAGCGAGGCATGCCCTTCCCTGGCCACCAGGGTGAAGCCCTCGGTGCCGCCAGCCAGGGTGACGCCGGGATACAACGACTTCGGGTTGTCAAACGCCGGGATGTAGTCCGTGCCGAAGTCCAGCAGGTAGGTCACGCCCAGGCGCTTGGCCGCAGCACACACGGCCTGGTCGCTGCCCACCCGGTTGAGCCAGAAGCGCAGCGTGTACTGGTCCGCGGTGAGGTCGCCTTGGGAACTGTAGGGGAAGAGCATGTGCCGGCCCGCCAGCGCCATGGCCAGCGCCGAACCGTTGTACGGGTTGTTGGCAATGACGTCCCGGGACGTGGTGAGCGTGTCGAGCCGGCGGATCAGCGACAGCTCCTGCGCGTCCACCTGGGCCAGCCTGTCCGGCTGGGGCGGGACGTTGTATATCTGCCCCACCGCGCCGGCCATCTGCCAAAAGCCCGGGTTGGAGAAGGCGAGGACGACGGCGAGGACCGCTGCCGCCGTCGTCGTTCCCTTGCGGGTGGAGACCAAGCGGAAGCGCCTGGCCCGGACCCGGTCGAGCAACCGGCCCAGCCCCAGGGCGGCCAGCGGGACGGCGGCCAGCGGCATCAGGGCCGCAATGCGCTCGGGGTTGTCCCACCACGGGGCCATGACCACGTTGGCGACGGGCAGGTTGGTTCCGGCGGCCAGGGGGTAGGTGAAGCTGAGCAGCAGCAGCGATGCCGGCAGCCAGCGCATTCCGTGCACCCTGGCCGCGGTCCACGCACCGTACAGCGCCAGCAGCGTCAGGGCGACGGCGGGGAACCAGATGGGGTCCGGGGCGTGGGTGACGTTGCGCACCAGCGCCAGCCAGAAGGGCAGGAACGCCGGGCTGGTGTAGTTGAAAAGACTTCTAAACTGTGGCAGGGACAGCAGGACGCCGGCCGCGGCGGCCACGCAGGCAGCCAGCGCGGCGGTCAGGGCCCAACCACGGCGCGGGCCCCGCCGGAATCCCCTGCGCAGCCACAGAAAGACCCGGTGGACGAGCAACGGAGTGAGGACCAGCAGGATGCTGAAGACGCCGTTGGGCTGGGCCATGGCGGTCCCGGGCAGGAAGAGCACGACCATGGCCAGCGCCATGGCCGGCTCCAGCGGCGGGCGCGCGGGCGGGCGGATGATCAGCAGGACCAGGCCCGCGCCGGCGGGGACCATCGCGTTGGACAGCAGGTTGGGGTAGGCGGAGCCGTATTGCAGCAGCAGGTAGGGGAAGGCCGGGAAGGCCGCAGAAAGGGCGCCGGCGGCCAACAGCACGCTGCGCTTCTCCCCAAACAGCGTTCGGGTGAAGAACACGCAGGACAACGGCCACACCAGACCTGCCACGGCCAGCGTGAGAACGTTCATGGCCGCCGGAATGCTGATGCCTGTCAGGAGCACCAAAAGGCTTGCCAGCCCGTGCCAGGCGGCGGGGTAGAACGCGGACTTGCCCGGGGGCAGGATGAAGCTTGAAATGGAGAAGGAGGACGCGTTCCTGGTCTGGACGGCGTATTCGGTCGCGTTCAGGTGGAACACGGAATCATAGCCCTGGGTGAACTGCCCGGGGCTGGGTGAGACCACCACCAGGAACACGGCGGTCATGGCCAGGGCCGCCAGGACTCCGATGGCGGCGGCCGGCACTGGTCCGCGGGAGCCGCTGGCCCCGCGTCGGCCCGTGAAGCTTCCTGGGCCGGCAGCTTTAAGTGCCGGGATGAAGCGGCGGGCCAGCCAGGCACCCGTCACGGTGACACAGGTCCCCAGCAGCACCACCGGCCACCCCCACGGCAGGCGGATCAGGGGCGCCACCACGGCGCTGGCGGAAACGATCGAAACGGAAACGGCCGGCGTCAGGCACATCGCGGCCAGGCCGCGGACGCGCAGGGCCGCGAAGACGGCGGCGCCGGGCACTCCGAGGATCAGCAATGTCACGGCCAAAGCGGGCACGGCCTCGATCCACGACGTCACAGTGGTGCCCCGAAACTGGTGCCCTTGATGTCAGCGCGCCTGGATCTTCGCCACGACGAGGCAGTTGGGCGTCAGCGGGCCGTGGCCGTCTCTCCCGGCGTCGAAGATGTGGCCGCGTGTGGAACGCGGGGGAAGGTTCTGGCTCATGCGCACCATTCTATCCGGGCGCGCTAGACGGCCAGCTCCTCCTCGTCGCGGGACTCCTCCTCGGCGTCGTCAATGTACTGCTGGACTTTGGCGATGGGCAGGTGCGAATTCAGGGCGAGGATGAAGACAATCACGGTGATGACCGCGTTGGTCAGGAAAGCCCACCAGAACAGGACCGGGTGTGCGGCGGGGTCCATCAGCCAGCTTTGCACCCCGACCAGGACCAGCCATGGGATCAGCCAGATGGCGCCGGCCTTGAAGTCGAGCTTGGGCTTGCTCTTGCGGTCGCCGGTGAATTCAAAGACGACCAGCAGGATGTAGCCGAGCAGGATGGTGATGAAAATCTTCAAGTTCGTGTTCCACCCGCCCCAAAACACGATCAGGTTCGCGCAGTAGAACGCGATCAGCGGGATGGTGTAGCCGCCCGGAAGCCTGAACGGACGCGCCCGGCCGGCCATCTGGCGGCGCAGCGTAGCCACCACCAGCGGCCCGGAGCCAAAGGACAGCACCGTGGCGGAAGTGATGAAGCCAACCAGCTGCTGCCAGCTCGGGAACGGCAGGAACATGACCAGGCCCACCAGGAACGTCAGGAAGAGGCTCCAGTGTGGGACGCCATGGCTGTTGGTGCGGGCCAGCCAGCGCGGGGCATTGCCGTTGCGGCCCTGGGCGTAGGAGACGCGGGCGGCAATGGTGGTGTAAATGAGGCCGGTGTCGGTGGGGGAGATGATGGCGTCCGCGTAAAGCAGGTAGGCCAGCCACGTCAGTCCGCCCATGGTGGCAATGGCTGCGAGCGGGCCGAAGTCGTTGGTGAACGCCAGATGCGACCAGCTGCCGGAGCTTTGCAGCACATGCTCGGGAATGCCCATGGTGAAGGCCACCTGCAACAATGCGTAGATGACGGCGGTGATGCCCACGGATCCGATGATGGCGAAGGGAATGTTCCGCTTGGGGTTCGACGTCTCGCCGGCCAGTTCAATGCCCTGCCGGAAACCGAGGAAGGAGAAGGTGATTCCCGCCGTGGCGATGCAGGTGAAGATCGCGGCGCCCCCGGAGGGGGCGAAACCCAGTGACGTGAAGTTGTTCAGCGTTCCCATCTGGGCAGTGCCGAAGGCCATGACCAGGAAGGTGGCGATGACCAGCAGGATGATGAACAGCTTCCACCACACCAGGACGTTGTTAATCTGGGCGAAGAGCCGAACGCCGTAATAGTTGATGACAACAAAGATGGCCATCAGGATCACGGCGATCAGGATGCCCAGCGGCGTCAGTGTGTGCACCGTGGTGTTGGATACTCGTTGGGCGATGGTGAACGGTCCGTATTTGGTGGCATACGTCAGGGCTCCCATGACCTCAATGGCCGGGACGGCGGCCGAGCTGATCCAGGTGATGAATCCCAGCGAATAGCTGGCGAAGGAGCCCCATACCAGGTGGGGGTACCTGACCACGCCGCCGGAGATGGGGAACATTGGCCCCAGCTCGGCATAGCAAAGGCCGATCATCAGGACCATGAGTCCGGCGATCAGCCAGGAAAAGATTGCCGCGGGCCCGGCAATTTGTGAGGCGTTGTAGGCCCCGAACAACCAGCCCGAGCCGATGATTGAACCTATGGCGGTAAACAGGAGTCCCACGGGACCCAGGTGCCGCTTGAGCTTTGCTCCTTGCTGGGGGACCCCTCCTTGGCGTCTGCTTTCTGTTGCTGCACTACTCATCGCAAAACCATCTCCTTTGGCGGCTTTTTCGTTGCGTGACCGAGGCTACACCCTGCGCTTGGCAGGTTTGAGTGAGTTTGCTGGGCGCATGCCCATAAAATGTGCCGCAGACGCGGAACGAAGGATGACTAAAGACCCCACATTTGCCACGAGCTCGGCGTGACTTCGCCGGGGCTGCCGGGCAGCCGGCCCCTTAAAGGGGGAACACTAAAGGCAGTGTCCGCGTGGACACTGCCTTTGCTGGTCGGGGTGACAGGATTTGAACCTGCGGCCTCGTCGTCCCGAACGACGCGCGCTACCAAGCTGCGCCACACCCCGATCCATTGCCCTTCCCCAACCACGAAGATTGTCGAAAAAGCAACCTCTCAAGAATAGCGGACGGATGCCGGTTACGCGAAATCGCCGGGCAATCCGGCGCCGGCCACACCAGGGAGTCCGTCCCGGGCCGGCGTCGTCGACACGAGAGGACGGCCTCGACCATGGATGAGCGGGCGTGCAGGTTTGGCAGTGGTCCGCACCCTCCGTTGGCGTCGCCCCTTCTCGTTGAGGTTGGACATCACCACCGATGGCGCCGTTGAGGTTGGAGATAAACCTCAACCACGGGTGGGAATTATCTCGAACCTCACGGCCAGCATTCGTGGTTATCTCGAACCTCACGGCTCAAGGGCGCCGCGGGGGCGCCGGAACTCAGCTGCCCGGCCTGGCCGTCAGCGTCAGGAGCACTGCTTCCGGGCGGCAGGCGAAACGGAAGGGGGCCGTGCGGGAGGTGCCGATGCCGCCGGAGACGTTGACCGGCGTCGTACGCCCGTCAACGCTCCAGTCGTGGAGTCCCTTGGCACGCCAGGTGGGGAGGTCGCAGTTGGTGACGAGCGCGCCGTATCCCGGGATGCAGACCTGGCCGCCGTGGGTGTGACCGGCCAGGATGAGGTCGGCGCCGTCGGCGGTGAAATAATCCAGCACGCGCTGGTACGGGGCGTGGGCAACGGCGATCTTGACGTGCGGGGCCGAGTGTTGGCTGGCGGAGCCGCGGGGCCAGCCGGCATAGCGCTCACGGCGCAGGTGGGGATCGTCCACGCCGCTGAAATCAAAGCGGATGCCCGCCAGCGGAAGGGACTGCGCCCGGTTGGTGAGGTTGGTCCAGCCGCCCATGCCGAAGCCCGCGTGCAGGGATTCGGTGTCCAAGACATGCGGGTGACGCTTGCCCTGCCCGGGAAGTTTCGACGGGCCGCCCAGATAGGCGAGCGGGTTCTGGAACCGCGGGGCGAAGTAGTCGTTGGAGCCGGGGACGAAGACGCCGGGGAACTCCATCAGCGGGGCGAGCGCGGCCAACAGCGGCTTCACGGCTTTTGGGTGGCTCAGGTTGTCGCCCGTATTGACCACCAGGTCCGGCTTGAGGTCCGCCAGCTCCCGCAGCCAGTTGGCCTTTTTGTGCTCGCCGGGGGAGAGATGGATGTCGGAGAGGTGCAGCAGGGTCAAGGGCTTGGACCCTGCCGGCAGGATCGCCAGGAATTCATTCCGGAGGGTGAACCAGGTGCGCTCAACCAGCGCGCCGTACGCCACGCACCCAACGCTTCCCGCGGCCGCCACACCGGCAGTCCAGCCGAGGGCGGCGAGGTGGGGGTGCCGGGTGCGTTGGGTGCTCATGATATTGACGACCTAGTCCTTCTTCTTCGGCGCCGGCGACTTGGTGTCGGACTTGTCGTCCTTCTTGGTGTTCTTGGTGTCCGTGGGTGCGCTGGGTGGCGGCGCCACCACGACCGGGTTGAGCATGCTGGACGGCGGCTCCGGGAAGCCGCTGGTGTCATAGTTGCCCGCAACCGCGTTCATGTAGCCCTGCCAGGCCACACCCGCGTAGGTGGCGCCGTCCACGTAGGGGATGCGCTTGTTCTGGATGAGCAGGTCATTGTTTCCACGGTTCTTGTTCTCAGGGCTGCCGAGCCAGGAGGAGGTGACCAGGCCCTTGGTGAAACCCGTGGTCCAGGTCTGCTGTGAGTCGTTGGTGGTTCCCGTCTTGGCCCCGGCCGGGTAGCGCAGGCCGATCTGCCAGCCCGAACCGTTTACCAGCACCTGCTGCAGGGTATGGACCACGCCGGCGGCCACCTCGGGCTGGATCGTCTGCTTGCAGTTGGCTGTGGGGACGGGGAACTTGTCACCCTTGGCGTTGGTGATGGAGACGAGCGCGATGGGATCGCAGTGCACGCCGCCGGAAGCAAAGGTGGCAAAGGCGGTGGCCATCGTCAGGGGAGCCACCTCGCCGCTGCCTAGGAGGCTGGAGACGTTGGAGAGGTTATAGGGCTTGTTGGGGTCCGCGCCCAAGTGGATGCCGGCCGCGGTCATCATCTTCTGGATGTTGCACAGGTCCAGCTGGGCGGCCTCGGCAACAGTTGCCGTGTTCAGCGACAGCACCAGCCCCATATGCGCGGTGATGCGGGCGTAGCGCCCGTCCTCGGCATTTTGCAGGTCGTCGGCGGCGTTGACGGGATCGGACGAATCGTAGGCCCCGGTGCTGACGCCACAGGAGTTTTGCCAGTGGAACCCGACGGGGTACCTGCGCACCGAGGCATCGACCATGTCGTTGATCTTGTGGCCCGAGTTGAGCCATTCGGCGTAGGTGAACGGCTTGATGGTGGAGCCCACGTCAAAGCCGCCGGAACCGCCCAGGGAGTTGCCGCTCTTGTCGAATTTGTCAACCGTGAAGTTGTACTCCGTGCTCCACTGGCCCTTAGGCGCGTGGAGCTTCGTGTTTTGCGCCATCGCCAGGATCTTGCCGGTCTTGGGCTGCACCGTCACCAGTGCCTGGCCCACCTTGTCCGGGTTGTTGTTCATGGGTGTGAAGTTGGCGAACTGGGCCTGTGCGGCGTCCTGCAGCTTCGGGTCCAGCGTGGTCTTGACGGTCAGGCCGCCCTGTTCCAGCAACTTCTCGCGGTCCGCCTTGGTCTTGCCGTAGCGGGGATCATTGGAGATCAGGTTGGTGACGTATTCACAGAAGTACTCGCCGCGCTCGGCGGTGGCGCAGCCGTTCTTGTTGGGATGGATCTTGAGGTCGATCTTGGTCTTGACCGCGGCGTCGTACTGCTTCTTGTCGATCATCTTCTGGTCAAGCATGTTGGCGAGCACCATGTTGCGCCTCGAGATGGCGTTGTCCGGGTTGGCCACGGGATCGTAGGCCGTGGGGCTGTTGACCACGCCGGCCAGCAGGGCGGCCTGCGGCAGCGTCAAGTTCTTGGCGTGGACGCCAAAGTAGTAGGAGGCGGCAGCTTCAACTCCGTAGTTGCCGTTGGCAAAAAGCACCCAGTTCAAATAGCCCTGGAGGATGTCGTCCTTGGAGTACTTCTTTTCCATGGCGATGGCGAGCTTGATTTCGCGGACCTTGTCGCCTGCCTTTTTGTCCCCACCCAGCTTGATTTTGTCGAACTCGCCATTGGCCGCATAGGTCTGGATGATGACGTTGTTGACGTATTGCTGGGTAATGGTCGAGGCCCCCTGGCGCCCGCCGCCCTGCACCATGGACACCACCGCACGCATCAAGCCCTTGGTGTCAATGCCGCCGTGTTGGTAGTAGCGCGCGTCCTCGATGGCGATGGCGGCGTTCTTCATGAACGGGGAGATGTCCGCAAGCTTGACGTTGGTGCGGTTCTGGTTGTAGAAGGTGGCCAGCTCGGAGCCGTCCGAGGCCAGTATCCTTGACGACTGCGCGGGCACGCCCACGTTCATCTGGTCCGGCAGGTGATCAAAGAAGTCGATCGAGGAGGTGGCGGTGTTGCCCGTCAGCGCCACGGCGGGAACCATCAACCCGGCGACCAAGACACCACAAACCGCGCTCACGCCAAGGAAGAGCATTAGTTTTCCGAGGGTGGTGGCGGTATCGAAAATGGGGTGTTTTTTTGCTGCCATTTTCTCAGTTTACCGGCAGGGACTACGCTTTGAAGCATGACCAAATGGGAGTACGCCACAATTCCGCTGATTATTCACGCAACAAAGCAGATCCTTGACCAGTGGGGCGAGGACGGCTGGGAGCTGGTCCAGGTCGTCACAGGACCGGACGGCAACGGGCTGGTCGCCTACCTGAAGCGGGAGAAGGCCTAACCGTGGAAACCGCGCAGACTCAAGGGAATTCTCGCATTGAAGCGCGACTGTCGGAGCTCGGACTGGCCCTGCCGGCCGTAGCCGCGCCCGTCGCCGCCTACGTGCCCGCAGTGGTGAGCGGCAGCTACGTTTACACCTCCGGGCAGCTTCCGTTCGTTAATGGGAAACTCACATCGACGGGCAAGGTGGGTGCCGGCGTTTCCGCTGAGGACGCCAAGGAGCTTGCGGCAACCTGCGCCATCAACGCCATTGCCGCCCTCAAAAGCGCCATTGGCGATCTGGACCGCGTGATCCGCATCGTCAAGGTCGTGGGCTTCGTGGCCTCCGACCCGTCTTTCACTGGCCAGCCCGGCGTCATCAACGGCGCATCCGAGCTGCTTGGCGAAGTTTTTGGCGGCGCGGGGGTCCACGCGCGTTCCGCCGTCGGGGTTGCCGTGTTGCCCCTGGATTCACCTGTCGAGGTTGAGCTGATTGCCGAATTTCAGTAATGCCCCCGCGGGCCACCGGCCCGCAGGGAAGCGGATTTTTCCGCTCAGCGCAGACCAGCGCGAAGCCGCCCAGGCATGGGTCGACTTTGGCGAGCGCACTCCCAGCAAGCCCCGTTCGGCGTCCTCCGTGGTGCTGTTGAAGGACAGTCCCGGCGGGTTGCAGACCTTCATGACGTACAGGCCCGGCAATTCGCCGCTGGGCCTGGTGGCGTTTCCCGGCGGCACCATTGAAGCTGCGGACGACGACGTCACCGACTGGGCGGGCCCCTCGCCGGCGCAGTGGGCCAAGGCCATGGGGACATCCGACGTCGACGTGGCGAAGCGTCACGTAGTGGCGGCCATCCGCGAAACGTTTGAAGAAACCGGCATCCTGCTCGCCGGGCCCGACGCCTCCTCCCTCGTGGAAGGCGTCTCCGGGCCCGAATGGATGAAGGCGCGTGAAGCCATCGCCGCGCAGGACATCACCTTTGCCAGCGTGCTCGAGCGCCGGGGGCTGGTCCTGCGCACCGACCTGCTCAAACCCCTGAGTCACTGGCTCAGCCCGGACTTCGCCCACCGCCGCTTTGACACGCGCTACTTCGCGGCCGCCGCTCCCGTCAACCAGGAGCCGCAGCTGCTCTCCAGCAAGGGCGTGTGGGGCCGGTGGGTGTGCGCCGCGGACATCCTCGCCGGCCGGGCCACCACCGGCCTGGGCGACGAGATCGGCCTGGACACCACGACCGGGCTGACGCTGGGGGAATTGGTGGTGCCCGGGGTGGAAATCATCCTCGAAAAGCTCGGCGCGGCGCGCGGCTGCATTGCGTACCTGAACCACAAGCGCCCCATCAACGAGTACCAGCCCGAACTCGTCAGGGAACCGGACGGCACCTTCGAACTGGAGGTGCAGGCGTCCCCGGCGTCGGAAGGCGCAGCCTGCCGCGAGCGGTAGCCTCGCCGGACAACGCTCCCTACTTTTCGAGGTTTTTTGCCTCACGCCTCTCACCGAGCTGGCGGTGGCACACGCGCCGGCGCTTTGCCGCAAACGGCGGCGGCATGGGCCAGATCGGCGGTTGAAACGGCAGCAGATGCGATCCACTTGGTTGAAACTGCAGCTGATGCGAGGATCGGTCCGGTTTCATCGCATCAGCTGCAGATTCAACGGGGTGGACGCGGGAAGCAGGCCACACAAGAACGGCCCGGCCACCATATGGTGACCGGGCCGCCGTCGTTCGGGTCTCGACAGGCTCGACCAGCGGTCTCGACAGGCTCGACCAGCGGTCTCGACCGGCTCGACCCGTGGGGACTAGCGGGAGCGCTGGCGGAGGCGGTTGACGTCCAGGATGACGACGGCGCGGGCCTCGAGGCGCAGCCAGCCGCGCTGGACAAACTCCGCCAGGGCCTTGTTGACGGTCTCGCGGGAGGCGCCGACCAGCTGCGCAAGTTCTTCCTGTGTGAGCTCGTGTGCCACCAGGATGCCGTCGGTGGCGGGGCGGCCAAAGCGGTCCGCGAGGTCCAGGATTGCCTTGGCCACGCGGCCGGGGACATCCGAGAAGACCAGGTCGGAGAGGTTGTCGTTGGTCCGGCGCAGGCGGCGGGCCAGGGCCTGCAGCAGCTGCATGGACACCTCGGGCCGGTTGCGCAGCAGCGCGTTGAGGGATTCGTTCTTCAGCCCGGCCAGCCGGGTTTCGGAAACGGCCGTGGCGGTGGTGCTGCGCGGTGCCGGGTCAAAGAGGGCCATCTCGCCGAACAGCTCGCCCGGGCCGAGGATGGCGACGAGGGATTCGCGGCCGTCGGGGGAGGTGCGGCCCAGCTTCACCTTGCCGGAAACAATGAAGTACAACTGGTCGCCCTGGTCGCCTTCGCGGAATACGGACGCCCCGCGGGAGAGGTCCACCTCGGCCAGTTCGTCGGTCAGCAGCCGGAAGGCCTCGTCGTCGAGCGTGGTGAAAAGGGGTGCGCGGCGCAGTACCTCGATGTCCATGAAATCTCCTTGAAGTATGTAACTAAACAGTTGGAACCTGGTACTGATTCTTTCAGAACTTTCCAGCTTTTGTGACCAATTTGGCATTACCGGCGTTCCCTGGCCGGGATTCCACCGCCGCCGGGCACAGGGAATGCCGGGACGGGACCGGTAACATGTGCTTGCGGGCGCCGTTCGGGAACCCGCACGCAGTGCATGGGCAACAGCCGGTGCGCGGGCTGGCAGAGGGAGGCGGGACTAAGAGTGTTTGGCTTCTCCTGGTTGGATGCAGTGTTGATTTTGTGGCTGCTGTGGCAGCTGATCTACGGGCTCGGGGCCGGCTTGGTGGTGAGCCTGGGCGGGCTGGTGGGCTTTGTTGCCGGTGCCGCCGCGGCGTTCTTCGCTTCCCCCTTTGTCAGCGAGCATGCGCCCGGACCCGGCTGGCGGACGGTTTTTGTCATCGGCGCCACGGTCCTCTTGATCGCCATCGGCCACGGCGTGGGCATCAGGATTGGCCGGACCATCGGCAGGCGGGTGAAGTCAGGGCCTGTCCGGATCATCGACCGGCTGCTGGGCGGCGTGCTCAACGTGGTGGTCGGCGCGGCCGTGATCTCCCTGCTCGCCTTTGGTGTGACCAACCTGGGCATCCCGGCCGTCTCCAAGCAGCTGAGCGGTTCGGTGGTCATTTCCAGGATCGACGCGTGGACGCCGGACCCGGTGAAGGCCGTGGCGGCGCAGATGCGCTCCCTGGTTCTGGAGGAGGGGATCCCGCAGCTGCTCAACCCTGCCGGGCCCAACGTTCAGGTGACCGCGCCCAATGCGAGCACCAACACGCCCGCCTGGACCAATGCGGCCAAGTCCGTGCTGAAAATCACCGGCACCGCCTTTCAGTGCGGCCAGAACCAGACAGGGAGCGGCTTTGTGGTTTCACCCGACCGCGTCCTGACGAATGCGCACGTCGTGGCTGGTGTTTCCATGCCCGTAGTGGACACCCCGACGCAGGGCTCGCTTCCGGCGCGGGTGGTCTATTTTGATCCGGCCAAGGACCTGGCCATCCTGGCCGTGGACGGGCTGAACGTGGCGCCGCTGGGCACCGGCCCCACCCTCCGCGACAACACGCAGGCGGCCTTTGCGGGGTATCCGCTGGGCGGTCCGCTCCAGGTCCGCCCCGCCACGGTGATGGCCTCCGGGCCCATGGTGATTCCGGACATCACGGGCAAACACAAATCGACCGAGGACATCTACCAGCTGGCCGGCAACGTGCAGTCCGGCAACTCCGGCGGCCCGCTGCTGGACACCTCGGGCCGCGTGGTGGGGGTGGTCTTCGCCAAGTCGACGACCTCCGAACCCGTGGGCTTCGCGTTCACGATGACCGAGGTTTCCCCCGTCATCGCGGCTGCGCCCATGCTCAGCAGCGCCGTGGGCTCGGGGAGCTGCAGCGTCAAGTGACGGCGGGCCCGGGCTACGCCAGCACCTTGTCCAGGTAGCTGACGGCCAGCACATAGCCGTGGGTGCCCGCGCCGACAATGACGGCGTCGCACACGGGGGACAGGTAGGAGTGGTGCCGGAACTCCTCGCGCTTGTGCACGTTGGAGATGTGTACCTCCACCGCTGGAAGTTCGACGCCGGCAATCGCGTCCCGGATGGCCACGGACGTGTGCGTGTAGGCGCCGGCATTGATGATGATGCCCACCGCCGTGCCGCGGGCCGAGTGGATGGCGTCGACGAGATCGCCCTCGTGGTTTGACTGGATGCACTCGGCGCTGAATCCCGCGGCGTTGGCGGCCGCAATGGTGAGCCGGGCGACGTCGTCGAGCGTGTCACTGCCGTAGATGGCTGGCTCCCTGGTGCCCAGAAGGTTCAGGTTGGGGCCGTTGAGGATGAGCAGTTCGCCGCGGTCCGCGGGCGTGGCGTCAGGGGTGGAAGTCATGGCTTAATCATGCCGCACGATCCGGCCCGCCACGGATGGCCCGGCGGTAGGATGCGGCTATGGACGTATGGGGACCTTTCATCTGGAATGTGGGCCTCTGGTGCAGGGAATGGATTCCCGTCCTTGCACCGACGGGTGTTTTCTTCGCGGCACTGGTTGCCTACAAGGCGTACCGCCAGCGGCTGGTGGCGGACAAGCGGGACCAATGGTGGACGCGCGCGCAGTGGGCCATCGACTCGGCGCTGGACTCCAGGGTGGATGTGAAGCTTACGGGGCTGAAGGTGCTGACGAGCCTCAAGGCCGGAAGCCTCGCCACGCCCGAGGATGTCGCGTTGTTCAATTCAATTGCCCGCGGCATTCAAAACGACATTGAAATGGGGGCCGTTGCGGTCTCTGAACCGGCGCGCGGCAGTGGCTTCGGTGGGGGCGCGCCGGAGCCCGACGCCGGTCTCGACACGCCGGCCCCCGTGGGCGAAAATGGGGATGGGAATGCTCCCACACAGAGGACCGGACAGGAGGACGATGAGCAACGACAAGCCCAGTAGCGGCCGGGACACGGAGCGTGCCGCGGCAGCAGGGACATTTACCGTGAGGCTGTCGGCCCTGGGTGAACGGACCGTGACCGTCAAGACTCTTGGGGAGAAGCGGCTGCTGGAGGAGGCCGAAAAGCTGTTGCAGACCGAACCCGCCAAGTCCGCCAAGTCCGCCGGCAAGTAAAAGCCGGCCCGCAGCCCCATCAGCGCGCCGTGACCTCCAACAGGATGGCATGCTCCGGGTTCAGCACGGGCATCGGGAGCCCCACCTCGGCCAGGAACCTCCCCGACGCCAGCGCGCCCCCCGCCACCCATGCCGGCGGCGACGCCTGCACAAACGTGGTGCCGGCCGCGTCCGGCCCCGGATAACACAGCTCGACCCGGTACAGCGTGTCCGGGGCGAGCCCGGGAAGTGCCACCCGGCCCGGCTGTTCAGAGTACGACGTCGCCACCGCCGCCAGCGCGAACAGCGCCCGGGTGCCGTCCCCGGCAACGACGCCGTGCAGCATCAGCGACGGGTCCGGCACGTCGGCCCGCACCATGGTGCCTGTGTGGATGAGCGCGCGGTGCCTCTTGTACAGCCCGACGGCGCCGCGCAGTTCGTCACGTTCGGCGCCCCGGACCTGGCGGATGTCCCACTCCAGGCCGAAGTGGCCAAAGAGGGCCGTGAGGGCGCGGAAGGAGAGATCGTGGGTGCGCCCCGTGGTGTGCGCGGTGGTGGGGCCGATGTGCGAGCCCACGAGTTCCGGCGGCACCACCAGCCCCGTCCACCGCTGGATGGCCTG
The DNA here is from genome assembly GCF_003268655.1 of Arthrobacter dokdonellae. Classification (NCBI taxonomy): domain Bacteria; kingdom Bacillati; phylum Actinomycetota; class Actinomycetes; order Micrococcales; family Micrococcaceae; genus Arthrobacter; species Arthrobacter dokdonensis. The sequence continues at coordinate 211,871 of NZ_CP029642.1, read as the reverse complement.
GCGTTCCAGGGCGTCGTTGCAGTCCGAGGCCCAGATCCGGTCCGTGCGCTCCAGGATGCCCAGGTCCACGCGGGCGCCGCCGGAGGAGCAGCTTTCAATTTCCACGCGGGGGTGCGCGGCCCGCAGCGCGTCCAGCAGCCGGTATACGGCCAGGGTCTGCCGGTGCACGCTGGGCACGCCGTCGTGGCCCATTTCGGCGAGGTCACGGTTCTGGTCCCACTTCAAATAGCTGATCGGATACTCGGAGAGCAGGGCGTCGAGGCGGTCATAAATATACTGCCAGGCGCCGGGGTTCACCAGGTCCAGGACCTGCTGGTGGCGCCATGGCAGCGGCAGCGGGGACCCGGCGTCGTGCCGGGGGGCCGGCCCGGCGATCCAGTCGGGATGCGCGCGGGCCACGTCGGAGTCCGCGTTGACCATCTCCGGTTCCACCCAGAGCCCAAACTGCATGCCGCGGGACGTGACGGCCTCCACCAGGGGATGCAGCCCGTCCGGCCACAGGCCCTCGTCCACGTACCAGTCGCCCAAGCCGGCCAGGTCGTTGCGGCGGTGGCGGAACCAGCCGTCGTCGAGCACAAAGCGCTCCACGCCCAGCTCCGCGGCGGAATCGGCCAGTTCCGTCAACACGCCAAGGTCGTGGTTGAAGTAGACGGCTTCCCAGACGTTGAGGACCACCGGCCGGGGCATGGACGGGTGGTGGCTGCGGGCCCGGAACCAGCGGTGGAACGCCTCGGAGATGCCGTCCAGGCCGTGGTCCGAGTACGCGGCAAAGTAGCGTGGGGTCGCGTATTTTTCGCCGGGGCCCAGCGCCACCTCGCCGGACCCGAGCAGTTCCGCCGCTCCCATCACCGTGCGCCCGTCAGCCACGGTGTCCACAAACTGCTCGTGGTCCCCGCTCCAGCCAAAGTGGCCGGCCCACACCTTGCCGTGCCGGTTCCCGAAGCCGGGCGTGCCGACGGCCATCAGCAGCGGGGAGTCGTGCCCGGTCCTGCCGTGGCGGCCGCTGCGCACCCACGTGCCCTGGCCGGCCGGGCGGCGCTGCGGGTGGCGTTCGCGGCACCACCGGCCCGTGAGGTCGAGGATCTCCGTGCCGGCCCGGCCCACGGGAAGCACCACGGACACCGCGTCCAGGGCGAAGTCCGTGCCGCCGCGGTTCGCCACCTCGTGGCGCATCTCCAGCAGGCCGCCGTCGTGCAGCGTCAGGAACGTCGTCACGGAAAGGCCCAGTTCCTCATCGGCCTGCTCAATGGTGGCTTCCCGGCCGTGGTGGAACCAGCCGTGCAGGCTCAGCCGAGGGGAGAATCCAGGCGGCCCGTCCCCGAGCCGGTGCCCGCACAGTCCGGGACGGCCCCGCCAGCCCGCCGACGCCTGCGGGAGAAGCCCCAGCACCACGGGGACGTCCAGGGCGGAGTGGGGGACGGCGTCGTCCAGGATGCCAAGGTCCGGCAGTTCGGGACCGAGGTCGGCGCCCCAGTGCAGGACCTGCGGGCAGCCGCCGTCGAGCCCGATGACGAGGGAAATTCCGCCTTGGCGCAGGTGGATGGCTGGCACGTGTGGCTCCTGACGATTTGGACGGGTGGGGGCCTATGAGGCCGGCGGATGCGGGACGGTGGCGACCAGGCGCAGCTTGCCGACGTGCTCGCGCAGGATGCGCTGCGCCTCAAGGCCGAGGGCTTCGTCGCTGATGACCTCGTCCACCTCCTCCAGGGAGGCGATGGTGCTGATGCCCACGGTGCCCCACTTGCTGTGGTCGGCCAGCACCACCACCTTGCGGGCGGCCTCAATCAGGGCCCTGTCCATCTCGGCCTCGAGCAGGTTCGGCGTGGTGAAGCCGGCGTCCGCGTCCACGCCATGCACGCCCAGGAACAGCAGGTCCAGGTGCAGCGACCGGACGGACTGCGTGGCGATGGGTCCCACCAGGGCGTCCGACGGCGTGCGCTCGCCCCCCGTGAGGATCACCGACACGCGGGACCCCGCTTCCTGGAAAACATCGGCGATCTTGACGGAGTTGGTCACCACGGTGAGGTTTTTGCGGGCGCTCAGTTCCTTGGCCAGCGCCCACGTGGTGGTGCCGGCGCTGAGTCCGACGGCCATCCCTTCCTTGACGAGCAGCAGGGCTTCCCGGGCGATGGCCTGCTTTTCCAGCGTGCCCAGGGTGGACTTAAGCTCAAAGCCGGGCTCATGGGTGCTGGCCCCACCGGGGAGCTTGGCGCCGCCGTGGATCTTCTGGACCAGTCCGGCGTCGTCCAGCGCCTCGATGTCGCGGCGGACGGTGACCAGGGAGACGCCGAACTGCTCGGCCAGGTCGGAGACCCGCACCACGCGCTCCCGGGACACGGTGGCCACGATGGCGGTGCGCCTGGCGTCGGCCAGCATGGGCGCGTCCTCGCCGCGCTCGGCGCGCTCGGCGCGGAGGGGATCGCCCTTGGCGGTCTTCACGTGCTTCTCGGTTTTCATGGGTGAGCTCAGCCCTTGCTGGAACCGAGGGTCAGGCCGGCCACAAACTGGCGCTGCAGCGCAAGGTAGATGACCAGGGTGGGAATGACCGTGATGGTGGCCCCGGCGGCGAGGAGGTTGTAGTTGGACAGGAACGTCCCCTGCAGGTTGTTGATGGCCGTGGTGACAGGGAGCCGGTCGCCGCTTTGGATGAAGAGCAGCGGCCAGAAGTAGTCGTTGTAGATGAAGATCAATTCCAGCGTGGCCAGGGCGGCGATGGCCGGCTTGCACAGCGGCATGATGATGGAGACGTACTGGCGCCAGATTCCGGCCCCGTCCACCAGGGCGGCCTCCGTCAGGTCCGCGGACAGGGCCTTCATGTAGTTGGACAGCACGAAGGTGCAAAAACCGATCTGGAACGCGGTGTTGGCGATGATGACCGAGATGTAGGTGTTGAGCAGGCTCCCCGAATCGCTGAACCAGTAGGGGAGCTGGATCAGCTTGAACATCTCAAACAGCGGCGTGGCCAGGACCTGCGGCGGCAGCAGGTTTCCGGCGGTGAACATGATCAGCAGGGTGACGTTGAACTTCCAGCTGACCCGGCTGACGGCAAAGGCCATCATGGAACTGCACAGCAGCACCAGGATGATGGTGGGGACCGTGATGATGAGTGAGTTCATGAAGTAGCGCGGGAAGCCGCCCTGGGTCCAGGCCTGCGCGAAATTGTCGAAGTTGAAGGCGCCGCCGAGGCTGAAATAGCCGTACTTGTCTGTGTCCGCCTTGGGGCGCAGGGCCGTGAACAGGGCCCAGCCCAGGGGGACCATCCACATGACGGCCATGACGGTCAAAAAAATGTGGGTGCCGTAGTGCGGGCGGCTGCGGCCGTGGCCCACGCCGTCCTTCGACGTCCTGGCGGGCCTGGCGTGTTTGCTGGTCGTGGAAGCAGACATCAGAACTTCTCCTTCCGGAAGGTGCGGGACAGGTAGATGGTGATCGGCACCAGGGAGATGACGAGCAGGATGACGGCAAAGGCGGAGCCGATTCCGATGGACTGCCCCTCGCCGATGAGGTACGTGATGACCAGGGCGCTGATGAGTTCCAGGCCGTTGGTGCCCTTATTGATGACCCAGACGACGTCGAACGCGCGCAGCGATTCGATGATGGTGATGACCACAATGACGATGTTAATGGGCGCCATGGCGGGAAAGACGATGCGGAAGAAGGTCTGGCGGGCGTTGGCGCCGTCCAGGGACGCCGCCTCCTTCAGGGACGCGTCGACGCCTTTCAGGCCGGCCAGGTACAGGATCATGACGTAACCGGCGTGGCGCCACGTGGCAGCAACGAGGGCCGCCCAGATGTTGACGCTGGAATTGCCAAACCAGTCGACGGCCTGCGGCGTGCCGGCGGTGCCGAGCAGGAAGTTCAGCAGGCCGTTGTCCTTTTGATAGAACAGCTGCCAGATGATGCCCACGAGCGCCAGGGACAGCATGACCGGGATAAAGAAGACGCTCTGGTAGATCTTGCTGCCGCGGATCTGCTGGTCCAGCAGGACGGCCAGCAGCAGGCCCAGCGGGGTGGCGATGACGGCGAGGAACAACAGCCACAGGATGTTGTGCTGGACGGCCGGCCAGAACGCGGGGTTGTCGGTGAAGACGTAGCTGTAGTTGGCCACGCCAGCGGCACGGATGTCGGAAAGGGCCAGCCCGTTCCAGCGGGTGAAGGACAGCAGGACCGACAGCAGTGTGGGGATCCAGACGAAGGCCAGCTGCACCAGCGTGGGGATGCCCACCATGATGCCCAGGACCACCTTGTCCCGCTTGGAAAGCCGCCTGACCCTGCCCGGTTTGGGCCGGCGCGCGGGTGTTCTTTGGCCGGCCCGTGAGCCGGGGGTGGCTGATTCGGAAAGCTCGGTTGGCGTACTCATGGCGGCAAACTCGTTTTCTCGCAGTGGACGTTTGCTGGGGACAGGCTGGTTGCAGTGGGTACGGGGGCGGCCGGCCGGTGCCGGCCGCCGCCGCAAGCCGTCACTGGGCCGCGTACAGTGCCTTGGCCTGCGACTCGAGGTTCTTGACGTCCACCGTGCCGTCCTTGATGAAGCCCTGCAGCGCCGGGATCATGACGTTGTTGGCCATGGCCGGCAGGGCGTCGCGGTCAAAGAACTGGCTGATGCTCTTGGCGTTGGCGATGGTCTCGGCGCACTTCTTGGTGAGCGGGCTGAACGTGGAGGTGTCCGCGCCCTTGGCAGTGGCGATGTTGGAGGGGTCCACCTTCGCGTAGGCGTCCTGGCCCTCGGGGGTGCCCATGAACGCCAGGAAGTCCCGAGCGGCCTGGTTGTTGCCGCCCTTCTTGGACAGCAGCAGGCCGTCGATGGGTGCCTCCACGGCGTCCTGGCCTTCCATGGCGATTTCGGGGAACGCGAAGAAGTCGATGTCGTCCAGGATGGTCTTGTCCGTGTACTGCTGGGTGACAAAGGAGCCAAGCAGGTACATGCCGGACTTCTTCTTGCCCATGTTGATGGCCGCGTCCTGCCAGGTCATGCCGAGGGCGGCCGGGTTCTGGTACGGCAGCAGGGCCTTCCAGGTGTCAAAGACGTCGCTGACCTTCTTCTGGTCCCAGGACTCCTTGTGCGCCGTCAGGTCCATGTGGAACTGATAGCCGTTGAGGCGCATGTTGATGTAGTCGAAGGTGCCCATGGCCGGCCAGCCGTCCTTGTCCGCGAACTCGATGGGGATCAAACCATCTGACTTCATTTTGGCGCACAGGGTCTTGAGCGCATCGAAGGTGGTGGGAACGGTGTAACCCTTGTCCGCCCAGACGCTCTTGCGGTAGAAGAAGCCCCACGGGTAGTTGTAGTTGGGCACAAAGTACATCTTGCCGTCAGGGCCGGTGGAGGCCTTCTTCATGGCGTCTGAGTAGTTGGCGCCGACCTTTTGCCACACATCGTCGATGGGCGCCAGAAGGCCCTTGCCTGCGTAGTACTGCATGCGGTAGCCGGCGAACCAGGTGAAGGCGTCGTCCGGGCTGCCCTGGAGGTAGGTGGAGATCTTGTTCTGGAAATCGTTGTGGGGCACCACGTTGGTGGTGACCTTGATCTTCGTCTTCGCCGTGAACGCGTCGGTGACGGCCTTGTAGGCGGCCTTGGGCACGTCGTCGGAGGAGCCGGAGCCGAACGTGAGCGAGGTGGAGGCCGACGGCGTGGCGCCCGGGCCGCTGCCGCCCGTGCACGCGGCCAGGAGCGGGATGCCGGCGGCGCCGACGGCACCCACGCCGAGGGTCTTCAAAAGGGTGCGGCGGTCAAGACCCGGCCGGACGTTTCCCGCTGGGGGTCGATTTTCGTTGAGTGACATGATTTCTCCCTTGAAAAGCGCAAGCCTGTGAAGTGGATCACATGGAACAATCATGAAGCAACAAAAACGAAACGTCAAGGTGCAGAAAGGAAAATTTTCGATCACAATTTCATTCCCGCGGCCGCCCTTAAACACATCTGTGTTGCAGATGTTGGACTGAAAACGGCGTGTCATGTCTCGGACCTCTGTAGACAGTTCATGTCTCGCACCTGTGTTGACAGTTGATGTCTCATTGTTGTGTAGACACTTCCGGTCTGAGTAGTGGCCAGACCGGAAGTGTCTCACTTCTTTTTAGACGGTTTCTGGTTCGGGCTGTTCGGTCGTAGTTGTTGTTTTGACTGGCCTGATTTTACGTTTCCGCACGGCGCCGGCGGGGTCTGCCGCGATGCCGGAGGGTTTGCCGTTGCCTACGTATGGGGTGCCTTTGGGTGGGATGGGGTGGCTGATAATTTCTGAGCCAAGGCTGTCGAAGAACATGATGTCGGTGTCGTCGTGAATGATGTTCACGGTGGTGCCGATGTATTTCTTGCCCATCTTGAAATGCGTCCCCAAGACGGTGACATTGCCGTCTCGTCCGACACGACGCTGGCCGCTGAACCGCTCTGCCCCTACCGTGGGTTCTTCTGGTTCCGGCGGGCCGGGTGCCGGGGCCTTGGGTGTGGCGTTCCAGGCTTCCTGCGGTGTCATACCCGGCTTCAGGGCCTGGTGTTCACGTTCGGTGTTGTAGTACCGGTCGAAGGCATCGATCTGGGTTTGCAGGACCTCCAGCGTGGTGGCTGGTGGCTGCTGCTTCAGGTACCGGTGCAGGGTTTGATGGAACCGCTCGTTCTTGCCCTGGGTAGTGGGTTTGTAGGGTTTTCCGGTGATGGGTTCCACGCCCCGGGCCTTCAGGAATTCCACCAGTTCCCCGCGCCTGCCCAGCCGTGTCGGGTTAAGAGCCGCGCCGTTGTCACTGAGGAAGCGCTGGGGTACCCCGTGTCGGTCAATCGAGGTTGTCACGACCCTGATCGCGGCCTCGCTGGTTTCCCCGGAAGCAGCCAACGAGGCCAGGGCCAGCCGTGAATGGTCGTCGATGAGTTGGAAGATCGTGACCTTCGTCCCGCACGCCAGCACCCACTCGGTGGCGTCAATCTGCCAGCACGCATTCGGCTGCGGATAGACGAACCGGATATAGGCGCTGCGGGGCTTCTTCTTCGGCTCCGGCACCACGACGCCGGCACGGGTGAAGATCCTGGCCACAGTCGCCCTGGAGGGCGGTTGGAAGCCCTGTCGGCGCAACTTGGCGATCACTGAGAGCGGGCCGGCATCAAAGCCGGCCTTCTCCAACTCCTCGCGGGTTCCCAGCAGCAGATCGACCATGGAAGCGGGAGTGGTTTTCGGATGCCGCAACGCGATCGGAGGCCTCTTCTCCAACGCCTTGACCGGGCCGAGCGCTTGGGCTGCCGCCCGGACCTGGTAGAACCAGGCCCGGGAGACATTATGTTGTTTACAAAACGCGCTCACGGCACCGCGAGGAGCATCGGAAGGCCATGTAGCAACGAGATGACGGACTTTGATTGATGGTTGTGTTTTATGCACAATCCACAAGCAAAACCGACCAACTGTCTACAAGGCGATGAGACAGAGTGTCTACGAAGGTCCGAGACAAAACTGTCCAATAAGGTATGCGAGATCACAGGACTGAAAACGGCGAAAATCGACGAAATCGGTCCAACATCTGCAACACAGACGGGGTGGGGGGACGTACGGGGTGGGTCAGGCCTTCAGGGACTCCGAGATCTGGTTCATCACGGTGTTGTCCGCCAGGGTCGAGGAGTCGCCGGCCTCGCGGCCCTCGGCGATGTCCCTGAGCAGGCGGCGCATGATCTTGCCCGAACGCGTCTTGGGCAGTTCCGGCACCACCAGGATGGTCTTGGGCTTGGCGATCGGGCCGATCTCCTTGCCCACGTGGTTGCGCAGCGTGGTGACAATGTCCGGATCGTCCACGGCGGAGCCGCGCAGGATCACAAACGCCACGACAGCCTGGCCGGTGGTCTCATCCGCGGCACCGACGACGGCGGCCTCCGCGACGGAGGGGTGGCTGACCAGCGCGGACTCGATTTCCGTGGTGGAGAGGCGGTGCCCGGAGACGTTCATGACGTCGTCGACGCGGCCCAGGAGCCAGACGTCGCCGTCCTCATCCTTCTTGGCACCGTCGCCGGCAAAGTACATGCCGTCGAAGCGGGACCAGTACGTGTCCTTGTAGCGTTCATTGTCGCCCCAGATGCCACGCAGCATGGCCGGCCACGGTTCGCGGATCACCAGGTAGCCGCCGTGCCCGTCCGGCACGGGGCCGCCCAGTTCGTCCACCACGTCCACGGCGATGCCGGGCAGCGGGGTCTGGGCCGAGCCGGGCTTGGCGGAGGTGACGCCGGGCAGCGGCGCGATCATGATGGCACCGGTCTCGGTCTGCCACCAGGTGTCCACCACGGGTGCCAGGTCGTTGCCGATGACGCGGCGGTACCACATCCACGCCTCGGGGTTGATGGGTTCGCCCACCGAGCCGAGCACGCGGATCGAGGAGAGGTCGTACTTGGCGGGGATGTCCTCCCCCCACTTCATGAACGTCCGGATCGCCGTCGGCGCGGTGTAGAGGATGGAGACCTTGTACTTTTCCACGATCTCCCAGAAGCGGCCCTGGTGCGGGGAGTCGGGCGTGCCCTCGTACATGACCTGGGTGGCGCCGTTGATGAGCGGGGCGTAGGTGACGTACGAGTGGCCGGTGACCCATCCGACGTCGGCCGTGCACCAGAAAACATCCGTCTCCGGGTGGAGGTCGAAGACAGCGCGGTGTGTGTAGGCGGTCTGCGTGAGGTAGCCGCCGGTGGTGTGCAGGATGCCCTTGGGCTTGCCCGTGGTGCCTGAGGTGTAGAGGATGAACAGCGGGTGCTCGGCGGGATGCCCCACGGCGGTGTGCTCGGCGGGTGCCTTGCCCACGGTGTCGTCCCACCACTTGTCGCGGCCCTCGACCCAGTTGACGTCCTCGCCATTGCGCTTGACCACGACGACGTTCTCCACCGAGTGCCCGGGCGCCGTGAGCGCCTCGTCCACGGCCGGCTTGAGGGCGCTGGGCTTGCCGCGGCGGAACGTGCCGTCCGCGGTGACCACCAGCTTCGCCTTGGCGTCGTCGATGCGGCTGCGCAGGGCGTCCGCGGAGAAGCCGCCAAAGACCACGGAGTGGATGGCGCCGATGCGGGCACAGGCCAGCAGGGTGATGACGGCTTCGGGGATCATGGGCAGGTAGACGGCCACGCGGTCGCCCTTGGCCAGGCCCAGCGCCTCAAAGGCGTTGGCGGCCTTCTTGACCTCATCGGTCAGCTGCGCGTAGGTGTACGTGCGGGTGTCGCCGGGCTCGCCCTCGAAGTAAATGGCGACGCGCTCGCCGTTGCCGGCCTCCACGTGGCGGTCCAGGGCGTTGTACGCGGCGTTGATTTCGCCGTCGTCAAACCAGGTGGCGAACGGCGGATTGGTCCAGTCCAGCGTCTTCGTGAAGGGCTTGCTCCAGGTCAGCAGCTCGCGGGCCTGCCTGCCCCAAAACGCGGGGCGGTCCTCGTTGGCGGCGTCGTATTCGCCGGCCTTGACGATGGCGTTGGCGGCAAAGTCGGCGCTGGGCGGGAACTGGCGGTTCTCCGTCAGGAGATTTTCCAGCGCATCGCCGTTAGGCCCAGCCGTGGTGGTGTCATCGGACATCTAAAACCCCTTCATTCCTTCTTGACTGATGCCGCAGGCCCTGCTTCCACGCCTTGTTGACGGGCCTGGGAAACGGATCGCGGCACCTTAGCTTTCTGCAAGTTTCTCTACGTTTCACTCTAGCGTGTCGGGCGTCACGGCGTGGTTGCCGTCACAGGCCGAAGGGGCCGGAGGGGGCGGATCTGCGCCGAAGTGCAGAACATGTCAGCCACCGGAGTCGGGCGGACTTCATGGGCAGAACGGTCCGAGAGCGGTGATTGTGGCCGCTTTTGGCCGTGCCCGCTAGTGTTGGCCATCCGCGTTCATTAGGCTGTAACAGAACCGTGACTTTGAGGAGTGACCCCCATGACACAGCAAAAAGCGTCAACCACCGCCGTGGCGTCGGAACGCAAGGGCCCGGCACCAAGCACGGCCGTCCTTGGCCCGCTGACCGTCCGCGACATTGCGGCACTGGTCGGAGTTCTGGTCATTTTCGTCGCCTCGCTGCTGCCGCTGGTCATGGGCCCCGGTTTTGCGGGCAACCTCTGGAATCTCAGCCCGTTGTTCTTCCTGGGCATCGGCGTGATTTTGCCGCTGGCGGTCGGCGTGCTTTTTGTCATCCGCCGGCTGAGCCCGGAAGTGAAGCCGCGGGTCGGCTCCCTTTCGGTTGACCAGTTCGCGTCCGTGGTGGCCGGATTTGCCACCTTCTACTTCTTTCTGGCAACCGTCACCGGTTTCAGGGCCGCCTACCTGGTGGCCCTGATCGGCGCGCTCGTGCTGCTCGCGGCGACCGTGCTGGCACAGTGGATTCCCTTTTTCGCCTCCGACTTTTCCGGCCGCGCCGAGACCCCGGCCCACCCCGCGGCACGCGACGCCGTCGTGGCCACGCGCCGGCCCGGGGCCCACAAGCCGGTGCTGGCGCTGTCTGTCGGATCCGCCGCCGGCGGTGCCGCGGGCGTACGTCCCGGGCAGTTTCAGAAGGCCCCATCCGGACAGGGGGCCGGACAGGACCGGCCCGTCCCCGGCCCGGGCTGGAACGCCGGGTCCCAGACGCCCGCGCACACCCCGGCCGGCCAGATCTTCACGCCCGCCGGCGCTGCCGGCACCGCTGGAGTGACCGGTGCGGCGGGCTCCGCGGAAGCTGCGGCGGCCGCCCAGCCGCGCGCCGCGGTTCAGGGCGACGGTTCCCAGGGTGATGCTGCCCGGGGTCCTGTCGGCCACGGCGCCGCAGCGCAGGACACCCCAGCGCAGGACGCCGCACCGCAGGACACCGCAAAGCACGGCACCCCAGCGCAGGATTCTACAGCGCAGGACGCGGCACCGGCGACGACCGGCATGCCCGCGAGCCGTTCCGCCGAAACCGTTGCCTCCCAGGTGGACGCCGCCGGAACAGGACCGCGCGGGGCCGGCGCGTCCGCCCAGGTGTCTGCCAACGTGGGCGAAGCGCAGGCGGGTCACGGCGCGGAGCCGGCTGCCGGCGTCGTGCCCTCAGCAGAACGTGCCGCGGAAAGCGCCCCGGCGACGACGCTCAATCCCAAGGTCGTGGAGTCCGCGCCGTCTGAGAGCATTGGCGCCACCGTCAATCCGCAGGCCCAGCCCGTGGTGGCGGACCCCTTCTGGTTCGCCGTGGACCGCCCGCAAAACGTGGTGGACGAGCACACGCGACAGTTTGTGTTCAAGCTGATGCCCGGCTCCTGGATCCTGGCCCTTGAGGACCGCGGGAGCAGTTTTCTGGTGCAGGACAGCCACGGCAAGACGGGGCTGCTGCTGGACCTGGTCGGAGTTGAGCGGGCGCCGGAGGGCCAGTAGGCCTTGAAGCCCGTCGACAACGAATCGCCGCTGGCGCTCAAACGGCGGGCCCGCAGGATCAACCGCGAACTCGCGGAGGCCTACCCGTACGCGCACGCGGAGCTTGACTTTTCGAACCCTTTTGAACTGCTGGTGGCCACCGTCCTCTCGGCCCAGACCACAGACGTGCGCGTCAATGCGGTCACCCCGGCACTTTTTGCACGCTACCCCAACGCGCTGGCCCTTTCCGAGGCGGCGACGGTGGAGCTGGAAACCCTGATCAAGCCGACAGGGTTCTTCCGGGCCAAGGCCGCGAACCTGCTTGCCTTGGCGACACGGATCGTCGACGAGTATGACGGCGAGGTGCCCGGCTCCCTGCACGCGCTCACCACCCTGCCGGGCGTGGGGCGCAAGACGGCGAACGTGGTACTGGGCAACGCTTTCGGCATCCCGGGAATTACCGTTGACACGCACTTCATCCGGCTGGCGCGGCGTTTCGGCTGGACGACGTCGGCCGATCCTGTGCGGATCGAGGCCGACGTGGCCGCGCTGTTTGAGCGCAGGGACTGGACCATGGTCTCGCACCGGGTGGTTTTCCACGGCCGGAGGGTCTGCCACGCCCGCAAGCCTGCCTGCGGGGCATGCTCCATTGCCCACCTGTGCCCGTCGTACGGCGAAGGCGAAGTGGACCCGGTCAAGGCGGCCAAGCTGCTCAAGTACGAGCTGGCGCCCGGGCAGGAGCAACTCCTTGCCCGAATGCTGGCCGACGTGGGCCGGGCCGCCGAATACCGGCAGGAATCGCAGCGTGCCGCCCGGCTGGGCGACGGCGGATCGGGTGGCGCCGCCGGCGTGGCATCCGCCGGCGTGGACGTCGAATGAGCGCCTACACCGACCTGAAAGCGCTGGCCGGACGGGCCCGCTCCGGCGAGTTCCACGCGGCCCGCGCCGCCCTGTGGAATTCGCCCATGGACCGCAGCGTGGCGCGCGCGGCCGCGGTGCTGCTGCTCTTTGGGGCGCTGGACGATGTTCCGGCGGCGTCCTCGAAGCCCCTCGCGTCCGCCGACCTCGATATTCTGCTCGTCGAGCGCGCCGCCACGCTCACGAACCACCCGGGGCAGGTGGCGTTCCCCGGGGGCGGCGTCGACCCGGGGGACGCCTCCGTCCTTGCTGCGGCCCTGCGGGAAGCCGAGGAGGAGACGGGGCTGGACCCCGACGGGGTCGAAATCCTGGGCCAGCTGCCCGAGGTGCCTGTGCCCGTCAGCAACTTCCTCGTCACGCCGGTTTTGGGCTGGTGGACGAGGCAGACTGCCGTCGACGTGGTGGACTACGGCGAATCGGCGCAGGTGTTCCGTGTTCCCGTCCGCGACCTCCTGGATCCAGACAACCGCGTCACCGCGACGCTCACCCGGAACGGTCAGACCTACCGCGGACCGGCCTTCACGGTGAACGGAGTGGTGGTGTGGGGCCTCACCGCGGGCATCCTGACCCACGTCCTCGATGAACTCGGCTGGTCCGTGCCGTGGGATGCGTCCCGGGAGATCCCGGCGCCGTTGTAGGAGCCGCAGGTCTTGGCGGCTTCACGACCACTGGCGGCTTCACGACCACTGGGTGTGACGGCGCCCGGCTCACTTGGCGTCCGCGTAGGATTCCACCACTGTCACATTAACGGGAAACTCCAGCGGAATCGGGCCAAACAGCAGCCGGGTGGCGGCCCGGGACGATTCATGCACCATCTCGGTCACCGCCTCCACCAGCGCGTCCGGGCAGTGGACCATGACTTCGTCGTGCAGGAAGAACACCAGCTCCGGGCGGCCCGTTTCCCGGGTGCCGCCGGCGCCGGTGCCGGCGCCGCCGGTTCCGTCCGGGCTGGCGGGGGCACCGGCGTCGGGCATCAGGGCCAGGCAGTCCTGGGTAACCGGGACACCGCCGTCCGACGGCGGGGCTCCTTCCGCCGGAACCAGGGCGCGCAGCCGGCGCCTGAGTTCCGCCAGCCAGCAGCAGGCCCACTCGGCCGCCGTGCCCTGGACCACGAAGTTCCGGGTGAAGCGGCCACGCGACCGCGCCGCGGATTCCGCCCTTCGCTGCTCGTCGGCGGTGCTGCTGCGCTGGCTGGCCCGCCACTGCTCGGAGACCGGCGGAGTGCTGCGCCCCAGGTGCGTGGACACTTGCTCCCCCCGTTCGCCCGCGCGGGCCGCTTCCTCCACGAACCCCACAGCCTCCGGATACATGCGCGTCAGCTGCGGCATGAGACGGCCGGACTCGCCCGACGTCGAACCGTAAATGGCCCCAAGCAGCGCCACCTTGGCCATGGCACGCTCCCCGCCAAATCCCTGCGCCGCGATGCCCGCGTACAGGTCCTTGTCGCGGCCCGCGGCGGCCATGGCCGAATCCTGCGCCAGCGCAGCCAGCACCCGCGGCTCCAGCTGGGCGGCGTCGGCCACGATCAGCTTGTGGCCCGGATCAGCCACCGCGGCCCCGCGGATTTGTTTGGGGATCTGCATGGCGCCGCCGCCGCGGGAGGCCCACCGCCCGGAAACCACCCCGCCCACCACGTACTCGGAATGAAAGCGGCCGCCGCGCACCCACTGCTCCAGCCACGCCCACCCGTTGGTGGTGAACAGCCGGCTCAGTTTCCGGTACGCCAGCAATGGCGCAATGGCCGGATGCTTGAATTCCTGCAACTCCCACGAACGTGTGGACTTGGCGTCAATGCCCGCCCGGTGCAGGGCCCTCATCAGGTCCTGCGGGGAGTCCGGATTCAGACCTGGCGCGTCCAGGGCGGCCCGCAGCTCCATGGCCAGTGCCTCGAGTTTTGGTGGCCGGGCGTGGTCCGGCGGCTCGGCGCCCAGCAAGTCAGCCAACAGCGCACTGTGCAGGTCGGTGCGCCAGGGGATGCCTTCATGCTGCATCTCAGCGGCCACCAAAGCACAGGCGGACTCCGCGGTGGTGAGCAGTGCCAGCCTGGCCGGGTGGGTGGAGGCGGCAATGGCAGTTTGTTGGGCGGCCAGTTCAGCGGACACGGCAACAAGGTCCCACGCCGGGTTCTTGGCCGGCTGGTCAAAGAGGCTGGCCTGGGCGCTGCCTGTGCCCGGTGCCGGCGGCAGGTCCTCGGGAGGCAGCACATGGGCCGCCTGGCGGTAGCCGGTGTCGGCCGTGAATCTCGACGGCAGCAGGATTGCCTGGCTCAAGGCCAGATCGTGACAACGTTCCACCCGGATCCCAGCCGCCAACAGCCCGGGGTACCAACGTTGCGAGCGGTCCCACACCCACCGGGGCCGGTGGGCCTGCTCAACGGCCCGCACTGCGCCGGCCACGGAGGCGCGTGCCATGTTCTTGGCCGGCGCCGCCGGGCTGCCTTCCGCCGTCCACAGCTGAAGCTCGACGGCGGCGGGGTCGGGCGCCGAGGCCAATAACGCGTACATCCCTCCATTGTCCACTGCCTCGGCCGGCATTCGAATATTCGAACGGTTTTAAGGGTCTCAGGTCGAAGGACGCGGGCTGCCCGGACGGCTTGCGCGGGCCGCCCGGACGCGGGCTGCTGCCGTCCAAAATGGTTGCGTCCTCCACAGCGGCGCTGCCCCGGCGGCCTGTCCACATTCGGCCGCGGACCGCTGGAACGGGCGGACTGCCAGGTGGACAGTGAAGTCATGACGACACATATGAATGCCCGCCGCACGGCCGGTCCCGGCCGCGGACCGATGGTGTCGGAGCCTCTCGAGCGAGGGGCGCCCTGGCTGCCCGGGCAGGAAACCACGGTGATGATGGTTTCCGCCTCGCCGGCGCTCCATGGCGAGGTGGGACGCGTTTGCGCGGCGGCCGCCGTCGGGCTGGTCATTGCCGAAACCATGGAGGACGGCGGCGGGAAGTGGGGTGAGGTTGCTGCCGTCCTCATTGGCAGCGACGTGCCCGGCGGGCTGGCCGGCTGGCGCGGCCCAACCGTGGTGGTGGGCCGGGCCGAGGATGCGGGACGCATGTGGCTGCAGGCCGCCCGCCTGGGCGCGGACAGGGTCGCCGTGCTGCCGGACTCCGCCCAATGGCTGGCCAACTACTTCACCCGCCTGCGGGAACCGGCCGCCGGGGCGGGGGTCGTGGGAATAATTGGTGGCTGCGGTGGGGCCGGGACCTCCACCCTGGCTGCGCTGATTGCCGGCCTTGAAGCATCGCGGGGGACGCAGGTTTTGCTGGTGGACGGGGATCCATGGGGCGGCGGCCTGGACAGCGCTGTGGCGGCGGAAGGCCTTTCCGGCCTTCGGTGGCCCGACCTCCTGCAGGCGTCCGGGGCCATCAACCCTGAGCAGCTCGCGGCGTCGCTTCCTGCGATGGACGGGCTGTCGCTGCTTTCGTGGAGTGCGGACGGCGCTGCGGGGCGCGCCGCTGCTCCGGCGGCGGAGGCTGAGGTCATGCGGGCCGCGCGAGTGGCCTACGGGCTCGTGGTGGTGGATGTCCGACGGCCGGCAGGGCACGCACTCGGGCTTGGCGTTCACTGCGATGGATTTGTCATGATCGTCCCGGCCCGCCTCAGGGCGGCTGCCGCCGCGGAACGTGTGCTTGAGGCCTTGCCCGCGGCGCCCGTCGGAGCGGTGGTGGCCGGGCCCCTCCGCGACGGCGTTGACGCGCGCCTCGTCTCCGATGCGCTCGGCCTGCCGCTGCTGGGCTCCCTGCCACGGATCAAGGGCCTGGAAGAGGCGCTCGACGCCGGACGGCTCCTGGACATGGCCACCCACAGGAAGGTGCGCCGCCTGGTGGCGGGGATTCTGGCCTGGCTGGCCGGGGACGGCGCCGCCGGCACCCCCGGCAGCGGCCAGCCGGTGGGAGGGCGCCCCGCGGGAGCCGGGAGGCACGGGCGGTGACGCGCCACGCGGCACGGCGCCCGTTCGACGCCGCCCGGCTGCCGGATCCGCGGGCCGCGGGCATGGTTCCAGCCGTGCTGGATCCGGCCCTGCTGGAATCCGTCAGGGAAACGGTGCTGGGGGACTCTGGACCCATCACTGAGTTGCGGGTCGCGGCGGCGGTACGCGGGACCGGGCGGCTGCTCGGCGCCGCCGGATCACTGGTGGCCATGGACAGGATCAGTGCCGAACTTAACGGGCTGGGTCCGCTGCAGCCGCTGGCCTTGGACCCGAGCGTGACAGACATCTTCGTGAATGCGCCGGATTCGGTGTGGCTCGATCGGGGTGCCGGACCGGAACCCGTGGACGTGGCTTTTGATGACGAGAGTGCACTGCGTGCCCTCGCCATCCGGCTCATCGCCACCGGGGGCAGGCGGCTGGATGACAGTTCACCATGCGTGGACGTGAGGATTGCCCCGGGATACCGGATCCATGCCGTCCTGCCTCCCGTCTCCTCCAGCGGCACGCTGCTCTCAATCCGGATCGGACGCCGCCGCTCCTTTACGCTGGCCGAACTCCAGGCCGCAGGCTGCGTGCATCCTGTCCTGGCAGCCGTCCTGCGCCGCATCATCGGCTCCCGTCTGGGCTTTCTGGTCAGCGGCGCCACCGGAGCCGGTAAGACGACCCTTCTCTCCACCCTGCTCGGCCTCTGCCTTCCCGGCGAGCGGCTGGTCCTTGTCGAAGATGCAGCGGAACTGCAGCCGGACCACCCCCATGTGCTCACGCTGGAAGCACGGCATGCGAATGCCGAGGGTGCAGGCAGCATCGACCTCCAGGAACTGGTGAGGCAGGCATTGCGGATGAATCCAGGGCGGCTGATCGTGGGGGAGTGCCGGGGGGCAGAGGTCCGGGAACTGCTCATGGCGCTCAATACGGGCCACAGCGGCGGTGGCGGAACCATCCACGCCAACAGTGCTGCCGACGTTCCGGCCAGGCTGGCAGGACTGGGCGTGCTGGCCGGGATGAGCACCGAGGCTGTGGCGCTCCAGGCCTCCAGCGCGCTGGATGTGGTGGTCCACGTTGATCGCGGCGCCAACGGGCGGTTTGTTTCCCAAATCGGGGTCGTGGCCCTTCGTGGGGGGCGGCTCGCGGTGATGGCGGCCCTGACGGTCCGCCCGGTGGAACTTTTCGGGGCGGGCGGACGGGAGGACGCGGATGGCCCCGTACCCGCCAAGGGCCTGCTGTCCACGGGCGACGCCTGGCCGGAACTTGCACAGCGGCTGGGAATGGACCCGGCATTGTCCGAAGGGAGCCGGGAGTGGCTGCCGTAATGGTGTTTGCGCTGACCGCGCTTGCCTGCCTGCTTTACTCCGTCCGACGGCGGACCTGGCCCCGTCCCGCTGAGGGCCGCGGGGCGTCCCGCCCCGAAGATGCCTTGAACCGCGCGGCGACGTTTGGCCGGCCGTGGCGGGTCCGCCGCCGAGGTCCGGAGGCTTCGATGCCGCGGCTGGTGCGTCAGCTTTCCGCCCTTCTTGCCTCCGGACGTAACGGGCCGGTGCTGTGGGCTGCGCTCGCAGAGGTGCTTGTTTCGGAGCAGCCGGTGGGCGGCCACCGCGTCCGCGGTGACGGCCCTGGGCGCTGGCCTGCCCGCGGTTCGGCACGCAGGGCGGGGCCGGCGGGTCAACGGACGCCGCAGCCTCAGTGCCAGCAGGCCGTAGCCCTGGTCCGGGCCGTGGAGCGGGCCAGTGCCTTGGGCCTGCCGACAGCGGACGCCCTGAGGTCTGCCGCGCGGCACGGCACGGCCACGCCTCCCGGCACAGGACCACACCGGAAATCGGCCGGCCTTTCTCCCGGGCAACGGACGGTTTGGCTGGACGTGGCCGCCTGCTTCGAGATTTGCGAGGCCAGCGGAGCACCCATGGCAGCCGTTTTGTCCCGGCTGGCCGACCGCTTGGAAGTGGAGGAGGACACGGCCGAACTTCGGGAAACCGCCCTTGCCGGCCCGCGGTCCACGGTCCGCTTGTTGACGTGGCTGCCCTTCATTGGGCTTGGTCTCGGCATGGCCATGGGGGTTGATCCCCTGGGTGTCCTGTTGGGCGGTCCTCTCGGCTGGGCGTGTCTCGGCGCCGGACTGGTGCTGGTGATTTGCGGGCGGTGGTGGTCGTACGCCCTGATTGCCGCTGCCGCACGGACGCCGTCCCGGCAGCGCGCACGGGCCGGACCTGCCGCTGGCTTCGGGCGACTCCGGCGGGAAGCGGCGGCCGTACCTGGATCTGCAGCCAGGCCCGTTCCAGGCAGGGAACACTAATGGCCGTGCTCGGAGTATTTACCCTCATGGCCCTTGCGGCGGGATGCCTGATCGGCTTCGACGCGTCGAGTCGCTGGGCCGGCCGCTCCCCAGGAGCTGGGGCAGCGGGAGTTCGCCGGCGCACAGAACCTTCAAACCCGGGGAAACCGTGGAACGGGCGCAATGAGGCGGACGCCGGGATCGCCGACGTGCCTCTCCTGTTGGAATTCCTCGGCGCCGCCCTGGATGCCGGGCTGGCCATTCCATGGGCGTTGGAGCTCGTGGCGGGGGTGTCCACGGCGCGGATCCAGGCGGGCCTGTCCCAAGTCGTGGCAGGATTGCAGATCGGCGCTTCCTGGGAACACTCCTGGAAGGGAGTGCGCGATCAAGGCGAGGTGGAACAACTACACGCTGCCCTGAGCTTTGCGGCGCTGACGGGAGCGCCGGCCGCGCCGCTGCTCTACGCCGAGGCCGCGCAACGACGGCGGCAGACTCAGCGGGACGCCGAAAAGCGTGCTGCCGCGCTCGGTGTCAAGCTCGTGGTGCCGTTGGGCCTGTGCTCCCTGCCCGCCTTCATCTGCCTTGGCATTGTGCCCGTCGTGGTCGCCATGATCCCTGCGTTTTAGCAGCCAAACCGAGCGACCGACCATGCAATTCTCCGGTTTCTCCCTCCACAGGGGACCCTGCGGCGGCGTAGATCCACGATCGGGGGCAAGGGCCTTTCACGTTCCGTGAGCGCACGGAAAAGTGGACAGCAGGTGCCGCCCCGCGGCCCGGCGGACGCCGGCAACCATCGCGTCCACCCAGTCAGGACACAACGAGGAGTCACGATGTTCAGCACCGACTTTCACACGGCAGCGGCCGTCCCCAGCGCATCCGCACCCGAAGCCGGCAACGTACGGGAGATCTTCCCGGGGGCCAGCACCATGCGTCCGTTCGCCAGCAATCCACGGGTGCATCGGTTGGGCCGCCTGTCTCCGTTGCGGCGGCTGGGCGCGGAGGCCGGGATGGCCACCGCCGAATACGCCATAGCCACGCTGGCCGCCGTGGGGTTTGCGGGCCTGCTGGTGGTCATCCTCAAGAGTGACGAGGTCCGCGGATTCCTGCTCAACATCATCCGCACCGCCCTGAGCTTCTGATCCACCCATTCAGGCGGCAACGCAGCTGCGAACAGGCAGCAGGGAACAGGAGGCGGCAACGATGCGGCAGCGGTGGACTCGACGGGACAATCCGGGGCACGGCGTTCCGGACCCGGACAACCCTTCACCTCAAGACGCGGAGCACGCATGTGCCGGCCGGGACGGAGCTGAGCCACTGCTTGCCAGCCGCGCAGACCGGGGGTCCGTCACGGCCGAATTTGCGGTTGTCCTGCCGGCACTCACTGCGTTGTTGGCGCTTCTGCTGCTCGGTGCCGGCGCGGGCCTGTTGCAGCTGCGGCTCGAGGAAGGTGCCCGGGCAGGCGCCCGGGCTCTGGCAAGGGGCGAATCGACTGCCACGTCGGCGGACATTGCCAGAAACCTTGCGGGCGGCGGGAGCGCGGTCTCCGTTGATCTGACCGCGGGCTACGCCACCGTCACGGTCACGGGCGGGCTGTCAGGCCCGCTGGCCGTCATGATGCCCTGGCAGCAAAGCGCCAAGGCCACCGCACGCATGGAAAGCTTCGGGTTGGACCAGGCCGTCGGGGGCCGGGAACGGCCCGGACCGGTCCTGCCGCGGATCCCCGCCCGCCGCCTCACGGGGCGGATTTTTGCCTTCCCCGACCTGGCCCAGCCGGAGGTGCCAGCAGGGGAGGGGGAACAGCCGCCGCGCAAGACCGCGCTGTGGCGGTGGGCCCGGGCGCCGGCCGGCAGTGCGCTCGAGTTGGTGCAGACCGGGAAATATTCTATTCGCGGTGCGCCGGATGTGATGCGGGCGCGGGCATGTTCCATTCGCGGTGCGCCCGTGGCTGGCACTCGCCCGGATGGGAACGACCATGGCCGGACGTAACGCCGGGCCCGAGCGCGGCAGGAGGGCCGGGGCAACCTTGGTGGTCCGAGACCGGGAGCGCGGCGCCGGGACGGTGGTGGCGGCCGGACTGTCCGTGGTCCTGCTGTTGCTGCTGGCGGGGGTACTGGGGCTGGCGCAGGCGGGGGCAGCAGCATCGAAGGCTGCAACGGCGGCGGACCTTGCTGCGCTCGCCGCAGCCGACGCCGCCCGCGGCCTGGCCGCCGGCGATCCATGCCAGGTCGCGGCGGACCTGGCCTCCCGGCACGGCGCCGCACTGACGTCGTGCCGGGTCCTCGGCCCGTGGGCGGACACCGTCCAGGTCGAAGTGTCGGTGCGGACCACACTGCCCTGGCCGGCCCGCGGCTTGGCCAGGGCAGGGCCCCCGTCTGTTCCCTGAAAGTCAGCCGGCGTGCTTGAGCAGGACGTTAATGAGTGAGACGGCGCCGGCCTTGTCGAGCGGGTTGTTCTTGTTGCCGCATTTGGGTGACTGCACGCAGGACGGGCAGCCGGAATCGCATTCGCAGGAGCTGATCGCGTCCCGGGTGGCTGCCAGCCACACGCGGGCCATGGCAAAACCGCGTTCGGCGAAGCCTGCCCCGCCTGCGTGGCCGTCGTAGACAAAGATCGTGGGTTGGCCGGTGTCGGCGTGGAGGGCGGTGGATACGCCGCCCACATCCCACCGGTCACTCGATGCCACCAGGGGAAGGAGACCGATGGCCGCGTGCTCGGCGGCGTGGAGGGCGCCAGGAAACTGGGGCTCCACCAGGCCTCCGTCCAGGAGCGTGCGGTTGTCCATGGTGAACCACACTGCCTTGGTGAACAGGTCCCTCGCGCCGAGTTCGAGCGGTTCCTCACCCAAGACCTCATTGGAGATGAAGGCCTTGCGCTGGAATGACACCACCTGGGTGGTCACCTGCACCTCGCCAAAATGCATCTCCACCGGCCCCCACACCTCGTGCCGCTCCGATTCCAGAACGGCAATCTGGGTGACGTCCCGGGCTGTCGTGTAATAGTCGGGGTTGCCTCGGCGGACCAGGGCGCAATGGTCCTGTTCGTTGAGTTCCAGCACAACGTAGGGCTCACCCTGGTGCACGTAGACGGCACCCTGATGGGCCTGGTAGTGGGACTGGGGTGAGTCCATGGTGCCCAGGAGTGCGCCAGTGTCGGCGTCGATGATGTTGATGGGTCCGCCGCCGTCGGCCCGGAGGTTGACCATGGCCGCGGCGCTCTGCGGATGGGTCCAGAACCAGCCGGCCGGGCGCCTGCGCAGGTAGCCGTCGGCAACCAGCTGGTCCAACAGCGTCGCTGTGTTGTCCGGAAACATCGGCAGGTCTGCGTGGGTGAGGGGCAGCTCGGCCGCCGCCGCACACAAGTGCGGACCCAGCACGTATGGGTTGGAGGGGTCGAAAACCGTGGCCTCCACCGGGACATCAAAGATGGCCTCGGGATGGTGCACCAGGTACGTGTCCAGCGGGTCGTCACTGGCCACAAAGGCGGCGAGCGCGTCCTGGCCGGCCCGGCCCGCCCGGCCAATCTGCTGGAACAGGGACGCACGCGTCCCAGGCCAGCCCGCCACCAGCACCGCATCGAGGCCGGAGATGTCAATCCCCAGTTCCAGGGCAGAGGTGCTGGAGACGCCCAGCAGCTCCCCTGACCGCAGCGCCCTTTCCAGGGCCCGCCGTTCCTCGGGAAGGTAGCCGGAACGGTAGGCGGCGACACGTCCGGGCAGGCTGGGGTCCACGTCGTCCAGCAGGCGCCGTGTCACGCTGGCGATGGTCTCGGCGCCGCGCCGGGACTTGATGAAAGCGATGGTGCGGACCCGGGACGAGACCAGGTTTGCGAGCAGGTCGGAGGTCTCAGCGATGGCGGTGCGCCGGGTCTTGGCGCCGTTCTCGCCCTTGAACTCGGTGAGCTCGGGTTCCCAGAACGCGACGGTCGTGGCGCCGTGCGGGGAGGAGTCCTCGGTGATGGTGGTGACGGGTGCGCCGATCAGTCGCGAAAACGAGACGCCCGGATCCGAGGACGTTGCGGACGCGCCAATGAAGATGGGGTCCGCGCCGTAGTGGGCGCAGATGCGCCGCAGCCTGCGCATCAGCACCGCCACGTGCGATCCAAAAACGCCGCGGTAGCTGTGGGCTTCGTCGATCACCACGTATTTCAGGCGCCGGAAGAACCTGGCCCACCACGTGTGGTTGGGCAGCACGCCGAAATGCAGCATGTCCGGGTTTGCCAGGACAAAGTTGGCGTGGTCGCGGATCCAGCGGCGGTCGGCGGGCGCCGTGTCGCCGTCGTAGGTTGCCGGTCGAAGGGTTGGCAGGTGGAGCGAGGCCAACGACGCGAGCTGGTCGGCGGCCAGCGCCTTGGTGGGGGAGAGATACAGGGCCACGGCGCCGTCGTGCTCCAGCCTGCCCGGGTTCTCCAGGACGTGCAGCTCTGCGCGGTGGACAGCGTCCACCGCGGGCAGCTGGTACGCCAGCGACTTGCCCGAGGCGGTGCCGGTCGCCACCACCACGTGCTCGCCGTTGTGGGCGGCCTGCGCACCGGCGGCCTGGTGCAGCCACGGGGAATCCACGCCAAGACCCGCATAAGCCCGCACAATGTCCGGATGCACCCACTGGGGCCAAGGGACGCAAACGGCCTGCCGCGCCGGAATGTGGCGGACATGCTGGAGCTGGGCGGGGCGTTCACCCCCGCCCAGGAGCGGGATCATGGAGTCGTTGGCAGGCACCCCATCATTGTGCCACCGCCCGGCAGCGCGGCTCCGCCGCGGGGAAGCAGCCCCGCCCTGCCCGGATGCGCCAGCGCGGGCTACGCCCGTGCCATGTCCTGTTCGAGCCGGGCCCGCGGCACCAGCACGGTCACGGCACTGACGCTGCTCCAGCCCATCTTGGTGTAAAGCCGCTGCCCGTCGGTGCTGGCCAGCAGCAGGCCGGTGGTGACGGGGTACTCCTTGGCGCGCGCCGCAAGCGACTGCATCAGCAGCCGCCCGTAGCCCTGGCGGCGGTGGGCGGCGTGGGTCTCAATCTGGTCGAAGACGGCGTAGTCGCCATAGATGGCCACCTTTCCGCTGGCCAGCACGAGCCGGCCGCGGGCGATCGTGCCGGAAAAACGCGCCTGGCAGGTGGACGCCGCGCGTCGTCCGCCCATCCGGTCGACCTGGAGGGTGAGGTCGGGGTCGCCAAGAAACGGGTCCTGGTTGTCCTGGGTCTCCATCCTGACGGCCATCATCTGTTCCGACGCGGAAAGCATTCCGAGCCCCGCGGCGTGTGCCTGACGGACGTAGCGGTGGATGTCCGGGCCCAGGACACACATGGCCCGGTTGTCGTCCTCTGCCACTTTGGCGGCCAGCACGGCAAAATCCGCCGGCGCAGGGTCGCTGATGAAATATTCCCAATCGCCGCTGCGGTCCAAGCGCAGGGCGGAGTGATAGCCGGTGTTGAAGGAGGTCCGGTAGCTGCGGAGCGCCGTCCACCCGGCAAACCAGGCATCCAACAGTGCCGCAAGTTCCGTGGAACCAGATGTCATGCCACCAGCCTATGGTGTGGCCGCCCAACAGGCCACGCCGCGCCATGTTTGGCTCCACGCCGTACGATTAAGCGTGTGGCGTTAAACAAAATTGTGCTCTTTTACGGCTTTACCGAGGTCCCAGATCCGGAGGCGGTGCGGCTCTGGCAGCGGGCCGTGTGCGAAAAACTCGGGCTCAAGGGCCGGATCCTGATCTCCAAGGACGGCATCAACGCCACGGTGGGCGGGGACATCAGGGACCTCAAACAATACTTGAAAACCACGCGCGAATACGCCGGATTCAAAAACGTCGACGTCAAGTGGTCCGACGGCACCGGCGAAGACTTCCCCCGTCTGAGCGTGAAGGCCCGCGAGGAAATTGTCAGCTTCGGCGCCCCGGGCGAACTGAAGGTGGATGAAAACGGCGTGGTCGGCGGCGGCACGCATCTCAAGCCGGAGGAACTTCACGAACTGGTCGCCGCCAAGGAATCCAGCGGCGAGGAAGTGGTGTTCTTCGACGGCCGCAACGCCTTCGAGGCCCAGATCGGTAAATTCCGGAATGCCGTCGTCCCCGACGTCGCCACCACCCACGACTTCATCGCCGAACTCGATTCCGGCAAATATGACGACCTCAAGGACAAGCCGGTGGTTACCTACTGCACGGGCGGCGTCCGCTGCGAAGTACTCAGCTCCCTCATGGTCAATCGCGGCTTCAAGGAGGTCTACCAAATGGACGGCGGCATTGTCCGCTATGGGGAAACCTTCAAGGACAAGGGCCTGTGGGAAGGCTCCCTCTATGTATTTGACAAGCGCATGCACATGGAATTCAGCGAGGAGGCCAAGGAAATCGGACACTGCATCCGCTGCAGCAGCCCGAGCAACAAGTTCGAAAACTGCTCCAATCCAAGCTGCCGCTACCTGAACCTGTACTGCGCCGACTGCGCCAGCGAACCGGCAACCCTGCAGTGCCCGCAGGGTTGCACGGCTTAGCCCCCACGCCCTCCCGGAGCTCGTCCCTCTCCCCGGGGCGGCCCGTAAGAAATCCATGTTGCAGCTCTTGGACAAAATCCAGGACAAAATCCATGAAAAAAACGTCCGTTCGGTCCGTTCCGTCGGTCCAAGAGCTGCAACATAGATCATGGGGTTGCGGGACGTTGCCGGGTCACACCGCAATCAGTTCCCGTTGCGGCCCGTCGTGCAGTGCGAGGTAAACCCGGTTGCGCAGCCGGTTTGCCCCCTCCAACGTGAAGGTCGATCATCGTGCTGCCGGGGCCATCGAGCCCGTGGGCCGACGGTTTTGGGCGGCAAAAGTATTGAACTCGTTAGGCTGGAGGCATGACCGACTTCGCCACCGTTCCGGACGCCCCGCGCAGCGACAACCCTGTCCTGCTGGCGGCGCTCGCGGCGGACCTCGCCGCCGTGGACTATACGGTCGACGGCGTGACGGCGCTCCTCGGCGAGGAAGCCCACCAGGCGCTGGGCCGGGACCAGGTGGTGCCGGCGCTGCTTGCGCTGAAGGGGCGCGACGAACCGCTGGCCACCGTGGTCCGGCTGTGGCTGCTCGCCGAGACCGTCACCGCCTCCGCGCTCGCCGACGCGCTGCCCGGAACCGGCCCGGACGTGCTCACGGCGCTCGGCCTGGTGGAGGCCGCGGAACGCGCCCACGGCGGCGCCGGCCCGGCCGCCGCCCCGGAGGCCCCGGAGGCACCGGCCGCCCCGGACGCCGCCCCGGAGGCGCCGGCCGCCCCGGTCCTGCTGCGCGCCGCCGTCGACCTGCGCCCATACGGCTGGGCGGCGGAGACCCCGGGCGGCCCCGACACCAATCTCTGGGTGGCCAGCGATCTTGGCGCGCACCAGCGGCCGGGCGTGCTGCGCAGGGACCACGTGCTGGGCATCGGCCAGGCGTCGCTCACCCTGGCGCAGGGCACCATCCGCCGTGTGGTGGGCCGTGCCCTGGACCTGGGCACTGGTTGCGGCATCCAGCTGTTCCACCTGCTCCGCCACGCTCACACAGTGGTGGCCACGGATGTCTCCGTCCGCGCGCTGGCATTTACCCGCTTCAACCTGCTGCTCAACGCCTCCGCCCTGGGCCTGGCCGACGCCGACTTTGACCCCGCCAACCAGGACGCCCGCGTCTCCCTGCGTCGGGGCAGCCTGCTGGAACCGGTGGCCGGCGAGACGTTCGACCTGGTGGTGTCCAACCCGCCGTTCGTCATCACGCCGCGGCACCGTGGCGAGGACGCGGGCGCGCAATTCACCTACCGCGACGGCGGGCTGGCCGGCGACGCCATTGTCGAAGCCCTGGTCCGGGGGCTCCCCGACGTCCTGGCTCCCGGCGGCATAGCCCAGATGCTCGGCAACTGGGAGGTTGTGGCGGAGGAACGGCCCGACGGCGGCACCGAAGCCCTATGGCCGGCCCGCCCCATGCGGTGGTCCGCTGGCGGCGTGCAGGCCTGGTTCATCCAGCGCGAGCAGGTCAGCCCGGCCGCGTATGCCGAAACGTGGCTGCAGGATGCCTCGCAGGGACGCGACAGAGAGGCCTATGCGGATGCCTACGCGGACTACCTGCACGACTTTGCCTCCCGCAACGTGGCCGGCATCGGCTTTGGCTATGCCCTGTTGCGCCGGCCCGAGGATCCGGGGCCGGCGGCCACGGGGAGCCGCTTCGAGGAAATCCTCTACCCGATTGAGCAGCCGATTGGCCCGCACCTGGCCGCCGCGCTGGACCGGGAGCAGTGGCTGGCCGCCCGGGAATCCCTGCGCGGGGAGCTGCTGGTGGTGGCTGAAGACGTCACCGAGGAACGCCACCAAAAGCCCGGAGCCGAACACCCCGGCGTGATTTTGCTGCGGCAGGGGGCGGGTCTGCGCCGCACCATCCTGCTGACCACGGAACTGGCCGGCTTCGTTTCCGCCAGCGACGGCGAACTCACCGTGGGCCAGCTGATCGACGCGCTCGCAACCCTGCTTGAACGGGACGATGCGGAGTTTGCGCGGGCGCTGGAGGCCGACGTCCGCAACCTGGTCCGTGACGGCTTCATCCTCCCGGCTGACACGGCAGGGGCGTTGCCATGATCCTCTCCGCCGGCGCGCCCTGGTGGGCGATCCTGATCTGCCTGACGGCCGCCGTCGTGCTTCCCACGCTGATCGGGCTGGAACGGCAGGTCAACAACAAGTCGGCCGGGATGCGCACCCATGCCCTGGTGGGCCTCGGCGCGGCGTTGTTTGTGGTGGTCAGCAAGTACGGCTTTTCCGATGTGCTGGAAGCCAACCTGGTCCGGCTGGACCCTTCGAGGGTGGCCGCGCAGATCGTCTCCGGCATCGGCTTCATCGGAGCCGGATTGGTGTTCGTCCGCCGCAACAAGGTGCGCGGGCTCACCACGGCGTCGTCCATCTGGCTCACGGCGGCGGTGGGCGCCGCCGCCGGCGCGGGGCTGGTGCTGTATGCGGCATTCGTCACGGGCGCGTACTTCCTGATTGTGCTGGCCTATTCGAAGGTCCTGGAACGCGGGCGGCTGTTTGGCCGCCGCTATCACGTCCTGCAGGTGCAGTATGTGGACGGCACCGGGGCCCTGCGCGAGATCCTGCAGGCCTGCACGCAGCAGGGTTTCCAGATCCTGGGCTTCAACACGCGCCCCGCACCTGACGACGGAGGCGCCCTGGGGCGGCTGTTCAACGCCGAATCGCTGTCCGAATCCGCCCGGCTGGTGGAGGTCGAACTGGAAATCGAGGGTCTCGGCGCCAAGACGGGCCTGCTCTCTGAACTGGCCCGAATGCCCACCATCGCGGCCGTGACATTCGACGACGAAATAGAGTAGGCGCGGCCCCCTCCAGCCGCTGCGCGCAGCAACCTCCGGCGGGCCGCGGCCGGGCCCGAAATCCCGATTCCCGGGGCGCCCCAATTCGCCTCCAATACGTGTTCACGGTAAAAATATGGTGAACTAGGCTCATGGGGGGCGCCTCCAGCCCACCCTTTCATTCCCTGTAGGAGTACCGTGCCAAGCAAGGCAGCCAGCAAGCCAAAGACCGGCAAGAAGCTCGTCATCGTCGAGTCCCCTGCCAAAAGCAAGACCATCGCCAAGTACCTGGGCGAGGGCTTCGTCGTCGAAGCTTCCATTGGCCACATCCGTGACTTGCCGCAGCCCTCGGACCTGCCCGCAGACCTGAAAAAGTCGCCCATCGGCAAGTTCGCCGTCGACCTGGAGCACGACTTCAAGCCGTACTACGTCGTCTCCCCGGACAAGAAAAAGAAGGTGGCGGAGCTCAAGGCGCAGCTCAAGGACGCCGACGAACTTTACCTCGCAACCGATGGGGACCGCGAAGGCGAAGCCATCGCGTGGCACCTGCTCGAGGTGCTCAAGCCCAAGGTCCCCGTGCACCGCATGACCTTTGCGGAAATCACCAAGGAATCCCTGCAGCGGGCCCTGGGCAATCTGCGGGAGCTGGACACCGACCTGGTGGACGCCCAGGAAACCCGCCGTGTGCTTGACCGCCTGTACGGCTATGAGATTTCCCCCGTGCTCTGGCGCAAGGTCTCCCGCGGCCTGTCCGCCGGCAGGGTGCAGTCGGTGGTGACCCGCATGGTCGTGGAGCGGGAACGCGAGCGCATGGCGTTCCGTTCCGCCGGCTACTGGGACCTGCTGGGCACCTTCGCCCCCGATGCTTCGGCCGGCCAGCCGTTCAACGCCAAGCTGACCGCCGTCGACGGCAGGCGCGTCGCCTCCGGACGCGACTTCAACGACCAGGGCGAGCTGACCGCCAAGAACGTCGCCCACCTGGATGAGGCCGCCGCCAAGACCCTTGCCGAGGCCCTGCAGCAGGCCGACTTCGCCGTCCGCTCCATGGAGCACAAGCCCTACACGCGCCGGCCCGCGGCGCCGTTTACGACGTCGACCCTCCAGCAGGAGGCCGGGCGGAAGCTGCGCTTCTCCTCGAAGTCGACCATGCAGACCGCCCAGCGCCTGTATGAAAACGGTTACATCACTTATATGCGTACCGACTCCTCGGCGCTGAGCGATGAGGCGGTCAACGCGGCACGCCGGCAGGCCTCGGAGCTCTACGGTCCCGAATTTGTCCCTGCGGCCAAGCGCGTCTACGCCAACAAGAGCTCCAACGCACAGGAAGCCCACGAGGCCATCCGCCCCGCCGGCGACTCCTTCCGCACCCCGGCCCAGGTGGCCGGCGCCCTCCGCGGTGACGAGTTCAAGCTTTACGAGCTGATCTGGAAGCGCACGGTCGCCTCCCAGATGGCTGACGCCAAGGGCTCGACGGCGACCATCAAGCTCGGCGCCACCGCGGCGGGCAGCGCGGCCGGCGGGCAGGACGCCGAGTTTTCAGCCTCCGGCACCGTCATCACCTTCCGCGGCTTCCTGGCCGCCTATGAGGAAGGCCGCGACGAGTCCCGCAACGACGCCGACGAAACAGACCGCCGCCTGCCCAACGTGAAGGAAGGGGACCACCTGACGGCGGCCGACGTCACCGCCAGCGGCCACGAAACGTCCCCGCCGCCGCGCTTCACCGAAGCGTCCCTGACGAAGGAAATGGAGGAGCGGGACATTGGGCGCCCGTCCACCTACGCCTCAACGCTGTCCACCATCATGGACCGCGGTTATGTGCGCAAGCAGGGTTCGGCTCTGATTCCCACGTGGATCGCCTTCTCGGTGATCCGCCTGCTGGAACAACACTTCACGTCCTACGTCGACTACAAGTTCACCGCCGGCATGGAAACCGGACTGGACAGGATTGCCAACGGCGAGGACAAGGGCTCCGAGTGGCTCAAGCACTTCTATTTCGGTGACGGGGACGACGCCGGCCTGCTCGCCATCGTGAACAACCTGGGCGAAATCGACGCGCGGGACATCAACTCCATCAAGATCGGTGAGGACCTGGTGCTGCGCGTCGGCAAGTTCGGCCCGTACCTGGAAAGCACCGTCCCCACCCTGGACCCGAAGACGGGCGAAATCATCGAGGCCGCCCGCGCGAACGTCCCCGAGGACCTGGCCCCGGACGAGCTCACGCCCGCCAAGGCCCGGGAACTCATGGAGACCGCCGCTCCGGAGGAACGCGTGCTCGGCGTCGAGGAGGCCACTGGCCGGACCATCGTTGCCAAGAACGGGCGCTACGGCCCGTACGTCACCGAGGTCATTCCGGAATTGACCGAGGAAGAGATCGCGAACCAGCCGGTCGAGTATTACAAGAACGGCAAGCCAAAGCCGCAGAAGAAGCCCGTCAAGGCCAAACCGCGCACCGGCTCACTGTTCAAGTCCATGACCGTGGACACGGTCACCCTGGACGAAGCGCTGCAGATCATGAGCCTGCCCCGCGTGCTGGGCGCCGACGCGGAGGGCAACGAGATCACGGTGCAGAACGGCCGGTTCGGCCCGTACCTGAAGAAGGGCTCGGACTCCCGCTCCATCGGCTCGGAGGAGGAGATCTTCACCACCACCCTCGAAGCCGCACTGGAAATCTACTCCCAGCCCAAGCAGCGTGGTGCCCGTGCCGCGGTGCCGCCGCTGGCCGAGTTCGGCGACGACCCCGTGTCCGGGAAGAAGATCGTGGTCAAGGAAGGCCGCTTTGGCCCATACATCACCGACGGCGTCACCAACATCACGGTGCCCCGGGGCACGGACGTGGAAGAACTGACCCACGAGGCCGCCGTCGGGCTGCTGGCCGACAAGCGCGAACGCGGCCCCGTCAAGCGGACGGCCAAGGCACCGGCCAAGCGCAAGGTGGCGGCGAAGAAGTAGGGGTGATGCTGGGAGTGGGACCCGCCTCCGTGGTGGAACGCGCAATAATGGGCACATGAGACTAGGCGTGCTCGACATCGGATCCAACACCGTCCACCTGCTGCTGGTTGACGCCCGCCCCGGCGCCAACCCCGTTCCCTACGCCTCGCACAAGCGCGCGCTCAGCCTGGTGCAGTACCTGGATGCCGACGGCAACATCACCGACGACGGCCAGGTGGAACTCATCGAGTTCATCCTGGAGGCGTGGGAGTTTGCCGCGAAGCACAAGGCCAAGGACCTGCTGGCGTTTTGCACCTCGGCCATCCGGGAATCCGCCAACGGCGCCGCCGTGCTGGACCGTGTGCAGCATGAAACCACCATCCGCCTGACGGAACTCACCGGCGACGAGGAATCGGCCATGACGTTCTTTGCCGTCCGCCGCTGGCACGGCTGGGGCGCCGGCACCATCCTGAACCTGGACATCGGGGGCGGCTCCTTTGAAATTGCCCAGGGCAGCAACGAGCTGCCCGAGCTCGCCCACTCGGTGCCGCTGGGGGCGGGGCGGCTCACGCGCCAGTGGCTGACGGAGGATCCGCCCACCGCCAAAAGCGTGAAGGAGCTGCGCAAGCACATCAAGGCGACCTTGAAGGCGCCCGTGGCCGCCACGCAGGCGCTGGGCGCACCCCACATCGTCACGGGGTCCTCCAAGACGTTCCGGGCGCTGGCGCGCATCACGGGGGCCGCGCCGTCGGCCATGGGACCCTATGTGAAGCGCGAGCTCCACCTGACCGACCTGGGGCTGTGGAGCCAACGGCTCTCCGCCATGTCCTCGGCGGACAGGCTGCACCTGCCCGGCGTGTCGGTGGCCCGCGCCAAACAGGTCCTGGCGGGGGCGCTTGTGGCCCAATCCGCCCTCGAGATGTTCAAAGTCCAGTCCATGCAAATCAGCCCTTGGGCGCTGCGCGAGGGCCTGATCCTCCGGCGCCTGGACCAGCTCGTCTTCGACGGCCCGTTGGACCCACCCGCACATGTGGGTAAGCTGACCAATTCGGCAACCCTTTAGGCGGTCATGAGCACAACACCCACGGATCCCATCCCTTCCGAAGGCCCGACGGCGGCCGGCGGCCAGGTGCCCAGGCGCCCCATACCCGTGGCGCTCTCCACGGCGTCGGTCTATCCGCTGAGCGTGCACGACGGTTTTGCCGTGGCGGCGGACCTGGGCTACGACGGCGTCGAGGTGCTGGTGACGCACAACGGCGACAGCCAGGACGCCCGTGCCCTGAACGCCCTTGCCGAACGGTACGACCAGCCCATCCTGGCCATCCACGCGCCGACGCTCCTGCTGACCCAGCAGGTGTGGGGCAGCGCCTGGAACAAGGTCCAGCGCTCCGCGCAGATGGCCGTGGACGTCGGCGCGGACGTGGTGGTGGTGCACCCGCCGTTCCGCTGGCAGAATGACTACGCGTGGACGTTTGCGCACGGTGTGCGCGACATTGCCGACGCGTTTGGAATCCGCATCGCCGTGGAAAACATGTACCCGTGGCGGGTGCGCGGGCGCGAGGCGCTGGCCTACCTGCCGCACTGGGATCCGGTGCCGCTGGACTACCGCGACGTCACCTGGGACTTCTCACATGCGGCGTCTGCGGGAGCCTCCAGCCTGGACGCCGCGAAGGCGCTCGGCTCGCGGCTTCGGCACATCCACCTGACGGACGGCATCTCGCCGTCCACCAAGGACCAGCACCTGATTCCCGGCCACGGAACGCAGGAGTGCGTGGAGGTGCTCCAGCACATTGCCGGCAACGGCTTCGACGGCGCCGTGGTGGCCGAAATCTCCACCCGCAAGGCCAAGGGGGCGGGACAGCGGGAGGAATGGCTGGCCGAAACGCTGGAATTCGCCCGCGTCCACCTGGGCCAGACGCTCTAGTCTCGACACCCTTCGCTGGTGATCAAGCCCCGACCCTCCTGCAGGTCCGGGGGTGTTTTTGCCGACCCTCCTGCAGGCCCGGGGGTGTTTTTGCCGACCCTCCTGCAGGTCCGGGGCATTTTTTCAGGCCCCTTCGTCAACAGCAGTGTCGCTGTCACGGTCCCACGCGGCAATGACGATTTGTCCGCACATCCGTGGACTGACGGAGAACAGTGTCTTCCCGGTCGTGACCACGCCGTTGGAGTGCGCCTGTGGCCTCTGGCGTCCTGACACGAAAGTAGGTGAGTCAGGCTGCGGTTGCTGAGGTGCTTGTTGTCAGGGTGAGTGTGACGTTGTAGCCGGGTTCGTGGCCGCACACCGTCGATGGGCGCGGCGAGCATCGCCCGGGAGGAGGCGCCCATCAGGTCCGAGACGCCGTCCGAGTGCTTGATGCCGGTGGATTCGAGAAACTTCTCCAGCCGCTGCACTTCCCGGACCCGGTCCTGGATGGCAAGGGTCCGGGCCCGGGCCAAGTCACGCAGCTTGCGGATCGGCTCGGGCGGAACGATACTCGCACGCAGCAGCCCGTGGGTTCCCAATTGGGCCAGCCAGGCGGCGTCTGAATCTGTTTTTCTGCCCGGAATGTTCCTGGCGGCCTTCGCGGCGGCATGTCCCGACGAGCGAGGAATTTATTGGTGGTGGAACCCCAGGTGGCGAGTTCGGAGGAATAAGTCCCGGCACGCTGTCCCTGGGTTCGGATGGCGACCTTTGCGTCATCTTTGGAAATATCAATGCCGCAGCGAGCTCATGAACCCGGTCTACCGGACACCTCCTGACAACTATTTGTTCCCTTTAGGCGGTGCCGTGTGGAGGACGGAATTAAATCAGGACTCTCACACACGTGCCGTCCACCCAGATATAGCCAGACCAGTGCTACCACCAGACGCTTTGCGCCAGTGCCCGCTTCTTCGTTTCAGGGAAGTCCTTCCATCAACACTCCGGCCGGATCAGGAGCGAGTTCGGGTGGAATTGCGTTGAAAAGGTGTGTGCGAACGAAATACCGTCGGCATCTTGCGGGAGGAAATCCTCTCGGACAGGCTTTGGGTGTGCACCGCCACCGCCCTTGTACGGGAGTCTGTGGACGGAGCACGCTGACACGCGCGTGAAGCGCTAAGAAGGGAACAACAGATCGATGATTACAACATTGGCCGCACTCGTCACGGCGATCGGGCTCGGCATGACAGGGATCGGGGCAGGCGGCACCCACCCCATGCCCGTTCACACCCCGTCCAAGAACATCTACGTGAACTGCTCGGCACGCCCGACACCGCACCCGGACGGCTCGCACCACCACCCGCTTGCCACTTTGGCCGCGGTGTCCAAGACCGTTCTCACGGCCGGGGACCACGTACTGTTCGAGCGGGGGTCCACTTGTGAGGGCTCCCTGTCGATCGCTGCTTCCGGCACGAAAGGTAAGCCAATCGTGTTCGGCGCCTACGGTCACGGCGCGGTGCCCCGAATCGCTGGAGGTACGACATCGACCTCCCCTGCGGCCATCACCGTCGAGAACGCCAGCCACCTTGTCGTGCAGGACCTCGAAGTCTCGGGCGGCTATTGGCAGAACGTGCACGTGCGCTCCGATGATCCCAATGTTGTGATGAGTGACCTCACATTCCGCGGGCTGGTCCTTGACGGCAACGCCTGGGTGCCGCCGTTCAACCAGTGGGTGCTGGGCACCGGTGGCCTGATTGTCGAGCCCTGCACCTACGGCGCACGGATCACCGGAGTCAGCATCGCCGACGTCGTTTCGCACAATCAACACGAAACAGGCGTGCAGATCGGGCACAGCCCCATGAGGCCGTACGACCCGGCAAGTTCCGGCGGCGGCATGAACACCCCCGATTGCCACATGGATGTGCCGGCCGGCGGGACCTTTGACCACTCGGGTGTCACGAACGTGGTCCTGCAGAACAGTTCGCTGCACGACAACGATGCCTCGGGCGCGCAGATCTTCTACTCCTCGCACGTGACGCTGCAGCACAACACACTGTTCAACAACGGCTCCGGTGCCGGCGCGAACATCGCAAACTCCTCCGGGATGAACGGCGAGGGAGCATGGTGGGCGAACACCGACCACGTAACTGCCGAATACAACAACGCGTACGGCAACCGGGCGGGCCGGACGAACAACGACGGCAGCGGGCTGGACCCGGATGTCAGCACCTCGCAGAACCTCATCCAGTACAACTGGTTGCATGACAACGAGAACTACGGCGTCTCCGTGATCGCCGGAAACAGCGCCAGCGTCGACACGGTGATCCGTTACAACGTGATGAGCAATAACGGCACGGACTACCCGAACGCACCCGATGTGATGGTGAGCAACCCCTACCACACCGGCGGTGTGCAGGGCTTGGCGGTGTACAACAACACTCTCACGCGCGCGGGCGGTGGCCAGGGCATCCGCCTGCAGTCAAACTTCCTCGGCGATGCCCCGGTCACTGTCGCCAATAACATCGTGTACCGCACCACGCCGGGACAACTGATCTCCACGACGACGGCCGACGCGGTCGTTGACCACAACGACTTCTTCGTCGCCTCGGGTGCGCCGACGTTCGCGTACGCCGGCGTCAGTTACGGATCCTTGTCCGCCTACCAACAGGCCACCGGCCAGGACCGGCACAGTGCCATCGCCGACCCGCAACTGGCCGAACCCACCTATGCCGGAACGGCGTATCCGACCCGGCCAGCGTTCGTGCCTGCCATTTCATCACCAGTGCGTGCGCTTGGGTCCGCAGTTGCCGACAACGGCGGCTTCGACTTCTATCACGCTCGCGTGAGAGGAACGGACGTCACGACCGTCGGTGCCGTGATCGCCGGCCGAGCCTTCTAGCAGACGCTGTACGTTCCGGCGGTGTCTCCCTGGCTCATCGGCGCCTAGTACTACAGTCGCGTTTGTGGGGTGTGGCCGCGGGCTTTGTAGTGGAATTGTTGGGCGTGGTATTGGTGTCGCCGTCGCCAGAGTGAGCAGCGGATTACGTGGTGTGGGTCCGGTTCCCGGTGCCAGATGATGCGGGTGATGAGGTGCCTGATTTCGGGCAGGGAGAGTCTTACCAGGTGCTCGGCGCCTGGCTGCGGGCCCCCTTTTTAGAGCGGATGACGCTCAGGAAGGCGTGGGCGAACATGGAGAGCGTGATGTGCCGGTACCAGCCGGTGTATTGGCGCACCTGGTAGTGGTCCAGGCCCGTTTCGCCCTTGGAGGTTTGGAAGGTTTCCTCGATGGCCCAGCGGGCCCCGGCGACCCGGGCCAACTCGGCCAGGGTGACGCGCTCGGGCGTAAAGCAGATGAAGTAGGCCAGGCCCGTGGGATCCTTGAGGGAGCGGCGGGCCAGCAGCCAGTGCTCGCCGGTTTCGGCGGGGCCGTTGATGCGGATCCTGGCCCAGGAATACAGCCGGTCGCCCTTGGTCCCGGCGCCGGCGGTGCGGGTGCGCCAGGCGCGCCTGTCCAGGGCGGCGAAGAGCTCATCGGCCCGGCCCTCCCCGCCCACCGAGCCACGGGCCCGGGCGATGGCGCGCTGGTTCATGGGCACGGCCATGACATAGTGCAGGCCCCGGTCTTCCAGACGGCGGCGCAGCCCGGCGTGCTGTCCGTAGACCGCGTCCCCGGTAAGCCATTCGGCCTCGATCCCGGCATCCAGGGCGCGTTCGATCATGTCGGCGGCCAGCACGGGCTTGGTCGCCATCACCCGGCCTTCCGGGATGCCGGCGCGCTTGCACCGGGCAGCGTCATCCATCCATGCCTTGGGCAGGTAGAGTTCCCGGTCCAGGAACGTCCGGCCCGCCGGTGTCGCATAGGACAGGAACACCCCGAGCTGGCAGTTCTCCACCCGCCCCGCGGTGCCCGAGTACTGGCGGGCCACCCCTGCCGATGCGGTCCCCTTCTTCAGGAAACCGGTCTCGTCGATCGCCAGGATCCCCTTCGGGTCCCCCAGATGCTTTTTCACGTAACCGACCAAGGCGTCCCGGACCTTGTCCGGGTCCCAGTCCGTGGTCGAGAGCAGACGCTGCATCCCATCCGGCGTGCCTTGTCCGGCACGTTCGGACAGGGTCCAGGAGTTCTTCCGCTCCTCATCCGAGAGCAGCCCGCGGATGTAGCTGACGGCGTTGTTCCGCGGCTCCGTCCGGGCGAACTCACCCCCGATCAGCTCCCGGATTTCCTCCAGGCCATCAGCCCATTCCTGTATCTCTGCCACCCAAGTATCATCGCCCACCCACCATGATTAACAGGATTCCGGGCCAAAGTCCGATTAAACCGCCGACACGGCCAGAAAATAAACGCGACTGTAGTACTAGGAAGAGAGACACCGCTATTGCAACAGGCCCGTTCCTGAACTGGGTCCCGGCTGAGGAGACATTCCCAACACTGGCCGGGACCCGGTGCTCCGGTATGACGGCCTCGCGATGCTGACGAGTACGACGCTGGGTTTCACCCTCTGCGCGGGGAGCTTGGAGGGGCGCTGAGCTGCGGCGGGCAGGGCTCGGCACCGCGACCGGCATCACGACGGACCAGGAACTGGCGCCCATGCTCTCCCTGCTGGCCGCCCTCGCCGAGGGACCCGTCTCCTACGTCGATGACCACTTCGTGCCCCACGCAGGGGCGATGCCCGTCACCGAGAGCTGGAACACCACACGCCGCGGCGCCCGGCCCTGAGCCCGGGGCCGTCGTCGTCGGCTCCGCCCTTCTCTACCTGCCCGGTGTGCTGGCCCAGCTGAGGGCGGTCATCGGAGCGGGCGCTCTCACGGAGGAGCCACCGATCCCATATAGGGAGGAACCCCCGGCCGATGGCCGGGGGTTCCTCCCTATAACCATTCCAGGTTCCAGACTAGCCGTGGCGGGGCATGTACCAGCTCTGGGCAGCCGTCACGTACGACCCGGCCCCAAAGTACCGGCTCAGGTTGACGGGTCCGGCAAGTGACGCGAAATTTGCGTTGGGTCCCCTGGTCGCATAGGCGAATGCCGTGACGGCCGGAAATCCCGCC
The DNA here is from genome assembly GCF_003268655.1 of Arthrobacter dokdonellae. Taxonomy (NCBI): domain Bacteria; kingdom Bacillati; phylum Actinomycetota; class Actinomycetes; order Micrococcales; family Micrococcaceae; genus Arthrobacter; species Arthrobacter dokdonensis. The sequence continues at coordinate 174,321 of NZ_CP029642.1, read as the reverse complement.
GTGGCCCCGGACTGGGGCTGCATGCCGTTTCCTGGCGCCTGCACGTGATTGGCCGGCGGGTTCAACAGGCCCGTCAGGATGTTGTCGTTGAAGGTGTACCCACCGGACTTCAGATTGAAGTTCGCGACCCCCGACCCTGTTTTATAGACGATGTTCCGGTCGAACTGCACGTTGCGCAGGCTCGTCGTGTTCTCATTGACGACCGTCTGGCCTACGCCGTCTCCGACGTAGATCGTATTGTTGCTGAACTGTGCGCTTTCCACGGCACCAGCGCAATTCTCCACGCCCCGGAACGAGTCGTTCTGGCTGAAGTTGTAGCGTACGACGGCGTCACGGATGATCCCTGGGCCGTTGTTGCACAACAGAAAGAACCCGCCGGCGTTGTCATGGCTGTAGTTGTACTGGAACGTTGTGCCGATATTTCCCTGGTCAACGTCGTAGGCCATGCCGTCCCGATGGGTCTCGCCGCCGGAGACGTCGTTGTACTCAAACAGGCTGTTGTTGGTGTTGAAGTCCCAGATTCCAGCATTGTAGCCGGCGGATCGTTTGTTGAAGCCGGCCACCGTGTTTCGCTCGACGGCCGCGGCGTCGGTGGTGTTCATGACAATCCCGTCGCCGCCGATATCGGTCAGGGCGTTGTCCTCAACGACAATGTGCGTTGACGGCAGCCAATTGGTGTCTTTGGTGGGGCCGACTTCCGGCCGGCTGCTCCACGTACTCAGGGTGGCAACAATGCCTTGCCGGTCTATGTGGTCAAGGGTATTGCCAAGAATCTTCACGCCGTCGAATTTTGTCGGGACCGACGAGCCCGTCACCGTGAAGGCTATGCCTTGGCTCCCGTTGGGCCCCTTGAGGTCACCCCCAAGGACGTCGTGGACGTACAGGTTCTGCAGCGCGTACCCGCTTCCCGTGCCGAAGTCGTTGAGCTGGACCAGGACGCCCCGCCGTTGCGTAGCGGGATTCGCCGCGTTCGTAATTCCCAGGTTTTTCAGCTTAATGTGCTGTTCGTTGTACAGCCACACGGCTGACGGTGCGCCCGCCCCATCGATAACGGCCCGCCCGCCTTGATGCCCGTAGTCCGAGATGACGAACGGCTGGGCTGCGCTGCCAGATCCGGTTGGGGCCAAAGTGCCAACGCACGTCGCGCCGCGCTTGAACAAAAGCTGGTCACCGGGGCCGTATTTCTGCGAATTCGCCTGACCCAACGAGTTCCAGGGGCTGCCCTGCGAGCCGTCCCCGGAATGCACCGCCGCACAATCAACGTAATGCTTGTGTCCACTGGCCGGCGTGTTCGCAGACGCCGGCGCGGCAAGTCCAAGGCACATGGCCAGGCCCGTGCCAACGGCTATTGCTGCCGCGGCTGCTCTCCTGTGTTTTACCGACATATCTTTCTCCATTTCTTTACAACTTGTGGGATGGGCGGTGTTCGGCTGATGACCACCGTGCGCAGTGAAGAGTGGCCCCAGTAAACCCGGTTCCGACATTCGTAAACTTATGTTTTGTGATTTATGCCCGTAATAATCCGGCAAAAGATAAATACTTTGACAGCGGCGTCACCTCGAAGCAACAACGAAGTCAAATTGAGGGGTCCGGTTGTATTGGACGAGGTTCTCAGAGGTGCTCACGTCTGGTTTGCTGGCGCGAGGATGAGCCCCGTTCTCAATGCCCTTTGCTATGTATTTTGCGGAACCTCGTCAATCAGGAGCTCAGGAATAGGCTGTGATTGATGGGGGGAGTCCTTTAGCTCCTTCTGCAGCGTCCACATGGTCGCCTTCAATGTTTCACGGAGGTCCCGGTACGACGGTTCGGAATAGACATTGTTCAGCTCGGCGGGGTCGGCCTCCAGATCGTACATTTCCCACTCCGGAGGGTAGCTTTTTCCGGAGGTTCCGGGCAGACCGAGGCCGTCGTTGTAAAAGTAGATGAGCTTGTGCTTGTCGGTTCGGATTCCATAGTGCGCGAAAGCGTGGTGATTGATGTCGTCGTTTTCGAAATACCTGTAGTACATCGCATTTCGGGTTGGCTTCTCTGGCTCGGTGGTTAATTGCGGCCAGAAGCTGAGGCCTTGCATTCGAGGGTGCGCATCTATCCCGGCACATTCGAGGATGGTTTGGGCGAAGTCGACGTTTGTGACGATCTGGGTCAAGGGCATCGACGTTGCCGGGATCTTCTCCGGGTAGCTGATCAGCAGTGGCATCCGCAGGGCCTCGTCGTACATGAACCTCTTGTCGAACCAGCCGTGGTCGCCAAGGAAGAACCCTTGGTCGGAGGTGTACATCAGGAGCGTATTGTCGAATTGTCCCCGTTTACGGAGCCAATCGATGACGCGTCCGACGTTGTCGTCGACGGAAGCAATGCAGGCGAGGTAGTCCTCCATGTAGCGCTGGTATTTCCACAGTGCTTCCTGGTCGTAGCTCAAGCCTTGGGGAGGCAGCTCTTTGAGGTCCGTCAGGGTCAGGTCATCGGCGACTCGCATGGCGGCTCGATGCGCAGCGGCCGAGCGGGTCGCGTAATCGTCTGTAAAGGTTGCCGGGACGGGGATCGGCGCATTGTACATGCCCTTGTGCTTTTCGTCCGGCTCCCAAGGGCGGTGCGGCGCTTTATGGTGAATGAGCAGGCACCACGGTTCGTCGCCCGCCAGTGAGTCCGCCCACTCCAGAGACAGGTCCGTGATGATGTCGGTGGCGTATCCTTCAATGACTTCAACCCTGTCTGCGGTGAGGATTTGTGGATTGAAATATTCACCCTGGTCGCGCAAAACAGCCCAGTGGTCGAAGTTCTGGGGATCATGTCCCTCCCCCTCGCCCATGTGCCATTTTCCAACGACCGCGGTCCGGTAGCCCGCGTCCCGGAGCTGGGAGATAAAGGTGGGCTGGCTCGCGTCGATAGGTGTCTCAAGGGTTGTTACGCCATTGATGTGACTGTAGGTTCCAGTAAGGATTGAGGCCCGCGACGGTGTGCAAATGGCGTTTGTGCAAAAGCAGTTGTCGATGACTCGACCGTGCTGGGCGATTTCGTCGATTCTCGGCGTCGTGTTGACGACTGAGCCGTATGCGCTGATCGCGTGCGAGGCGTGATCGTCGGTGAGGATCAGCACGATGTTTGGCCTGCGCTGCGTGCTAGCCATTGTTGTTCCTTCCAAGGGTGTGGATGGCGGATATCGATGCAACCCGCTCCAGACGCCTTCTGAGCGGATCCAGCACCGCGAGGCTCGCGTGCAGCCCGCCGTATCGTGAGTTGGCAAGCCAGCGCTCCTGGTGCCGCTCCAAGAGCCGGGACAACCGGACCATCAGCTGGCGCGCATCGCGTGGAGCAGGATCGCCACTGGCGCTCATACCGGCACCAATGAGGTCGATCGCGAAGAGCGCCATATCGATCACGAAGGCCAGGTCCGCCACGGCGAGTTCAGCGTCACTGCAGGCCGGCTGCGCGGAGATTAGCCGCAACTGGTCCTGGATGAGCCGTTCGCGGGCGGTTGCCATCAGGTGGGCCGGGGGAATCTTGCCGATGGGCAGGTCACCGCCTCGGCTCAGTGCAACCCATAGCGGTGTCGTGTTCAAAATCGGGCAATCCAGCAGCTCGGCAATGTGCCCAACGGAGCACAGGACTTCCCCAACGATCCCCGATTCGTCGTCGAAAAAGTGCCGGTTGAGCACCTCCGGAAGCGAAAGGCTCCTGTTGGCTTCCAAGGCCCAGCTGAAGGCTCCTCCGGCAGCGATAGGCGGAAGCGAGATCACTGGCGGATCCCAATATCCCTCATTTCCCCAAGACGTGAGGAGATACCCCTCCGACGAGTATTCAATTCCGACCTCGGCCGCGTCGATCAAATTGGCCAATGCCTCATCGAGGCGCCCAGTGACCGAACGCCACGCATTGGTTCCCGGCGCCACCCAGAACGGTGTCTTCGACGAGATGAAGGATCTTGCCCGGTCCCGGAAGCCTTCAACCAGATCCCGCAACACAATGCCGTGCGCGGCATGGACCGCTTCATCTTCGAGATCATTGAGCGCAACCAACCGCTTCATCATTTCACCCGAGTTGTACATCCACACGACCGGGATGGCTCCGGGGGGAAGCTTCTCAATCGCTTCGGGGTAATGCCCGACGATATCTGCCCAGTATTCCACCTGGTACCCCTGGGCAATCCAGGGGTCCATGACGGCGGAGACATAATCCGCGTATACGCTCCCGAGGCCCTCTGCGGCGGCGCGCTCCTTGCTGACCCCCATGCCCAGTTCCCAGGGCTCATCGGCGCCGATGTTGAGGCGTTTGTGTCGAAAGAGGGGAACCAGCTCGTCGAGGAGGGCGGAGGTGAACTCGACGTTGTCGTCTGTCGGGGCGAGTGTCGTCGGCGGAAGGACCTCGCTGAGCAGGTTCATCCCGTTCGGGCTCTCCGCACGCTGTGCATACTTTGCGTGGGAGAGCCACCGCTCCATGTGGCCGAGGCAGTTCTGGTTGGCCACTAACGCGATCCCCGCACTCGCACACACGCCGTCCAGCCAACGAACGTCCGCTTCGGTCAGCGGCGAGGAGGCATCCCAAACTTGGGGGTGCTCCCGGTAGGCGAAGGTGTGTTCCGTATAAAGCTCAAGCTGGTTGTAACGTGCGGTGGAAAGCGCGGCCACGAGGCGGCGAAGGGCTGCCCGCGTCGGAACACGGTCGCGGCTGACGTCGAGCATGTAGCCGCGTACCGGAAAATCCGGCCAGTCTTCTATTTCGAAAGCCTCCTCACACAGCATCGCCCCGCTTCGCAGCTGTTCGAGCGTCGAGAGGCCGTAACGCAGGCCCGCCTCGTCGGCATGGGTGAGGTCGATCCTGCCGTCCTTGGCGGAGAGGATGTAGCTTTGCGCCCGCATGCTTTGATCGCACTGGGTGAAGACCTGGGCCAGCAAACCGGCCGGTTCGCCTCCGGTGCCCTTGATGAGTCGGGGCGCCGGAAAGATCCCACGGGTGGACATCATAGTTTTCTCTCTCTCGGACTGGTTTGATGGCAGTGTCGCCGGTGTGGGTGTCACGGTGCTCATCCCTTGACCGCCCCGGCGACCATGCCCTTGGTCATCTGGTTTTGAACGCAGAGGAAAATGATGATCACGGGAATGGCCACCACGGTGGAGCCAGCCATGACACCGCCCCAGTCCGTACCTCTGTTCGCCGTCTGGAATGTTTGCAGCCAGAGCGGAAGGGTTGTCTTGTCGCTGTTGGTGAGCATCACCAAGGCGAGGGTGAACTCGTTCCATGCGGCGAGGAATCCGAACACTCCGGTTGCCACCAGGCCCGGGCCGAGCAGCGGGAGTGTGACGCGGAAGAATGCACCCAATCGCGTGCACCCCGAGACCATGGCGGATTCTTCCAATTCAACTGGGACCCCGTCGACGAAGCCCTTGAGCATCCAGGTGATGAACGGCAGGACCGTTCCGGCGTACAGGATGGCCAGCCCTGCCGCGGAGTTCAACAGATGCCATGCGTCCAGCATTTTGTATTGGGAGATAAAAATGGCCTCGGTCGGGATCATCTGGATGACCAGGACGAAAACGATGATCCATCGCCTGGCGCGGAACCTGAACCTGCTCAGCGTCACGGCCGCCAGGCACGCCGAGACGATTGCGAGCGCGACTGCCGCGCAAGTGACGATCAAGCTCATCCTCAGGGACGACCAGAATTGTGCCGTGCCCAGAACGCTCTGGTAGGCGGAGAAATCGGGGGTGAAAGGAAAGAACGTGGGGGTGTTGTTGAGTAGTTGGTTGGCTGGCAGCATTGAGCTGTTGATCATCCAGTAGACAGGGAACACCCACGCCAGTCCGGCAACGATGGCAGCGATATTCCATAATGGCCGAGCCGGTCTGCCCGCCACCTTGCGCGAGCCTGGCCGCTTCCTCGTCAGTAGGCTCATACTATGTCTCCTTGCTTCAGAAGCGTGCGCATGTACTGCCATGTCAGCAGAAGTGCGATCGCCAACATGATCAGGGCCAACGCCGATGCCAGCCCGTAGTTGCCTTGGCCGATGCCGATCCGGTAGACGTAGGTGCCCAGCACATCGGTAGCGGTGGAAGATCCGCCGTCTTGTTGGAGGACGTAGACCTGTGTAAAGACGCGGAAGTCCCAGATCACCTGCAGCGTCCCGATCAAAAAGAGCATGGGACGGATGATGGGAAGGACGATGTATCGAAGCGTGCCCCAGAACCCGGCGCCGTCGATTCCAGCAGCTTCGAGGATTTCATCCCCAACCTGGGTCAGCGCAGCATAGATGGTGATTGCCACAAGGGGGATGCTGCTCCACAGGACGATGACGCCGACGATGGCAAGAAAGACGACGGGATTCGAGGAGAGCCAGGAATAGCCCTTGAACTGGGGCAGGCCGACATGGGTCAGGACATAGTTGAGCACGCCCAACCGGGCATCGAGGATCCACTGCCATACTGTCAAGCTGGCTATCGACGGCATCGCCCAGACCAGCATGAGGCAGACGCTCAAGAAGATCCGCGCATAGTTGCTCGCCCGCTGCATCACCACTGCCATCCCGATCCCCACCGCCATCGTCAGCGCGGCCACGATCAGGCAGAACCCAAGTGACCTAACGAGGACTTCCCAGAATTCGGGATCGGTGAGTACGGTGACATAGTTGGCGAAACCGATAAAGGCCGGCGCCTGTCCAAACTGTTGGGCCAGTCCGTACTGTTCGAAGGACATGACGATCTGCCTGTACAGCGGATAGGCGAACGTCACCCCAACCACCGCCAAGGGCAGCAGCAGCAAGACAAAGGGTGTGTAGCGGGGCTTGAGCCTAAGTCCCGGACGCCGGCCCGTCGTCTGGGGTGTTCCAGACGCCTTGGCCAGTTGGCGTCCGCGTCTTTCGCGGGTCACGCTCATGGTGTTCTTCCTATTCAATGTGGCGGCGTGGTTGCAGGCCCCGGGTGGGTAGCCACGACTGCTTGGTGGTTAGTTGCTCGCGTTGAGTGCCGTTTCAATTTGGGTGTCCGCGGCCTTGGCTGCCGTCAACGTGTTCTCGCCCTTCGCGATGCTGATGTAGAAGTTTTTTAAGAGGTTGTTCGCGGTGGCCACACCCCACTGCGGCGTATTCGGTGTGAGCTTCGAATTCTGAACCGCTTCCCGGGCCACTGCGGCGAATGGGCCGGTCAATGCGTCTGCGTAGCTCATATTGCCGGGTACCCAGCCACCGTCCTTGGCCAGCAGCGACTGGAATTGCTTCCCCATGATGATTTTCAGTGCCGACTGGTCGAGTGCCGGGTGGGCGGACGCTGCGGAGATGCTGACATTGGAGCCGCCGGCAAAAGTTTTCCCAGGGGTTCCCACAGTCGTGCTCGGGAATGCGAACATTCCGACGTTTCCTGAGTCCATAAGTTGTTTGGAGATCTGGGTTGAGACGTTGAGCGTGCCGACCATCATGCCTACTTGGCCGGAGTTGAACAGGTTGTACATACCGTTTGCGGCCGCCGTACTGTCCAGTCCATAAGTCGTGTCATTTTTCCAGATTGCCTGGAGTTCTTGCAATGCACGCTGGGAGTCGGCACTGGTGAGGTCGCCAACCCATTTGCCGTTTTCACTGTTTGCGTAGCCTCCACCATTGGCGAAGAGCCACGATTCCGGGGCGTGGACGTCATTTGCGGACAGATAGATGGAGGAAAAGCCAGGTGTCTTGTCCGGGTTTGCGGCCTGCAGTTTTTGGATGGCGGCCTGCAACTGGTCGATCGTCTGCGGCACGGCGATGCCGGCCTTGGCGAAGAGGTCCTTGCGGTAGTAGACGCTCCGGGATCCTGCGTAAAGGGGGACGCCGTACAGTTTGTTGTCCCATGTCGCAGAATTGACAAAACTCTGCACTAGTGAATTTCCGCCGAGCTGGCCCTTCAGGGCCGTGATGTCGCTGAACGCCCCGACGGAGGAGAACGTCGTCGTTTGAGTGCTGCCGGTCTCGACAAGGTCGGGGGTTTGGCCCTTGCTCGGAAGGCTTGTCTGAAGCTTTTGTGCAATGCCATTCCATTGCTGGACCTGGACGGTGAGAGTTGAGCCCTTGTTCTCCTTCGCGAACTCCGTCTGTAGATAGGCTTGGGCGCTTGAAGGAACTGAATCCTGCATGAACCACACCCGCAAGTTTGCCGGTCCTTGGTCCGCCGCCGCTGGGCTGGTGGCGCCGGAAGAACAGGCGCTGATGCCGGCGATCAGGGTGAGTGCGGTTCCAACCGCGATCATTGTCTTGGCGATCTTCATTGACTTGCCACTTTCTATTATGGGTTATGCGGTGAGGAGGGAATCTCCCACCGCGTTTATGAAACTTCTCTTCTTGCGGGCACAGATGGATTGCGTGTTGAGGGCTTGGGATAGCTGGCGAGCAGCGGCGACTGGTGGAACATGGCCACGATGGCACCCAGGGAACCTGCCTCATCGCCGAGTCGGGCGGTGCGGATTCGTGGCGCGGTTTCGAGCATCGGCAACAGCTCGTAATTAATAATTCCGGCAGCCTGTTCCAGCACCACGGGTGCGGCATCAACGAGTTCCCCTCCAACGACGATTTCGGACGGATTCAGGGCCACAGCCGCCGGTCCGAGTACGCGGCCGACGGCTCTGCCCGCATTCCGGAGGACATTGTCCACGATGGGATCACCCTGGCCAACGGCGGTTCGCAACTTTTCGAGTGTTGTCACTGCGGCACCGTCTGCCTGGCACCGGGCCAGTATCGCCGGCACCGACGCAACGGTCTCCAAACACCCCCGTTTGCCACAGTGGCAAGGGAGGCCGCCCACATCGACGGAGACATGGCCTAGCTCGCCTGCAAAGCCCGACGAGCCAGACAGCAGACGGCCACCGACCACCAGGCCGCCACCGATTCCGTCGGAGAGCCGAAGGTATAGCAGGTGCTCAGTGTCCAGGCTGCTGTCCCAGCTTGCTTCAGCCAGGGCGGCGAACCGCGAGTTGTTGTCGATGATGACAGGCGCATCAAACCGGTCGGCGAAGGCTGCGCAAACAAGTTCGCCGGCCGTCCGGTGCAAACCGGCTGCGGAATCCCCGCTGCCGCCTGCCATGCGCTGGGAGAGTGGGCCGGGAAAACCTATGCCAATGCCCTGCAGCGCCCCGAAATGCGCGCCTGTCTCTTCACCCAACCGGTCGATGAGCGCAAGGGCGAAATCGATCCGCTGGACCCAGGTGGAGGTGGCACTGTAGCGGATCCCGCCCGAGGCAATGACATTGTGCGAAGCGTCCACCACCGAGACGTGGACCCGGCCGTGGCCAAAGTCAACCCCCATCAGCTGGCCAGCCTCGGGATCGAGCGCAAGACGCTCCGCCGGACGGCCGCGGCCTATCCTTTGATCTGCATCGGTGTTCACGACAAAGACGGCCCCACATTCGATCAGCGCATTCGTGACCTCCGACAGGGTTGTCCTCGACAGGCCAATATGTTCGGCGAGTTCACTCCGGCTCAATGCCCCGTACTGCCCCAGCACACGCAAGATGCGCTGCATGTGCAGTGTGTCGCTGCTTGGAGTCAGAGGTTTCTTGCGGGCCATAAGTGCAGCGTACAGACGCCAATTTTTTCCGTCCACACTCCAACATAATAAATATGGCTTTTTGTTCAAGAACTTGATGAATTTGAAAAGCCAGTGCGATCCCGTGCCGTGGGAGGGGTGCTTTGACATGCTACGGTTCTCACCAGCCGATATACGACGACGGCAGAAGGCAGGCAACGGTGGACGATCCAGGCCGAAGTATCCGCAATTTCAACACCGACTGGAAATTTGTCCGGGGCGACATCTCGGACGGTCACCTCGCCAGCTTTGACGACGCGGCCTGGGACTGGGTCAACCTGCCGCACGGCATCAACTTCAATACTTCCGAAAACGTTGCGGAATATTTGGGCGTGGCCTGGTATCGCAAGAGCTTCGCCACGGAACCTTGCATGGGCGGCAAGAAGGTTTTCCTGGAATTCGGTGCCGCCATGCAAAAGGCCGAGGTCTGGCTCAACGGCACAAAGCTGGCCGTGCATGTTGGCGGCTACACCCCCTTCACTGTTGATGTCACCGGCCAGTTGGTTGCCCGCGGGGAGAACGTGGTGGCGGTCCGGATCGACACACGGCCAAATCCGGCCTGGGGGCCCGGGCGGACGGGCGTTGACTTCCGGTATTTTGGCGGAATCTACCGTGATGTGACCATGACGCTCACCGATCCGGTGCACATTACCGACGCAGTCCACAAAAATGACGTGGCCTCAGGGGGGCTGTTCATTACCACCCCGACCGTGGCACCGGCGAAGTCCGTGGTCCAAGTTCGCACCGACGTGCTGAACGATTCGTCGGCTGTCCGCGCAATCACTGTGCACTCCGACGTTTTGGACGCTTCGGGCGCAGTGGTTGCCACGGCAGCAGCGGATGCGGCCGTTTCGCTGGCAGCCGGCACAAGCGCTGTTGTGCAACTGCGGCTAACTGTGCACAATGCCAACTTGTGGCATCCCAACACCCCACACCTTTACCAGGCGCGGGTGCGCGTCCTTGCCGACGGTGTGCTGGTTGATGCACGTACGGAACGGTTCGGGATCCGGCACATTGACTGGCGGCACGAGGGACTGTTCATCAACGGGTCCAGATTCAAAGCCATTGGTACCAACAAGCACCAGGAGATATATGGCCTGGGCAATGCCGTGCCCTCCAGTGCCATCTTCCTGGACGTCAAAAGGGTCAAGGACTGCGGGTTTGATTTCATCAGGACCTCGCACTATCCCAATGCTCCGGCGTTCTATGCGGCCTGTGACGAGCTGGGTGTGCTGGTGCTCAATTCCATGACCGGCTGGCAGACCTTCAACAACACGGATTCGTTCAAGGGCAACACCTACCAGGAACTCCGGGACATCATACGCCGCGACCGCAACCACCCTTCGGTGGTGGCCTGGGAGACCAGTCTCAATGAGAGCAGCTACTCGGCCGAATGGGCCAATGAGGTGCACCGGATCGCACACGAAGAATACCCCGGAGATCAGATGTTCACCGCGGGTTGGCTGGACTATTTTGACATTTTTCTCGGCGCTTCCCAGCACGGGATCCGTGACACCAACCAGGCCAAGCCAATCCTGATCAGTGAATGGGGCGACTGGGACTACGGTGGAAACCGCTCCACCAGCAGGGTGGCCCGCGAATCCTACGATTGGGTCTCCATGGCCCACAACAACCTAAGCCAAGCAGACAATCACCAGGAAGGCTTGAACGCAAATCTCGGAGCAGCCTGGTTTAGCGCCGATGGGCTGTGGGCCTTCGCCGACATGAGCGGCTACAACCCAGGCGCATCCCTGATGGGCGTGGTGGACTACTGTCGGATCCGCAAATACAGCAGCTACCTCTTCCAGTCCCAACGCGACGCCGACATCGCAATTCCCGGCGTCGACTCCGGGGCCATGGTTTTCATCGCCAACACCTGGTCTGCCGATTCGCCTGTGGACGTGCGCGTCTACAGCAACGCCGAGCAAGTACGTCTATTTAAGAACGGGGGCCTCATCGGTGAGCAGTTCCCGGATTCCGGTGCCAACACGGCCAATCTGCCGCACCCGCCGTTTACGTTCAACGCGACGCCTTACAGTCCGGGGGAACTGCGGGCGGAGGCCCTGATCGGCGGCGAAGTCGTTGCAACCCATCGGATCAGAACGGCCGGAGCCGCGGTAAGGATTGCGCTCAATAGAGAGTCCGGGGAGGCCATAGCCGCCGACGGGTCGGATGCCCGGCTGGTCTTCATCGAGGTTCAGGACGCCGACGGGACCATGGTCCACGCCAATGCCAGCCAGGTATCCCTGTCTGTCACCGGCCCCGGCAGGATTGTCGGTCCCGCGACGGTGACCATGAAAGGTGGCCAACTGGCCGTTTGGGTCAGGGCCGGGCGCGCCGCGGGGCAGATCACCTTGACTGCATCCGCAGACGGGCTGCTTTCGGGGACCACCAGCATCACCGCCACAGAAGTGCCGGGACTGCCCGCGCCACGCTACGACGACCAGAACCTAACTGCGTCGAACATTGCCATCGGCGCTGTTGCCTCTGCATCGAGCTCGTTGCCTTGCCGCCCCCCGGCCAACGCGGTGGACCAGGATGCAGCCACATCGTGGGTGGCAGGCTCCGAGGCTGCGGAGGCTGGCGATGCGCCCGCGGAGAAAGCCGTCGGCGGGGGTTCGTGGCTCCAAGTGGACCTGATGAAGCGCCATGACCTGCAGGGCTCGGTGCTGACGTGGAACTGGCAACCCGGCTGGCCATACACCATCCAGGTCTCCGAAGACGGGATCGTGTGGGATGCGGTGGCGGAGAAGTCCGTGTCCGCTTTCGGGGCTGATGTGCGGCGGGCCACGGCTACGGCCTCGGACAGCTGGTTGGCGTCGGGGCGGTTCGTCCGGGTGGCTTTCCCCGACACCTTCCGCGCTGCTGTTCCGGAGGTGACGGATTTTGCCTTGCGTGGGACGCAGTGTTCGCCGCCACCGCCCGTGGACGTTGCGCAGGAGAAGACCGCCGTCCGGGCCTCCAGCTTCGCCCCGGAGCATGGTGCGGAAGTTGCCAATAACGGCAACCCAGCCGAATACTGGCAGGCTGGCAGCGGCGGACCGGCATGGTGGGCGGTTGACCTTGGCGCACGTTATCGGCTCAGCTCGGTACTGGTGACATGGGTTGATGGCAGCCGTGCCTACCAGTATTTGGTTGAGGTTTCCAAAGACGGGTCCAGCTATGTCACCGCCGTGGACCAAGGCGCGAATGCCACGCCCGGGACTGAGAGCCAGGATGCCTTCGAAGCCACGGCACGCTACGTGCGGCTGTCCGTCGTGGGAGGTTCCACCAGCGAATCGCCGGTGGGAGCCTACAACGTGAAGACCCTCGGCGTGCCTGCCCCCAATGTTGTGGTCCGCAAGACCAGCAAGGCCAGCTCGGCGCGTGCCGGGCATGGCCCGGCGATGGCCAACGACATGCTCCCGGACACCAGCTGGCAATCAGCGCCTGGCACCGGTGCCGACCAATGGTGGAGTGCCGATCTTGGTGCTGGGTTCACACTTGACGGCGTGGACGTTGACTTGGTGTCCGGATCCGTTACGGACTACCGACTGGAAACATCACTGGATGGCCAGGTTTGGACTTTGGCAGGCGGGAGCAGGGGGCCAGCCGGCATGATTCTCACCGAACCCGTCGCCACTCGGTATGTTCGCATCACCTTCCACTTGGCAGGGCCCGACGAATTTGCCGGGATTCGCAGCGTTGTCGGCTATGCCAGCGAATTGCCGTGACGGGCCGCCCCAGCCAGCCAGATCGGTGAGTAGTTTGGGGTGATGGCACGTCCGGACCTTCCGCGGTCGATTCCGGGGTTCCAGGCACGGTTCGGTGACGAGCCGTCCTGCGTGGCGTATTTGTCGGCCTGCCGATGGCCGGAGGGCTTTGTTTGCCCACGATGTCAGGGACGCCAGGCCTGGCCCCTTTCAACGCGGATTCTTTGGGAATGTGCTGCCTGCCATCACTAAACCTCACTCACGGCCGGGACGGTGCTGCACAAGCTGCTCCGGGCCATGGTCAATCTCGGGCGCACCATGTTGACCGGGGAGGTCGAGGTTGATGAGTGCGAGGTCCGCGGAGTGGAAAAGGGCCGGATCGGCGGCCGCAGCCGGACCGCCAAGGCAGCCCAGGCTGTTGTCACTGTTGAGGTTCGCGGCCAAGGCTCCGGACGCATTCGCCTGCACGTCATCCCGGATGCCTCAGGAGAAACGTTAAATAACTTCGTCCATGCGACCGTGGCACCGGTGCCGCCTCGCGGGTTACGCCGGGGGCGACGTGCGTGGACACGGCGAGGCGTGAATGGTCATCCCGGAGCTGGAAGACCACGCACTTGCGCCCGCCGGTTAGAACGTACTCCGTAGGCTCCAGTTGCCAGCAGGCATTCGAGGGCAGGATAGACGAACCTGCGGTACGCCGTCCGGGGCTTCTTCCGAAGCTCGGCCCTGGCCACATTCCTTTCCCGAAAGTTCCGCACCAGCGACACCACGGACGGCGCCTCCATCCCCAAGGCCACGATCTTGTCATGCAGGCGGATCGGCCCATGGACCAACCCGGCAGACTCCAGCGCGGCCCGCACCTTCAGCGCCACGTCGTTGACGTCTTCAGCGAGCTTCATGGGCGAGTTTTTCGGGCGGCGTGAGCATGGCTTCACGGCCGTGGCCCGGCCCTCATCAGGCGGCTTGGCCCGGACTACACAAAACGTCCTGCGGGTGATGGAGTGCTCACGGCAAAAGGTGCTGACAGCACCACTTGGCACATCATCGGGCCGCTTGGCCATCGCAGGGCCGATATGGGCATTGACAGGCTCATTACCATTCCCCGCCATTCTTGGCCCGCCCGCCGGCATGGTCAAAACGCCTGCAACCCCCTGGGAAGCGTCACCACCAAGGCCCTTGGAAATGTCAATGATGTATTGAGGCAGGACTGTCATCGAAGTCCTGCGACTTAACGCCCTCAAGCCTTTCCCTGACGTGGCGGGTCAGTCAGGTTGCAGCCTGAGGTAGGGGGCAGGGGCGTTAAATGCGAAATCGCCGGAGAGCAGGTTGCCAGTGGATGGGGGGAAACACTGGCGAGTTCTCCGGCGATTTGACTGGTCTTCAGGACAGGACCAGTCCGATCATCACTCGCACCCTTATGAGGTACTTAAAACAATAGAGTTCGTGATTGGGAATAGTCGGGGCGCAGGCTGTGCATTTGCCGTTAAGCCTTTGGCCCGCGCCGGCCATGGCCGAACTACTTCCTCAAAGCGAGAAACGCCGGAAGCATGCTAGATCTTGGGGGATACCTAGCTGCTTCCGGCGCTCCGGACCGACAGAAATAAAACACCTGCTGGTCCATCATCACTCGCACCTTTATGAGGCAGTTATGACACTAAAGGCGTTGTCTGAACGGAGACCCCCGTGGGGCTGGGAAAAGGCTGGCAGTTCCAGGGTCCGGCAGTTCCAGGGTCCGGCCGCAAAGCCAGCCGCGGCGCCCGCCAGGCTCCCTTTCAGACCCGGAACGCTCGGCAGGGAAGGTGCCGGATCCGCCGGAGCATGCGCGGTCCAATGTGACCTTCCGTCGTGCCTTGTTGCATGCCGGGGCTGGGACAAGAATGATGGGGGCATGAGCAAAAAGATTGTATTTCTAGGCTGCGGCTCCATGGGCGAGGCAATTTTGACTGGCTTGCTGGCCGCCGGAACGCCGCCGCAATCAGTGACAGTAACCGTCCGCAGGCCGGAACGGGCGGAGGAACTGGCTCAGGCCCACGGCGTCACGGCCCTGGCATCGAACGAGGAAGGCAACGCCAATGTCGAAGCCGTCGCCGGAGCCGACATCGTCATCCTCGCCGTCAAGCCCGTGGGCATCGCGGAGTTGTGCCGCGAGGTCGCCGACGCGCTGGCTCCGGGTGCGGTGGTCATCAGCGTCGCGGCTGCTGTCTCACTGGAGCAGCTCGAAGGCGCACTGCGGCCCGGGCAACCGGTGGTTCGATCCATGCCGAACACGCCGCTCAAGGTGGGACGCGGCGTCGTGGCGTTGTCCGCCGGGAAAGCGGCCGACGAACACCACCTGGCAGCGGCCCATGAAATCTTCGACGGTTCGGGAGTGGTGCTGGACGTCCCCGAGGACCAGCAAGACGCCGTGTCCGCAATTAGCGGGTCGGGCCCGGCCTACGCCTTTTATCTGGCTGAGGCCATGGCGGCGGCCGCGCAGGAGTTTGGGCTTTCCGCGGAGATCGCCCAGATCCTCGCCCGGGAGACCGTGGCCGGCGCCGGCCTCATGCTCGCCGAGCCCGGTGCCGACGCCACGGCCCTGCGTCGCGGCGTGACGAGCCCCCACGGCACCACGGAGCAGGCAATAGCCACCTTTGACGATCAGGGTCTGACCGGAATTGTGAGCGCCGGGGCCAAGGCCGCTGCAGCGCGTGCCGCCCAGATGACGGAAGAACTCGCCGGAAAGTAGGCGCCTCCCGCCTTGAATCCAAGATGCATGCCTCTCAAGGGAGGTGGTGATCTCGAACCTCAGCGGGGCGGGAGGTGGTGATCTCGAACCTCAGCGGGGCGGGAGGTGGTGATCTCGAACCTCAGCGGGGCGGGAGGGCTTCCAGGTCCAGCAGCAGCGCCTTGGCTTCCGGTCCACCCAGGTAGCCGCCCAGGCTGCCGTCAGAGCGGACCACGCGATGGCAGGGCAGCACCAGCGGCAGCGGGTTGCGGGCGCAGGCGGTTCCCACGGCCCTTACGGCGCGCGGACTGGAGGTCAGGGCGGCCACGGCGGCGTAACTGGCCGTATCCCCGTACCCAATCTCCGGCAGATGCACCAGCACTTCGCGCCGGAACCCTCCGGCCAGGCGCAGGTCCAGCGGGAGGTCAAACAGCCGGCGACGCCCGGCAAAGTATTCCTCGAGTTCCCGGGCCGCCGGGTCCAGCCGTGCGGGGATCCTGAAAATGCGCGGGCTGACAGTGGACGCCAGGGATTCCAGGACGGAATCGTGTCCTTCCCGCGCAAAGGCGACCCGCATGAGCCCCGCGTCCGTGCCCGCCAGCAGCAGCGCCCCCAAGGGGGAGTCCACCACCCGGTACGCGACGTCGATCAGGCCCTCCGCGCCGGCCGCCGCCAGGAGTGCGGCACGCAGCCGCGCAACCGCCCCCGGCTCGCCGGCCGTCACGGCGGCCAGTTCCGCCGGCAATCCACGATCCGTGCTCATTGCCCTCTCCCTTCCGAAATGCCTGAAGCGGCCAGCAGTACCCGCAGCGCCCTCATCCCGTCGGACGCCGCCCGCCGCGCCGCCGCCTCCGAATTCCCCAGCAGGGCCGCCACCTCGGCATGCCGGAGCCCTGCCAGGTGGTGGTACACCACCGCCTCGCGCTGCTTTTGCGGCAGCGCGCCGATTGCCGCCCACACCACTGCCGCGGCCTCACCCGCCTCGACGGCGAGGACGACGGCGTCCCGTCCTCCCGCGTCCGGCCCGCCCGTGCGGCGGGCGCCAAAGGGGCCGGCCAGCGCTCCTTCCAGCGCGCCACCCAGTGGCCCGCCGTGCGGGCTGCCACCCTGCGGCGTTCCACCGGGGCCCGCGGCACCGGCCGGGAGAGGCAGCCGGCCGGCCTTGCGGTGGTGGTCCATGGCCTTGTTCCGCGCGATCGTCACCAGCCACGCCTCGGCGTTGAGCACCACGGTGGAGGGACAGGCCCGCAGGGCGGCCAAAAAGGTTTCCTGCCAGACGTCGTCGGCGTCCTGGACGCCCACCAAGTCCCGGCACACCCGCAGGACCGCGGGACCGTGGGCTTCGACCAGGACGTCAAACGGAGGCCGCACTGGTCCAACGCGGCTCAAAACAGGGCTTCGGTGTGGGTCCGTGCCGGGTTTTCCAGTTCCAGCAGGAACTGCTTGCGTTCGAGGCCTCCGGCGTACCCCACGAGCGACCCGTCGGCGCCCACCACGCGGTGGCACGGGACGATGATGCTGATGGGGTTGCGGCCGTTGGCGGATCCCACTGCCTGCGCCAGGGAGCGGTCGTCGAGCATCGCGGCGACGTCCCCATACGTACGCACCTCCCCGTACGGAATCCGGCGCAGGGCATCCCAGACACGGTGCTGAAACGGGTTGCCCGCGGGCGCCAGCGGCACCGCAAATTCCGTGCGGACACCGGCAAAATACTCGCCCAGCTGCTCCACCGCCGCGGCGAGGATGGGCGAATCCGATGCCGGGACCCGCTCCCCGAACGTCTTCCAACCCGGCCGGCGCAGGTGTTCGGCCATGTACACGGCCCCCAGTCCGGCGTCGTTCGCCACGGCGGTCAGAGGACCGATGGGCGAGTCAAAAACGGTGTGGGTGTTCATGGTTTTTCCTCCATGCCCGGTAGACGCTGCGGCCGCCGAATGTGTGAGTCTCAGGGCCGTGCGGCGAAGCGTTCCAGCAGGTCGACGTAGCCGGAGACAATCAGCATGTCGCGCCCGGAAACGCGGGTGTGCGGCTGGGCGTAGGTGAAGTCCTCGCCCGGGGACTTCACACCAACAATGGTCACGCCGTACTTGGAGCGCACCTTGGATTCCTCCAGCGTGAAGCCCTGGGTCTCCTTTGGCGGGTACATCTTGACGATGGCGAAATCGTCGTCAAACTCGATGAAGTCCAGCATCCGCCCGCCGACCAGGTGCGCGGCGCGGACACCGGCGTCCGCCTCCGGGTAGATGACGTGGTTGGCGCCGATGCGGGTCAGGATCTTCCCGTGCGACTGCGTGATCGCCTTGACCCACAGGTGCGCGATGCCCAGGTCCACCAGGTTCACGGTGATCAGCACGCTCGATTCGATGGACGTGCCCACCCCGACGACGGCGGAGCTGAAGTCCTGCGCGCCGAGCTGGCGGAGCGCGTCGATGTTGGTGGCATCTGCCTCGACAACGTGCGTGAGGACGCCGGCCCACTTTTGCACGAGGGCGGGATCCCGCTCGATGGCGAGGACTTCCCGGCCCTGCTTGACCAGCTGGTGGGCCGTGGCCGCGCCAAAGCGCCCCAGCCCAACGACCAGGACCGGTGCGTTGTGCGGAGGGCGGTTGCTGGAATTTGCCTTGTCAGCCAATGATCGGCCTCTCTTCCGGGTAGTGGTACAGCTGGCGGCG
This sequence comes from Arthrobacter dokdonellae, assembly GCF_003268655.1. Taxonomy (NCBI): domain Bacteria; kingdom Bacillati; phylum Actinomycetota; class Actinomycetes; order Micrococcales; family Micrococcaceae; genus Arthrobacter; species Arthrobacter dokdonensis. The sequence goes on along the minus strand of NZ_CP029642.1, from coordinate 155,717 downwards.
CTGGCGCAGGGCCAGGGCGGCCGCCAGCGTGATGGAGCCGACGCGCCCAAAGAACATCATGGCGCAAAGAACGTAGACGCCCGCCGGCGGCAGCTCGGCGCTGAGCCCCGTGCTCAGTCCCACGGTGGCGAAGGCGGAGATGGTCTCGAACAGGACCCGGTCCAGGCTCTGGCCGGAGATGGCCAGCAGCAGCCCGCAGGCGATCATGACCAATGTGGCGCCCATCATGATCACGGAAATGGCCACGCGCATGGTGCCCTGGGGGATGGTGCGGCCGTATATTTTTACGTCGTTGTCGCCGCGGGCCTCGGCGACGATGGCCAGGAACATGACGGCCAGGGTGGTGACCTTGATGCCGCCTGCCGTGGACGCGGAGCCGCCGCCCACAAACATGAGGGCGTCGGTGAGGAGCATGGTGGAGGAGTGCATGGAGTTCATGTCCACCAGGTTGAAACCCAAGGAACGGGTCATCACCGAGGCAAAGATTGAGTGGGTGATCTTGTCGCCCAGGCTCATGTGGCCGATGGTGGCCGGGTTGGTCCACTCCATGGCTCCCCACAGCACGGCGCCGGCGGCCAGCAGGATCAGCGAAACCTGGATGGTCAACTTCGCGTGGAGCGTCCACTTCCTGAAGCGGAAGCCGCTGGCCAGCAGCACCATCAGGACGGGGAAGCCCAGGCTTCCGATGAACCCGCCAACCATGAGCGGGACCAGGATCCACAGGTCCGACTCGTAGGGGACCACGCCGTCGGAATGGGGCGTGAAGCCGGCGTTGTTAAAGGCCGAAATGGAGTAAAACGCGGCATGCCAGATGGCCTGCGGCAGCGTCTCGCCCAGGACCAGGAACCGGGGAGCCAGGACGAGCGCCAGCGCGGCCTCGATGGCCACGGAGGTGCTGATGACGATCCGCAGCAGCGTGCCGACCTCGCCCAACCGTCCGGCGTTCATGGCTTCCTGGGCGATCAGCTTGCCGCGCACGCCCAGCCGCTTGCTGACCATGAGCGACATCAGGGACGCCAGGGTCAGGATGCCCAAGCCGCCCACAAAGATGCCGATCAGGATGACCAGCTGGCCGAAGAAGGACCAATGCAGCGCGGTGGAGACGGTGGTCAGGCCGGTCACGCACACGGCGGAGACGGCGGTAAACAGGGCGTCGTGAAACGCCGTGGCGTGGCCGTCGCGGGAGGCCGCGGGCAGGGACAGCACGAGCGTGAAGACCATGATGACCAGCGCAAAGACGATGAGCGCGAGCCTCGCCGGTGAACTGTTGGCCACCCTGTCCACAAAGTCGCGCACGGTGACCACGACTGCCAATGGCCAGTTGCGGGCTGGGGCGGCTTGGATCGGTTTAGTGGCCAAGGTGTGTGCCGCGCCTCCTGCCCGTGATAATCCTGTTCATTTCTGCCGCGGCCACCGATACGGCAAAGCCATGGTGAGTTCGGTAGCCTGTGATGGATGTCATCCATTGCCAGCACCGGGCCCGCGGCCGTCCCGACAAGCATAGTCTGCGATGCGGCCATGTCTGCGTACAATTTTGGCCCCAACCACCCCATGTCGCCAAAGCGGCTGGCGCTGACGTCCCGGCTGGCCCGTGAGCTGGGAATCCTTGACCTTCCCAACGTCGTCGTGAAAGCCTCCCGCGTGGCGTCCGACGACGAGCTTGCCGCCGTCCACAGCCGCGCCTACATCGCCGCCGTCAGGCGGGTGGGTGGGGATCCTGCGCTCTCCGACCCGGACCGCGGGCTGGGCACCGAGGACGACCCGGCGTTTGCCGGCATGCATGAAGCCAGCGCGCGCCTGGCGGGAGCGTCACTCACGGCGGCCGAGACCCTGATCTCCGGGTCGGCCGTGCGCGCGGTGAACTTTGGCGGCGGGATGCACCATGCGAGCCGGGAGAGGGCCAGCGGCTTTTGCATCTACAACGACGCAGCCCTGGCCGTCGCGCGGCTGCTCGCCTCAGGCGTTTCGAAGGTTGCCTACATTGACATCGACGCCCACCATGGCGACGGGACCCAGAACATTTTCTGGGACGACCCGCGGGTCCTGACCATTTCCCTGCACGAATCCGGGCTGACCCTTTTCCCCGGCACGGGATTCTCCAATGAGATTGGCGGCGCGCAGGCGCAGGGCTCGGCCGTGAACGTCGCCCTGCCGGCCGGCACCTCCGACGGCGGCTGGCTGCGCGCCTTCCACGCGGTGGTGCCCCAGCTGGTGGCGGCCTTCGGCCCGGAGGTCATCGTCAGCCAGCACGGCTGCGACTCGCACCGGGATGATGAGTTGTCCCACTTGAACACCAGCGTGGACGCCCAGCGCGAGGCCGCCCTGTCCATTGCGGCCCTCGCGGACAAGGTGTGCGGGAGCCGCTGGCTGGCCACGGGCGGCGGGGGCTACAACATTGTCAGCGTGGTGCCGCGCGTGTGGTCCCACCTGATGGCCATCGCTGCCGGGCGGCCGGTCCCGTTGCGGACCCCCGTGCCCGAACCCTGGCGTGAGTACGTGCGGGAGCGCCACGGCCAGGTGGCGCCGCTGCTGATGGGCGAGGACGCCGACACCTGGTGGAGGTCGTGGGAAGTGGGCTACAACCCCTCCGACGCCGTGGACAGGGCCGTCATGGCGACGCGGAAGGCTGTGTTTCCCCTGTACGGGCTGGACCCGTGGTTCGACTGATCCCGTTCGCGGACGCGCCTCGGCTGAAGATGCCGTGGCGGGCATATGTCGTTAGGGTAGTGGAATGGTCGTAGAAGCAGTATTCGCAGTCATCGCCGAGGGCACGCGCAGGGACATCCTGGAGGCGCTGGCCACCGAGCACAAGGCAGTGGGCCAACTCGTGGAGGAACTGGGCGTTTCCCAGCCGACGGTGTCCAAGCACCTGCGGGTGCTGCGCGAGGCAGGCGTGGTGACCATGCGCGCCCAAGGCCAGAAGCGCTACTACAGCATCAACACCGAACCCCTCTCCATGGTCTCGGAGTGGCTGCACGGCCTGGGCGCCGGCGCGGCCCCGCTCCCGAGGCCCGCGGCGGCGTCCGAGACGCGGGAGCGTGCGGCTGCCACGCCGGCGCCAGCCGTTGCGCTGGACGCCAAGACGACGGCCGCAGCACCCTCCGCCGTAGCGCCGGCCGCAACACCGGTCAGGGCAGCCGCGACGCCGGCCGCCGCACCCTCCGCCGTAGCGCCGGCCGCAGCAGCGCCCGCGGTGCCCGCGGGGCCACGCCCCGAGGTGACGGCCGCCGTCGTCCTTGCCACGGAGGGCGATCCGTCCGTGCAGCAGCAGATCACCCGCAGCATGGGCCGGGCGGCCAACAAGGCCGCGGACCTGCTCGCGAACCTGCCGGCTTTCCGCCGCCGCAAGGATTGAGGCCTGGGGAGCCGACAAGGCCGCTGAAGCCGCTGTATCAGCATGATCGTGCATGTGGTCTCGAATCCCGGGAATAATTGGCGTTGGCCCGCCGATGACTGGAAAATTGCGATCAAGCATATTTATGCGCCCCAAAGGGCGACCGCCATTTTTTAGGAGACTCATGGATAACCGGCTAGAAGCCATTCGGGAGCAGGTACTGGCCCGCAATCCCGGGGAAAAGGAATTTCACCAGGCCGTCGTCGAGGTGTTCGAAAGTCTCGGCCCGGTACTGGATAAACATCCAGAATTCGTCGATGCGGCCGTGCTGCAGCGCCTGTGCGAGCCTGAGCGCCAGATCATCTTCCGTGTTCCGTGGGTGGACGACGCCGGACGGGTCCAGATCAACCGCGGCTTCCGCGTCGAATTCAATTCGGCCCTCGGCCCGTACAAGGGCGGACTGCGCTTCCACCCTTCGGTGTACCTGGGCATCGTGAAGTTCCTCGGCTTCGAGCAGATCTTCAAGAACGCCCTGACCGGCATGCCGATTGGCGGCGGCAAGGGCGGCTCCGACTTTGACCCCCGCGGCAAGTCCGACGGCGAGGTCATGCGCTTCTGCCAGTCCTTCATGACGGAGCTCTACCGCCACATTGGCGAGTACACCGATGTCCCCGCCGGCGACATCGGTGTGGGCGGCCGCGAGATCGGCTACCTGTTCGGCCAGTACAAGCGCATCACCAACCGCTACGAGTCCGGCGTCCTGACCGGCAAGGGGATCGGCTGGGGCGGCTCCCTGGTCCGGCCCGAGGCAACCGGCTTCGGCACCGTGCTGTTCGCCCAGGAAATGCTCAAGACCCGCGGCACATCCTTTGACGGCCAGCGCGTGGTGGTTTCCGGCTCCGGGAACGTGGCCACCTTCGCCATCGCCAAGGCCCAGCAGTTTGGCGCCAAGGTCGTGGCCTGCTCGGATTCCTCCGGCTACGTCGTGGACGAGAACGGCATCGACGTTCCCCTGCTGCGCCAGATCAAGGAAAAGGAGCGCGGCCGCCTCAAGGAGTACGCGGTGCGCCGCGGCGCCTCCGTCAGCTACGTCGAGGGCGGCTCCGTCTGGGACGTCGACACCGCCGTCGCCCTGCCGTGTGCCACACAGAACGAACTGAACACCGAGGCGGCGGCCCGCCTGGTGAAGAACGGCCTCATCGCCGTCGCGGAGGGCGCCAACATGCCCTCCACGTCCGGCGCCGTTGCCGTGTTCCAGGAGGCCGGCATCCTGTTCGGCCCGGGCAAGGCAGCCAACGCCGGCGGCGTCGCGACTTCGGCCCTGGAAATGCAGCAGAACGCCAGCCGCGACGCGTGGTCCTTTGAGCACACCGAGCAGCGCCTCACGCAGATCATGGTCGGCATCCATGACCGCTGCGCCGAGACGGCCGACACCTACGGCTCCCCGGGAAACTATGTGGTCGGCGCCAACATCGCCGGCTTCGTCAAGGTGGCCGACGCCATGCTGGCGCAGGGCCTGATCTAGGGGTTCAAGCCTTCAGCACCCGGCTGGCCATTTCGGCGCGTCCCCCGCTCAGGGGGACGCGCCGAAAGTGTGTTGGCGGCCAGAGCCGGCGGCCACTATTGTGCGGTCATCCATTTTTGGCAGGTCAATTCTGTGGCCATCCAGCAGGCGGGTCCCGGAATCTTCATCGCCTACGCGGCGGTCGGCGCCGCCATCCTCGGGCTCATGCCCGGAGTACCCGGTGGACGCGATGAAGAAGGCCGTCAAGTCCACCGTGGGGCGCATTCTGATCTTCTACATCGGGTCCAGCGCCGTGGTGGTCGCCCTGCTTCCCACGTTCTCCCGGCGCGGCGTGCCGGCAGCGGCCGTGCTCGCGTCCACGGTGGTCGAATTCATGACCGTTGGCCTGAACTACCTCGCGCCGGAGGTGGCCTTCCTGTTCCTGGTGAACACCTCCGGGGCCATCGCCCTCTTCGTGTGGGACACCCGCGAAGCCCTGCTGATCTCCGCCGGTCTGGCCGCTTTGGTGGTTGCCATTGGCGTTTACCGCTACCGCACGGGCGGCGCCGCACCCGCGCAGGCGCTTACGGAGACACCGGCGGACGGAACCTTGGACACGCCTTCCGCCGACGAGGTGGACTCCCGGGTCTGACCGCCACAAAGTCCGGACCGGGCACCGCAGGTGCGCCGGGGCCGGTGCCCGCTTCCGGCCCCGGCGGCGCTGCGGCTACGCTGGGGATGGTGCCGGCGCCATAGATGCCGGCCGCGTCCTAGGAGAGTGAATCGTGGTCAGTGCAAAGGCGCCTGGACATGTGGTTGTTGTTGGTGCGGGGATCGTCGGATTGTCCGCCGCCTGGTATCTGCAGGAGCAAGGGATCCGCGTCACCGTGTTGGACCGCGGCGGCGTCGCCAGCGGTTCCTCGTGGGGAAATGCGGGCTGGCTGACCCCGGCCCTGACCCTGCCGCTCAGCGAGCCGTCCGTCTTGAGGCACGGGCTCAAGGCCATGCTGGATCCGGCGTCGCCGCTCTACATCCCTTTCTCCGCGGATCCGTCACTGCTGAAGTTCTTGGCCGGCTTCGCCCGCAACTGCACGCCGGGCAAGTGGCGTGCCGCCATGGGCGTCTTTGCCGAGGTGGGCCACACCGGCCTGGACGCCTTTGACGAAATCGCCCAGGCCTCCGGCGCGGGGGCCGAGCCCACGCACCCGGCCGATCCCTTCCTGGCCGGCTTTGCCGCCGTCGCCGACCGTGACGCCCTGGTGAAGGAGTTCGACGTCATCCGCGAAACCGGCGGCAGCGTGGACTACGCGTTGATTTCCGGGGAGCAGCTGCGCGAACTGGAACCCACCCTTGGCGCCGGGGTGGTGGCCGGGATTGAAATCCGGGGCCAGCGGTACATCAATCCTCCTGCGTTCATGGACTCGCTGGCCGGATCCGTCACCGCACGGGGAGCCGCCATCACTGGTGCCTTCAACGTGGTGGACGTGCGCGACACCGGCACCGGAGTGGAAGTCATCGGCTCCGAAGGCCGGTCCCTGACGGCCGACGCCGTGGTCCTCGCCACGGGTGCCTGGCTGGGCGCCCTGGCCCGCAAATTCGGCGTCAAGCGTGTGGTCCAGGCGGGCCGCGGTTACAGCTTCACCGTGGTGCCCGAGGCCATGCCCAGCCACCCCATCTACTTTCCCGCCCAGCGCGTGGCCTGCACCCCGCTGGGGAACCGGCTGCGGGTGGCCGGGATGATGGAGTTCCGCGACGTCGACGCGCCGCTGGACCCGCGTCGCATCGAGGCCATCGTGGCGGCCGCCGCACCCATGTTCACGGGCATCAACTGGGAGGGCCGTGCCGAGGAGTGGGTGGGGGCGCGCCCATGCACCACGGACGGCTTCCCCCTCATCGGGGCCTCGAAATCCCCGCGCGTGCATGTGGCCGGCGGCCACGGCATGTGGGGCATTGCCCTGGGACCGCTGACCGGCAAGATGATTGCCGCCGGCCTCACCGGCACCACGCCGCCAGCCATCATGCGCCACTTCGACCCTCTGCGCTGACCCAAGGCGCTGACGCTCTGCGCTGACCCAAGGCGCTGACGCTCTGCGCTGACCCAAGGGTCTGACCCGCGACGGGCGGAGCCGCGCAACGCGGCCCCGTCCGCCGCCCGCGACACAGGCGGACACAAATTGTGACTGCGGCGGCGAGCGGTCTACAGTGGTGGCATGACAAACCGTTGGTATGCGTATTTTTCGTTGGCTCTGGAGGGGCCCGCGTCTCACTGACACGCATCCAACCTTCCTTCAGAGCCAACAGGACAGAGAAATCATTCTCTGTCCTTCGCCATTTCCAGGCGGGTTTCTGAACAGGGGCCCGCTGCCACCTGAAAAAGGACCAGCCCCGTGAGCACCACAGCAGCAGAATCCACCACCAGCACAGCGAACCTGCGCGTCAGCCGGTTCACGGCCCTTCCGACGCCCGCCGAACTCCAGGCGGAACTTCCGCTGGACGCGCGGGTCGGCGGCGTCGTCGAGCGCGGCCGCGACCAGGTCCGCGCGGTCATGGACGGCGTGGATGACAGGCTCCTGGTGATCGTGGGCCCGTGCTCCATCCACGACCCCGCAGCCGGCCTGGACTACGCCCGCCGGCTGGCAGGGGCCGCGAAGGAGCACGAGGAAGACCTGCTGGTGGTGCTGCGCGCCTACTTTGAAAAGCCGCGCACCACCGTGGGGTGGAAGGGCCTGATCAACGACCCCCTCCTGGACGGCAGCCACGACGTCGCCACGGGCCTGCGGATGGCCCGCGAATTCCTCCGCGACGTGGCCCGGCTTGGCCTGCCCTGCGCCACCGAATTCCTGGAACCCATCAGCCCCCAGTACACGGCCGACCTGATCTCCTGGGGTGCGATCGGGGCACGCACCACCGAGAGCCAGATCCACCGCCAGCTCGCATCCGGTCTGTCCATGCCCGTGGGCTTCAAGAACGGCACGGACGGCGACCTCCAGGTGGCCTTGGACGCCTGCAGCGCGGCCAGTGCGGAGCAGTCGTTCCTGGGAATCGACGGGGACGGCCGCGCCTCCCTGGTCAGCACCGCCGGCAACCCGGATACCCACGTGATCCTGCGCGGCGGCCGCAGGGGACCCAACTACTCCGCGTTCGACGTCGGGGCTGCCGCGGCCAGGGCGGCAGGCGCCGGGATCAACCCGCGCATGATCGTGGACGCCAGCCATGCCAACTCCGGCAAGAGCCACCACCGGCAGGCCGAGGTCGCGTTGGAAATCGGCGCGCAGCTCGAAGAAGGCGCCTCCGCGGCGGCCATCGCCGGCATCATGCTGGAAAGCTTCCTGGTGGCCGGCGCGCAGAAGCTGGACGTGGATGAGGTGGCCGCCGGCACCGCGGATTTGAGGTACGGACAGAGCGTGACGGACGCCTGCATGGAATGGGACGTGACAGTGGACGTGCTGGCGAGGCTGGCCGAGGCGTCGCACGCCCGCCGGACCTGGCCTGGGGCAGCGGCGTAGGCTCCGCCGGGGCCGCAGGCAGGACGGGTTATTACGGACAACAGCTTTCACTTTGGTCCCGCCAGCATCTAGAGTAAGGTGTACAGGTCGCACGGCAGCATCTGCCCGCAACCGATTCACTCGACAATAGGGAAGCTAGGGCCATGGCGCAGGAGCAAAACTTCTCCAATGTGAACTTCCTGACGGTCCAGGAGGTCGCGGAGCTCATGCGCGTGTCGAAGATGACCGTTTACCGCATGGTCCATGCCGGGGAACTGCCGGCCGTCCGCTTTGGCCGCTCCTACCGCGTCCCCCAGAATGCGGTGGAGGCCATCCTGAAGTCGTCCGTGGTGGAGGACAGGGACCAGGGCGGGGCCGCCGGTTCGGCGCATACCGGCTAGAGGCGGTACCCTAGGAAAGATCCATTTTCGGCTTTGACCGATTCCTGCGATCGGTCGACCTAATCGTTTACGGCTCCGTTTGGGGCCAACTATGTAGTTTGTGAGGAATCCATGGGTTCAGTTATCAAGAAGCGCCGCAAGCGGATGGCCAAGAAGAAGCACCGCAAGCTGCTTCGCAAGACCCGCCACCAGCGCCGCAACAAGAAGTAAGACTGCTTGTTCGCAAGCCGCCCGTCCACTCAGGTGGGCGGGCGCACTTGTTTAAAGAAACGGGCGCACATGCCGCCGGCCGGGTCCGTGAAGCCTATTTCCTGCGCATGGACGCGAGGCCCTTCCACAGTCCGTACACCACGCCTGCGCCCGTGGCGGCCTGCAGGCCCAGGGTCGCCGCGCGGCGCCCGGAACGGTAGTCATAGATGGGCCAGTTGTGTTCGCGGGCGTGGCGCCGCAGCTTGGCGTCGGGATTGATGGCCACCGGGTTGCCCACCGTGGTCAGCAGCGGGATGTCGTTGTAGGAGTCGCTGTAGGCCCAGCACCGGGACAGGTCCAGCCCCTGCTGCGCCGCCAGTTCGCGCACCGCGCGGCCCTTGGCCGCCCCGTGCAGGATTTCGCCCACAATGCGCCCCGTGTACAGGCCGCCGTCGACCTCGGCCACCGTGCCCAGGGCGCCGGTCAGGCTCAGCCGCTGGGCAATGACGCCGGCCACTTCGACGGGCGTGGCAGTCACCAGCCACACCTGCCGGCCGGACTTGAGGTGTTCCTGGGTCAGGGCGCGGGTGCCGGGCCAGATCTTGGAGACGATCATCTCGTCATAGACTTCCTCGCCAAGCTGGCGGACAAAGTCGGAGCTGATGCCGGCGGCCAGTTTTTTGGCCGAGTCCTGGATGGAGTGGACGTCGGACATGTTTTCCCCGCGCAGGATGAACTTGGCCTGCTTCCACGCGAAGCCGGCGGCGTCCCGCAGCGTGAAGGCCTTCTTCTGGTACATCTTGCGCGCCACGTGGAACAGGCTGGCGCCCTTCATGAGCGTGTTGTCCACGTCAAAGAATGCGGCCTCGCCGTGGAGTTTCGCAGCGGTCGAGGCGGCCTCGGCACTGTCGGTAGTCACGTCGGGCATGGAACGAGTCTAGTCAATCCGCACAGGTCGTGCCCGCCGGAGCGGATTTGGCGCCGTGCGACGGCGGCAAGGTTTAAACATGCGTACGGTTAAGGGATGGAACCAGCAGCCGGTGCAGCGCCGTCGCTTGAATTGATCACCAAGGCCGAATGCCACCTGTGCGTCGACGCGCGTGCCGTGGTGTCGCGCGTGGCGGAGGACCTGGGCCTGGCCTGGAGCGAACGGCGGATTGACGGCGACGCCGCCCTGACCGCCCGCTATGGCGAAGAAATCCCCGTGGTCCTGGTGGATGGGGTGCCGCGGGACTTTTGGCACATCGACCCCGTCCGGCTGCGCAGCGTTCTGAAGCGGGCGATGGCGGGCCCGGAGGCCCCGGCCCGGCACTGAACCCGCCGGCGGGCCCCGCTTTGGCTAACCCGTGGGCCACGTCCTACAGTGGATCATGGCCGACGGCGGACCGTGGCGACATTTGTTCCCCGCCCGGGTGCGGCCTTTGCCAGAGAATTTGGAGCGTCACCTTGTCCCCAGCCCAGACCCCGGACGAACCGGCCGCGGAAGCGTCCCGGCAACTGCCGGCTGCCACGGTGTCGCGGCTGACCCTGTACCTGCGGACCCTCAACGCGTTGCTCGCCGAGGGCACCGAACGGGTGTCCTCGGAAGCCCTGGCCGAGCAGGCCGGGGTCGGCTCGGCCAATGTCCGCAAGGACCTTTCCTACTTGGGCTCCTACGGAACCCGCGGCGTGGGATACGAGGTGGCCCACCTAAGCCGCAAGATCGCCCAGGCGCTGGGCCTGACCCACGAGTGGCGGGTGGCGATTGTCGGCGCCGGCAACCTGGGCCGCGCGCTGGCCCGTTACGCCGGGTTCGAGTCGCGCGGCTTCGACGTGGTGGCCCTGTTTGACGCCGACCAGATGCTGGTGGGCACGGAGATCGGCTGGCTGCGCGTGACGGACGTGGCGGATCTGGAAAACACCTTGGAGAAGACGCGGGCCAACATGGTGGTCCTGGCGCTTCCGGCCGCCGTGGCCCAGAACGTGTGCGACCGCGTGGTGGGCGCCGGCGTCCACAGCATCCTCAGCTTTGCGCCCGTGGCCCTGTCCGTGCCCGCATTCGTGAACCTCCGGAAGGTGGACATGGCCACCGAACTGCAGATCCTTGCCTACCACGCCCAGCGGCTGCAACACCCCGGGCTTGAAGAGGACCGGCCCGGCGCCTGACATGCCGGCGCCTGACATGCCGGCGCCTGGCATGCCGGCGCCTGGCATGCCAGGGCCGGCGGCCCCGCCCTCAGCAGGTACCCCTCAGTACCCGTGCGGGCCGTGGCCGGGAATGCGCCGGGCGAAATATTCCTTGGCGGGGGAGCGGTACAGGATGATGACCGCCACGATCCCCAGCCCCACCTGGACGATGGTGAAGATGTTCGGCTGCGTCAGCGCCAGCAGCGACACGATGGCCAGCACCAGGGCGGTGGTCCTGGCCCAGCCGGCGCCCCTGCGGATTTTGACGGCCAGCCAAAAGTAGACGACGGCGGCAATCAGGCTCAGGACCGTGGCGGCGACAAGGAGCCCGGTGATCGCGGCCTGGTCCGCCAGCACGGAGTCATAGGACGGGTCGCTGGGCAGGGCCGACTTCAGCGCGTCGATCAGTGTGGTCCGCGCAGCCGGCAGGAACAGCACCAACAGCAGCAGCACGCCGGAAAGTGCCTGCAGCGTGCCGGCGGCCATGACCAGCCTGCTGGCGACGGCGACCGGCCGGGGTGCGGCCAGGTGCTGCCCCGGCGGGACGGGTCCGGCGCCGCGGTGGGGCAGGCCGGTTCCGTTGTAGCCGGGCCCGCCATAGCCGGGATATGCGGCGGCGGGTGGAAGGCCTTGGGAGGTCCCGTCGTCGTGCCCAGGCTTGTTTGGGGCGTCCGCGGACGACGGCGGCACCCAACCTTCCGGTGCGTACTGGCCGTAGCGCGGCACGCCTGGGGCGACCTCCCCGTAGTGGCCGGGCCGGAGACCAGGAGTGGGCCGCTCTTGAGGTGTTTCGTCAGGAGTGGTCATGGGAGTGGTCCCTTTCATGGAGGCCGGCAGCAGGTGAAAAAAGCCGCACGGGTGTGTATTTAACACTACGCGACCTGCCGGCCTGCAACTACCCGGCCGGCGCCCCGGAAGGATGCCGGGTTGGGGGCCGTGGACGTGGCGGCCGGCCGGGCGGGGCGGAAAACCGGAAGCGCCGGCCCGCCACGGGGCGGACCGGCGCTTCCGGGGGTTTCAGCGGCTGCTTACGCAGCCTTCACGAAGGCGACGTCAAGGGTGATGGTGACCTTGTCGGAGACCAGCACGCCGCCGGCTTCCAGCGCCGCGTTCCAGGTCAGGCCGAATTCCTTGCGGCTGATGACGGTCTTGGCTTCGAAGCCCGCGCGGGTGGCGCCGAACGGGTCCACGGCCACGCCGTTGAACTCGCCCTTGAAGGTGACGGCCTTGGAGATGCCGCGGATGGTCAGCTCGCCGGTCAGTTCGAAGTCGCCCTCGTCGCCGGAGACGCTGGTGGTGGCGAAGGACAGGGTCGGGTAGGTCTCGACGTCGAAGAAGTCGGCACCCTTGACGTGGCCGTCGCGGTTGGCGTCTCCGGAGTCGAAGCTGGCGGCCTGGATCGTGGCCGTGACCGCGGAGTCGGCCAGGGTTGCCCCGAGCGTCAGGCTGGCCTCGACGTCGGTGAACTTGCCGCGCACCTTGGAGATGCCGGCGTGGCGGACACTGAAGCCGACTTCACTGTGTGCGGCGTCAAAGTTCCAGGTGCCCTGGCTCAGGCCTACGGTTTCAACGGTGGTTGCAGTCATGGTTTGCTCCTTGTAAGAAAACTGGTTGTCTACGGGTGTCAGGACCCGCTGAGCGGATCCTTCACGGGGTATAAGTATGCGTTTGCATCTAATATTCCCGGCGTTGGAAAATTCCCAAGTTTTTTGGACCGGACTCCTGCCACGGTGTCGGCTGAGTCTGGGAATTCCCTGATTAACCTCAATCCTTGTAACTTTGAGAAACTTGGACACATGCCCCGAGTCATTGTTCATCTTCTGCGCCATGGCGAGGTATTTAACCCCGACGGCGTCCTGTACGGCCGGCTTCCCGAATTTCACCTCTCCGAACGCGGACGTGCCATGGCGGAGATGGTTGCGGCGCATTTCAAGGCCCTGGCGGACGGAGGTGCCGCCCCCGTGCATCTGGTGGCTTCGCCCCTGACCCGCGCCCAGGAGACCGCCCAGCCCACCGGCTCCGCACTGGGCCTGGAGATTGTCACGGACCCGCGCATCATCGAGGCGGAGAACCACTTTGAGGGCATGAAGGTCACCAAGGCCGAGCTGCTCAAGCCGGCGCACTGGCGCTACTTCTTCAACCCCCTGCGGCCGTCCTGGGGCGAGCCCTACGCGGCCCAGGCGGAACGCATGCTGGCAGCGGCACGGGATGCCCGGCGTCGTGCCTGGGAATTGGGCGGGGAAGGGGCGCAGGCCATCATGGTCAGCCACCAGCTGCCCATCTGGGCCACGCGGCGCAGCGCCGAGGGACGGCACCTGTGGCACGACCCCCGCAACCGCGAATGCACCTTGGCCTCGCTCACCTCCCTCACCTTTGACGGCGACGACGTGGTGGGCGTGTCCTACAGCGAACCCGCTGCCGCCCTTTTGCCCGGCGCCGCAACCACCCCGGGAGCCTGACTGTGCTGCCCGGGCTAGGCCAAAGGGACCATTTCGACGTAATGTAGAAATTCCGATGGATAAAACCAGCCGTGCCACGACATGGGACATCATGCAAGATGAAAGAAAACTAGAGTGACTTCCTCGATGAGCCGCCGTTCATTGTTCGCCGCCACCGGCGCCCTGCTGGCCGTTGGCCTCGCCGCGTGCACGGCCAAGGACCCCCTCGCGAGCCAGGCCGCGGCGGGGGACAACAAGGGCTACATCGCGGGCGACGGCTCCGTCACCGAGTATGCGCTGGCAAAACGCTCCGATCCCGTGGAATTTTCCGGCAAGCTCTTCGACGGCAGCACCGTCAGCGCCGCCAAGCTGCGCGGCAAGGTCACGGTGCTGAACTTTTGGTACGCGGCCTGCTCGCCGTGCCGGCTGGAAGCACCTGACCTGCAGTCGCTCCACACCGAGTTTGAGCCCCAGGGCGTGGACTTTCTGGGCGTGAACATCCGCGACGAGGTGGCGACCGCCGAGGCGTTCGAGCGCACGTTCAAGCTGACCTATCCGAGCATCATGGACAAGGACGGCGGCGTGCTGCTTTCCCTGTCCCAGCGCAAGTTCGTGCCGCCGGACTCGGTCCCCACCACGCTCGTGCTGGATAAGCAGGGGCGCGTGTCCGCGCGTATTTTGGGCACCGCGGACAAGAGCACGCTCAAGGCACTCATCACCTCAGCACTGGCCGAGAAGTAGGGGCGTTGACCAACAACCCGTTTGCGGAGATCATCAACAGCGGCTCCATGCTGCTGGCGATACCCGTTGCCCTGCTGGCCGGGCTGGTCTCCTTCCTTTCCCCGTGCGTGCTGCCCCTGGTGCCCGGCTACCTGGGCTACGTCAGCGGCCTGACCGGCGTCGACCTGGAAAAGCAGCGGCGCGGGCGCATGCTGCTGGGCATCGGCTTGTTTGTCCTTGGGTTTTCCGCGGTCTTTGTCCTGATCGGGGCCGTGTTCGGCCAGCTGGGGGCCTGGCTGCGGACCCCCGGCGCCGGGTGGGTGACCCAGGTCCTGGGAGTGGTGGTCATCCTGCTCGGCGTGGTGTTCCTCGGCGGCATGAACTGGTTCCAGCGTGAGGCCAAGATCCACGCGAAACCGCCTGCGGGGCTGTGGGGCGCCCCCGTGCTGGGGGTCACGTTCGGGCTGGGGTGGGCGCCGTGCATCGGGCCCACGCTCAGCGCGGTGCTGGCCCTGTCATACTTTGACGGAACCACCGCGGCCAAGGGTGCGTTCCTGACGTTTGTCTACTGCCTGGGCCTCGGGGTCCCGTTCCTGTTGATCGCCCTGGGCGTGCGGCGGGGACTGGGTGCCCTGGCGTTTTTCCGCTCCCACCGCCGGGGCCTGCAACGGTTTGGCGGCGGCATGCTGATTGTCCTGGGGCTGTTGATGGTCACCGGGCTCTGGGGCGCGTGGATCAACCAACTGCAGAACTGGTTCGCCGGTGAAGTGAGATTGCCAATTTGATGAGGGAAAATTCGGTGCGAGAAGTGCAAAGCAAGAAGCCTGCCAAGGACAACGTTGAGCTTCCCCGGCTGGGCTTTCTGGGCATGCTCCGGTGGGCCTGGCGGCAGCTGACCAGCATGCGGACGGCCCTGTTCCTGCTGCTGCTGCTTGCCGTGGCGGCCGTTCCCGGTTCCCTGTTTCCGCAGCGGGGCTCCAACCCCTCCACCGTCACGCAGTACCTGTCGGACCACCCGACCTCCGGGCCAATCCTGGACTGGTTCAAACTGTTTGACGTCTACTCCTCGCCCTGGTTTGCGGCCATTTACCTGCTGCTCTTCACCTCACTGGTGGGATGTGTGCTGCCCCGCGCCAAAATCCACTGGAAGGCGATGCGGTCGGCACCGCCGCGCACGCCCGTACGGCTGTCCCGGCTGGCCGAATACGGCACCGTGGAAATCCCTGCCGGCAGCGGCATTGGCGCCGAACAGGCCGTCAAGGACGCCGCCGCGGTCCTCAAGGGCCGCCGCTACCGCGTGGACGTGCGGGACCTCGGCACGGAGCGGCCATCGGTGGGGGCCGAAATCGGATTCCTGAAGGAAGTGGGAAACCTGGTCTTCCACGTCTCCGTCCTGGGCGTCCTCGCCGCCGTCGCCTACAGCGGCCTGGCCGGGTACAGCGGCCAGCGCGTGGTGGTGGAAGGCGAAACGTTCGTGAACACCTTGGTGGGTTATGACACGTTCACCCCTGGCGCGTACTTCAACAGCGACCGTCTCAGCCCGTACTCGGTGAAGCTGGACAAGCTGGCGGTCACCTACGACAGGGAATCCCCGGGCCACTACGGCCAGCCGATCGATTTCAAGGCCACCATGACCACCAAGGACGGCGCCGATGCGCCCGCCAAGCAGCAGGTCCTGAAGGTCAATGACCCCCTGTCCATCGGCGGCACGAACGTCTACCTGGTCGGAAACGGCTACGCGCCCGTGGTGACCGTCAAGGACGGCAAGGGCAACGTCGCCTTCCAGGGACCTGTCGTCACCATCCCCACCGACGGCGCCTACACCTCCCTCATGGTCATCAAGGTCCCTGACGCCAAGCCCCACCAGCTCGGGTTTGTCGGCTTCTTCCTGCCCACCGCCCTCGTGGACAACAAGGGGGTGGCCTTCGGTTCCGACCCCGACCCCTTCAACCCGCAGCTGAACCTCAACGCCTACACCGGGGACCTGGGCCTGGACAACGGCATCCCCCGCAATGTCTACACCCTGGACACCTCCAAGATGAAGCAGATCAACGGCCGCGACCTCAAGGCCGGCGGCATTGTTCTTGCCCCCGGCCAGACGTACAAGCTGCCGCAGGGCAACGGCACCATCAGCTTTGACGGAATCAAGCGCTTTGCGGCCTTGGACATCCGTCATGATCCGGGCCAGGTGTACGTCCTGGTGTTTGCCGTCCTGGCGCTGTCCGGGCTCATGGCATCGCTGTTCCTGAACCGCCGCCGCGTCTGGGTCCGCACCGGCAACCACCCCGACGGGCGGACCATGGTCGAGTTTGGCCTGCTGGCCCGTGGCGAGGACCACCGCCTGGCCGGGGAAGCGGCGGCGATCAACAAGGCGCTCCACGCCAAATGGCTGGTGCCGACCGGCCCGCAGGGGCAAGATGGTAACCGGACACCCGCCAACCAAAACGACACCGAAACCGGCGTCACCGTGTCGAGTAAGGACCAGTAATGCCAACTATCAATGAAGGCTTCGCGCTGCTCAGCGAGCAGTTCATGCTCATGGCCGGCCTGGCCTACGCCGTTGCGTTTTGCGCCTACGCCTGGGACCTGGTGACGTACAGCAAGACTGTCCGCCGGGGCCTGGCCGTCGAGTCCGCCGGCGCCACGGCGTCAGCAGGCGTCGCAGCCGCCGAAACCAACCGGCTCGTGGGCGTCGGCGCTTCCGGAGCCATCGGCCAGGACCTTGGCGCCGGGCCGCTGGACCGCGGGGTCCGCCCGAGCAGCAAGACCCACGACGGCTCTGACGGCATCACCGCCGGCGACTCGATGCGTTACGGCAAGGTCAAGCGCCGCGCGGCCAGGGTCGCCGTGGCAATCACCGTCGTGGCCGCCGTCGTGCACGGCCTGGCGGTGCTGTTCCGCGGGCTGGCGGCAGGGCGGGTGCCGTGGGGCAACATGTACGAGTTCTGCACCACGGGCGGCTTCACGGTGGCACTGATCTTCCTGCTGGTGCTGACCCGCCGCGACCTGCGCTTCCTGGGCACGTTCGTCATTGGCCTGGTTCTGCTGATGATCACGGCGGCGTCGGTGTCGTTCTGGACGCCGGCGGGGCACCTGGTGCCGGCGCTGCAGAGCTACTGGCTCGTCATCCACGTTTCCATCGCCGTGATGTCTTCCTCGCTGTTCACGCTGACGTTTGCGATGTCCGTGCTGCAACTGCTGCAATCGCGCCGCGAGTCATCGATAGCCTCCGGGAAGCCGGACAGGGCCCTGGTCATGCGCCTGGTCCCGAACTCGCTGAGCCTGGAGAACATGGCCTACCGCATCAACGCCATCGCGTTTGTGGGCTGGACCCTGACGCTGATGTTCGGCTCCATCTGGGCAGAAAAGGCCTGGGGCCGCTTCTGGGGCTGGGACACAAAGGAAGTTTGGACGTTCGTGATCTGGGTGGTCTACGCCGGCTACCTGCATGCCCGCGCCACGCGTGGCTGGACGGGAACGCGCGCTGCGTGGCTGTCCATTGTGGGCTACCTGTGCGTGGTCTTCAACTTCACCATCGTCAACGTGTACTTCTCCGGCCTGCACTCGTACGCGGGCGTGAGCAGCTAACCTTCCGGTCCCGCCGAGAGTACAGCTTTGGCGGCTGGGCAGCCGCCCAGACCGCCACAGCTGTACGCTCGGCGGTTCAGCGCTTTGTGGAAGCCGCCAAAGCTGCACGGTGGTGGTTTTTGCACGCCGACGGAGCCGTCATGGCCGCCCCCGAAGCTCAAGCAACGTCCTTGCGGCTGCCCAGGCGGCCTTGCAGCGATGCGCCGGCCAGATTGAGCGGGTCCGCCCAGCCGCCCTGCACCAACATCCGGGCGACCTTGGTCACGGCCACCCGCCCTCCGTCGCGCATGTCTTCCTTGTTGATCAGCACCTGGTTCCAGCCCAGCGATTTCGTGACGAAGTCCCGGTCGTGGTCCTTGCCCTGCTGTTCGGGCGTGAAATGATGGTCGCCGTCATACTCAACGCACGTCCTGTACTCGTCACAGGTGAGGTCGGGGGAGACCAACGGGTTCCCGGCGGCGTCGCGGAGTTCGCAGTTGGGCTCGAATACGGGCAGGCCGGCCCGCACCATGAGCAGTCGCAGCCTGGTTTCCGGCGGCGAGTCGGCACCCACCCTGACCAGGTCCATTGCACAGCGGACCCGGCGGATGCAGCGAACGCCGGAATGCCCGTCGATGTACGCGTTCAGTCCGTCAAGTCCCAACATGGCGATTTTTGGCGGACCGTAGCTGCGCGTGTGTTCGCATACGAGCTGGTCGCCAATGATCACCAACTCGTCAAGGGATAACAGGGACGCAAGGTCGAGGAAGGTGCGCCGTACGGAGGTGACGGGCACACCGCCCGCTGCTTCGACGTCGTCGTCCGCGAGATCCAGCCGATGGAATTTGACCCGACGACGGCGCGGCACACCGGCTCCCGCTGGCCGGGCCAGGTGCAGGAAGTGGTCATCCACGCATCGTTGCGGCAGGTACAGGCCGTGGATTTTGGCGGCGGTGAGGTGGCTGACCACGCTGGAATCCGTGGCTTCCGTGTAGGGACGGCAGGCATTCAGTAAGTCAAAATCCGCACCCTTGGGTACTCGGATGCCGCGGCTGGGCGTCCACAGGTCGGAGGCCCGCGTCCGCGAGCGGAAGATTCCTGACGAGCGGGCCTGCTCCAGGGTGAAGGGACGCGTGGCGAGATGCAAAGGCAGCGGCGTGGGCTCGGTCATGTTGGGGCGGCGAGCCGGGCGGCCCGGAGCGGCGAGAGTACATTTCTGGCGGCCCGCCCAGTGGTTCAGATCGGCCACCGTACGGATACGGTGGGTTCGGCGCTCGCGGGGTCGCCCTATGCGTACTCTCGGCGATTTTTTCTGCACCGACGTCGCCGGAGCTGTAATCTCGGCGGCGCAGAATGAACGGCTAGTGTTGGGTTTCATCCTTCGGGTGCTGCTCGCGCAGCTTGGCCTCGCGGGCGTCAAGTTCAGCCTTGAGCCTGCGCAGGCGTTCCGCTTCCGCCTTGTGGGCACGGGACACCTCGAGGTTCCGCAGAAAGTCGGGGTCGTCGTCCGGGGCCCTGAACTGGCTGGCGCGGCCGGAGAAGGATGGGCCGCGCGGGGCGGAAGCGGGCCCGGCCTGGTTGCCGGCCTCGGCGTACCGGGGACGGCCCAGGAAAAACCAGAGCAGGACGCCCACGAGGGGCAGCAGCAGGATCACTATGATCCAGGCGGGCTTGGGCAGGCTCCGGACATCGGCGGACTCGCTGCGTATGCAGTCTATGAGCCCGTAGATGAAAAGAACCACACCGAAGATCACTGGGATATAGCGCATGCCTTATTCTATCGTTGACGGACAAATTGGTCTCCGGGGCATCGTTCAGGATCAGCGGCTAAACTGGGGCGCGTGGCATTCTTCAAATACTCCTTGATCCGCGGTCTGCTTTTTCTGGCATTCTTCCTGCTCGCCTACCTGGCCCTGCAATTGAGCCCGCTGGCTTCAGCCCTGGCCGCGGCGTTGTGCGCATTCGTGGTCAGTTTTTTCCTCCTGCGCAAGCAGCGCGACGGCGCCACGGCCGTCATTGCTGACAGGTTCGCCCCGAACGCCGACACCACGCAGTCCGTCAGCGCGGTCGCCGACGCCGATGCCGAGGACGCCCTCATCGACGCCAACCCTGACGTCTGGGTCGATGCGGACCGTGTCACCAGAAAGCCGCACACGCAGCCCGGGACCTGAGCGACCGCGCGGCGGGCCTCCGCGTCACTGGCGGGGCTTCCCACCACACGCTTCCCACCACGTTGCAGGAAAGGACACTCCCATGCGCTGGATGGACCAAGAACGGTTCGCACTTGTGGAAACGTTCCGGGCCGCGGACCCGGGTGCCGCGACCCTGTGCGAAGGATGGAATGTCCGCCGCCTGCTGGCTCACCTGGTGATGCGTGAACACGCGCCATGGAAGCAGATGCTCGACGCCGTGGCACGGCCGGAGCCTGGCCAGGAAAAGCGGCTTGGCCACGTCGTGGCGGCAGCCGAAACCGATGCAGGCTACGACCAGCTGCTGGCCCGGTTCGCCGCCGGCACGGGCGCGGCCAACCCGATGACATGGCTGGGTGACTCCGCCCAGCTCGTGGAATACGTGATCCACCACGAGGACGTCCGCCGGGGCGGCGGCAACAACGTGCCCAGGTCCCTGCCGGCGGGACAGCTCGAAGCGCTGTGGGCAAAGCTGCCCCTGATGGCGAGGATGACGTACCGGCGATGCCCCGTCGCAGTCACGATCGCCACCAAAAACCATCCCGCCGTCCCCATGCACAAGGGAGCCGTGCGCAGGGGGGCCACTGGGCCGGGCATGGTGCTGGTGGCCGGGGACCCGGTGGAAGTGGCGCTGTACATTTCCGGTCGGCAGCGCGCTGCAAACGTCGACGTGACAGGCAGTGAAGTGGCCCTGGCCGCATTCCACGAATGGTCCGCGCGGGCCAAGTAGCCGCCACAGGCCGCGCCTCCGGAAGCCGCGCGCGGCACGCAGCGTCAGGGCAGGCTACAGGGCCGTCAGCGCCATGGCGGCGGCAAACAGCACGCTGAACCCCAGGTTGAGCAGGCCCGTCTGCTTCAACACCGGAATCAGGCTCTTGCGCTTCTTGCCCTTGAGCATCAGCCAGCTGGGCATGAGCATGAATGGTGCCAGCAGCAGCACCAGCAGCAGCCATGGCTTGGCAGGCGCCAGGACCATCATGACGGCCAGCGACAGCCCCAGCATGACCACATAGCTGAGCCGCGCGTTCCTGTCCCCGAGCCGGACGGCGAGCGTGCGCTTGCCCACCTGCCGGTCCGTGGGGATGTCGCGGACATTGTTCGCCATGAGAAGTGCGACGGCGATCAGTCCCGTGGCGATGGACCCCAGGACCGCCGCCGTGCTCACGGCCCCTGCCTGCGTGAACGTGGTGCCCAGGGTGGCCACGGGCCCGAAGAAGAAGAACACGAACACGTCGCCCAGGCCCATGTATCCATAGGGGTTCTTGCCGCCGGTGTATCCCCACGCGGCAATCACGGCCCCGGCCCCGACCAGCAGCAGCCACCACGCCTGGGATAAAATCACCAGGACAAGCCCGGCAACCATTGCCAGGGCCAGGGCGCCGAACGCGGCCGCCTTGACCTGGCGCGGCGCGGCGGCCCCGGACCCCACAAGCCGCAGCGGGCCCACCCGGACCTCGTCCGTGCCGCGGATTCCGTCGGAATAGTCATTGGCGTAATTGACGCCCACCTGCAGCAACAAGGACACCAGCGCGGCCAGCACGGCCCGGCCCCAGTGGAGCCCTCCGAGGTCGAACGCGGCGGCAGTTCCGATGATCACCGGGGCAACAGCCATCGGCAGCGTCCGCAGGCGCGCGCCTTCAATCCATTGACCTGCAGTGGCCACAGCTACTCCTTATCGGCGGGGCGGCAAAACGTGTCAGCTTCCATTGTGCCGGGTAAGCGCTACGCCCCGGCCGCCGCCGCGTCCGACAGGAGCGCCAAAATGGCCGTCCTGTCCGGCTTTCCGGTGGCCAGCGCGGGAAGCTCGGAGACGAACACCACAGTCTTGGGGACCTGGTGCGGCTCCAGCAGGGAGGCCGCCCCGGTCCGCAGCTCCTCGGGGGAGCAGGATCCCACCACCATGGCGGCCAGCTGCTGGCCCCACTCCTCCGACGCCACCGGGCCCACAAAGGCCTCGCGGACGCCCGGCACGCGGTGCAGACCGTCGGCCACGGCCGCCGCGGAAATCTTCAGCCCGCCGGAGATGATGACGTCGTCCACCCGCCCCAGCACCCGCAGGCGTCCCTCACTGTCCAGCTCGCCCAGGTCGCCGGTTTCATACCAACGCGTCCCCCCGCCGTCGGCCGCGGAGAACGCGGAGGCCGTCAGCGCGGGATCGCCCAGGTAGCCCGAGGCCACCACGGGGCCGCCGAGCCGGACCCGGCCGTCGCGGATGGCGACCTGCACGCCCTCGAGCGGGACGCCGTCGTACACGCAGCCGCCGCAGGTCTCACTCATGCCATAGGTGGTGACCACGTTGACGCCGGCCCCGCGCGCGGCCTCCAGCAGCACGGGGCTGGCCGGGGCGCCGCCGAGCAGGATCGCGTTGAAACGGCGCAGCACCGTCAGCGTCTCGGCGCTCGGATCGGTCAACAGGCGCGTGAGCTGGGTGGGAACCAGGGAGGTGTAACGGACCTTGTCGGTCAGTTCCGCCGCGGCCGCCGTGAACGCCCCGGGAGTGAAGCCGCCGGAGAGGTCCATGAGCCACGGACGCGTGCCGGCAAAGAGGCTGCGGACCAGCACCTGCAGGCCCGCCACATAGTGCATGGGCAGGGCCAGCAGCCACTGCCCCTCGCCGCGCAGCGCCAGGGCGGTCCCCACCGACGACGCCGCCAGTGAATCCACGCTGAGCAGGGTCCGCTTGGGCTGGCCGGTGCTCCCCGAAGTGCGCACGACGGCGGCAATCTCCGTTTCGCTGCCAGCCGGCAGTCCCAGCTCTGCCTGGGGGATGAGCATGAACGCAGGGGCGTCGCCGGGGGCTGCCGGGGGCTGGATTTCGACGGCCGGCCCCTCGCCGGACAATGCGTCGGCGAGCGCCTTGAGCAGGGGTTCGATGTTCATGGGCACCTAGAAGTAGTAGGGGAAGGCGGACCAGTCGGGGTCGCGCTTCTCCAGGAAGGCTTCCTTGCCCTCCACGGCCTCGTCCGTCATGTAGGCCAGCCGAGTGGCCTCGCCCGCGAAGACCTGCTGACCGGCCAGGCCGTCGTCGGCCAGGTTGAAGGCGAACTTGAGCATGCGGATGGCCTGCGGGGACTGGCGGGCGATGTCCGCGGCGTATTCCAGGGCCGTTTTTTCCAGCTCGGTGTGCTCCACGGCCTCGTTGACGGCGCCCATGCGCACCATGTCCTCGGCGGAGTACTCGCGGGCCAGGAAAAAGATCTCCCGGGCCGCCTTCTGGCCGATCTGGCGGGCCAGCAGCGCCGAGCCGTAGCCGGCGTCGAAGGAGCCCACGGTGGCGTCGGTCTGCTTGAACTTCCCATGCTGGCGGGAGGCGATGGTCAGGTCTGAGACCACGTGCAGTGAGTGCCCGCCGCCCGCTGCCCAGCCGTTGACGACGGCGATGACCACCTTGGGCATGGTGCGCATTAGCCGCTGGACTTCCAGGATGTGCAGGCGGCCGGCGCGGGCGGGGTCGATGGTTTCGGTGGTTTCCCCATCGGCATACTTGTAGCCGTCGCGGCCGCGGATGCGCTGGTCGCCGCCGGAACAGAAGGAGTGGCCGCCGTCCTTGGGGGAGGGGCCGTTGCCGGTGAGCAGCACGGTGGCCACGTCAGGGGTCATGCGGGCGTGGTCCATGGCGCGGTAGAGCTCGTCCACGGTGCCGGGGCGGAACGCGTTGCGCACTTCGGGGCGGTTGAAGGCGATGCGGACCGTGGGCAGGTCCCTGAGCACGGCGCCGTCCGCATCCCGTTCCACCTGGCGGTGGTAGGTCATGTCGGTGAAGTCGAAGCCCTCCACCACGCGCCAGCGGGTGGGGTCAAAGATGTCGGAAACCTGCTCGGGGAGATTGTCTGCGCTCACCCTCACGATCTTAGCGGGCTGGCAGGGCGGACAGGCGGGGCAGCGTCAGAGCCGACGCGAAGGCTTCGCCGTCCTGCGCGGTGACATTGTCCATCCTGCCATCCCAGACGGCTTATGAATTTGTGTGAATTTTATGAATTCATAAGATTCACAGAGGTTCACACAGGTGCCGTCAGCTGATGCAGAACTCGTTGCCTTCGGGATCGGCCATGGTGAACCAGGCGTGCGGGCCCTGGCTGGCCTCCCACAGAAACGTGGCGCCGCGGGCCTCCAGGCGGGCCCGTGCATCGGCCTTGTCCTCGCCGCCAAGCCGCACATCCCAGTGGACGCGGTTCTTGCCGGCCTTTTCTTGGGCCCCGGATTGGAACAGGATCCGCGGCTGGCCGCTGCCGGCGTCCGGGCCCGCCGTAATGGCCTGGCCGTCCTTCCAGACCAGCACGCCGTTGTGGTGCATGGTCTGCTCCTGGCCGGCGTGGCCCTGGTGCACCATGGTGCGGATGAACGCCTCGTCGGAGGGCTCCACCCGCCAGCCCATGGTCTCGGCCCACCAGTCCGCAAGGTCGTGGGGTTTGAGCGCGTCGACGACAATCTGCAGTGAATAGGCCATGTCGAAAGTCTGCCCCGGTCCGGCCCGGCGGTCCAGCAGTGGAGCCCGGTTGGATCCCGACCATGCTCCACTTGGCAAGTGGAGCATGGTTGGGATCCAATGGCGCGCCACTTCAGCGTTGAGCGGCATCCGCTAGTGTTTTTTCATGACAGCATTTGCACCGGTTACCCTGCGCGGAAAGTACGTCACCCTCGAGCCGCTGAGCCGGGACCACCACGACGGCCTGGTGGAAGCCGCCTCCGACGGCGAACTGTGGAACCTCTGGTACACCTCCGTCCCGCGCCCGGAGGATATGGAGGCGGAAATCGAGCGCCGCCTGGCCCTGCAGGACTCCGGCACGATGCTGCCGTTCACCACGCGCCTGAACGATCCCGCCGGGCAGGGCAAGGTCATCGGCATGACCACGTACTGCAACATCGTCCCCGAGGTGCCCCGCCTGGAAATCGGCTATACGTGGAATGCGGCCGGTGTCCAGGGCACGGGGACCAACCCCGACAGCAAGCGCCTGCTGCTGGGGCACGCCTTTGAAAGCCTCGGCTGCGTGGCGGTGGAATTCAACACGCACTGGATGAACATGCAGTCGCGCGCAGCCATCGCCCGGCTCGGCGCCAAGCAGGACGGCGTCCTGCGATCGCACCGGCGCATGCCCGACGGCTCCCTGCGCGACACCGTGGTCTTCTCGATCCTGGCCAACGAATGGCCGCAGGTCCGCAGCGGGCTTGACCTGCGGATAGCCAAGAAGCGCTAAATGTCCGCACCGGAAGTCCCGCACTGGGAAGGGGCCGTCAACGCCCGCCTGCTCATGGGCGACATCTACCGGATGGGCCGCAGCGAGTGGCTCACCGAGCGCGGCTGGCGGCAGGTGTACGACGACGGCGTCCGCACCGTCATCGACCTGCGGAATCCCGGCGAGCGCAGGCGCAGGCCAACCGACCCGGTGGTGGGGGAGGACGCCATGGCCGGGTTCGACGTCGTCAATTACCCCACGGAGGACCCGGAGAACGCCGAATACCAGGCGCTGGTGCAGCCCTACATGAACCATCCCAGGCTGTACAAGGACATCCTGCGGCTGTTTCCCGGGCGGGTGGCCGAGGTGTTCAAGGAACTGGCCGTGGCGCGTGGGGCGGTGGTGATCCATTGTTCCGCGGGGCGGGACAGGACCGGGCTGGTCGCCTCGCTGCTGCTGGCGCTGACCGGGCAGGCGGGCCGCGCCGCCCGGGAGGATGAGCTGGCCTCGCGCGGCATCAACAGCTGGCACCTGGTGGCGCCGGTCAAGCACCCGTATGAGAGCTATCTGGCCGAGGAGGAGATCGCCGGCGTCGTGGCGGACAGGGAGCGCGCCTTGACTGATTTTGTGAACGGCCTCGACGTGCGCGCGCTCCTGCTGGCCAACGGGGTCACCGCGAAAGAGATCGACGCCGTCATTGCGCGGTGCCGCTGAGCGGAACGTCAGCGGCGGAGCCTGCGGGGCGACGGCGAGACCAGGGTGGGCGTGGTCACGCCCGGCAGCCTCTGCGCCGGGAACACCTGGCTCCGTAACGCGCCCGCGTTGCCGCCCACCCCGCGCCCCGCGTACCGTGGAAGGACCACAGGCCGGCCAGGCCCCAACGACTCGAGGCACCGTGCGTTTCCCCCAGCAATTCAAGAACTGGCTGTTCAACACCCCCGGCGTCGCGGACACGGCCACCTTCGGCGGGGCTGTCGACCGGGCCGTGCATCGGGCGGGCGCAGCCACCGAACGTGAGGGCCTGGCCCAGGCCCGGAAAATCGTCAGGCAGCTCGCGGAGAACCACGGTCCGTGGACAGGACAGCGCCTGGAAGACTACCTGTTCGGCGCCCGCATCCTGGCCGGACAGGCCCTGGACATGGTGCCCTTTGACACGCAATTGCTGGCGGCCGCCACCATGCTGCAGGGCACCGTCGTGGAGATGGACACTGGGGAAGGCAAGACCCTGGTGGGCGCACTGGTGGCCGGTGCACATGCCCTGAACGGCCGCCGCGTCCACGTCCTCACGGTCAACGATTACCTGGCCCGGCGCGACGCCGCCTGGATGGGCCCGTACTACCAGGCGCTGGGAGTCACGGCGGCGTCCGTGGCCGCAACAAGCACCCCGGAGGAAAAGCGGCAGGCGTACCAGGCCGGCGTCGTCTATGTCTCCGTCAACGAGCTCGGCTTCGATGTCCTGCGGGACCGCAGCCGCACCGAGCCGGACCAGGCGGTCCTCCAGCCCTTTGACGCGTGCATCGTGGACGAGATCGACTCGGTGCTGGTGGACGAGGCGGTGGTGCCGCTGGTCCTGGCCGGCCGGGCCCGCAGCGAGCTGCGGGGCGTGGACGTGGCGGAGTTTGTCCGCGGCCTGGACCCGGAGGCGGACTACACCGTGGAGCCGGACCGGCGGAACGTCTCGCTGACGGACGCCGGCATCGACAAGGCGGCCGTGAGGTGGCCCGGCGTCGAACTTTACTCGGCGGAGGGAACACCCCTGTTTTCCTCCATCAACACCGCCCTGCATGCCCAGGTCCTGCTGCAGCGGGACGTCGACTACATCGTGCGCGACGGCCGGGCCCAAATTGTCTCGGACTCCCGCGGCCGGGTGGCCCAGACACAGCGCTGGCCGGACGGCCTGCAGGCCGCCGTGGAGACCAAGGAAGGCCTGCTCAAAACCGAGCAGGGAGAGGTCCTGGACCAGCTGCTGGTGCGTGACCTCATTAAATCCTTCACCACCCTCACCGGCATGAGCGGCACCGCCCAGGCCGTCGCGGAGTACCTGCGCACCCATTACACGCTCGACGCCGGCCGGATCCCGCCGCACAAGCCGTGCATCCGCAAGGACCTGCCCGAGCGGATCTACGCCACCGCCGCCCAGCGCGACGACGCCGTGGTCGAGGCCGTGGCGGCCGCGCACGCCACGGGCCAGCCGGTGCTCCTTGGCACGCACAGCGTCGCCGCGTCGGAGCGCTTCGCCGCGGCCCTGTGCGCCAGAAACGTCCCCTGCCAGGTCCTCAACGCGCGCAACGACGCGCTGGAGGCGGGCATCATCGCGGAGGCGGGCCGGAAGAACGCCGTCACGGTCTCCACCCAGATGGCCGGCCGCGGCACGGACATTCTGCTCGGGGGCAAGGGCGCCAGCGCGGCCGCCCACGGCGGGGTGGCGGCGCTGGGCGGGCTGCTGGTGGTCATCGCCGGGCGTTTTTGGTCGCCGCGCCTCGACGCGCAGCTCCGGGGACGGGCCGGCCGGCAGGGCGATCCCGGCGCCAGCGTGATCTTCTCCAGCATCGAGGACCCGGCCGCCAACGGCCAGGAAGTCCACGGGCTGGAGTTGAGCAGTTCCCTCGCCGGGGACGCGGACGACGCCGGACTCGTCGCCCGGGCGGGCGTGTCCGGCCTGCTGGACCGCACCCAGCGCCTGGCGGAGCAGGAACGCTTCACCATGCAGGAAAACTCCTGGAAGTACAACGAGCTCGTTGCCTACCAGCGCCGGGTGGTGCTGGCCGAACGGGACCGGGTCCTGACGGACGACGCCGCGGCCCTGAAACCGTACGAAGGAGCGGGCCGCCTGGGGGAATTCCATCGGGCACTCGGCGCGGCGGAACTGCTCCGGATCTGCCGCCAGGTCATGCTGTTCGAGCTGGACGCGCAGTGGAGCGACCACCTGGCCCTGCTGTCCGAGCAGCGCGCCGCGATCCACCTGCGGGCACTGGGCCGGCAAAACCCGCTGGATGAATTCCGCCGGGAAACCATTTTCGCCTTCGAAGGGTTCCTTGACCGGGCCGCGGCCAGCGCCCGGGCCGCGTTGGACGGGCTGGAACCGGCCGGCGGGGCCGTGGACCTGGAAGCGGCGGGCATCCGCCGGGCGTCCTCCACGTGGACGTACATGGTGAACGAGGATCCCTTTGGCAGCCAATCCGACCAGGCTGTGAAATGGCTGCTGAAGAAATTGGGCAAATAGGCTGCCGTAGTGCGGCGGAAAAGCCAATACTGGAGGGACGGACAAGGACAGCGGTAGGTCAAGCGTCAGGGGATGATCGCTCGTGGCACAACTCGTTTACACCGCAATGACGTCGCTGGACGGCTACGTCAACGACGCCGGCGGCAACTTCGACTGGTGTGCGCCGGATGAGGAGCAACACGCCTTCATCAACGACCTCGAAGGCCCCATCGGCACCTACCTGTACGGCCGCCGCCTGTACGAGACCATGAAGGTCTGGGAAAACCTGTACGGGCAG
The DNA here is from genome assembly GCF_003268655.1 of Arthrobacter dokdonellae. NCBI lineage: Bacteria > Bacillati > Actinomycetota > Actinomycetes > Micrococcales > Micrococcaceae > Arthrobacter > Arthrobacter dokdonensis. The sequence continues at coordinate 127,050 of NZ_CP029642.1, read as the reverse complement.
ACGGACCAGCCCCGCGTGATGCGGGACTACGCCGACCTGTGGCACATGGCGGACAAGGTGGTCTACTCCCGGACCCTGGAGTCCGCCGACACGGCCCGGACACGGATTGAGCCAGGCTTTGACCCGGACACCGTCCGCCGCCTGAAGGCCGAGGCCGGCAGCGACCTTTCCGTGGGCGGCGCCGGACTGGCCGGCCAGGCGCTCGCGGCCGGGCTGGTGGACCAGATCCACCTGTTCGTCCACCCCGTCATCGTCGGCGGCGGCACCAGGGCCCTGCCCGACGCAGTCCCGGCGGCACTGGAACTGCTGGATGAGCGCACGTTCCGCAACGGCGCCGTCCATCTCCACTACAGGGTGGCCTGACGGTCCAGCATCCCCAACAGCAGCCAGGCCGACGACACGGCGCAGGCAGCGATGACCAGCGCAAATCCCGCCAGCCACAGGACCGCCGGGAGGCCGGTGGAGCGGGAGAGGATCCACGCGTCGGAGCTGGCCAGCTGGCTGCGGCGGCTGGTGTGGACGGCGGCCACCTTGAGGAAGTCACGCACGGAGCCCACTCCCAGGGCGATGCCCAGGGCCAGCACCGCATAGCTGACCGTCACCGGACCGGCCAGCATCACCAGCGCCTGGGCCACGGCCGCGCTGGCCAGGGCCACCAGGATCCCGGTGAAGTTGCGCAGGAACACCAGGGCCACGAGCAGCACCAGCGCACCGAGGGACATGGCGGCACCGGCCCACCCCGCGGACACCGACCACACCAATGCCGCGCCCACCACCGCCGGCGCCGGATACCCCCAAAAGCCGGACCAGGTGGCGCTGAAACCGCGGCGGCCCGTGCTGGCCAGCTGCCCGGAATGGTCCAGCCCGATGGTCAGGCCGTGGATGTACCGGCCGGTCATGAGCGCGGCAAAGGCGTGGCCCAGCTCGTGCACAAACGTCACGTACAGGCCGAACCAGCGCCACGTCCCGCGCGGGATGCTCAGGGCAATGGCCACGGCCACGATCCCGCCAAGCACCGCGGGCGGCACGGCAGGGGCTCCGTTGTGCACGAACCCGGCCAGCACGGCGTGCCACCAGTCGGCGGCCGCATTTCCCAGTTGTCCGGCGGCATTCGTCATGGTTGCAGACTAAACGATCCAACTGGCGGGAGCGCAACGGGGCGCACCGGGGAACCCATCACGGCGCCGGGTACTCCAGCCAGCGTAGTTGCGGCGGGTCCGGGCCGGTCCCAATGGCGTAGCCGGATTGTCCACGGGACCGACGCGCCGGCGGCCCGGCCCGGCGCATACTGGGGCCATGAACGCACCACCAACCAGACTGACCACGCGGCCGGCACCCAGCCCGGGCCGCCACACTGCACCCGCACCTGACGAAGCACCCGCCGTTTCCCTCCGCGGCGTGTCCAAAAACTTCGGGCCCGTCGCGGCGGTCAAGGACCTGAACGTTGACATTGCCCGCGGCGAAACCGTGGCGCTGCTCGGCCCCAACGGCGCCGGAAAGTCCACCACACTCTCCGTCATGCTTGGCCTGGCCGTGCCAAGCTCCGGCGCCGTAGCCATCTGCGGGCGGGCGCCCCGTGCGGCTGTGCTGCAGGGCCGCATCGCCGCCATGCTTCAGGACGCCGGCTTCATGCCCGGCGTCACAGTGGCGGAACTGCTCACCCTGGGCAGCCGGCTCTACCCGAACCCCCTCGCCGTCGGGGAGGCGCTGGAGCTGGCCCAGCTGGCCATGGTCGCCGGGCGGCGCGTCAGCCGCCTCTCCGGCGGGCAGGCCCAGCGGCTCCGCTTCGCGCTGGCCGTCGTGGCCAACCCCGACGTGCTGGTCCTGGACGAGCCCACCACCGCCCTTGACGTCACCGGCCGGGCCGAGTTCTGGCAGGCCATGCGCGCCTACGCCGGGACCGGCCGGACGCTGCTTTTTGCCACGCACTACCTGGAGGAAGTCAGCGAAAACGCGGCCCGCGCCATCGTCATGAGGGCCGGCACCGTCATCGCCGACGGCGAACCGGAGGCCATCCGCCGCCTCGCCGGCACCAGCACCCTGCGCTTTTCGCTCGACGGTCCGGAGGGAGCGGCACGTCACCTGGTGGTCTCACTGCCCGGCGCCGTCGACGTCGCCCTCCGCGGCCATCGGGCCAGCCTGCGCACGGCGGACCCCGACCTCACGGTCCGGGCGCTTGCCGCCGGCACCATTCCGTGGCGCGACCTGGAAGTCACCGCGCCCACCCTCGACGATTCGTTCCGCCTCCTGACCCGGGAGCAGTCATGAACCCCCGTTTCCCCGGCCTCTATTTCCTGCGTCTTGAGATTGTCCGCATGCTCCGCGACCCCAAATACCTGGCCCTCGCCGTCCTGGCCCCCATCGGCTTTTACCTTCTGTTCGCCACGCTGTTCGGCGGCGGCCCCGCCCGGCCGGGGGAGCTGAAGGGCACGGTGGAGATCATGGTGGCCATGGCCGCCTACGGCGCCATCTGGGCGGTTCTGTCCACGACGGCCCCGCGCATCGCCGAGGAACGCCAGGCCGGCTGGCTCCGGCAGCTCCGCGCCATGCCGCTCCCCACCTGGCAGGTCCTCGCCGCCAAGGTGCTCGCGAGCGTTGCCACGGCCCTGCCGGCCATTGTCCTGGTATGCACGACGGCGGCGCTCGCCAAGGGCGTCTCCCTCACCGCGGGCCAGTGGCTGGCCCTGGTCGGGGCACTGTGGGCCGGCAGCGCCGTGTTCGCCGCACTGGGAATTGCCATTGGCTACGCCCTCGGCGCCGACAGCGCCTACCCCGTGAGCTACGGGCTCTACATGGCCATGTCCGCCATGGGCGGCCTCTGGGTGCCGCCGGCCATCCTTCCTGGCGCCATGGCCGATTTTGCCCACGCCCTGCCCACCTACCAGCTGGCAGACTTGGGCTGGAGGATCGCCGGAGGACAGCTGCCCACCCTGTCCGGGACCGCCATCCTGGCCGCCTGGGGTGCCGGGCTGGGCCTGGTGGCCGTGGCCGCATACCGCCGGCCGAACATCCCCGGGCGGGGCCGCCGTCGTACGGTCCCGGCTGTTGCGGCCCCGGCGGCCTGAGCGCGGCTAAGCTGGCGCTATGGAAGGCGGCGACGCGGCATTGAAGGTCCGGGAGGACGTGAGGACCGACCTTGTGCTGGCCGCCGGCACGGCCGCCCTCGCCGCGTTCGGCACCTGGGTGGAACTGACGTACAGCCAGGTTGCCGTACCACCCGGCGCCGGCGGCTACGCCCTTGCCGTTGCGGCCGGGGCCGTGCTGCTGTTCCGCCGCCGGGCGCCCGTGCGGGTGGCGCTCGCCGCGCTGGTGCTCGTGTACGCCTACCACCTGCTGGGATATCCGGGGGAGGCGCCGGGGGTGGTCCTCTTCGTGGCGTTCTATTCCGTCACGGCGCACGGGACCGGCCTGCGGGCCATCGCCGCCGGCCTGGGATTGACGGTGGCGGCCGAGTTCATCAGCGTCGTCCCGCCCCATGCCGCCCCCTGGTATTCGCCGGCCGTGCTGGCGCCGTCGGTGTCGATGGGGGCCGGCGTCCTCATCGGGGCCGTGGTCCGGCAGCGGAGGATGGCGCTGGAGTCCCGCACGGCGCAGGAGTCCCTGGCGGCCGAAGGCAGGCTGCGCGAGCGAATGGCCGCGGAACGGCTGCTGATTGCCCGCGACCTGCACGACGTCCTCGCCCATACGCTGTCCGTCATAGCCGTCCAGGCAGGCGTTGCCCTTGACGCACTGGACGACGACCCGGCCCAGGCCCGGAAATCCATCCTGGCGGTCCGTGCTGCCGCACGCGACGTGCTGCCGGGGCTGCACGAAACCCTGCGCACGCTGCGGGGCGGGAACGGCGGCGGTGCCGCGGCCCCCGCGCCACAGCCCGGACTCGCCCAGCTTCCCGCGGTCGCCCAGAAGGCGAGGGCCAGCGGGCTGGCGGTGGAGCTGGGGCTGCCGCAGCGGCCGTACGGGGTCTCGCCGTTCTTGGAGTTGACGGCCTACTGGATCGTCACGGAAGCCTTGTCCAACGTCATGAGGCATTCCGACGCGTCCCACGTCTCCGCCGCCGTCACCGTCCAAGGGGAGTTTTTGCACGTCCGGGTGGAGGACAACGGCCGCGCCGCCGGCGGGCCGCAGCCTGGGGGCTTTGGCCTGCTCGGCATGCGCGAACGCGTCCAGCTCGCCGGTGGAACCCTGGAGGCCGGTCCGACGCCGGCCGGGGGCTTCCTGGTCAGTGCGCGCCTGCCGCTGGGCGAACCGTGAGCATCCGTGTGGTCCTGGCCGACGACCAGTCACTCATCCGCGAAGGCTTCCGCGCCATCCTGGAACGCAGCGGAGGTTTCGAGGTGGTCGGCGAGGCCGCCGACGGAGCGGGCGCCGTGGCCGCCGTGCGGAGGACCCGCCCGGACGTGGTCCTCATGGACATCAGGATGCCCGGGCTGGACGGCATCGCCGCCACGGCCCAGATTTGCGGCGATTCCGAGCTGGCCGGCAGCCGCGTCATCATCGTCACCACCTATGAAGTGGACCTCTACGTCTTTGCCGCCCTGCGCGCCGGGGCCAGCGGGTTCCTGCTCAAGGACCTGGAACCCGAGGAACTGCGCCGGGCAGTGGCCACCGTTGCCGGCGGGGAGGCCCTGCTGGCGCCGAGCGTCACGCGCCGGCTGATCGCCCAGTTCGCTGCGACGCCGGGACGCGACCCCCGCGTTCAGGGGAAGCTGGACGCCCTCACCGAGCGGGAACGGGAGGTCACCGCGCTGGCGGCGACCGGCTTGGGCAACGCGGAGATCGCCACACGGCTGGGCATCAGCCCCATGACGGCGAAGACCCACGTTTCGCGGGCCATGTTCAAGGTGGACGCCCGCGACCGGGCCCAGCTGGTGGTGTTCGCCTACGAATCCGGACTGGCCGCGGCCCCCGGCCCCTGACCGCCCTCCCGGCGCCCGGGAACGTGTCGGCCTACGCGCATCCGCTGCGCGTGAAATTCCTTGCCCGTCCGGACGGGGTCAGGGTTGTGTGGAAGCCATGGCGAACATCCTGATTCTTGACGGCACCGCATGGCTGGGCCGGAGCATCGCGGAGCGGGCCCTGGCCGCCGGGCACCGCGTCGCCTGCCTGGCCGGCGGGGAAGCCGGCGGGTTTCCGGACGGCGCGGCCGCCGTCGTGGTTGACCGCGACAAGCCCGGTGCCTATGCCGGGGCCGCCGCGGAGAATTGGGATCTGGTGATCGAGCTGACCCGTCGTCCCGCCCACGCCCGGGGCGCCGTGGAGGGGCTCTCGCCCCGGGCCCGGCGGTGGGTGTTTGTGTCCTCGTGTTCCGTCTACGCGGACCATTCCGTCCCGAACGCCGACGAGGAGACGGGGCTGCTCACCCCGCTGGGGTCCACGGAGGTCTATGGCCCGGAGCTGTACGGGGAGGCCAAGTCGGGCTGCGAATGGCTGACCATGGCGACCCGCGGCACTGACGCACTGGTGGTGCGGCCCGGGCTGGTCGGCGGCCCCGGGGACCCCACCGCCCGCAGCACATACTGGCCGCTGCGCGTGGCGGACCCGCGGGAACCCGTGCTGGCGCCCTGCGAGGACGGCGGCCAACGGCAGCACGTCCAGCTCATCGATGTCCGCGACCTGGCGGCCTTCATCCTGGACGCCGGGCTGGCGGGCCGGACGGGCGCCGTCAACGCCGTCGGGGAGGCCGTGCCGCTGTCCGCCGCGCTCATGGCGGCGCGCGATGCGGCGGGCACCGACCCGAAGGTTATCCCCTACCCCCTCTCAGCCATGGACGACGACGGCGTCTCGCCCTGGAGCGGGCCGCGGTCCCTGCCGCTCGTGGGGCCGCCGGGCGACGACCATGCGGGGTTTGCGCGGCGCTCCGACGCCAGGGCGTTGGAGTGGGGCCTGGCACGGCGTCCGCTCGTGGAGACGTTCCGGGACATCATCGCCGCCGAGGAGCTTTGGACCGGGCCCGGATCAATCCCGACTAGGCTCAAGCGTGTGATCGAGCCAACCAGCACCACCCGTCGTTTTGAGCTCACCCTGCGCAGGCCGTGGCTGGGCTGGTTCCCCAAGCCGACCGTCGTCCTCGACGGGGTGGGCCAGCCCGGCCAGTGGGGGACCCGGTACTGGAAGGTGACTGGCGGTGACGCCGTGGCGGTGGACATTTTCCTGTTCAACCGGCTGTGGAAGTATGGCGAAGCCACCGTCACGGTCGAGCCCGGGGACGAGACGGCGCTGATCTACTCGGCGCCGTGGCTTCCCTTCCTGCCGGGCAAGGTCCGGCCCCTGAGCTGACGCTTCACCACGCGGCGGCGAGGAGCCCGCCCAGGAGCGCGCCGTCGTCGACCTCCAGGCCGCGCGACGTGAACCATGCGCACATGGTGCGGCAGTCACGGGCCAACAGGTCGGCGGCCTGCAGGTTGCCGGCCAGATCCACCAGCTGGGGCAGGTCGATGACCATCAGCCGGTCGCCGGCCGCCAGCACGTTGTACGGGGACAGGTCGCCGTGGGCGAATCCCATCCGCGCGAATCCCGCCATGGCGTCCACCACCTGGTCCCAATAGCGGCGCAGCTGTGCCGGCCCGGGATGCGAGGCCTGCAGGCGTGGGGCGGCGGCTCCGGGATTCTCTGGGTCCTCGATGAACTCCATCATGATTTCCGTTCCGAAGATCTGGACCGGATACGGCACGGGTATGCCAAATTCGTAGGCCATGCGCAGGGACGCCCATTCGGCGTCGGCCCAGCGCGCGGCCTCCACGGCGCGCCCGTAGGTGCTGCCGCCCTTGATGGCGCGGGCATCGCGGGAGCGGCGCACGGACCTGCCCTCCGTGTAGACGGAGGACCGGTGGAACAGGCGCTGCTCAGCCGACCGGTACCGCTTGGCGGCGAGCAGTGCGCTGCGGGATTCGGTGGCGCGCTCCACGAGGAACACGTCCGCCTCCTTGCCGGTCTTCAGCACGCCGAGGTCGGTGTCAACCGCCGCGGCGTCCTCAATGACAAAGTCCGGATAGGGTGCGGGCCCGCGCATGAGCTTTTCCAGCTCGGGCCAGGTGGACCACCGCTGGTTGTCCGCGAGGGAATCGTCGAGCACGTTCCAGTCGGGGGAGCGCGGGTCGGATCCGAAGATGTCGCGCGCGGGAGTGCTGCGGCGGTTCTTGATGGGTGAAAAAGACGGTGCTTCGAAGTGCTGTGGGTCAGCAGAAAACTTCATGGGTGAATCGGCTCCTGTGGAAGGACAAGCTGATGTTTTGGGCGCGAACGGCTGCGTGAACATTCATGGGGTCCTCCTTAGGGTCGAATACCGGCATATCCATCGAACACTGCAAGTTGACCACGAGCTGCCGCGGGGTGTCAACGAAAAACCCGGGGACCCGGGCGGCCGGGCCCCCGGCGGTTCAGGAACCCAGCGGGACCTGCGCGTCGCGCCGCAGCCGCCCCCATCCCACCAACCCAACGACGGCAAGCGCTGCCTGGGCCATGAACAGAAAGATCAGCACCGAGCCCTGGGCGGCCAGGGCCACCCCGCCAAGCGACACCACGGAGGACGCCGCAACGAACAGCCATGCCCACCGCGACCGGGCGGCCAGCCCGACCATTCCGCCGGGCAGCAGACCGATGAGGAACCCCGTGACCAGCACAGGCACGATCGGGAAACGGGACAATCCATCCGAGCCCGCCAGGCCCAGTGACAGCGTCAGCGGCGGCAACAGGTAGGCCAAGGCAGAGACCATGGCCACCAGCAGCGGGGCGGCAACATCCACCGGCCGAAACCGCCGCAGGGCGATGTCCCTGGCCAGCGGGCCGGCCGCAGGCGCCTTGCGGAACCATGCCAGTCCGTAAAGAGCAGCGCCAACGCCCACCAGCGGCGCGATCCAGGACGCTGCCAGATAGGGCAGCAGGCTGCCGGAAGACACCGGAATGCTCGCGGAAACCTGCAAGAACGACGCCGGGATTTCCAGGGCGAACGAACCAACGGCCAGCCACCACCCCACTTCATTGCGACGGCCCAGCAGCGCCAGTCCGGCACACATGATCAGGACTCCCAGGATCCGGAATGCCAGCGAAAAGGCGTGCGACGCGTCAATGACCGGGCCAAACAAGATGTCCATGCCCCAACCCTATGTGGCAGGACAAAGGCGCACGGGTGATTCCTGCCGCTTTCCGTGCCGCAGCCGCGCACGCCGTGCTTGGATTGGGGGAGACGCTTGAAAGGCGGTCCCCATGACCCGTGGAATATACGTCAGTGCCACCACGCCCGGCTCAGGCAAGACGCTCGTGTCGCTGGGCCTCGCCGACGCCCTCCACCGGCATGCCGACCGGATCGGCTTCTTCCGGCCCATCACCGCCGGCTCCGAACCCGATCCCACGGTGGCCATGCTTCGACGCCTCTACAAGCTCGACGCCGAGGTGTGCCGCAGCGGCATGAGCGGCGCCGAGGCGCGGGCCCTGCTGGCAGCCGGCAACCGGGCCGAAATCGATGCGCGCTGCGTGGAAATCTACAGCGAGATCGCCAAGAAGTGCGACGTCGTGATCGTGGAGGGGACAGACCTCACCGGCCAAGACGCGGCGGTGGAGTTTGACCTCAACGCGCGCCTGGCCAACAACCTGGGACTGCCCATGCTCGCCGTGGTTGGCGCCCGCGGCCTCACCGCGGAGGAGACGGCGGACGCCGTCGACGTGGCACGCAAGGAACTCGTGGCAGAGAAATGCTCGCTGCTGGCCATGATGGTGAATCGCGCGGATCCGGGTGAAGTGGCCGCGATCAAGGCCTCCATTCGCCCCGGCACCAGCAGCAGGCCGGTCTATGTGATCCCGGAAATTCCGGAGATTTCCCGGCCCACGGTGGGTGAGGTGGCCAGGGCCCTCAAGCTCCAGCAAATCGCCGGCAGCCCGGAGATGGACCGCGACGTCCACGCCATCAAGGTCGCAGCCATGACGGTGGGCAACTTCCTCCACCTGCTCGACGCCAACGACCTGGTGATAGTCCCGGGCGACCGGGCCGACGTCATGGTCGCCTCGCTCGCCTCCGCGTTCTCGCCGGAGTTCCCCGTCCCCGGCGGCATGATCCTCACCGGCGGACTGGCCCCGGACCCGAACGTGCTGCCCATCCTGGCGCACGCCCCTTTTCCCATTTTCACGTACGACGACGACACGTACAGTTCCGCGCGCGCCGTCAGCGAGGTGCGCAGCGAGATCCATTCGGGACAGCGCCGCAAGGTGGCCGCCGCCATGGGCGCCTGGTCGCGCAGCGTGGACGAGGCCGAACTGCTGGAGCGGGTGTCGCTGCCGCGCCCTGCCACCATGACGCCGCTGCGCTTCCTGCACGAGCTGGTGGAGCGGGCCCGCAGCGACCGCAAGCGGATTGTGCTGCCGGAAGGAAACGACATCCGGGTGCTGAAGGCGGCCGAGATCCTCCACCGCCGCGACGTCTGTGGGCTGGTGCTGCTGGGCAACCCGCAGGCTGTCCGGGAGCTGGCCGCCGCGCACGGCGTGGATCTGGAGGGCGTGGAGATCGTTGACCCCGAGGCGTCCGGGCTGCGCGAAACCTTCGCGGTGGAGTACCAGCGGCTGCGCGCCCACAAGGGCGTGGACCTGGCGCGGGCGCGCGAGGTCATGGCGGACGGTTCCTACTTTGGCACGATGATGGTCCAGCTGGGCCATGTGGACGGCATGGTCTCCGGGGCAGCGCACACCACGGCCAACACCATCCGCCCGGCCCTGGAATTCGTGAAAACGCGCGACGGCGTCCGGATCGTCTCCTCGGTGTTCCTGATGCTCCTCGCGGACAGGGTCCTCGTGTACGGCGACTGCGCCGTCAACCCGGACCCCAACGAGGAACAGCTGGCGGACATCGCGGTCGCCTCCGCCGAGACGGCCGCGCAGTTTGGGGTGGAGCCGCGGATTGCCATGCTTTCCTACTCCACAGGGGGCTCGGGCACGGGATCGGCCGTGGACGCGGTGCGCCGTGCCACGGCGCTGGCACGTGCCGCCCGCCCGGACCTGGCCATCGAGGGGCCCATCCAGTACGACGCCGCCGTGGACGCCTCGATTGCGGCCTCCAAGCTGCCCGCCTCCGCCGTGGCCGGGCAGGCCACGGTGTTCATCTTCCCGGACCTCAACACCGGCAACAACACCTACAAGGCCGTGCAGCAGTCCTCCGGCGCCGTGGCCGTGGGCCCGGTCCTGCAGGGCCTGCGCAAACCCATCAACGACCTCTCCCGCGGCTGCACCGTGGAGGACATCGTCAACACCGTCGCCATCACCGCCATCCAGGCCCAGGGGGTTTCGACAAGCTCAACCACCGAAACCACCGAAACCACCGGCAGGAAGGAATCCTAATGCGCGTGCTCGTCATCAATTCGGGCTCCTCCTCGCTGAAGTACCAGGTGCGCGAAACGGCCAGCAACGAGGTCCAGGCGAGCGGGGTGATTGAGCGGATCGGCGAGGGCGCCGGCGGGCCGGCCGACCACGGCGCCGCCATGGACCAGGTGGCGGCCGAGCTGGAAGGCGTGCTGGAAGGGAGGCCGCTGGACGCCGTCGGACATCGGGTGGTGCATGGCGGGGAACGGTTTGGCGAGCCGGTGCTGATCAACAACGAGATCACCCGGGCCATTGAGCGCCTGAACCCGCTGGCGCCGCTGCACAACCCCGCCAATGTGCTGGGCATCCGGGCCATCACCGCCAAGTGGCCGGACCTGCCGCAGGTGGCGGTCTTTGACACCGCCTTCCACCGCACGCTGCCCGAGCACGCCTGGCGGTACGCGGTGCCAGATTCGCTCTACCGCAGGTACGGGATCCGCCGGTACGGCTTCCACGGGACGTCGCACGAGTTTGTCACGGGCCGGGCCGCGGAACTGCTGGGCATTCCGCTGGAGAAGTTCAATGCCGTGGTGGCGCATCTGGGGAACGGCGTGTCCCTCACCGCCATCCAGTGCGGGGCCAGCGTGGACACGTCCATGGGGTTCACGCCGCTGGAGGGGCTGGTCATGGGCACCCGCAGCGGCGACCTGGACCCTTCGATCCTCATCTACCTCCAGCGCCAGGGACTGTCCGCCGACGACATCGACACCATGCTCAACCGCGAGTCCGGCCTCAAGGCGCTGGCCGGCAACAACGACATGCGCGCCATCGTGGACGCCGCGGAAGCCGGCGACCGGCAGGCGCGGACCGCCCTGGACATCACCGCCCACCGCCTGGCGAAGTACATCGGCGGCTACCACGTCGCCGTCAACGGCGCCCACGCGCTGGTGTTCACCGCCGGGATCGGGGAGAACTCCTCGGCGTTCCGGGCCATGGTCGTGGAGCGGCTTGGTGCGCTGGGCCTGAAGCTCGACGCCGGAGCGAACCGTGTGCGCTCCGGCTCGCCCCGGGTGATCAGCACCCCGGACTCGGCCTTCCCGGTGCTCGTGGTGCCCACGGATGAGGAGCGGGCCATCGCGGAGGCGACGGCCGCCGTCGTACGTGGCGGGTAGGGACACTCCCCTTGACAGGGAGGTGGCCGACATCTGACCACGCGGTTTGTGGCCATCATCGTCCTGGCCGGCCTGGTCATGCTGCCCGGGGACGTTTACGAGGCGCTACATCCTCAACTCATGGCGCTGTCCATCAACAGCTCCAACGATTTCCGCACCATCCCCGTCGGCATCGCCCTGTTCGGTTCGCCCCACATCACGCCGTACGGGACGCTCTTTGCCGCGAGCACGGTGGTCGTGCTGCCGATCGCCATCCTGGTGCTGGTGTTCCGCAAGTCCGTGCTCTCCGCGCTGACATCCGGGGCGGTCAAGGGGTAGGCTCCGGTGCGAAGCTGAGCCGGCTTCGGCCAGGGCGGCGGGGAGTGTCCGTCAGGTGGCCACGGTATTAGGGTTTAGCCATGGTTGAAATTCCCTACCCACTGACCACCGAGCGGCTCGTGCTCCGCCGGTTCACCGCGGATGACTTGGCCCCCTACTACGCCTACCAGCGGCTGCCTGAGACCACCCGGTACCTGCTGAGCGGGCCTCGCAGCTACGTGCAGTGCATGGCGAGGATTGCCAAGTACGTTGACGATCCCTTTGCCGGCCCCGGCGACTGGGCCACGTTCGCGGTGGAGCGGGCTGGGCGCCCCGGGCTGGTCGGGGAACTGGCGCTGAAGTGGAGCCCGGGCGGCCAGTCGGAGAACGGAAACGGTTCGGAGCGTGTCGGCGAAATCGGCTGGACCCTGGCTCCAGAGGCGCAGGGATACGGCTATGCCACCGAGGCGGCGCAGGCTGTCCTTCACCTTGCCATCGACGAACTGGGTTTTCACCGCGTGGAGGCGCGGCTGGATGCGCGCAACAGCGCCTCGGCGGCCATTTGCGAACGCCTCGGCATGCGCCGCGAAGGCGTGCTGCGGGACAACATGTACCTCAAGGGCGAGTGGACGTCGGAGGCCATCTACGCCGTGCTGCGTGAGTGAATTAGCTGGTAACGGGACGCGCTAGGATTGGCGCCACGACAGTTCAGCCCATGTCGCGGAACTAGAAGCCATCATGACGCGGATACTTTCCTATCGAGCCGGGTGGTCCGACACGCGGCATTACACGATTTGATACGACCAGCGTTGATCGGGCCACCTTCTGGCCAACGCTATGCCGCGGCGGGGCAGAGCGCGGCAAGGACCGCGGGGATGCCGGTGCGAGGGAGGCCGCCAGAACCACCCACTGCAAGCGCTGTGAGCAGACTCACGCGCAATCCGCCGACATCAGCTTGAGACGCCGCCGCCGGGCCGGGCATGATGAAAAGAACGGGTTGACCCGTTCCCGCTCTCGCAACGACGCGACGGCGATGGTTGAAATGATGAATGAGGCACCGAATGACGACGTTCGAATCCACTGACTCCGTAACGCTGAAAATCTGGGACCGGTCCGCCATGGACCACACTCTGGACGCAGCTGTCCACGACCTTTCCACCCGGGCCAACGCCCCCAAGCACAGCATTGCGGTCACCTGCAGCGGGCCCAACACGTTTACGGTCAGCCTGAACCGCTAAGCCGCCGGGCGGGCTCGACCACCGGTGGTCGAGCCCGCCGCGGTCCGGTATCTGCGACCGGCCGCCCTCCTACCGCAGGGTGGTCGCGCCAATCGCGTCGGCCAGGAATGCGTAGTCCCAGGCGCGGGTCTTCCAGCCCTCGTACCGGCCCGAGGCGCCGCCATGGCCGCCGTCCATCTCAATCTTGAGCACCACCGGCTCGGTGCCGGTGGACACTGCCCGCAGCTCCTGCACCCACTTGGCCGGTTCCACGTACAGCACCCGGGTGTCGTTGAAGCTCGTGACGGCGGCGATCTTTGGGTAGGCCACGGCCCGCACGTTTTCATACGGTGTGTAGTCCTTCATATACCTGTAAACCTCGGGGTCGGTGATGGGGTTGCCCCATTCCTCCCACTCCAGTGCGGACAGTGGCAGCTCCGGGTCCAGGATGGTGGTCAGCGCGTCCACGAACGGCACCTGCGCCACAATGGCCGCGTACTTTTCCGGCGCCAGGTTGGCCACGGCTCCCATCAGCAGCCCGCCGGCCGAACCGCCCATCGCGCCGATCCGCGCCGGGTCCACCCAGCCGGACTGCGCCAGCCAGTCCGTGGCCGCCACAAAGTCGCTGAACGTGTTCTTCTTGTGCAGCTTCTTGCCGTCCTCGTACCAGTGGCGGCCCATTTCGCCGCCGCCGCGCACGTGGGCAATGACAAACACCACGCCGCGGTCCAAGAGCGAGAGCCGCGGCACGCCAAAGCCGGGGTCCATGCTGACCTCGTACGAGCCGTAGCCGTACACCACGCCCGCGTTGGACCCGTCCCGGACCAGGTCCGCGCGGCGCAGCACGGACAGCGGCACCCGGGTGCCGTCGTCGGCCGTGGCCCATTCGCGCGTCGCCACGTAGTCCTCGGATCGGTAGCCGCCCAGCACCGGCGTCTCCTTGCGCAGCAGCAGTTCGCCGCCGGCGTCCCCCTCTGGAAGCACGTAGTCGTAGACGCGCGGCGGCGTGAAGTCCGAGGTATAGACCAGGCGGATCACGGGTGAGTCAAACTCGCTCCCACCCATCGAGGCCGTGTACAGCTCCTCGTCAAAGGCCGGTTCGACGCCGGATGCCTGACCCGCGGTGCCCAGGCCTGCCAGCGGGGTCGCCTGGATGCGCTCGATGGTGTCCTTGCGCAGCGAAACGACCATGTGGGTGGCGGTGACGGTGGCGCCGTTGATGCGCACGGTGTCGTCGTGGGCGATCACGGTGGACCAGTGCTGTTCGGCCAGCGGCTTGGTGAACTCCGCTGCATCGACCAGCGAAACCATGGAGTTGGCGGCGTCGCGGTCATGGGTCAAGAGGATCTTTTCGACGCCTTCCCACAGGAACGGTTCGGCGTCGTACAGGATGTGCGCGCCGCGCGGGATGAGCGTCTGCAGGCCTATTTCGGGGGCGTCGAAGTCCAGCAGGCGGGTCTCGCTGAACTCCGAGCAGCCGATGCTGACCACCAGGTGCCGGCGGTCGGCGGAGAGCCCGAACCCCGTCCACATGGCGACGTCGTCCTCCTGATACAGGACCTGGTCTTCGGCGACCGGCGTGCCCAGGACGTGCGTCTTCACCTGGTGGGGGCGCCAGGAGTCGTCGGCCACCATGTAGTACAGGGTGCCGCCGTCGGGGGAAAAGGCCAGGCCGTAAAACGCCTTCTCGATGGTGTCCGGCAGCAGTTCGCCCGTGCGCAGGTCCTTGATCCGGACGGTGAACAGCTCGTCGCCGGCGAAGTCCGCGGCGTACGCGTAGAGGTTGCCGTCGCGGGTGACGGCGGCGCCGCCCAGGGAGAAGAATGGCTTGCCGTCGGCCTCGGCGTTGCCGTCCAGCAGGATTTGTTCACCGGGCACGTCCACGCCCGGCTCCACCACGGGGGGAGTCCAGTCTTCAACGTTGCTGCCGTCGCCTTCCGCGCGGACCCGGCACTGGATGGAGTAGGCGCTGCCCTCCACCATGCGGGCGTAGTACCACCAGCCGTCCTTGCGGCTGGGCACGGACAGGTCGGTCTCCTGCGTGCGGTTCTTGATCTCGTTGAAGATGTCCGTGCGGAGCTGTTCCTGGCCGGCGGTCACGGCGTCCGTGTACGCCTGCTCCTTGTTGAGGTGCGCCACGACGTCCGGATTTTCCTTCTCGCGCAGCCATTCGTAGTTGTCCGTGAAGGTGTCTCCGTGGTGCGTGCGCGCCACGGGGACCCTTTTGGCCACGGGCGGCACGGCCGGGGCGGCGGTTTCGGGTGCGGACGGGGCGGCTGCGGCGTGGGGGGCGGTCATGGATCCACTGTAGCCACCCCGGACTGTGTTGCAGATATTGGACGGATTTCGGCGAATATGACCCGTTTTCGTCCCGTTTTCGTCCAAGAGCTGCAACACAGTCGAGGGACGCGGTTGACCGTGCGCCCCATCACATGGAATATTTATAGAACGAACGGTCGGTAAATTGCGGCCGGGTCCCTGGCGTAAGCACTTGCCACGCCGCACAGTACGTTCGAAGGATACTTTCATGGCCACAGCAGCACCGCAGGCTTTTCTGGTGGGCGGCGTCCGGACCCCGGTGGGGCGCTACGGCGGGGCGCTGTCCAGTGTCCGGCCCGACGACCTCGCCGCGCTGACCATCAAGGAACTGGTCGCCAGGACCGGGATCGACCCGGCGGACGTGGATGAGGTCATCTTCGGCAACGCCAATGGCGCCGGCGAGGAAAACCGCAACGTGGCGCGCATGGCGTGGCTGCTGGCCGGCTTCCCCGACACCGTCCCCGGCATCACCGTCAACCGGCTGTGCGCCTCCGGCATGAGCGCCATCACCATGGCCGGCCACATGGTCATGGCAGGAGCCGCGGACATCGTGGTGGCCGGCGGCGTGGAATCCATGTCCCGCGCGCCGTGGGTCATGGCCAAGCCGGAGAAGGCGTTCGCCAAGCCCGGCGCCACCTTCGACACCTCCATCGGCTGGCGCTTCACGAACCCCAATTTCCTCTCCGGCGAACTCTCCCGCGACGGCAAGATGACGTTCTCCATGCCGGAGACCGCGGAGGAAGTGGCCCGCGTGTACGGCACCTCCCGCGAGGACTGCGACGCGTTCGCCGTCCGTTCCCACGAGCGGGCGCTTAAAGCCATCGCCGGCGGCCGCTTCACGGAGGAAATCGTCCCGGTCACCGTCCACGGCCGCAAGGGCAGCACCGTCGTCGACACCGACGAGGGCCCCCGGCCCGGCACCACCGCCGAGGTGCTGGCCGGCCTGCGCCCCGTCGTAAAGGGCGGGTCCGTGGTCACCGCGGGCAACGCGTCGAGCCTGAACGACGGTGCGTCCGCCATCATCGTCGCCTCCGAACGCGCCATCCAAAAGTACGGACTGACCCCGCGCGGGCGCATTCTGGACGGCGCCTCCGCCGGCGTGGCCCCGGAAATCATGGGCATGGGCCCGGTCGCCGCCAGCCGGAAGGTCCTGGAACGGCAGGGCATCGGCGTCGGCCAGCTCGGCGCCGTCGAACTTAACGAGGCGTTCGCCTCGCAGTCCCTGGCCTGCATGCGCGAGCTTGGCCTGGACGCCGGCACCGTGAACAACGACGGCGGCGCGATCGCCCTGGGCCACCCGCTGGGCTCCTCCGGCTCACGCATCGTGATCACACTGCTGGGACGCCTGGAACGCGAGTCCGGAACCGGCAGCGGCCGGCTGGGCCTGGCCACCATGTGTGTCGGCGTGGGCCAGGGCGCGGCACTGCTGGTGGAGGGCCTGTGATGGCTGATCCGCTGATGTCCGGGTCCCTGGCGGACGACGCCGGACACCGCCTGGATCCCGCGTCCTTCGCCACGCTGCTGGTCACCGAGGCGGAGGACCGCGTGGCCGTCCAGCTCAACCGGCCCGCCGTGCGCAACGCCATCGACGCGCAGATGGTGGACGAGCTGCATGCCGTCTGCACTTACTTGGAGCAGGTGCCCAAGGTGCTCATCCTCTCCGGAATTCCGGGCGACGAGGCCGCCGGGGCCAAGGGGATCTTCGCCTCCGGCGCCGACATCGCCCAGCTGCGCGAACGCCGCCGCGGCGACGCCCTCGCCGGCATCAACTCCGGCTTGTTTGACCGCATTGCCAGGCTGCCCATGCCCGTGATCGCGGCCCTGGACGGGTACGCGCTCGGCGGCGGGGCCGAGCTGGCCTACGCCGCGGACTTCCGCATCGGCACCCGCGCACTGCGCATGGGCCAGCCGGAAACGTCGCTGGGGATCATGGCGGCCGCCGGCGCCACGTGGCGGCTGAAGGAGCTGGTGGGCGAGCCCGTGGCAAAGCAGATGCTGCTGGCCGGGCGCATCCTCACCGGCGAGGGGTGCCTGGCCGTGGGACTCATCACCGAACTGGTCGAGTCCGCGGAACTGATGGCGGCGGCCCATGCCCTGGCGGAGCGGATCGGCCTGCAGGACCCGCTTGCGGTGCAGGCCACCAAGCGCGTGTTCCACGCACCGCGGGAATCCCATCCGGAGGTCGACAACCGGGAACAGGCGGAACTGTTTGAATCGCCCGCCAAGTTTGAACGCATGCAGGCATTCTTGGACAGGAGGAAAAAATGACAACCACCCCCGACGCTCCCGCAGATGCGGGTGCCTTTTCGCCAACCCTCCCGCAGTTCGTGGGCGTCCTGGGCGGCGGCCGCATGGGCGCAGGCATCGCGCACGCCTTCCTCATGGCCGGTTGCGAGGTGCTGGTGGTGGAGCGCGACGACGAGGCTGCCGCCGGTGCCCGTGCCCGGGTGGAAAGCGCGGTCGCCAAGTCCGTCGAACGCGGGCTGGCCGGCAGCCCGGACGGCTTCCTGGCGCGGCTGGACGTGTCCACCGACTACGCCGGTTTTGCCCGGTGCGGACTCGTGGTGGAGGCCGTGCCGGAAATCTGGGACCTGAAGGTTGCCTCGCTGCAGGGCGTGGAAAGGCACCTAGGACCCGGCGCATTTCTGGCGTCCAACACGTCCTCGCTGTCCATGACGGGGCTGGCCGCGGAACTGGCCCGGCCACAGAACTTCATCGGCCTGCACTTTTTCAACCCCGTCCCGGCGTCCACGCTGATCGAGGTGGTCATAGCCAAACAGACCGGCCCGGAACTGGCGGCCACGGCGCAGGCCTGGGTGGCGGCGCTGGGCAAGACCGCCGTCGTCGTCAACGACGCACCCGGCTTCGCCTCCTCCAGGCTGGGCGTGATGCTGGCGCTGGAGGCCATGCGCATGGTCGAGGAGGGCGTGGCCAGTGCCGAGGACATCGATGCGGCCATGGTGCTCGGCTACAAGCACCCCACCGGGCCGCTGCGCACCACGGACATCGTGGGCCTGGACGTTCGCCTCGGCATTGCCGAATACCTCGCGGAGACACTGGGGGAGCGCTTCGCCCCGCCGCAGATCCTGCGTGACAAAGTGGCCCGCGGCGAGCTGGGACGCAAGTCCGGGCACGGATTTTTTGACTGGAACTAATGCTTTCCCGGGCTGACAGGCCCGCCGAGACAACACTGAAAGGACGTGCCGGCCATGGCCACAGCAACGTCAATTGAAACGGTTCCGAGCTACGTCCGGGACGCCTGGTGGACCCCCGCCAGCGACGCCCGGGCCACCGACGCGCGCGATGCCAGCACGGGGGAGGTCCTCGCCCGGGTCTCCGCCGACGGACTCGACCTGGCGGCCGCCGTCGACCACGGCAGGACGGTCGGGCAGGCCGAATTGGGCCGGCTGACCATCCACGAGCGTGCCCTTAAACTGCGCGAACTGGCGCAGTACCTTAACGGGCGCCGCGAGGAGCTGTACGCGGTTTCCGCCCAAACGGGTGCCACGAAAATCGACTCCATGGTGGACATCGACGGCGGAATCGGCGTGCTGTTCACGTTTTCCTCCAAGGGCCGGCGTGAACTTCCCAACGCCAACGTCATTGTGGACGGGCCGGTGGAGGTGCTTTCCAAGGACGGGTCGTTCATCGGCGAGCACATCTATACCCGCATCCCGGGTGTGGCCGTGCAGATCAATGCGTTCAACTTCCCCGTGTGGGGCATGCTGGAAAAGTTCGCCCCCGCCTTCATCGCCGGCGTACCCACCATCGTCAAGCCCGCCACCCCCGGCGGCTATTTGGCCGCGGCCGCCGTGCGGGCCATCGTCGAGTCCGGGATCCTGCCCGCCGGTTCGCTGCAGCTGATTTCCGGCTCCGCGCGGGACCTGGTGGACCAGCTTGACTACCGCGACATGGTCTCCTTCACCGGCTCCGCCAGCACGGCGAACCTGCTGAGGAACCACCCGAACGTGGCCCACGGCGGCGTCCGCTTCACCTCCGAAACCGACTCGCTCAACGCCGCCATCCTCGGGCCGGACGCCGGCCCCGGCACGCCGGAATTCGACGCGTTCATCAAGTCGGTGGTCACCGAAATGACGGTCAAGGCGGGCCAAAAATGCACATCCATCCGCCGGGCCATCGTCCCCAACGCTGTGCGCCAGGCCGTCATTGACGCCATCGGCGCCCGCATCACGGAGCGCGTGGTGGTCGGGGACCCCCGCGCGGAGGGTGTCACGATGGGAGCCCTGGCCTCGCTGGAGCAGCTGGCCGACGTCCGTTCCGCCGTCGAAACCATGCTCGCGGCCGGCGGCGAGCTCGCCTTCGGCTCCCTGGACGCACCCCGGGTGACCCGCGCGGACGGGGCCGTTGACTCGGCCGCCGACGGCGCGTTCATGTCCCCGGTGCTGCTGAGCTGGGACGACGCCGAGGCTCCCGCCGTGCACGCCTTGGAGGCCTTTGGCCCCGTCGCCAGCGTGCTTGGCTATGACACGCACGACGGCGGCGACGTCTCCGAGGCCGTCAGGCTCGCCGCGTTGGGGGCGGGGTCCCTCGTCGCCACCGTCTGCACCAACGATCCCGACGTCGCCCGGCAGCTGGTGACCGGCATTGCCGCCCACCACGGCCGCGTGCTGATCCTCAACCGCGAGGATGCCCGCACCTCCACCGGCCACGGCTCGCCCGTGCCGCACCTGGTGCACGGCGGACCCGGGCGTGCCGGCGGCGGCGAGGAACTGGGCGGCATCCGCTCGGTCAAGCACCACATGCAGCGCACCGCCATCCAGGGTTCTCCGAACATGCTCACGGCGGTCACCGGCGTGTGGCATTCGGGCGCGGACCGGGTGGCCGCCGGGGACCCCGAGTTTGGCGGCATGGCAGGCGCCGTGCACCCGTTCCGGAAGTCGCTGGCCGAGCTGCGCATCGGCGACGCGTTTGCCTCCGGGCTGCGTCAGGTCACGCTGGAGGACATCACGGCGTTTGCCAACTCCACCGGAGACACCTTCTACGCCCACACCGACGCCGCGGCCGCCGAAAAGAACCCGTTCTTCCCCGGCATCGTGGCCCACGGCTACCTTCTGGTCTCGTGGGCGGCCGGGCTGTTCGTGGAGGCCGCCCCGGGCCCCGTCCTGGCCAACTACGGACTGGAATCCCTGCGCTTCATCACGCCTGTCGCGGCCGGGGACTCCATCCGTGTGACACTGACGGCCAAAAAGATCACACCGCGCGTCACCGACGAATACGGCGAGGTCTGCTGGGACGCGATCCTGCACAACCAAAACGGCGACATCGTGGCCACCTACGACGTCCTCACCCTCGTGGAGAAAGAGGACACGCTGTACCGGTAGGGACGCGGACGGCGCGCAGCGACGGTGGGGGCTGGCGGCGTGGTGGGCGCCACCGCGGACACACCGACGGAGTCGTGTGTGGCGCGGTGCGGGCACCAGCCCCCACCTCGCGAGGGCGCCCGTCCGGGACCATCCGGCCGGCTACAGCTCCTTGACGTCCACCAGGTTGTCGTAGAAGCAGACGTAGCGGGCGATTTCCGCAGCGGGCGCCAGCGGCTCCTGGTAGCTCCAGGCCACGTCCTCCCCGGAACCGCCGGCCAGCCGCCAATAACTGGCGGCACCCTTGTAGGGGCACAACGTCATGGAATCAGTGGGAATCAGCTGGTCCCAGTTGACGTCCGATTCGGGCAGGTACGTCCGCTCGGCCATGCCCGTTTCAAACACCATCAGCGGGGCCGTGGATTCGGCCAGGACCATGCCGCCGCTGGACGCCAGGACGTGCCGGGCGCTGTGACGGATGTCCACCCGGTGGAAGGGGTCGCGCGGATGAGACTGGACGGGGTCGGACTCCTCCAGCCAGCTGAAAGCGCCCGGATCGAACGCGACATAGCCGGCCAGGTCCGGGTCGCCAAGCTCAAACGCTGCTCCGGCCGCGCTTTGCCCGCCGGCCGAAACGTCCAGCGGCTTGCCTTCGGAGCTGTGCCGGCGGAACGGGATGCCGGGGTGCAGCAACGCGGGCGAATCTTGGCCGGGCGTCACGGGGGTGGCCGGACTCAGGACGCCAACGACGTCGTTCGCCGGCACCGCGTAGCACGGCACCACCCGCCGGGGTTCCCACAGGACCACGGCGCTGCGGGAATCAAGGACGGGCTGGTCCCCGAGCAGGGCGCGGATGCGCTTGGTGGTGGGTTCGTAGCGGAGGTCGCGTGAGAGGGCCCGCAGGGTTTCGGAAATTTTGGTGGCCATGCCTAAATCGTGCGCCTGACGCGGGCCGCAGTCAACGGCGCCGGACTACTTGTGCAGGCCCTGGAAAGAGATGGCCAGGACGTCGTCGGCCAGCTTTTCGGCGGACAGCGCGCCGCCGGGCCGGTACCATTCCACGATCGAGTTGATGGTGCCAAAGAGGAGCCGCGTGACGGTGCCCGGTGCGATGTCGGTCCGCAGCGATCCGTCGCGCTGGGCATCGGACACCAGACCCGTGATGGTGCGGTCAAACACGCGGCGGCGGGCCAGGGCGTCGCGTTCCATCTCCGTGTTGCCGCGCAGGCGCAGCAGCAGCGTGACGAAAGGCAGCCGGGACACCAGCACCTCGATCGTGCCGCGGAGCACAAACTCAAGGCGGGCATCCGGGGCGCCGGTGGTGGCGCCGTCGAGCTGCAGGACGCCCTCCAGGCCGCCCAAGGCCTCCTCCAGTGCCAGCCGCAGCAGGTCCTCCTTTGAGGGGACATGGTGGTAGATGGCGGACTTGGAAATGCCCAGGTGCTCGGCCAGGAGTCCCATGGACGTGGCGTCGTAGCCGTGCTTGTTGAACACGTCCACGGCGATCCGCAGCACGGACTGCTGGTCGTAGCCGGGCCGGCCCCGCTTGGACGAGGCGGGGGCCGTGACGCTGGCGGCGGCGGTGTTGGGCATGGTTCCTAGTTTCTCACGGAGATTTCGACAGGGGCCACGGCCGCCCGGTCAGCGCCGGGGGCGGTTGTCGTAGATCCGGCGCAGCTTGCCGTTGGAGCGTTCCAGTGAGCCCGGCTCCACGACGTCGATGGTGCATGAGGATCCGACATGGATCTTGATCTGGGATTTCAACGCCAGGGCTGCGGCACTGCGTTCCTCCGCTGTGGTGTTTTCGCGGGGCTCGATGTGGATGGTCATCTCATCCATGCGGCCGCTGCGGGTCAGTTCCAGCTGGAAGTGCGGGCTGAGCGCCGGGATGCGCAGCGCTATTTCCTCGATCTGGGAAGGGAACATGTTCACGCCGCGCAGGATGATCATGTCGTCGCTGCGGCCGCTGATCCGTGCCATCCGGCGCATCGACGGGCGGGCGGTTCCCGGCAGCAGGCTGGACAGGTCCTTGGTGCGGTACCGGATGATCGGCAGGGCCTCCTTGGTGAGCGTCGTGAACACCAGCTCGCCCTTGTGGCCGTCGGGCAGCACCGTGGTGTGGTCAA
The DNA here is from genome assembly GCF_003268655.1 of Arthrobacter dokdonellae. Taxonomy (NCBI): domain Bacteria; kingdom Bacillati; phylum Actinomycetota; class Actinomycetes; order Micrococcales; family Micrococcaceae; genus Arthrobacter; species Arthrobacter dokdonensis. The sequence continues at coordinate 104,317 of NZ_CP029642.1, read as the reverse complement.
ACGGGTCGATGATCTCCGGACGGAAGTGGTCCTCCCAGATGTGGTTGCCGTCCTTGGTTTCCACGGATTCGCCGGCGACGCCGGGACCCATGACTTCCGAGAGCCCGTAAATGTCGCACGCCTGCAGGTCCATGCCCTCCTCCAGCTCGTGGCGCATTTCCTCCGTCCACGGCTCGGCGCCGCAGACGGCAAACTTCAGGGAGGTGGCGCGCGGGTCGATGCCGCGGTGGAGCATGGCGTCCATGATGGTCAGCAGGTACGTGGGCGTGCACATGATCGCGTCCGGCTTGAAGTCCTGGATCAGCTGGATCTGCTTTTCGGTCTGGCCGCCGGACATGGGTATCACGGTGGTCCCCAGCGCCTCGGCGCCGTAGTGGGCGCCGAGGCCGCCGGTGAACAGGCCGTAGCCGTAGGCGACGTGCACTTTCATGCCCGGCCGGACGCCGGAGGCGCGCATGGAGCGGGCCACCAGGGACGCCCAGACGTCGAGGTCGTTTTGCGTGTAGCCGACCACGGTGGGCCGGCCGGTGGTGCCGGAGCTGGCATGGATGCGCACCACTTCGTTCTGCGGCACGGCGAACATGCCGAACGGGTACTCCTGGCGCAGGTCTTCCTTGGTGGTGTACGGGAACTTGGCAAGGTCGGAAAGTTCCTGCAGGTCCCGCGGATGCACGCCGGCTTCGTCAAACTTGCGCTTGTACAGCGGCACGCGGTCATAGGCGTACGCCACTGTGGCCTGAAGCCGGGAGAGCTGCAGGGCTTCCAGCTCGTCGCGGCTCATGAGCTCCGCCGAGTCCAGCGCGGAAGGGTCCGTCTTGGTGGTTCCGGTCATCGTGGAAGGACCTTTCAGTTCGTGTGTCTGTTGGGGATGGTTCGGCTGCGGCCGCGGAACTCGGCCACGACGGTGGCGGTGCCGCCGTCGTCGGCCATGACCTGGACGTCGTACAGTCCGCTGCGGCCCTGCTGCTGGCGGCGGTTGGCGACGGCCGTGATCCGCTGACCCGCGCGGGTGGGTGACAGGAAGTTGACGTCGACGCCGGACGCCACCGTTACGAAGTCAGTGTCACCCTGCACGGGATTGCAGGCCAAGGCGAAGGCGGAATCGGCGAAGGCGAAGATCATGCCGCCGTGCGTGATGCCGAAGCCGTTCATCATCTCCGGTCGCAGCGTCATCGCGATGGTTGCATGGCCGTCCTCCAGCCCGAGCACTTCAATGCCCAGCCATTCGGACGCGTAGTCGTTGGACAGCATGGGGTGCTGTGGCCCGGCCCCGCTGGACGCCATGTGTTGCCCCTCACTTTTTCTTACCGAATGTTCATTAGGTAATACCCTTCCGACCCCTTCTGTCAATCCGGCGCACGCGGATTGACGAGGCGCCCGTCACATTATATTCTGAACGAACGGTCGGTAAATAATGTCGGCACCACAGCGAGGAGTTGTCATGGCACGGAACGTGCAGCCGGCGGGCCAGCCCGCCCCCCAGAACCCAGCGGACGCCATGTCCCCGGAAGATGCCGCGGGCCAGGAAAACTTTGACCGCGTCATCGCCAAGGACTCCCGCGTGGAGCCCAAGGACTGGATGCCGGAGGCCTACCGCCGTTCCCTGGTGCGCCAGATTTCCCAGCACGCGCATTCGGAGATCATCGGCATGCAGCCGGAGGCCAACTGGATCACCCGCGCGCCCAGCCTCAAACGCAAATCCATCCTCATGGCAAAGGTCCAGGACGAGGCCGGCCACGGCCTCTACCTGTACTCGGCCGCCGAGACGCTGGGCACCACGCGCGACGACATGATGGATGCGCTGGTGGCCGGCAAGGCCCGCTATTCCTCCATCTTCAACTACCCCACGGTCACCTGGGCGGACATGGGAGCCATCGGCTGGATGGTGGACGGCGCCGCCATCTGCAACCAGGTGCCGCTGTGCCGCGCCTCCTACGGCCCCTACGGACGGGCGATGGTGCGCGTCTGCAAGGAAGAGTCGTTCCACCAGCGCCAAGGGTTCGAGATCCTGCTGGAGCTGGCCAACGGCACGCCCGGGCAGCGCGCGATGGCGCAGGACGCCGTCAACCGCTGGTACGCACCGTCCCTGATGATGTTCGGGCCGCCGGATGACGATTCGCCCAACTCCAAGCAGTCAATGGCCTGGAACATCAAGCGTTTCAGCAATGACGAGCTCCGGTCCCGCTTCGTCGGCATGCTGGCCGAGCAGGTCAAGGTGCTGGGGCTGACCCTGCCGGACGACGAGATCCGCTTCAACGAGGACACCAAAAAGTGGGAACACGGCTCGCTGGACTGGGATGAATTCAAGGAAGTTTTGGCCGGCCGCGGCCCCTGCAATGCCCAGCGCCTGGAGCGCCGCCGCTCCGCCCACGACGACGGAGCCTGGGTCCGCGAGGCGGCCGCCGCCTATGCGGCAAAGCAAGCAGGCCAGCAGGCCGCCACGAACGAACAGAAAGCAGCAGCCTAGACATGAGTGACGCCAGTTCACCCGAAAGCACGGCAGCCCCTGAGGGCGCCGCAGAACCCACAAGCACGACGCCGGCCCCCGCCGGAGGTGCCCACCGCTGGCCCCTGTGGGAGGTCTTTGTCCGCTCCAGCCGCGGCCTCAGCCACGTCCACGCCGGATCCCTGCACGCGCCGGACGCCTCCATGGCGCTGCGCAATGCCCGCGATCTGTACACGCGCCGGAACGAGGGCGTGTCCATCTGGGTGGTCCCCTCCGACGCCATTGCCGCCTCGGACCCCGACTCCAAGGGTGCCTTCTTCGAGTCGCCCCAGGGCAAGGACTACCGCCACGCCACGTACTACACGAAGAGCGAAGGGGTGAAACACCTGTGAACGACCACTCCGGCAACCTGGGCGATTCCGCCGCGTCCGCCACCCGCATCACCCCCGGTTTTGCGCTGCGGCCCGAGGACATTGCGCTGGCCGCCGAACAAGGCACGGCCAAGCCCAGCGGGGACGTGGCCGAATACGCGCTGCGCCTCGGCGACGACGCCCTGATCCTGGCCCAGCGTCTGGGGCACTGGATCTCACGCGCACCCGAGCTCGAGGAGGACGTGGCCCTGGGCAACATCGCCCTGGACCAGCTGGGCCACGCCCGCTCCTTCCTCACGTACGCCGGCGCCGCCTGGGGCAAGACCGAGGACGACCTCGCCTACTTTCGCCGTGAACCGGAGTTCCGCTCCGCCCACCTCTTTGAGCAGCCGAACGGCGACTTTGCCGCCACCATTGCCCGGCAGTTCATCGTGGCCAACTACCAGTTCCCGCTGTACCGCGAACTGACAAAATCCTCCGACCCGATGCTGGCAGCCATCGCCGCCAAGGCCGTCAAGGAAGTGGACTACCACCTGGACCACAGCACCCAGTGGGTCCTGCGCCTGGCCGGCGGCACCGAGGAATCCCGGCGCCGCCTGGAAGCAGGCATGAAGCTCATGTGGCCGTTTGTCGGCGAGCTCTTTGAGGACGATGCGCTCACCGCACGGCTGGGCACGGCCGGCGTTGTGCCGTCCAGCCTGAAGGATGAATTTGACCGCTCCACCGGCGCCGTCCTTGCCGAGGCGGAACTGGACGTGTCCGGGCACCCGATGGCCACGGGCGGGGGCCGGCAGGGCCGCCACTCCGAACACCTGGGGCTTGTTCTGGCGGAGATGCAGGTGCTGGCGCGCGAATTCCCCGGGGCGAGCTGGTGACCGCCATGGACGTTCGCGAAAGGACGGCGCAGCAGCAGGCGTGGGACATCGCCGCGCGCGTGTGCGATCCCGAAATCCCCGTGCTCACCATCGCGGACCTGGGCATCCTGCGCAGGGTCGAGGTGTACGGTGCCCGGTCCCCGGCGCCCGCCGTCCGGGTCACCATCACGCCCACCTACTCCGGCTGCCCCGCCATGGACGCCATCCGGGACGACGTCCTGGCCGAGTTCGCCAAGGAAGGGTACGCGGCGGAGGTGGCCATGGTGCTGTCGCCGGCCTGGACCACGGACTGGATGAGCGCGGAAGGCCGCGCCAAGCTGGAGGAGTACGGGATCGCCCCGCCCAGCGGGCACTCGGACGCCGGGGGCCACAGCGGACCGATCCGGCTTGCCCTGCAGGTGAAATGCCCGCAATGCAGCTCGCTCCATACCAAGGAACTCACCCGCTTCGGCTCCACATCCTGCAAGGCGCTCTACGTCTGCCAGGACTGCAAGGAACCGTTCGACTACTTCAAGGTGCTCTAATGACAGTTCCCGCAGACGCCGCCGCACGGCGCCGGGCCTCGTTCCACCCGCTCACCGTCAAGGCGGTCCGCCGGCTCACGGAGGATGCCATCGAGGTCACCTTCGAGGTGCCGCCCGAACTCGCCGGCCACTACGACTACCTGCCCGGCCAATACGTGGCGCTGCGCATGCAGCTGCCCGGAGCCGACGGCGTGGCCCGCGAGGTCCGCCGCAGCTACTCCATCTGCGCCGTGCCGGTGCAGTTCGAGGACGGCAGCTCCGAGATCCGGGTCGCCATCAAGCAGGACATCGGCGGGGAATTCTCGACCTGGGCCAACAAGGAACTGGCCGCCGGCGCCGTCATGGATGTCATGAGCCCCATGGGCGCCTTCATCTCCAAGCACGCCGGCGGCGCCGGCGTGTCCAACGTCCTCAACAGCATGAACCACCCCGAGGACATGGCGCGCGACGCCGGAACCTACGTGGCCATCGCCGCCGGCTCCGGCATTACGCCGGTCATGGCGCTGGCCAAGTCGCTGCTGGCCGGAAACCCCGGAACCCGCTTCGACCTGGTGTACGCCAACAAGGCCACCATGGATGTGATGTTCCTGGAGGAGCTGGCGGACCTGAAGGACAGGTACCCGCAACGCTTTGCCCTGCACCACGTGTTGTCCCGCGAACAACGCATCGCCCCCCTGATGAGCGGGCGCCTGGACGCGGACAAGCTCGAGTCCCTGCTCGGCACCGCCATCCACGCCGACGACGTCGACGAATGGTTCCTCTGCGGCCCCTTCGAACTGGTGCAGCTGTGCCGGGACGTGCTCGAGGCCCGCGGCGTTCCCCGCGACAGCGTCCGCTTTGAACTGTTCACCACCGGCCGCCCGGACCGCCCGGAGGGACAGGCGGGCCGGCCCGTCCTCGTGGACACATCCGCGGAAACATACAAGATCACGTTCACCCTTGACGGCCTGACCGCGGACATCCTCAGCCCCACCCACGCGCGCGAATCGATCCTCAACGCCGCCCTGCGCGTGCGCCCAGACGTGCCGTTCGCCTGCGCCGGCGGCGTCTGCGGCACCTGCCGGGCGAAGCTGGTGAGCGGCACGGTGGAGATGGAGGAAAACTACGCGCTCGAGCCCGACGAGATTGACAACGGCTACGTCCTCACCTGCCAGTCCCGCCCCACCACCGCCGAGGTCACGGTTGACTACGACGGCTGACCGGGTGCTCCCCGTGGCCGCGCAGTGAGCTCAGCGAACGCGTCGAGGCCCAGACCCCAATCCACGCACCTTGAGGAATCCCCATGATTGAGCTTTCCATTGCCGACGGCGTTGCCGAGATCGTTCTCAATGCCCCGGAGAAGTTGAACTCGCTCACCGAGGCGGGCTTGGGGGAGCTGGGGGCCGCGTACGACGACGCCGCTGCCGCCGTCTCGGCGGGCACCGTCCGCGCGCTGCTCCTCCGGGGTGAGGGACGGGCGTTTTGTGCAGGCCGTGACATCGCCGGGGTGGACGGCGCCACCGATGACGTCAGCGGCTACCTGGACGGACTGCTGGCCCCGCTCATGAAGACGATGAGCGACTTTCCGGCACCCACGTTCGCCGCCGCGCAGGGCGCGTGCCTGGGTGTGGGGCTGGGCCTGCTGGTTGCCACCGACGTGGTGTACGTTGCCGACAACGCCAAGATCGGCTCGCCGTTTGCCAACCTCGGCGCCACTTTGGATTCGGGCGGCCACTGGCTGTTCACCGAGCGCCTGGGCACGCACCGGACGCTGGACCTGATCTACACGGCGGAGTTGATCAGCGGCACCGAGGCCGTCGCCTCCGGACTGTTCAGCCGGGCCAGGCCGGCGGAGGAACTGCTCGACTTCACCCGCGCCGCGGCGGCCAAGGCGGCCAACGGGCCCACCCAGGCGTTCAACGCCAGCAAGACCCTTGTGGCACAGATCCGGGACCGCCGGCTGGGGCTCTGGGACGCCGTCGTGCTTGAAAACGCGGCGCAGGCCGGGCTGTCCGCCACGGCCGACTACGCGGAGGGCTTTGCCGCGTTCACCGCCAAGCGAAAGCCCGGCTTCACCGGCAGGTAGCCCCGGCGGCCCTGCAGGGGGCCCTGCGAACGGGTCGGGACCGGGCCCGACCACCGCGGCCGTCAGTTCAGCGGGCGGGTGCCTTCCGGCAGCGCGCCGTCGTTCATGAGGGCGGTGGCGGCGTCGGCGATGGCCGTCAGGGCCACGCGCTGGATCCACGGGCCGTAGGAAATCCGGGCCACGCCCAGCTCCTGCAGCTTGGACGGGCTGAGGGAACCGGGCACGTTGATGACGCTGACCTGGCCGCGGCCAATCCCGCCCACGAGGGCCTTGACAGTGGGCTCGTCGAGCTTGCCCGGCACAAAGATGCAGGTGGCGCCCACGTCCAGGTACGCGCGGCCGCGTTCGACGGCGGCCTCCAGCACTTCCCGCGGGTCGCGGTCGGCGCCGCGCAGGAACGCGTCGGTGCGGGCGTTGAGGACAAAGTCGATCCCCTCGGCTGCCCCCGCGTCCGCGGCCCGCTTCATCTGTGCGACGGCCTGCGGCAGGGGGCGCATCTGGTCCTCGATGTTGGCACCGACAATGCCGACGCCGACCGCCTTGCGGATGGTTTCGCCGGGGTTGCCGTAGCCGGCCTCTAGATCGGCGGTGACGGGCAGGTCCGTGGCCGCAGCGATGCGCCCGATGGCCTCGATCATGGTGGCGAGGGGAATGTGCTCGCCGTCCTCGTAGCCGTAGGACGCGGCAATGGAGTGGCTGGCGGTGGCCAGGGCCTTGGTGCCGGGCAGCGCGGAAATGACCTTCGTGCTGATAACATCCCACACGTTGGCCAGCTGGAGAATTTCCGGTGCCCGGTGGAGGCGGAGAAGCTCGGTTGCCTTACTTGCTGTGCTCATGGAACGAGCCTAGCCCTCATTGTCCAGGGCGTCAGGAGGGCTGGGGGATCAGGACGACTGTGGGATGATTTCCTCGGCCTCGACCACTGCAGAGTGGACCACCTGGTTGATCTCGTCGCTGGTCAGTGACACGTGCACGGCCCAGTAGTAGATGATGGCGCTGAACACAGCCGTGGCGACAATGTCCCAGTAGAGGGGGAACCAGGGGTGTGCCAGCGGGCCGAAGTCGCTGAGGTAGACGATCAGGCCCATGCCCACCAGATAGACCGGCAGCCATTGGGCGGCCTTCCAGTCCATCTGCGGCTTGAGTGGATTCAGCTTGAAAACCCGGTTGCCGACGAGGATGAGGTAGCCGATGAGGATGGCGATGCCGAGCTTCCAGTCGGTGCCCCAGCCCGTCCACATGATCAGCAGGTTCGCGACGACGAACGCCAGGGGCGACATGACGGTGGCGCCGGGGAGGCGGTAGGGGCGTTCTTCATCGGGCAGCTGGCGCCGGAAGACGCCCAGGGCCAGGGGTGCCCCCGCATACATCAGGACGCTGGCGCTGGTGATCAGGCCAACAATCGACTGCCAGGTCGGGAACGGCAGGAAGCAGATGCAGCCCATGACAAATGCGGCGATCAGGCCAACCCACGGGACACCCGCCTTGTTGGTCTTTTCAAAAACCACGGGCACATAGCCATTGCGGCTCAGCCCGTAGGAAACACGGGACGACGCCGTCACGTAGATCAGTGCGGTGCCCCCCGGGGAGATGAGGGCGTCAAGGTAGAGGATCGACGCCAGCCAGCCGAAGCCCACCAGTGTGGCGATGTCCGCGAACGGCCCGGTCATGGCCGTGTACAGGCCGTTCTTCCACGTGGTGCCAATCTGGGAGGCGGGCAGGGCCACCAGAAACGCAAACTGCACCAGCAGGTAGATAAAGACGCCAATGACGGTGGAACCGATGACTGCCCGTGGAATGTCCCGTTTCGGGTTCTTGCTTTCCCCGGCCAGCTGGTCCGCCTGCTCGAATCCCAGCAGGGCAAAGACAATGCCGCCGGTGGACACGGCGGACAGGATGCCCTTGACTCCGTCCGGGTCAAAGCCGCTGGCCGCGGTGAAGTTGCCGGGATGGAAGTTGAAGACAGCGAGCATGAAGATGGTCAGCAGCGGCACGCCCACCTTCCACCACGTGGCGGCGCTGTTGACGTTGGCGAGCTTCCGGATGCTCAGGAAGTTGATGGCCGTGACGAAGGCCATCAGCAGGATGGCGACTGTCAGGCCGCTGCCCGTCAGCGTGGGCTGCGGGCCTGCAGCCGTCTGCTTGATGACCAGCCAGGACTTGGCGAAAGAGTAATGGCCGGCGTAGTTGATGATCGCCTGGACCTCAATGGGCGCCACCGTGGCGGCCTGCAGCCACGAGAACCAGCCAAACGATGCGCCCACGGCGCCGCCGAAGGCGTAGTGCGGAAAGCGCGCCGTGCCGCCGGACACCGGGTACATGCCGCCCAGCTCGGCGTGGGGCAGCGCCAGAATCAAAATGCAAACGCCGCCGATCACCCAGGAAATGATGGCGGCCGGCCCCGCAATCTGCAGTGCGTCCTTGGCCCCGAAAAGCCATCCGGATCCAATGATGGAGCCGGTGGAGGCCCAAAGCAGTCCGATGAACCCGATCTCGCGTTTAAGGCCGGCACTGCCGGGACTGGAGCCAACAGGCGGAACAGGTGTCTTCGAAGTGGCCATGACGTGCTCCCGTCCTCAGTATCCCCGCACCAGAATGCGCCCGGCGGGGAAAAAGGTCAATGGACTTGAGGCAATTCACGGCACATTCATGGCTTAACGGCGGCCCCGGTTCACCGGTTGTTGAGGTCCTCAAAAATCAAGAATGTCTGGGTGTCCTGGACACCCGGCATGGACTGGAGCTGGTCAAAAATGACGCGCCGCAATCCGGCGTTGTCCGTCGCGCGGACCAGCAGGATCACGTCGAAGTCGCCGCCCACCAGGGCAATGTGCTCCACTTCCGGGATGGCCCGCAGTTCCTCCTTCAGCTCCCGCCACGCGTGCTGGCTGACCTTCAGTGTCACGTAGGCCGAGGATTTCAGGCCGGCCTTCACCGGGTCCACCAGGGCCGTGAACTTGGTCAGCACGCCCGTGGAGGTCAGCCGGGCGATGCGGGAATAGGCGTGTGCCCGGGAGATGTGCACATTCTCCGCGACGGTGGTGACCGACAGCCTGCCGTCGCGGACCAGCTCGGCAACGATCCGGCGGTCCACGTCGTCGAGGGGGACGGGTGCGTGCTCTGGCATGGGACTCCTGTGCTGCCGTGAGACATCCTGTTCCAGTAATGCACATCACATGGCTGTTTTGTCTTTTAGAATACGACAATCGATCGCAAATTTCCACAACTCGTCGATCGAATGGATACAAATCGACATCCAATCGCATACTTGAGGGACGGAACATCTTTACGCCTGCGGACCGTTGCGCCCACCCGGGATCGCCTGTGCCGCGCAAGCAACTCCCTGGGAGGAGTGGGACTTCAATGACGAACCACCCGGAATTTTTGGAACACAATGCCGGCCGTCCGGAAGGCTACCTCCTGCCGTCCGCCGCACCGGTCCAGCTGATCGCCCCGGACGGCTCGCTGGCCCCGGCCGCCGAGTACAAGGAAAGCTACAGCCTGCCGGAGGCGGCGACGCTGCTGGACGGCTACGAGCGCCTGGTGGTGGGCCGGCGCATCAACGATCAGGCCAACGCCCTCGTGCGGCAGGGGCGGATGGCGGTGTATCCGTCGTCGACCGGGCAGGAAGCCTGCCAGGTCGCGGCGGACATGGCGCTGCGTCCGGGCGACTGGCTGTTCCCCACCTACCGGGACACCGTGGCGATCCTGGGCCGCGGCGTGGCGCCCATGGAGGCCTTTGAATCCCTGCGCGGCGACTGGCACAGCGGCTTTGACCCGCACCAGTACAACACGGCACTGCCGGCCACCCCGCTCGCCACCCAGCTGCTGCACGCCGTCGGGGTGGCCTACGCCGCCAAGCTGCGAGGCGAGGATACGGTGGCGCTGGCCCTGTGCGGCGATGGCTCCACCAGCGAGGGCGACTTTCACGAGGCCCTGAACTTTGCCGCCGTCTTCCACGTCCCCGTGGTCTTCCTGGTCCAAAACAACCAGTACGCCATCTCCGTTCCGCTCATCCACCAGTCCGTGGCGCCGTCGCTGGCGCACAAGGCCGTGGGCTACGGCATGCCCGGGGAGCGCGTGGACGGCAACGACCTGGCCGCACTCCTCGCCGTGGTGTGCGGCGCGGTGGAGCGGGCGCGCGACGGCGGCGGCCCGGCCCTCGTCGAGGCGCACACCTACCGGATGGAATCGCACACGAATGCCGACGACGCCACCCGCTACCGCAGCGCCGCGGAGGTGGCCGAGTGGGTTCCGAAGGATCCGCTGCTGCGCCTGAAGAACTACCTGCACGACGCCGGACAGCTGGCCCCCGCGGACACCGCACGCATCGCCGCTTCCGCTGAATCCGTGGCCAAGACCCTGCGGGACGGGCTCAACACGGAGACCGCGCCGGACCCGGCGGACCTTTTCGCGTTTGTTTATTCCGAGCCGACCCCGCAGCTGCGCGAGCAGGCCCGCCAGCTGGCGGACGAGCTCGCCGCCGGCCAGTCCCTTGAAGGAGCACTCCAGTGACCACCATGGCCCACAAGCCCCAGTCCGGTCCCGGCACGGCCGGTCCGGCCGCCGAGCCCGAACTGTCCGGTGTCCAGACCATCACCTTTGCCAAGGCACTGACGCTGGCCATGTCCGATTCCATGGCGGAGGACGCCTCCGTGCTCGTGTTCGGCGAGGACGTGGGCACCCTGGGCGGCGTGTTCCGTGTGACGGACGGACTCACCCGGCGCTTCGGCGAGGACCGCTGCTTCGACACCCCGCTGGCCGAATCCGGCATCATCGGCATGGCCACGGGCATGGCGCTGAACGGCATGAAGCCGGTCGTGGAGATGCAGTTCGACGCCTTCGCCTACCCCGCGTTCGAGCAGATCACCAGCCACGTGGCGAAGATGGGCAACCGCACCAAGGGCCGCGTCCGCCTGCCTCTGGTCATCCGCATCCCCTACGCCGGCGGCATCGGCGGGGTGGAGCACCACTGCGACTCCTCCGAGGCCTACTATGTGCACACGCCCGGCCTGACGGTGTTGACGCCCTCGACAGTCACCGACGCCTACATCATGCTCCGCGACGCCATCGCCTCCCCGGACCCCGTGGTGTTCCTGGAGCCCAAGAAGCTGTACTTCTCCAAGGACACCGTGGACCTGGACGCCCTGCGTGCCCGCTACGCCGCCGGCAGCACCGTCCCGAGCACCATTGGCCGCGCCGCCGTGGCCCGCGAAGGCACCGACGCCACGCTGATCGCCTACGGCCCGTCGATGGCCGCCGCGCTCGCCGCCGCCGAGACCGCCGCCAGCGAAGGCCGTTCCCTCCAGGTCGTCGACGTCCGTTCCCTGGTCCCGTACGACGACGAGACCATCAGTGCCGCTGTCCGCTCCACCGGGCGTGCCGTGGTCATCGCGGAAGCGCCGGGCTTTGCCTCCATGGCCTCCGAGATTGCCGCCCGCATCCAGGAGCGCTGCTTCCACTCGCTCGCCGCCCCCGTGCTGCGCGTGACCGGCTTCGACATCCCGTTCCCGGCGCCCCGGCTGGAAAAGCACTACCTGCCCGGCGTGGACCGGATCCTGGACGCCGTCGACGCACTCCAGTGGGAGGAATCATGAGCCTGCAGGTCTTCATGTTGCCGGACCTGGGCGAAGGCCTGGTCGAAGCCGAGCTCGTCACCTGGCTGGTGGGCGTGGGCGACTCCGTCCACGTCGACCAGCCCATCGCCGAAGTGGAAACCGCCAAGTCGGTTGTCGAGGTGCCGTCGCCCTTTGAGGGAACCGTCGCCACGCTCCATGGCGCCGAGGGCGACACCCTGGAGGTCGGCAGGCCGCTGATCTCGGTGGCGCTGCCCGGCGGGGCGGTCCCGGCTGCCGAGGCGCAGGCGCCGTCTCCGGACGACGCGGCGGCCGCCGCCCCTGTTCCTGCGCGCGGCTCGGGCAACGTGCTCATCGGGTACGGTACGTCCGGGCATGGCGGGCCGGGGCGCACTCGGCCATCGCGGCGCAGCCACCTGCCCGGGGCAACGGCGGCCCCGGCCGCTGCGCCCGCGCCGGTGCGCCGGGCGCATCTGGTGGTGTCGCCGCTGGTCCGCAAGATGGCGCACGACTCCGGGCTGTCGCTCGCCGACATCCGCGGCTCCGGGGCGGACGGGCTGATCCTGCGCCGGGACGTCGAGGCCGCCCTGGCACCGGCTGCTGTTCCAGCGGCCGCCCCCGCGGCGTCACTGGCCGCCCCGGAGTCCGCCGCCACGGCGTTGGACGCGGCGGACACCGCCGTCGATGCCCGCACCGGGTTGCGCGTGCTTTCGCGGACGCCCCTCACGGGAGTAAAAAAGGCCGCAGCCATCGCCTTGGCGAGGAGCCGCAGGGAGATCCCCGAGGCGACAGTGTGGGTGGACGTGGACGCCACCGCCCTCGTGGAGCTCCGGGAATCCCTGAAGGCGAAGGACGGCTCGGCGCCCGGCATCCTGGCGTTTGTGGCGCGCTTCGTCACGGCCGGGCTGGCACGTTTCCCGCAGCTGAACACGCAACTCGTGAGCGCGGACGGCACCGAGACCGTCGTCGAATTTGACGGCATCAACCTCGGCTTCGCGGCGCAAACGGACCGCGGCCTGGTGGTGCCGGTGCTCCGCAACGCGCAGGGCCGCAGCGCCCGGGCGCTTGACCACGCCATCCGAGGCTTGGCGAAGACGGCCCGCGAGGGCAAGGCCGGTCCGGCCGAGCTGAGCGGAGGAACGTTCACCGTCAACAACTACGGCGTGTTCGGCGTGGACGGCTCGGCCGCGATCATCAACCATCCCGAGGCCGCCATGTTGGGGCTGGGGCGCATCGTGGACAAGCCTTGGGTGGTGGACGGTGAATTGTGCGTGCGGAAGATGACGGAGCTGACACTGGCGTTTGACCACCGCGTCTGCGATGGCGCCGTGGCCGCCGGATTCCTGCGGTTCGTGGCCGACGCCATGGAAAATCCCGCGGCGGCGCTCGCCGACCTCTAGGCTCGCCAGCCTCCAGGCTCGGCGGACCTGTAGGCTGGGCCGACCGACCCGGGAGGACGCATGCCCCAACACGACCAGTGGCAGCACCTTGGCGGCGGCAGCTACGTGATGCGCAGCAGTGCCGCCAGGGCCCTGGTCAACATCGGGCTCGTGGTCGGTTCCGAACGGGCAGTCGTGGTCGACACCGGCTGCGGTCCCCGGCACGCCTCGGAAATCCTGGCCGCCGTGCGAACGGTGACGGCACTGCCCCTGGTCGTGGCCAACACGCACGCCCATTGGGACCACTTCTTCGGCAACGCTGTCTTCAGGAACGACGGCGCCACCGACTTTTGGGCGCACGCCGCCGCCGCGCGCGGCATGGCGGCGACGGGGGACGCGCAGCGGGAGTCGGTGTCCGGCGTCGAACCTGAAATGGCGGCCGGGGAGGGTCCCGGCACTGACTTGGTGCTCCCCACGCGCGTGGTTCGGCAGGGCCCCGTGGTGCTGGACCTGGGAAATCTGTCGGTCACGCTGTTCACCCTTGGTCCGGCGCACACCGAAGGGGACCTCATGGTGGGTGCGCCCGGCGTGCTCTTCACCGGGGACGTCCTGGAGGAAGGCGCGGATCCCCAGTTTGAGGATGCGGACCGCGCCGGCTGGATCCGGACGCTGCGGAAGCTGGCCGGGATGGGTCCGGAGTATCCGGTCATGGTGCCCGGGCACGGAAACCCGGTGACGGCGGGGTTTGCGGCGCGGATGGCGGACGCCATGGAGGCGGCTGTGTAGCGGGCAGCGGTGCGGCCGGGTCTAAAGTGGGGCCGGTGAGCAAGACAGCAAATCCCGGTGACTTCAGCCTGTGGTCCATCGCCATTCCGGCGTTTGGGCCCTCCTTGTTGTTTGGGGTGGGTGAAGGCGCCATCCTGCCCATCATTCCGCTCAGCGCCCGCGGCATGGGCGCTTCCCTGGCCGGCGCGGCCCTGGTGGTTTCGTTGATTGGCATCGGCTCGCTGGTGAGCAACATTCCCGCCTCGATCATCACCGCCAGGTTCGGTGAACGGCTCGGCATGCTCGGAGCCGCCACGCTGAGCCTGCTGGCGATGCTGCTGTGCGTCTTTTCGGGCAATCTGTGGGTCTTTGGGCTGGGCGTCTTCCTGATTGGTGCCGCCGCCGCCGTGTTCAACCTGGCCCGGCAAAGCTACCTGACCGAAGCGGTGCCGCCGCTCCTGCGCGCCCGGGCCATGTCCACGCTCGGCGGGGTGGGCCGGATTGGCTTGTTTGCCGGTCCGTTCATTGGAGCGCTCGTCATCCACCTGGTGGGACTGAGCGGGGCGTACTGGGTGGCGGCCGTGTGCGTGGCCGGTGCCGGGGCGGTGGCCTTCGGCCTGCCGGACCTGGTCAGCGACCAGGGCCCGACGCCGGCCGGCCCGCGTCCGACGGTGCGCTCGCTCGTCGGCGCCCACCGGAAGGTGTTCCTGACCGTGGGCATTGGCGTGCTGCTGGTCAGCGCAGTGCGCTCCTCCCGGCAGGTGGTCGTGCCGCTGTGGGCGGACAACCTGGGCCTGAACCCGGCCGTGACCTCCATCATTTACGGACTCTCCGGCGCCATCGACATGCTGGTGTTCTACCCCGCCGGGAAGGTCATGGACCACAAGGGCCGCATCTGGGTGGCGGTGCCGTCCATGGTCCTCATGGGCATCTCCCTGCTGCTCATGCCGCTCACCACCGGCGCCGTTTCGCTGCTCCTGGTGGCACTGCTGATCGGCTTCGGCAACGGGATTGGCTCCGGGCTGATCATGACCATGGGCGCCGACTACTCGCCGCGGCGCGGGCGGGCCCAGTTCCTGGGAATCTGGCGCTTCCTCTCCGACGCCGGGGCCTCCAGCGGGCCCGTCATCCTCTCCGCGCTCACGGCGGCCGCGACCCTGTCCTTCGGGATCGCCGCGACAGGCCTGCTCGGGCTGGCGGCCGCAGCCGTCCTCGGCTACTGGGTCCCCCGCAACAAGCCGCTCACCCGCTGAATCAAATAGCCTGAATGAAACCACCTGAATGAGTGAGCCAGAGGTAAACCGCCCGCAGCCCGCCCCCACCACGATTGGAAGCACACCACGATGACCGATCCCGCCTTTGAGGCCGCCTACCAGGCCGCACGTGAGAGCCTGTCCCAAGGGGGCATCCCCATCGGGGCCGCCCTGGCCCGCGGCGGCGAGGTGGTCGCCGTCGGGCATAACGAACGGGTCCAGCATGGCGACCCCATTGCGCACGGGGAAATGTCGGCGCTGCGGGCCGCCGGGCGGCAGGACACCTACCGCGACACCGTCCTGTACACGACGCTGGCGCCGTGTGCCATGTGCACGGGAACCATCATCCAGTTCAAGATTCCGCGCGTGGTGGTGGGCGAGGCCCGGACGTTTGAGGGCGAATTCGACCTCCTGCGCTCGCGCGGGGTCATCGTGGACGTCCTGGACGACCAGCGCTGCGTGGCGATGATGCGCGCCTTCCAGCAGGAGCATCCCCAGCTGTGGGCCGAGGACATCGCCGAATAGACAGTTTTCCCGCGCCGAAAGCTGCTGTTGACGGCTCGGGCCGGCGGTGCCGATCATGGAACCATGAGCGCTCAATTCGAACCGGTGTGGCGGGCCCTGCAGAAAAAAGTGGATTCCGGCTGGGCGCCCGGGCTGGTGGCCGGCATCCGCCACGGCGGCACCACCGAATACTTCGCCACCGGCGTGCGGACCCTGGGACAACCAGGGAAGATGCGCACGGACACGCCGTTCCGGATCGCCTCACTCGGCAAGCCCGTGGCCGGCGCCCTCGCCGCCTCGATGATCGCCGACGGCACGCTGGCGCCCGACGACCCCGCTGACGTGTGGCTGCCCGAGCTGGCCTATCCCCGGGTCCTGACCAGCCCGGACGCGCCGTTGGAGCGCACCGTCCCGGCTGAACGCGACATCACCGTCCGACACCTGCTCACCCTCACCCACGGCATGGGCGCCATCTTCGACAGCACACCCCTCGCCCGGGCCATGGCTGAGGCAGGGATCGCACCGGACCCCATCCCGCCGGCCATGACGCCGGATGAATTCATGCACCGGCTGGCCGGGCTCCCGCTGGAACACCAGCCTGGAACGCGGTGGAGCTACCATACCGGCAGCGACCTCCTGTCGGTGCTGCTGGCCCGCGCCGGCGCAGGACCGCTGCGCCAGATCCTGGCCGAACGCGTCACGGGCCCGCTCGGCATGGACGGCACCGGCTTCTTCGCCGACCCGGCCGAACTGCCCACGGCCTACCGCCCCGGTCCGGACGGGCTGGAAGTCCTTGATGCGCCGGACGGCGTCTTCTCGCACGCGCCGGCCTTTGAATCGCTGGGCGGCGGCCTCGTGTCCACGGTCCCGGACTACATGGCCTTTCTGACGGCGCTTGAGGGCGATGCGCTGCTGCCAGCCGAGCAGCGCCGCCACATGACGTCGGACCAGCTCAACGACCTCCAGCGTGAAGGCCTGGCGGAAATGGTGGGACCGGGAGTCTCCTGGGGCTGGCAGGTGGCCGTGGACACCGAGGGCCGTGAGCCGTGGAGGGCGCCCGGCGGCTACGGCTGGACGGGCGGGACGGGCACCACCGCCTACGTCAACCCGTCGGCCGGCTTCATCGGGGTCCTGTTCACCCAGCGCCTCATGGCCGGCCCGCGGGAGAACTTCAACTACTTCTGGGAGCCCCTCGCCGCGGCCCTGTGAACCGTCTGTCCCCCCAACCACAGCGGAGCCGGGGCAGCCGCTTAACGGGAGGAACGGCGTCGTACCTGTTGGGTCAGGAGCAGCGTCCCAAGGACGGTCAGGCCATAGCCGGCCACCACAATCAGCCCCACCCCGGCCGCGAAAAAGCTGATGATGCTGTCGTGGGCGTGGGTGGACACTGCACGCAGGACCAGCGCCGTGGAGACGGCGGCGATGATGGCGACCAGCGCGGCCAGCCCCGTCCACCAGCGGCGCGACGCCCAGTGCCGCCCCGAGCCGAGCCACACATTCCACGAGCGTCCGGTGCGCATCACCGGCAGTGCGGCGGCGCACGTCCAAAAGGCCACCACGAAGAAGGCCGCAACGACGTCGGCCGGCCGGTGCCACTGGTTGATCAGCGTGGCGATCCCGGCGACGACGGCGTAGCTGCCGCCCACAAACGCCGCCGCGGGGCGCCAGCGCGGGGAAACAACCAGGAAAACCGCCGCCGCGGCGCTGGCCGCGAGCGTGCTGTGGCCGGACGGGAGAGAGTTCAGCGACAGCGTCTGCACGCCGACAAACGGCCTGTCCGGCAGGCCAAGCTTGATCAGCTGGGTGGTGACGTTCGCCGCGGCCATGGCGGCCAGGGCAATGCCGGCCGCCTTCCAGCGGCGCCGGGCCAGCGTGACAAACAGCACCACCAGTGCCGCAATGACCACTGAGGTGGCCGGAAGAAAGTCCAGGACCCCCGCGGCCGGCAGGCCGATGAAGCGCTGGGCCACCTTTGCCTGGACCAGGGCGGACTCGTCCATGAACTGCCCCGTGGTGCTTTCGACGAAAAACATGTAGGTCGCCACCAGCCCCGCCAGCGAAATGAGGGCGCCGGTGACGAACGGGACGGCGGAGATGGGCGCGGCTCGGCGCAGGCTGCTTCGGCGGCGGGAACCCGGTGCATGCGTACTCATCCTGACTAGGTTCCCATAGATTCATGAAAGGAAGCTGGCCGGGTTCCCGAAGCGCTGCCGCCCATCCGGGCGCTAAAGTGATGGCCATGGTTGCCCTCGACGAACTCCTCGCCTCCGCCCGCGTTGCCACCCTCCCGATGCGGGTGAAATTCCGGGGCGTGCTGGAGCGGGAGGTGGTGCTGCTGGAGGGGCCGGCAGGGTGGGCCGAGTTCTCGCCGTTTGTGGAGTACGACGACGCCGAGTCGGCCAGGTGGCTGGCCTCGGCCCTGGAAGCCGGCTGGGTTGGGTACCCGGCACCCGTGCGCGAGTGGATTCCGGTCAATGCCACGGTTCCCGCCGTTTCAGCCGCCGAGGTGCCCGCCGTCCTTGGCGCGTTCGACACCGTCCACACCGTCAAGGTCAAGGTCGCCGAGGCCGGCCAGACGCTGGGCGACGACGCCGCCCGGGTCGGCGCGGTGCGGCACCTGCTGCCCGACGCGAGGATCCGGGTGGACGCGAACGGCGGATGGGACGTCGAGCAGGCGGTCCGGGCGCTGACCATGCTCTCCGTGTTTGGGCTCGAATACGCCGAACAGCCCGCAGCCTCCGTGGCGGACCTGGCCGCTGTGCGGCGGGCCCTGTCCGGTTCCGTGCTGATCGCCGCGGACGAAAGCGTGCGCAAGGCCACCGACCCGCTGGCCGTGGCCCGCGCCGGTGCCGCGGACCTGCTCGTGGTCAAGGCGGCGCCCCTCGGCGGTGTGCGGCAGGCGCTGGAGATCGTCGCCGAGGCGGGACTGCCCGCCGTCGTCAGTTCGGCGCTGGACTCGTCCGTGGGGATCCGGACGGGCCTGGCGCTGGCGGCCGCCCTGCCCCAGCTGCCCTATGCCTGTGGGCTGGGGACGGTCTCGCTGATGGGCGGCGACGTTGTGCCGGACAGCCTGGTGGCCGTGGCCGGGGGCATCGCCGTGCGGGACGTGACCGCGGACCCGGAGCTGCTGGACCGCTTTGCCGCCACGGCGGAGCGCCGCGACTGGTGGCTGGAGCGCCTCCGCCGCTGCCACGCGCTGCTATAGCTCGGAAGGCCGGGCCGCCACGCGACCGGTGGTCGAGCTGGGCCCACGGGCGCGAGGGACCCGCCGCGAGCCCGCGAGCGGTGGGAGCGCATGGGGCGAGCCCTGCGGGCGCGTCGAGGCCGGTCCGGGGTGGTTAGATGGTGGCGTGAGTTTACTTAGTTCGATGGACGCCGCCCGGTACGTGGTGGACGCGCTGGAGCGGGCCGGGGTGCGGCATGTCGTGGTGGCGCCGGGCTCCCGCAGCGCGCCGCTCGTCTATGCGCTGGCCGAGGCCGAGGCCGACGGCAGGCTCACCACGTACGTCCGGATCGACGAACGCGTGGCCGGGTTCACCGCCCTGGGATTGGCGGAGGGTTCGCGCGGCCCGGCGGCGGTGCTGACCACGTCCGGCACGGCGGTGGGCAACCTGATGCCGGCCGTCATGGAGGCCAACCACACCGGGACACCGCTGCTGGTGCTCTCCGCTGACCGGCCCGAGGAACTGCGCGGCACCGGCGCCAACCAGACCACCTTCCAGCTGGACCTCTTCGGCGAGCACGTGCGGTTCGCCACCGATGTCGCCGCCGGGATCGACCCCACGAGCGCCATCGCCACGGCCCTCAGTGCGGCCCGGGGCCGCCTGGAAGGCATCCCGGCCGGGCCCGTGCAGGTGAACCTGGCCTTCCGCGACCCGCTGACGCCGGCGCTCGACGGTTCGGAGTGGGAGCGGCTCATGCCGCTGGTTGAGCCCGCCCCGCTGGTTGAGCCCGCCCCGCTGGGTGAGCTTGTCGAAACCCCTGGATCTCGCTCCCCAGGCGCCCCCACCACTCGCGAGCTCGGGTCGGGGCCCTCGCGTCCGGGGCCCCACGCTCCACCGCCGGAAGCCCGATCCCCGGAGTTCGCCCTGCCGTCCACGAGCCACCGCACCGTGGTCCTGGCCGGGCACGACGCCGGGCCGGCCGCCGAGCACTTTGCCCGCACCTTGGGCCTGCCCCTCCTGGCCGAGCCGTCGTCCAACGCCAGGTTCGGCCCCAATGCCGTGGGCCCGTACCGGCTGCTGCTGGGGAAGTTCGGGCCGGATTCGGCCCAACCGATTCAGCGCGTAGTGGTCTTTGGCCGTCCCACGCTGTCGCGGCCCGTGGCGCAACTGCTGGCGCGCGCGGACCTGGAACGGGCCCTCTACGTACCGCGGCCGGTCGCCTGGTTCGACGCCGGCCGCCGCCCCGAACTGGTGCTGACGCAATGGGACCAGCTGGTCGGCTATGCCGGATTCGGTCCGGACGGCTGGCTGGATGCCTGGCAGGACGCGGCCAGGGCGGCTGAACAACGCCTGGACGCAGTCCTGGCCGATTCCGCACATCCCGGAACCCTCAGCGGACCGGCAGTGGCCCGCCAGGTGTGGGACGGCATGCAGGACGACGCGGCGCAAGGGCCAGCCAACCTGGTGTTGGGCTCGTCCAATCCGGTGCGCGACGCCGACCTTGCCGGCCGCCCCGCGCCGGCCGGTCCCGACGGCGGCGCGGGACCGGTGCGGGTTTTTGCCAACCGCGGACTGTCCGGCATCGACGGCACCGTCGCCACTGCCACGGGCATTGGCCTCGCCACCGGCGCGCCTACCCGTGTGCTGCTGGGCGACGTCACCCTCCTGCACGATTCCGGCGCGCTCCTGCTCGGCACCGGGGAGCATGAAGCCGATGTCCAGCTCATCGTCCTCAATGACGCCGGCGGGGGCATCTTCTCGGTCCTGGAGCACGGCCGGCTGGCCGAGGCACCCAACTATGCGGCCGCCGTCGAACGCTTCTTTGGGACACCGCACGCCGTGGACCTGGGTTCGCTGGCCGCGGCCTACGGCTGGCGCCACACGCAGGTCCGTACGACGGCGGAACTCGCTGCCGCGCTTGCCCCGCCGGTGCATGGGCGCAGCATCGTGGAGGTCGCGGCCACGCGGGAGGGCCTGCGCGAGTTCCATGCCCGCATCGCCTCGGCCTTAAGCATCTGACCCGCAGTTGTTGTCGAAAAATCGCGAAAACGGCCGATTTTTCGACAGCAACTGCGGGTCAGATGGAGGGGCTAGAGCACGCGGCTGAGGAATTCCTGCGTCCGGCGGTGCTGCGGGTTGGCGATGATCTCGCGCGGGTTCCCGGTTTCCACCACCACGCCGCCGTCCATGAACGTCAGGGTGTCGCCCACCTCGCGGGCAAAGCCGATCTCGTGGGTGACCACGATCATGGTCATGCCGGACTTGGCCAGGTTCTTCATGACCTCCAGGACGTCGCCCACCAGCTCCGGGTCCAGGGCGGACGTGGGCTCGTCAAAGAGCATCAGTTCCGGTTCCATGGCCAGGGCCCGGGCAATCGCGACGCGCTGCTGCTGTCCGCCGGAAAGCTGGGACGGATAGAAATTGGCGCGGTCGCTCAGCCCCACCATGTCCAGCAGCTCGAACGCCTTCAGCTTCGCGGCGGCCTTGGACTGGCGCTTCACCTGGGTGGGCGCCTCAATCACGTTTTGCAGCGCGGTCTTGTGCGGGAACAGGTTGAAGCGCTGGAACACCATGCCGATTTCCCGGCGCTGTGCCGCTATCTGCTTCGTGTTCAGGTCGTGCAGCCTGCCGTTGACCTCGCGGTAGCCGATGAGGTCGTCATGGACGGAAATGCGGCCGGCGCTGATGGTTTCCAGCAGGTTGATGCAGCGCAGCAGCGTCGACTTTCCGGAGCCGGACGGGCCGATGATGACCGAGACCTCGCCCTGCCGCACCGTCATGTCGATGCCCTTGAGGACGTGGTGGTCCCCAAAGAGCTTGTGCACGCCCTGAATGTCGACGAGGGGCTTCACCCGGGTGGATTCCTGCTTGTTGATTGATGCGGTGTCCGTCATGGCTGGCCGCCTTCCGTGGTTCCGTCGGCGGGGTCAGCCGGTTTTGCATGGGCTGCAGCGGCGGCGGCCGTGGCCAGGACGGGCGCCTTGGTGACGTTGTCCACGCCCTTGCCGTAGTGCCGTTCAATGTAGTACTGGCCCACCATCAGCACCGAGGTGATGACGAGGTACCAGAACGCTGCCACCATGAGCAGCGGGATGGGAAGGAACGTGCGGCTGGCGAGGGCGTTCGTGACGAACGTCAGGTCCAGGGTGAACGGGACGGCCAGCACCAGGGAAGTGGTCTTGAGCATGCCGATGGTTTCATTGCCCGTCGGCGGGATGATCACGCGCATGGCCTGTGGCAGGATGATCCGCCACATGACCTTGGAGCGGCGCATGCCCAGTGCCTCGGCGGCTTCCATCTGGCCGTTGTCCACGGACTTGAGCCCGGCGCGGAAAATTTCCGCCAGATAGGCTGATTCATTCAGGCCCAGCCCGACAATGGCACCCACGGTGGCGTTGATGACCGTGGCCGTGTCCCACGAGAACAGTTCGGGCCCAAACGGCACGCCGACGATGATTTTCGGGTAAAGGGCGCCGACCGAACCCCAGAACAGCAGCTGGGTGTACACGGGCGTACCCCGGAAGAACCAGACCCATACCCAGGAGACGTAGCGGAACAGGGGATTGTCCGACTGCCGCATGAAGGCCAAAATGATGGCCAGCACAATGGCGATGATCATCGAGGTGACCGTCAGGATGAGTGTCCAGCCCACGCCCTGGATGACCAGGACGTCAAACAGGTAGGTCCTGAACGTTCCCCAATAGAACTTGGGGTTGGTGGTCATGGACTGGATGACCAGGACCACGATGAGGAGGACGACGACGGCCCCCACCCACCGCCACGGGTGCCGGACGGGAACTGAGTCAATCAGTTCCACGTCGGGCCCGGCGCTGTGGGTGCTCCGGCGCGAGAGTAGGCGGCTCAAGGGCTAGCCCGCCGTCGGGTTCAGGACTGCCTTCGGCAGGGCGCCCTCGGTGTTGTTCCACTTGGTCAGGATCTTGGTGTAGGTGCCATCGGTGATGAGCTTGTTCATGACCTTTTCAATGACGCCGGCAAAGACGGTGTCCGACTTGGCAATGGCGATGCCCTGCTGCGCGGAGTCATAGACCTTTCCGAGGGTCTGCAGCTGCCCATTGGTCTTGGCCAGGGCGTTCTTGATGATGGGGGAGTCGGCGCTCATGGCGTCGATGGTGCCGCCCACCAGGCGGGTGGTGACGTCGGTCTGGTTCTTGAGCGAAACGACGGTGATGGCGGGCTTGCCGGCCTTGACGCAGGCTGCGGAGCGGTCCTTGACGTCCGGATCCTCCTCAACGGTGCCCGTCTGGACGCCCACCTTCTTGCCGCACAGGTTGTCCATGGTGATGCCCTTGGGGTTGCCCTTCTGCACGGCCCACAAGACACCGGCATTGAAGTAGCTGACAAAGTTCACGGCCTTGGAGCGTTCCGGATTGATCGTGAAGGAGGAGATGCCCAGGTCGTAGACGGTGCCCAGCTTGGGCAGGATGGAGGAGAAGTCCGCGGTGTGGACATCGGCCTTCTTGCCCAGCGTTGCGGCGATGGCCTTGGCGAGGTCCACGTCGTAGCCGATGGGGGTCTGGCCGTCCTTGTCCAGGAACTCGGCCGGCTCGTAGGAGGTGTCGGAGCCAACGTCAATGGTCGTCTTGCTCTTCAAGGCGGCGGGCAGCATGGCGATGAGGGCGTCATCCTTGGCAACCGTGGCCGGGTCGAAGGACGCGTCGGCCCCCGTGTTGGCGGGGGCACCGCTCGGGGTGTCCTGCGAAGCCGTGGTGCAGCCTGTCAGCGCCAATGCTGCAACGGCCGCGACGGTAGCCAGGCGAACGGTCAGCCTAGATGAAATTTGCATATTTTACCCTTTGTTTCTGAACTGGAGCACAGCGATCAAATCTAGTGTAGCGTCCTGTGACTTGCATCACGGTAAACGATGTTTCACTATTGAACAACTTTATCCAACAGTTGGCAAGCGTTCCGCGGGTGATGCCATCTGGTATCCCGGACCCGGTCAGGCGTGCAGGCCGAGGGCCTGGAGCATGGGCCGGAACTTGGCCCACGTCTCGGCCAGTTCGGCCTCCGGATCCGAGGCCTCGACGATTCCGGCCCCGGCGTACAGGCGCACCGAGAGCGGGTCTTCAAGCACGGCTCCGCGCAGGGCGATGCCCCACTCGCCGTTGCCCGCCCCGTCCAGCCAGCCGACCGGCCCGGCATACGGCCCGCGGTCCATTTTTTCCAGTTCCAGGATGAGCTTTCCGGCGTCCTCCCGCGGCGTGCCGCACACGGCGGCCGTGGGATGCAGTGCCTCCACCAGGGCCAGCGATGTGGGCAGGTGGCCTTCAAAGGCCGCGAGCTCTGCCGTGACGTCCGAGGCCAGGTGCCAGACATTGGGCAGCTCCAAAATGAACGGCTCGGCGGGGAAGGCGAGATCCGTGGCGAAGGGTGCCAGCTGCCGGGTCAAGGAGCGGACGGCGAAGTCGTGTTCCTGGCGCTGCTTGGCGGAGCCGCCCAAGACTGCGGCGGCAAAACCCACCGCGCCGGCAGGCTCATCCTCACGGTCAAGCGTGCCGGCGAGCACCCTGGCCTGCGCCGTGGTGCCGTCCACCTTGATCAACATTTCCGGTGTGGCGCCCACCAGGCCGCGCACGCCGTAAGTCCAGCATTCCCCGTAAAGACGCACCAATCGTTGCAGGATTGAGACCCGTTGCACCGGCTCGTCGAAACGTGCCACCACGTCGCGGGCCAAAACCACCTTGTCCAGGCCGCCGCGCCCAATGGCGCGGACGCCGTCGGCCACGGTTGCCTTCCACTGTTCCTCGGTGAGCGCCCCGGCGCTGACGGTCCCCGCGGCGGGGGTGTCCGGCGTCGAGCTTGCCAAGCCTTCGGAGGACGCGGACAGGTGCCGGCGCAGCAGGGCGTGGGCGGACTCGGCGGTGGGCGCTGAGCCGTCCACGGTGAGGTGCGTGAGCCAGGCGGTGCCGTCCCGGAAGCCGACCACCAGTTCCGGAATGACAAGCACGGACGGGTGCGCGCTGAACTTGGAGAACGCGAAGGAGCCGAATGCGAGGGCGCCGGTGCCGGGGACATGTACCGTGTCGCGGACCAAGGCGCCGGCCAGCACGTCCTTCCACCACTGTTCGGCGTCGGCGAAGCGCTCGGGGCCCGTGCCGGTGAACTGCGCGATCTCGCCGTAGCCCAGCATGCCCTCGCCGCGCCGGAGCCAGCAGAAGGAGTCGGTCGCCAGGAGGTCGGCTGGGGTGGCGGCGGAATGCGCGCCCAATGCCGCGGCATCCAAGGCCGTGGTCAGGGTGCGCAGCGGATGGGTGCCGAGGGTTGCAGTCATGATGAGTCAAGATTACTCGTCCGCACGCGCGCGCAAAGTTTGAGAGACTAGGGGGGTGAACCGTGCATCCCTTGAGAAGCGTCCGGAAGAAGTGGCAGCCATGTTCGACGACGTGGCCCCCAACTACGACATCGTCAACGACATCCTGTCCATGGGACAAACGCGCCGCTGGCGCCGGGTGGTTGTTGCCGCGGTGGGTGCCGTTCCCGGCCAGCGCGTCCTGGACCTGGCCGCGGGCACCGGAACGTCCAGCGAGCCGTATGCGGACGCGGGAATCCACGTGGTGGCGTGCGATTTCTCCGTGGGCATGCTCAAGGTGGGCAAGCGCCGCCGCCCGGACATCGACTTCGTTGCCGGGGACGCCACCAACCTGCCATTCGCGGACAATTCCTTCGACGCCGCCACCATCTCCTTCGGCCTGCGCAACGTCATCGACCCCAAGAAGGCGCTGCGTGAAATGCTGCGCGTGACCAAGCCCGGCGGCAGGCTGGTGGTGGCCGAATTTTCGCACCCCACCAATGCCGTGTTCCGCACCGTCTACACCGAATACCTGATGCGCGCGCTGCCTGCCGTGGCCCGGAAGACCGCCTCCAATCCCGACGCCTACGTCTACCTGGCCGAGTCGATCCGCGCCTGGCCCAACCAGGACGAGCTCTCCCGCTGGCTTGCCGAGAGCGGATGGGCCTCCGTTGCGTACCGGAACCTCAGCGGCGGCATTGTGGCCGTGCACCGCGCCGTGAAGCCGGACTAGGGGCCCCGTGAAGGTACTGGTTGTAGGGGCAGGCCCGGCCGGATCCACCGCGGCCTGGCACCTGGCCACCGCCGGGATCGAGGTCACCGTCCTGGAGAAGACCCGCTTCCCCCGGGAAAAGGTCTGCGGCGACGGACTGACGCCGCGCGCGGTGCGCGAAATGCAGCTCATGGGCCTGCCTCACCGGCCCGAAGACGGCTGGCGGCCGAACAAGGGCCTGCGGCTGATTGCCGGCGGCCGCACCATCGAGGTGCCCTGGCCGGAACTGTCAAACTTCCCCAGCTACGGCCTCATCCGCACCCGCCTGGGCTTCGATGAGGCCCTGGCCCGCCACGCCCAGGCCGCGGGAGCCGCCATTCTGGAGGGCCATTCCGTTACGGAAGCCCTGACGGACGACGCCGGAGCCGTGGTGGGTGCCCGCGCGTCGCTTCTCGACGGGGCCGGCCGGAAGACGGGCGAAACACGCGATTTTTTTGCCGACGTCGTGCTGGCAGCGGACGGCAACTCAACGCGCACCGCCGTCTCCCGGGGACTGGAGAAGCGCGGCGACCGCCCCATGGGCGTGGCGTACCGGACCTATTTCACCTCCCCGCGGCACGACGACGACTGGATGGAAGGCTGGCTGGAGCTGGCGGCGCCGTCCCAGGCGGGCCGGCCCGGAAAGCCGCTGCCCGGCTACGGCTGGGTGTTTGGCGTGGGCGACGGCACCTCCAACGTGGGGCTCGGCATCCTGAACTCGTCCAAGGAATTTGGCAGGCTGGACTACCGTGCCGTGCTGCGCGAATGGACGGCATCCATGCCGGAGGAATGGGGGTTCACGCCGGAAAACCAGGTCGGTCCCATCCGCGGCGCCGCGCTGCCCATGGGCTTCAACCGGACCCCCCACTACTCCGAAGGGCTGATGCTGCTCGGCGATGCCGGCGGCATGGTCAGCCCGTTCAACGGCGAGGGCATTTCCTACGCCATGGAGTCGGCGCGTTTTGCCGCGGATTTCATTGTCCGGGCGGCCGGCGCAAATTCGCGCGTGGCCGCGAACCACGCCCTCGCCGGCTACAGCGGCTTTGTCCGCGGACAGTGGGGGAGCCACTTCACGCTGGGCCGGGCCTTCGCCGGCCTGATCGGCAACCCGGCCGTCATGAAACTGGCCCTGCGCACGGGCATGCCCGTCCCCGTCCTCATGCGGTTTGTGGTGCGGATGATGGCGAACCTGACCGACGCCGGCGAACGCGGTTTTGAGGATAGAGTGATTCATCTACTGGAGAAGCTGGTGCCCGCCACCAGCAACCAGGGCACCACCCGTCCCAAGCAACCATCCCTTCCCATAGTTAGTGTTAAGCAGTGACTACTTCCGCAGACCACAGCTGGACCCACGCAGGGCACGGGCGTGCCGTCTCCGAGGATGCGAACCCCAGCACCATGGCGATTGCCACCGGATTGCAATTGCCGGCCGGGTTCACCGCCGTCGCCGACGACCCCGAGCTGGGTCCTTCGATTGCGCTGCGCATGGCCAAGGTGGAGAAAGTGCTGCGGGAAGCGATCGCGAACTCCGATCCGCTGGCCGACGCCACCAGCCGGCACCTGGTGGAAGCGGGCGGCAAGCGCATCCGCCCCCTACTGGTGCTCCTGGCCGCGCACCTCGGGGACGCCAGCCGCGCGGAAGTGGTGCAGGCCGCCGTCGTGGTTGAACTGACGCACCTGGCCACGCTCTACCACGACGACGTCATGGACTCCGCGCCGTACCGCCGGGGGGCGCCCACGGCCCACGAGGTCTGGGGCAACACGGTGGCGATTCTCACCGGCGACCTCATCTTTGCCCGCGCGTCCATCCTGGTCTCCGAGCTGGGCGCCCGTGCGCTGGGCATCCAGGCCCGCACCTTTGAACGGCTCTGCCTGGGCCAGCTGCACGAGACCGTGGGGCCGCGCGAGGACCAGGACCCCGTGGAACACTACCTGTCCGTCATTGCAGACAAGACCGGATCGCTTGTCGCGGCCTCCGGGCAGCTCGGCGCCATCTTCGCCGGCGTGCCCGAGGAGCTCCAGGACGTCATGCTGGAGTACGGGGAGAAGGTGGGCATCGCCTTCCAGCTGGCCGACGACGTCATTGACGTCACGGGCCTGAAGCAGGTCTCCGGGAAGTCACCTGGGACGGACCTGCGCGAAGGCGTGCCCACGTTGCCCGTGCTGCTGCTGCGCAAGGCCGCCGCCGCGGGGGATGCCTCCGCTGTGGCGGTCCTTGCGCTGGTTGACGGGGACCTGAGCAGCGACGAGGCGCTGGCCGACGCCGTGGCAGCGCTGCGCGAACACCCCGTCACGGCCGAGTCCTGGACTGTGGCCCGCGAGTGGTCTGCGCAGGCGATTGCCGCGCTGGCGCCGCTGCCCGACGGCATGGTCAAGACAGCCCTGGCCAGTTTCGCCGAAGCCGTGGTCTCCCGCGACGTCTAACCCGTTGAAGTTCGAGATTACGACCGCTCCGCGGCGTTCGGACAGGTCGTTATCTCCAATGTCAACGAAGGAACGACGTGGGGACCCGACTGCCGGTCAGTCGTCGTTGTCGTCGTTGAAGACCCAGTCGAGCATGTCGAAGACGAATTCGCTGAACGTGCCCTCCTCGTTGATCCATGCTCCCGTGCGGTTGTTGCGGCGCCACACGATGGGGTCGGGGACATCGGCCTGGTCGGCGCGCATGCCCCACGTGTAGGCCTCGTCCTCGTCCTCCAGGAACAGCAGGTAGCCGTCCTCGATTTCCAGTTCCTCCGGATCCCAGAAGTAGTAGTACGCCTCCATGAGCTCTTCGCAGTTTCCGAGGGCTGCCAGGAATTCCCGCAGCGCCTGTGGGACGGTGATGTCCAGTTCCGCAAAAATGCTGTCCAGGTCTTCCAGGTCGATCCCGTCAGCTTCCTGCCAGGGTTCCCCCAGATAGAGGGGCACCAGGCCGCGGAACTTCTCAACAAAAATGTCGGACATTCAATACTCCAGGATCGGCAACCGTTGTGTCCCTCAATCCTAGCCGCGGAGGAATCGCGGACGCGCCCAGCTGCGGGCGGCGAGCGGGGCGTGCCAGCCGAACTTCAGGCCGAGCAGGCGGAGCGTGAAGACCAGCACGGCGGCTGTGCTCCCCGTGGCCAGGTTCAGCCAGCCCAGGTACCACAGGCCCGTGGCCAGGGCGGAGCCGAGCAGCGCCGGGATGGCGTACATGGTCTTGGGGTCGAAGACGCTCGGCACCTGGTTGGCGGTCACGTCGCGCAGGATTCCTCCGCCCACGGCGGTGGTGACGCCCAGCAGGATGGCCGCGGCCGCGTTCATGCCCGCGTCCAGTGCCTTCAGCGCGCCGGTGATGCAAAACAGGGCCAGACCGCCGGCGTCGAACGTCAGCACCAGCCGGTTCGCGCGCTTCACGCCGCCCACGACGAAGTACACCACCACGGCGGCCAGCAGCGGCGCGGCCAGGTAGAGGGGATTGCTGAAGGCTGCAGGCGGCCCGGCATTGAGGATGAGGTCGCGGACCACCCCGCCGCCCAGCCCCACCCGCGAACCCAGCAGCACCGAGCCCACCAGATCAAAGCCGTTTCGGACCGCCAGGAGGGAGCCCGAGACGGCAAAGAAGAAGCAGCCCAGAAGGTCCAGGACCAGGGCAAGGTCAAAGGTCATCGGGCGTTTCCCTCGGTTGGCTTGGGCGGCTGAACAGCCGTGGGGATGGCACGGTCAAGCGTATGGCGGCCGGCGGCGGAGCGGCCAATCCGACAGGCCGTCGGGCGCGCCCATCCCGCGGGCCGCCGGGGGACGCCATCGGCCGTGAAATGTCGATACGCTGGACAAATGGACAACGCAGTTGCGAAACCACTCATTCACATCAGGGATTTTCGCATGCAGTTTGGCGAAACCACCGTCATCGACGGACTGTCCTTTGATGTGGCCCGCGGTGAGACGTTTGGCTTTCTCGGCAGCAACGGCAGTGGAAAGACGACGACGATCCGGGCCCTTCTGGGCATCTACCGTCCCACGTCCGGGACCCTGGAGATCAACGGCCGCGTGTTCAGCGACGACTATGGGGCGCGGCTGGGGTACCTGCCGGAGGAACGGGGACTGTACAAAAAGGAGTCCGTCCTGGACGTCATGACGTACTTCGGACGGCTCAAGGGCCTGACCAAGGCGGATGCCCAAAGATTTTCCCGCGACTACCTGGACCGGGTGGAGCTGGCGGACAAGGCTGATGTGCGCGTGGACAAGCTCTCCGGCGGCCAGCAGCAAAAGATCCAGCTGGGCGTGACCATCATGAACGAGCCGGAGCTGCTGATCCTGGACGAGCCCACCAAGGGCTTTGACCCGGTGAACCGCAGGCTGTTGATGGACCTCATTGAGGAGAGAAAAAAGGCTGGCGCCACCGTCATGATGGTCACGCACCAGATGGAGGAGGTGGAGCGGCTGTGCGACCGGATCATCCTGCTCAAGGACGGAAAGTCCGAGGCCTACGGCACGATTGACGAGGTGCAGAACCAGTTTGGCGGACGCACCGTGCGGCTGAAGTGCAGCGGCACGGTCCCGGAATCGCCGCGATACAGGGTGGTGCTGCAGGAAACCAACTATGCGGAGCTGGCGCTGGACGACACCGCGGATGAGGCGGACGTGCTGCGGGACCTGGTCAGTTCCGGCCTGCAGGTGCGCAGCTTCGTGGCGGCCAAACGGAGCCTGGACGACATCTTCATCCAGGTCTACGGCGAGAAGGCCGCGGCTGAAACGGCGGTGAAGTAACATGGCGCGGCACAACCTGGGCACCGTGGTGCAGTTTGAATTCACCCGGACCATCAAGAAGCGGCGCTTCTGGATTGCGACGCTGGCCATCCCGGTGCTGCTGGCCATCGTCTTTGGGCTGGTGTTCGCCAGCAGCTCCAACACCAAGACCCTGACCGAGGCGCAGAAGAACGACAAGCTCAGTTTCACCTACACGGACGCCTCCGGGCTGCTGGATCCCGGCATAGCCAAGGCCATGGGAGGTGCGGTGGAGACCTACCCGGGCTCCGCCGTCGAACGTGTGAAGGATGGCAGCCTCAACGCCTACTTCAGCTTTCCGGCCAACCTCAGCCAGGAGCCGGTCAAGGTCTACGGCGCGGACCAGGGCATTTTCAAGAACGGCAGCTATGAGGCCGTGGCCCGGCAGCTGCTGGTCCTCTCCGCCCAGGAAAAGGTGGGCTCGGCGGAGGTGGCGGCCGCAGTGCAGGGCAAGTTCAGCACGGAGACGGAGACGTTCAAGGGCGGGCAGGTGTCCGGCGGGCTGGAAACCGTGGTGCCGCCGCTGCTGTTCCTGGTGCTGTTCTACGTGGTGATCATCCTGCTGGCGAACCAGATGCTGGCCTCCACGCTGGAGGAAAAGGAAAACCGGGTCACGGAGATGATCCTCACCACGCTGAACCCGACCACGCTGGTGGTGGGCAAGGTGATCTCGCTGTTTCTGGTGGGTGCGGTGCAGGCCGTGGTGTTCGCCGCCCCCATGGTCATTGGCTACGTGTTTTTCCACGACCAGCTCTCCATGCCCAACTTTGACCTGACGCACCTGCAATTCCAGTTTTGGCCCATGCTGGTGGGCGCCCTGCTGTTCACGGGCGGCTTCATCCTGTTCACGGGAGTGCTGGTGGCGATTGGCGCGGTGATGCCCACGGCCAAGGACGCGAGCACGGTGTTTGCGCCGGTGATGATCCTGATGTTCATCCCGTTCTACATTGTGACCATGGTGGTCAGCGACCCCGGCAACATCATTGTGCAGATCTTCACGTTCTTCCCGTTCACGGCTCCCATCACCGCCATGCTGCGCAACGGCTTCGGCTCGCTGAGCGCGGTCTCCGCCGCAGTGGTGATTGCCGAACTGTTCGTCTTTGGCCTGCTGGCGCTGCGGTTGGCGGTGCACTTGTTCCGGTACGGTTCCATCGAATACTCGCGCAAGCTCTCCCTTCGGACCGCGTTCGCCAGAAAGGGCTGAGCCGTGCAGCGGCGCGTGCTGTGGGTGGCCATCCTGGCCTCCTTTGTGGCCTTCCTGGACGGGGCCATCGTCAACGTGGCGCTGCCGGCCATGGACCGCGAGCTGGGCGGCGGGATCACCACGCAGCAGTGGGTGGTGGATGCGTACCTGCTGGCGCTGGGCTCGCTGATCCTGATTGCCGGCTCCCTGTCCGACACCTTTGGCCGGGTGCGGATCCTTCGGGCAGGGCTGCTCATCTTTGGCGCCGCCTCGCTGGCCTGTGCCGTGGCGCCCACCGGGCTCCTGCTGATCCTGGCCCGCTGCGTGCAGGGGGCCGGGGCGGCGCTGCTGGTGCCGAGTTCGCTGGCGCTGATCACCTCCACCTTCAGCGGACCCGCCCAGGCCAAGGCGATTGGCTCGTGGACGGCCTGGACCGGCACCGCCTTCCTGGCCGGCCCGCTGCTCGGCGGCCTCCTCGTGGACTTTGCCAGCTGGCGCTACATCTTCGCCATCAACGTCCTGCCCATTGCCGCCACCCTGTTGCTGTTGCGGGGTCTGGCGCTGCCAGTTCCCACGTCCAAGGACGCCCCGCCCAAGAACGTCCTTCCCAAGGACGACGCCGGGGCTGCCGCCGGCTCCCGGGGGCGGGTGGACGTCCCGGGGGCGTTGCTGGCGTCTGTCGGACTGGCTGGCACCGTCTTTGCCTTGATTGAGCAGGACCGCCTCGGCTGGGGCAACCCCGCCGTGGTTGTGCCGCTCGTGGTGGGGCTGGCCGCGCTGGCGGTGTTCCTGTGGTGGGAGCACCGATCGAGCGCACCCATGATGCCGCTGGCCCTGTTCCGGATCCGCAACTTTGGCATTGGGAACATGGCCACCACGTTCATCTATGCAGGGGCATCGTTGGGAGGGCTGATGATGGTGCTGTTCCTGCAGGAGGTGGCAGGGCTGCCGGCGGCCCTGGCCGGGCTGGCGTCGATGCCCACGGCCGTGATCCTGCTGCTGCTGTCCGGCCCGTTTGGCACCCTGGCCGGAAAATACGGGCCGCGGCTGTTCATGGCCGTTGGGCCCATCGTGGCTGGCTCGGGGTACCTGTTGATGGCAACCACTTCGCGCCCGTTCAACTTTTGGCTGCAGATCCTGCCGGGCCTGTTCGTGTTCTCCGTGGGCATGTCCATGACCGTGGCGCCCCTGACGGCGGCCATCCTGGGGGCGGTGCCCACGCGACAGAGCGGAATTGGTTCGGCCATCAACAACGCCGTGTCCCGGGTCGCGGGCCTGATGGCGGTGGCGTTGGCGGGCGTCATGCTTGGTGGCATCCTGGACTTTGGTTCGTTCCGGCGCATCGTGGTGATCACCGCGTGCATGTTCATGGCCGGCGGCATCATTTCGGCGCTCGGGATATCGAACAAGTCAGCCGTCGGTGGCGTACATTGATTCCGGACAGCAAGGAACTTTGGGAGGAGCGCCCGTGGGCGAGGACAGCACTGGCGCACTTGAGGGAGCGGAATCGGTCCTGATCGCCTGCGCGCACGGCACCAACAATGCCGAGGGCCGGGCCCGGATCAACCAGCTCCGGGCCGACATTGCTGCGCTGCGGCCCGGGCTGGTGGTCCTGGAAGCCTACGTGGATGTCCAGGAGCCGTCGCTCCCCGCGGTCGTGGCGGGACTGCCCGCGGGGGTGCGCGCCGTCGTCGTTCCGCTCCTGCTGACGGTGGGCCACCATGTCCAGGTGGACATTGCCCGGGCCGTTGAAAGCAGGCCCGGATCGCTGGCCGCGGTGCCGCTCGGGCCGGACCCGCGCCTGGCCGGGCTGCTCCACGAACGGCTGGGCGAACTGCCGGAGCGCTGGGGTGTTGTGCTCGCGGCGGCGGGGTCATCCCGGCCCGAGGCCGCCGAACAGGTGGAGGTGCTGGCGGCGGACCTGGCCGTCCGCCGGCCCGAAACCATCCTGGCAGCCTACGGTGCGAGCGCCGAACCCTCCGTTCCCGATGCCGTGGCGCAGCTGCGCGCCAAGGGTGCGGCCGGCGTCGCGGTTGCCTCCTACCTGCTGGCGCCCGGCTACTTCCACGACCAGCTGGGCAAGGCGGGCGCGGACAGCGTCAGCGAACCGCTGCTGCCCTCGCCGCTGCTGGCGCAGCTGGCGCTGGAGCACTTTGACGCTGCAGTCCTGCGGAGCGTTGCGGCGTAACCCTGTGCCACGTCAGAAGTGGCGCACCGTGACGCCATAACCGTGCGCACGAGCAAAGTGCCCGGCGTCGTGGGTGGAAAGGCGGCCAAGCACAGCCGCCGGCGAAACGGGGCACGTGACGAAATATTGCCTAAGGTGAACCCGCGTTGCACCCGGTGACGGCCACCCGTGGGAGGCGACCTAGGCTCGTTTCATGACACAGACAGCTCTGGCCGGAGCAGCCGCCGAGGCCGCCACCGATTCCGCCGAGGCGCCTGCAAAGGGCCGACCCGCCCGCCCCCGTCCCGCCGCCAAGCCGCACGGGCAGTGGAATGTTGACGGCAAGGCGCCGCTGAACCCCGTGGAGGCCTGGAAGCAGGAGGACGACGGCCTGTCGGTGCGCCACCGCATCGAGACCATCTACTCCAAGCAGGGCTTTGACTCCATCAGCGACGACGACCTGCACGGCCGCTTCCGCTGGTGGGGGCTGTACACGCAGCGCAAGCAGGGGATCGACGGCGGCAAGACCGCCTCCCTGGAACCGCACGAACTTGAGGACAGCTACCTCATGATGCGCGTGAGGACCGACGGCGGCAAGCTCACCACTGAGCAGCTGCGCGTCATCGGCCAGATTTCCGTCGACTTTGCCCGCAACACGGCCGACCTGACCAACCGCCAGAACATCCAGTTCCACTGGATTGAGGTGGAAGACGTGCCGGAGATCTGGCGCCGTCTCGAGGCTGTGAGCCTGCAAACCACCGAGGCCTGCGGCGACGTGCCGCGCGGCATGCTCGGTTCCCCGGTGGCAGGCATAGCCAAGGCGGAGATCATCGACCCCACCGATTTCCTGCAGGAAATTCGCGACCGCTTCATCGGCAGCCCGCAGTTCTCCAACCTGCCGCGCAAGTACAAGACGTCCATCACCGGCTATCCGGACCACGACACCATCCACGAGATCAACGACATCTCCTTTGTCGGCGTGCGCCACCCCGAACTCGGCCCGGGCTACGACCTGTGGGTGGGCGGCGGGCTCTCCACCGCCCCCCGGCTGGCGCAGCGGGTCGGCGTGTTTGTGCCGCCGGAGGACGGGCCGGCCGTCTGGGAGGGAGTCACCAGCATTTTCCGCGACTACGGCTACCGGCGCATGCGCAATAAGGCACGGCTGAAGTTTCTGGTGGAGGACTGGGGTGCGGAAAAGTTCCGGCAGGTCCTCGAGGATGAATACCTGGGCCGCAAGCTGCCCGACGGCATCGCCCCGCCCAAGGCCACTGTCAATGGCGACCACGTCGGTGTCCACGAACAGAAGGACGGCAAGTTCTTCATCGGCGCCGCCCCGTATGTGGGCCGCTTCTCCGGCACGCAGATGCTCGCCCTGGCGGACCTCCTGGAAGCCCACGGCTCCCACCGCCTGCGCACCACCCCACTGCAAAAGATCATCTCCCTGGACATTTCCCAGGACAAGGTTGAGGCAGTGGTGGCCGGGCTGGAGGAGGTCGGGCTGTCCGCACGCCCTTCAGTCTTCCGCCGCAACACCATGGCCTGCACCGGCATCGAGTTCTGCAAGCTGGCCATCGTCAACACCAAGGACACCGCGATCGACGTCATCGGCGAGCTCGAGGTGCGCCTCGCGGACCTGGTCGACGCCGGCGTGCTGGGTGATCCCATCACGCTGTACCTCAACGGCTGCCCCAACTCCTGCGCCCGCATCCAGACGGCTGACATCGGCCTGAAGGGCATCGTCGTTCCCACGGACGACGGCGGCACAACAGGAGGCTTCCAGGTCCACCTGGGCGGCGGGCTGTCCTCGCACAACCGGGAAGAAGCCGGCCTGGGCCGCACCGTCCGCGGGCTGAAGGTAGCCATTGCCGACCTGGCCGACTACGTGGAGCGCGTCATCCGCAGCTACGCCGCCAACAAGCTCCCGGAAGAGACCTTCGCCGAATTCGCACACCGCGTGGACGAGGAGCTGCTGAAATGACGGAGACACAAGCCGCTGTCGCGGCCGATGCCGCCACGGGACTGCGCCCGCACGACGAGCTGAAGGCCCTGGCCGAGGCTGGCGCCGCGGAACTGGCCTGGGATGCGTCCGCCAAGGACGTCATCGCCTGGGTGGCGAAGAACTTCGCCACGGGGGCGGCCGCCGTCGCCTGTTCCATGGCCGACGCCGTGCTGCCGGCACTCGTGGCCGACCAGCTGCCCGGGGTGGACGTCCTGTTCCTCGACACCGGCTACCACTTTCCGGAGACCTACGCGACGCGCAACGCGGTGGCCGAGAACCTGCGTGTGAACGTCGTCGACGTGCTGCCGGAGCACACCGTGGCGCAGCAGGATTCGCTGCTGGGCAAGAACCTTTTCGCCCGCGACCCCGCCCAGTGCTGCGCACTGCGCAAGGTGGAACCGCTGCACCGCACCCTGCAGGGCTACGAACTGTGGTTCACGGGAGTGCGCCGGGACGAGGCGCCCACCCGCACCAACACTCCGTTGGTGGTGTGGGACGAGAAGAACGGCCTGGTCAAGGTCAACCCGGTCGCCACCTGGAGCTACGAGGAGCTGATCGGCTACTCAGAGGACAACCTCCTGCCCGTGAACCCCCTGCTCAGCCAGGGATACCCGTCCATCGGCTGCGCACCCTGCACCAACAAAGTGGCCCCCGGCGCCGACCCCAGGAGCGGCCGCTGGGCCGGAACCTCCAAGACAGAATGCGGACTACACGTATGAGCACCCAAGTGACTGAAAACCCGGTGATTGAGCCGGCCGGCATGACTGTCGGAACCCTGGACTCCCTGGACCTGCTCGAATCCGAGGCCATCCACATCATCCGAGAGGTCGTGGCCGAATTCGAGCGCCCCGCGCTGCTGTTCTCTGGCGGCAAGGACTCGGTGCTGATGCTGCACCTGGCCACGAAGGCGTTCTGGCCCGGCAAGGTTCCGTTCCCGGTGCTGCACGTGGACACGGGGCACAACTTCCCGGAGGTCATCGAGTTCCGCGACCGCACGGTGGAGCGCCTGGGCCTGCGCCTTGAAGTCGGGTCCGTGCAGGAGTTCATCGACCGCGGGGAACTGGCCGAACGGGCTGACGGCACCCGCAACCCGCTGCAGACGGTCCCGCTGCTGGACGCCATTGCGCGCCACCGGTTCGACGCCGTGTTTGGCGGCGGCCGCCGGGACGAGGACAAGGCCCGCGCCAAGGAGCGCATCCTGTCCCTGCGCGACGAGTTTGGCCAGTGGGACCCACGCAACCAGCGCCCGGAATTGTGGAACCTGTACAACGGCCGCCACACCGTGGGGCAGCACGTGCGCGCCTTCCCGATCAGCAACTGGACGGAGCTGGACGTATGGCGGTACATCGCCCGCGAAAACATCGAACTGCCCGGCCTGTACTACGCCCACGAACGCGAAGTGTTTGAGCGCGACGGCATGTGGCGTGCCGTGGGCGAGGTGTCGCGGCCGCGCCCCGACGAGGACGTCGTCATCAAGCAGGTGCGCTACCGCACCGTGGGGGACATGTCCTGCACCGGCGCCGTGGCCTCCAACGCCACCAGCGTCCACGACGTGGTGCGTGAAGTTGCCGCCTCCACCCTGACCGAACGTGGCGCCACCCGGGCCGATGACCGCATCTCCGAGGCAGCCATGGAAGACCGCAAGAAGGACGGCTATTTCTAATGAGCGCAACAAATACTTCGGTGGTCGAGACCCCGCTGGCCCACGGTACCTTGTTCCGCTTTGCGACGGCCGGTTCCGTCGACGACGGCAAGTCCACCCTGGTGGGCCGGCTGCTGCACGACTCCAAGGCCATCCTGGCCGACACGCTCGACGCCGTGACGCGCACCTCGGCGGACCGCGGCTTTGGCGGCGAAGGAGGGAGCGGGCAGAAGATCGACCTGGCGCTGCTGACCGACGGCCTGCGTGCCGAGCGTGAGCAGGGCATCACCATCGACGTCGCCTACCGCTACTTCGCCACTGACCGGCGCAGCTTCATCCTGGCGGACTGCCCCGGACACGTGCAGTACACCAGGAACACGGTGACGGGCGCGTCCACCGCGGATGCCGTCGTCGTCCTCATCGACGCCCGCAAGGGGGTGCTGGAGCAGACGCGCCGGCACCTGTCCGTGCTGCGGCTGCTGCGGGTGCCGAATGTGGTGGTCGCGGTGAACAAGATCGACCTGGTGGACTACAGTGAGGCGGCGTTCCGCGCGATTGAGGCGGACGTGCAGTCCGTGGCCGCGCAGATCGGCGTCGCCGACCTGTTGGTGGTGCCGGTGTCCGCGCTGGAGGGCGACAACGTGGTGACGCGCTCCGCCCACACGGGCTGGTACACGGGCCCGAGCCTGCTGGACATCCTGGAGACCCTGCCCACCACTGACGAGGTAGAGCGCGGGCTGGAGCCGTTCCGCTTCCCCGTCCAGCTGGTGGTCCGTCCGCAGGGGGCGCTGGCCCCGGAGCTTTCAAACGCGGACGACGCCGGTGCCTCCTTCCGCGACTACCGCGCCTATGCGGGGCAGGTGGCGTCCGGCTCAGTGGCAGTGGGTGATGAGATCACGGTCCTCCCGTCCGGCACGAAGGCCTCCGTGACGGGCATCGATTTCGCCGGCCGGCCCCTGGAGCGGGCCGTGGCGCCGCAGTCCGTTTCACTGCGCCTGAGTGAGGAGATTGACATTGCCCGTGGCGACGTCATCGCCGCCCGCGGCACCTTTGGCGAGGTCAGCCAGGACCTGTATGCGGAACTGTGCTGGCTCTCCGCCAAACCCTTGCGCGAAGGGGCCAAGGTGTTGATCAAGCACGGCAGCAAGACAGTGCAGGGCCTGGTCCGCGCCGTGACGGGAAAGCTGGATCTGGAGACGTTTGAGCTGGGTGCCGCGTCCGGGCTGGAGCTGAACGACATTGGCACGGCGCAGATCCGCCTGGCGTCCGCGCTGCCGATCGAGAGCTACGCGCTGCACCGCCGCACCGGCGCGTTCCTGGTGATCGACCCGCAGGACGGGAACACCCTCGCCGCCGGCCTGGTCAGGGACCACCCCGGCGACCACGAGGACGAACGCTACGTGATCTAGCCCTTCCGGCGATTGAGCTCGTCCTCTGAGGTTGAGCCTGTCGGCTTCCCGGCCGGATGCCAGGGTTTCACCGGCACCAACGAGACAGCGCCCTGGAGGAGTCGAACGCAGCTGTCAAGTCACCGCGCGGAAGCTGCGCATTTTTGGGGCGTAAGATTTTCGGATGCCACAAAAACAGCTGGCCCTCCGCCGCCCGGGGAATGACTGGCTGGGCCATGGCACGATCACCTTGTTATTTGGCGTCCCCCAATCTTCTTTCAGACCAAGGCCGTCCCGGGGGCTGCTGGTCCTGGCCGCATTCGTGGTCGCCAGCTGGCAGATGGCGCTCCTCGTCGTGATCGGAAGCGTCGGCTCATCGGTGGCTGGGCTGTTGTTGCGGTTCCGGCCAGCGAGGTGCGTAACGGCCATCAGGGTTTTTGTGGGGCGCTGGCCCGGGCCTTCCGTTCCCGCCACCGGGAGCTGATCGACAACGTGGCAGTTGGGGCCCTGATTCTGCTGGCCCTGTTCGCCGCCCACTGGAAAGTGGGGCTCGCGGCGATGCTGGGAAGCGTGCTGCAAA
Source organism: Arthrobacter dokdonellae (assembly GCF_003268655.1). NCBI lineage: Bacteria > Bacillati > Actinomycetota > Actinomycetes > Micrococcales > Micrococcaceae > Arthrobacter > Arthrobacter dokdonensis. The sequence goes on along the minus strand of NZ_CP029642.1, from coordinate 64,629 downwards.
GCCTGCTTGTACTGCTGTTGCACGAGGACGCCGTCAGCCTGGGCCGGGGAATGCTCGGCTATCCGGGGGCCCTGTGCTTGCCTGCCCTTTTACGCTACTCGTCCAGGACCTGCATGGCGTGTCCACGTGGCCGTAGGTCATCAGCACTTGGGTTCTGCTGGTCGTGGCCCGCTTCATCCCCGGGCTCAAGCGCGCCTGACGCGTTGGTGACGTGCGCACCCGGCGGGAAACGCCGTCGTACTTTAATTTCTCCTTGGGGGGTGTTGCATCCTCACTACTTAACGCTACTATGTACCAGTAGCTAGTAACACTGGGTAGTGGAAGGAGCGTCAATTGGGCAAACAAATGACGGAGATGCTCAAGGGCACTCTCGAGGGGATCGTCCTGGCCATCCTGTCCGTGCAGCCCGCCTACGGATATGAGATCACGACGCGGCTGCGGGAACAGGGCTTTACGGACATCGCCGAGGGCACCGTCTACGCCCTGCTCGTGCGGATCGAACGGAACGGGCTGGTCGAGGTGGAGAAGGTTGCGTCCGAGAAGGGGCCGCCGCGCAAGGTGTACTCCCTCAACGCACCCGGGCGGCAATATCTCGAGGAATTTTGGACAACATGGGGCTTTCTGGCCGAGAGGCTGGGACAGCTCAAGGATGAAGGGCAGTAACAATGGCAAAGAATTGGATCGAGCTGGTCACCGGCTCGCTGGAGCAAAAGAAGCAATACCGGCAGTACAAGGCGCGCGTCAAGGTGCTTCCGGAGAACTACCGCACGGCCATCGAGGCGCTGGACCGGTACCTGATGTATTTCGGGTCGATTACCAAGGGGGACACCCTGGTGACGATGCTGGAGGATCTGCTCGATCTCTTCGAGCAGAGCGTCGCGGACGCCACCCCGGTCCGGGCGATCGTGGGGGAGGATCCCGTGGAATTCGTGGAGACATTCCTGGCGAACTACTCGGAGGGTCAGTGGATCAACAAGGAGCGGAAGCGGCTGGTCGACGCCATTGACCGCGCCGCCGGCGGCGAGCCGTAGGGCCAAGGGGAAAGGACACCCAGATGGAAACCACCAACGTCAAGGCGCCTGTGATCCGCGTGCGGGGTCTGGAGAAGTCGTACAAGGATTTGCAGGTGCTGCGCGGCGTCGACTTTGACGTGGCACAGGGGAGCGTATTTGCCCTGCTCGGCTCGAACGGTGCGGGCAAGACCACGGTTGTGAAGATCCTTGCCACGTTGCTCAAGGCCGACGCCGGCGCTGCCACGGTCAACGGCTTCGACGTCGCCACCCAGGCCGCGCACGTGCGTGAGTCGTTCAGCCTCACGGGGCAGTTCGCGGCGGTCGATGAAATCCTCACCGGCCGCGAGAACCTGGTGCTGGTCGCCAAGCTGCGGCACGTCAAGGACCCGGGCGCCGTTGCCGATGAATTGCTGGGACGGTTCTCGCTCGCCGACTCCGGCAGCAGGAAGGTATCAGAATACTCGGGCGGCATGCGCCGGCGGCTCGACATCTCGATGAGCCTGATCGGGAATCCGCCGGTGATCTTCCTCGACGAGCCGACCACCGGACTTGACCCCCAGGCGCGGCTCGAGGTGTGGCAAGCCGTGCGGGCACTCGCGGCGCACGGCACCACGGTCCTGCTCACCACGCAGACCCTGGACGAGGCCGAACAGCTGGCCGACAGGATCGCCATCCTGCACGGCGGCAGGATCATCGTCAACGGCACCCTTGCCGAGCTCAAGGCGTTGCTGCCGCCGGCCAAGGTTGAATATGTCGAGAAGCAGCCGACACTCGAGGACGTCTTCCTCGCCCTCGTCGGGGAAACCAGCAAGGCCGAGGCAACTAAGGACCAGCCATGAACACGCACTTCTTTGGCGACACCGCCGTCCTGCTGGGACGGTCCCTGCGCCACATCACGCGCAGCCTGGACACGATCATCACCACCACCATCATGCCGATCGCTTTCATGCTGTTGTTTGTGTACGTACTTGGCGGGGCCATCAAGACGGGCACCGGCAACTACGTCAACTACCTGCTGCCGGGCATCCTGCTGATCACGATTGCCTCGGGCATCTCCTACACGGCATTCCGGCTGTTCCTGGACATGAAGGGCGGAATCTTCGAGCGGTTCCAGTCCATGCCTGTCGCGCGATCGTCCGTGCTGTGGGCCCACGTGCTGACGTCGTTGGTTGCCAACCTGGTCTCGATCGTCGTTGTGGTGCTGGTTGCCCTGATCATGGGCTTCCGTTCGTCCGCCGGGCCGCTGGCCTGGATTGCCGTGGGCGGCATCCTGATGCTGTTCACGCTGGCGCTGACGTGGATCGCCGTCATCCCCGGTCTCTCCGCGACCTCGGCGGACGGCGCGAGCGCGTTCTCCTACCCGATCATCCTGTTGCCGTTCATCAGCTCCGCGTTCGTGCCCACCGCCACCATGCCCGGACCGATGCGCTGGTTCGCCGAAAACCAGCCGGTCACTTCCATCGTCAATACGGTAAGGGACCTGTTCGCGCAGCAGCCGGTGGGAAACAGCATCTGGATCGCCCTCACCTGGTGCGTCGGCATCCTTATTGTGGCCTATATCTTCGCCATGGCGGCGTATCGGAAGAAGATTGCCTAGGTGGAGCGTCGCGGACACGACTCGATGCGGTATAACTAAGGTGGTTGGGACTGTCGAATCCGGTGGCCGGTCTGCGATCTCTGCGGGGGCGTCGCGCCCAGGGTCCCGGTGGTTGGGTCTGTCGAAAGCCGGTGGTTGGGTCTGCCGGTAATCCGGGGGGTGGGTCTGTCAGTAACCCGGGGTCTGTCAGCTGTCGGGCGGGTTGTTGTTGTTGGGGTGTTTGAAGTTGTAGTCGAGGAGGCTTTCGAGGGGGCTTTGACTTAGGTCGATCCGGGGCGCCGGGCCGGTTGTGGGGCTGTTTTTGTGGTGGCTGGGGTTTTTGGCGAGGCGTTTTTTGAGCCATTTGGGGTAGGCCGGTGGCTGGGTGTCGCGGGGTGTGGGGGCGTGGTATTTGCCGGTGGGCGAGGTCCAGCCCACGCGCCCGTCGGCGGTGGTGCAGGGCTTCCAGCCGCGCAGCTTGATCCCGGCCCGGTCCGGGTCCCGGTCCTGGCGGTAGCGGCCGTGGCGGTCCTTGTCGTCACGGAAGTGACGCAGCGCGTGATGGAGGCGGCAGCCCGGGTGGGTGTTGGCCCTGGTGGTGGGCCCGCCCTGGCCGTAGGCGATGACATGGTCGATGTCGGCGGTGATGGCCGGGTTGGTGCAGTTCGGGAACGAACACGTCTCGTTCAACGCCCGCAGCAGGGTTTTCTCGGCTTCCCGCAGCCGGTACCGTTCCGGGGCCAGCTCCGCCAGGGGCACGTTGGTGACGGGATCGGTGAGCACGCGCAGGAACGCCCCGGCGTTCTCCAGGAGCCTGCGGGCGGTTTCCTCCGGGATCGGCCCGTGCCCGGCCAGCTGCGCCGGTTCGTTCGTGGCTCCGAGCAGGCCCAGGACCGGGACCGTGATGATCACCTGCGCGCCCGGCAGCGGAGGCCCGGTGATCGCCGCCCCGTTGCGGGCGGCCTCGAGCTGGTCCAGGTAGTCCTGCACGGGATCCTCCAGCAACCCGTCGACCACCCCGTCCACCAGGGCGCCGGCAAGCCCGGCGACCAGCTCCCCAATCATGCCACCGGTGACACCGGAGCCGCCGCCCGTGCCGCCGTTGGTGGCTCCATTCGTGCCGCCGCCCGGGACGGAACCGTCCCCTCGGGCATGACCGTCCCGCATCACGGAGCCTCCGACCGTGCTGCCGGTGCCGGATGCCGTGCCGGTGCTGCCGGTGCCGGGTGGGGTGTCGGGGCAGAGGGTTCCGGTCAGGGGGATGTTTTCCGGGTTGGTCTCCCAGGCCCTGGCGCGGGCGTCGGCGTCCCGGGTCAGGGGCCCGATCACTTCGTGCGAGGGCCCGTGGGCCCAGTCCGGGACCACGTCCACCAGCGTCAACCCGGTATACCGGCCCTCTTCCATCGGGGTGGGGCTGGTGATGGTGTACATGTCCAGGATCTGGCCCGAGAACGGGTCGCTGATGAACCGTGCACCCACGTACGGGCCGCCGACAGGCCCGCCATTGCGGCCGCCGGCCACAGTGTGGCTGCCGTCCGGAGCGCCAGCGGCGCCGCCGGCATTGTTTCCTCCGGGCCCGTCGTGGCGGGTGTTGCCGTTGCTTCCGCCGGTGCTGCTTGAGCCGCCGTTGCTCCTGTCGCTGTCTGCGCCGGTCGTGCGGTTGTCGCTGTTGCTGAGCCCGGCGGTGGTTCCGCGGGTGGTTCCGGCGTTACTGTCGCTGTCGCTGAGCCCGCCGGTGGTTCCGCCGTTGGTTCCGGCGTTGCTGCCGCCGGTGGTGTTGGTGGTGCCTTCGTTGGTGGTGGTGGGGAGGGGTTGGTTTAGGAGGAGGAGGGTGGCGGTGTCGGCTTGGAGTTGGCCGGGGGTGCGGTGTTCGTCGGGGCCTTGTTGGGTCCGGGCGAGGCGCGTGCATTGGACGTAGGCGCCCTGGGCTGCCGGGGCGGGGATGTGCAGGGTCAGCCAGGACATGCCGTCCTTGCCCGGTTCGAGGGTGAGGGAGCGTTTGGCGATGGCCTGGCGGGTGCGGGTGGTGAGGGTTTCCGGGTGCAGGCCCTCGCGCATCCGCCGGGCCCGGGAGGCGAACCCGCCGGCGGTGGTGCCCGGCGCGGCGGCGAGCAGGCGGGCTTCGAACGCGGTGATGTCGGCCGGGGCCAGGGACGGGGTTTGGGCCAGGGTGCCGGTTTCACCCAGGACCGTGCACGCGTGCCGCCAGGACAGGGTGCCGGTTTCCAGGGCGGTGAGGGTCTCGGGGTGGTGGGCGAGCAGTTCCACGGCCTGGCGGGCCAGGGCGGCCGCGCTGCCCTGGGCGATGCACAGGGTCGTGGCGATCTCGGCGGTCGCGGAGGCTTCGCCCAGCCCGGCCTGCCACGGGTCCAGGGCCACCGCGGCCGATTCGACGGCGGCGGCGGCCAGGTGGCGGGCGAGCAGGGCCGCCTTCAACGCCGCGGTCCTCCCCTCCAGGACCCGCACCGCGGCCAGGGCGGCGATGGTGGCGTCCTGCACGGTGCGCGCGACCTGGACCCGCGAGGCCGGTTCCGGCTCCGGGACCGGGTGCCGGGTGTACGCCGGCAGCCCGGCCAGCCCGGGCGTGTCGGGGCCGAAGGGTTCAATGGAGGGAAGGGACACGGCGGCGATGAGGGCCGCCACATCCGCTGTGGCGGGAACTCCCCCGCTGCCGGGGCCGCTCTCCGGCCTGTCCATGACACCAAGCCTACGCCCTATATACCACACTCTCAATAGTTTCTAGAACATTAGTTCCAAACATTTTCCGCCCCGCCCGTGCCACCAATCCCCGGACCCAGCGGCTCCGAGCGCCCGGTCTCACCGGCTTCGACCGCCGCACCAACTCAATGACCGCGGTCCGCCCACCAGAGCCTGCCAATGGGTAGAGTTGTAGCTAAGATCCGGCAGGAATTAAGGATGTGACCATGCGGCAGTCCGTTGGGGAGTTCAGTCCGGACGTTTTGGACTTTGCCGGGCGTATCTGTGACTATGAGGCCGCCGCGGAGGCCATCCGAAAATGCATCGTCGCCAGACTGCGGGACGACGGCCTGAACCATCACGACGTTCGCTGCCGCGTCAAGACGCCAAAGTCCGTGCAGGAAAAGCTGGACCGCCGCGATGAATTCGCCAGGCCGCGGTACCCCGGCGGTCCCGACAACCTTGACGACCTGATCGGCGTCCGCGTTATCCTCTTTGTGGAAACTGACATCAAGGCCGTGGCCATAGCGCTGACCAGCCAGTTCATCTGCCATGACGACGAGGACAAGACCGCCGTCATCCGTAAGAACGGCGGAATAGGTTACGCGGGCCGGCACCTGACACTGGAAGTGCCCGTGGACAGCCCGCCGGTGGGATGCGAGGCGTACCGAGGGCAGCGCTTCGAGGTGCAGTTGCGCACGGTCCTCCAGCACGCTTGGGCCGAATTCGAGCACGACATCCGCTTCAAGGGCACGCACGTGGACAACGCCGAAATCAGCCGGGCGTTCACCATGGCGTCAACGTTGATAGAGCTGGCGGACCAACAGTTCGTGAACATTTCCGACATCCTCAAAAGGCTGCAGTCGGAAACGGCCGCGAACGGCTCACAGGTCCTCGACGCGGATTCCCTGCAGCTGCTCCTGGACCGTACGTTCCCGGCCTTTCCCCACAGCAGGGCCAGCCAGTACCAGTGGCTGGTCGAAGTGCTCGCGGCCAGCGGCTACTGCACCGTGGCGGCGATCGAACAGTGGTTTGCGGACATCGACCAAGGCGCCGTGGTGGCGTCCATGGGTTACCGCTTCACGCCCGGCCAGGTCCGCGTAGTCGACGACCTCTTGCTCAAGACCCTCGGCGAACCGTATATCGACGCCACCAAAAACGTGGGCAACGACTTCAACCGCGAAGGCAAGCTGCGCTTCCGGCTGCGGCGGCTGCGCGGCGTCCATCCCCAAGACTCTTAAACCCAGGCACGACGCCGGACGCGGACGCCGCCGTTTCGCTCACCCCTGTTGGGCGGCCCAGTCGGCAACGCGCGCGGCACTTTCCGGGACCGGGTGGTTGTCGGGGGAGGGCTCACCGAGCTGCAGCCGTCCCTGGCCGAAGTCCAGCTCGGCGTGCACCACGACGCCGCCGAACTCGGTGACCGCCACGACCTTGGCTCCAAAAACGTCCCGGTAGAAGGCCAGCGCCTCGCCGGCCCGGGGGACGGCCAGGAACGGCGTCAGACTGGAAAATCCGTTGGGCCCGCCGTTACGGGTGAATTCGCCGTCGGCCGCAGTGGGTGGTTCTAGATCCTTGGAGTTTGTCTTGAGACCACGCTAAGCGCAGAGGTCCGGAAGGCTTGTGCGTTCGCAAAATCCTGCCCGCGCCCACGGAAGACGGACAGCCGGGGCAGTATGTGACGCTGCGTGAACCCCCGTGACCCCGGGTGTCCCATCCGTTGAAGGACGCCCGCGCCACTCCATAGCGTTTACGCATGACCACTTTGGCAGAGCCCGGCGGCACCCCGGCCCGGACCCGCATGAGGCGCCCCCAATCACCCGCGTCCCGGATGCCCGCTCCGCGATGTAGCGCGCGTTAAGCGCCCGCCCCGCACCTCACCGACCAAAGGACCCGACCATGCCGAACCACCCCGAACACCCGCCGAAGCTTGCCACCACCCGGATAGTCGCCGGCGAAATGCCCAAGGGAAGGCGCCGCACGGCCGAGATCATCGCCGTCGCCGCACTCGTCGCGCTGATTGGGGCGGGGGCCGCCGTCGCGTCCGTCACCGCCAACAACAGTGCCAAGAACGACGCCGCTCCCCAAGCCAGTGCGGCCGCGACCCTCCGCCTGGGCTACTTCCCCAACGTCACGCACGCACCGGCCATTGCCGGCCTGCAGGAAGGCATCTTTGCCAAGGACCTGGGCGCCACAATGCTGACCACCCAGGCGTTCAGCGCCGGGCCATCGGCCATCGAGGCGCTCAATGCCGGGGCCATCGACGCCGCCTACCTGGGCCCGAACCCCGCCATCAACTCCTACGTCCAAAGCAGCGGCGCGTCCATCAGGATCATTGCGGGCGCCACCAGCGGGGGAGCGGAACTGGTGGTCAAGCCATCCATCACCTCAGCGGCGCAGCTCAAGGGCAAGGTCCTGGCCACCCCGCAGCTGGGCGGCACCCAGGACGTGGCGCTCCGCTCATGGCTGGCCGGCGAGGGCTACAAGACAACGCCTGGCGGCGGCGGGGGCGTCACCATCAACCCCACCGACAACGCCCAAACGCTCAAACTCTTCCAGGCCGGCAAGCTCGACGGCGCCTGGCTTCCCGAGCCCTGGGCCTCCCGCTTGGTGCTCCAGGCCGGCGCCAAGGTGCTGGTGAATGAAGCCGGGCTGTGGGACAAGGGGCAATTTAGCACCACCGTGCTGGTGGTGAACAAGTCGTTCCTGGACGCCCATCCGCAGACTGTCGAGGCGCTCCTGAAGGGCCACGTGGACTCGATCCAGTGGCTCGGCAAACACAGGCCGCAGGCGGCCGCGGTGGTCAACGCAGGGCTGGCAAAGACCGCTGGAAAGCCGCTGGCCCAGAACGTCATTGACAGGTCGCTGACCGAGCTGACGTTCTCCGCCGATCCGTTGGCGGCGACCTTCCCTAAGCTCCTGCAGCACGGCGTCGCAGCCGGGGTGACCAAGCAGGCGGACCTCTCGGGCATCTTTGACCTGGAACCGCTCAACCAAGTGCTGAAGGCGGCCGGGCAGAATCCGGTTTCGGCGGCCGGACTGGGGACAGAATGACGGAGACGCTCACGCAGTCCCCGGGCCGGGAACCGCAGGACGCAACCGGCGCCCGGCGCACGGAGGAAGGGCTCCAGGGCGGGGCTCCCGCCGTCGTACTTGAAAACGTGGGCAAGCGCTTCGGTGCCGGCCCGGCCGTCCTGGCCGACGTCAATGCCACCGTACGGCAGGGCGAGTTCGTGGCGCTGCTGGGCGCTTCGGGCTGTGGGAAGTCGACCCTGCTCAATATCATTTCGGGGCTGGACGTGCCGACGTCCGGGGCGCTGGAGGTGCCGTCGGACGGGGCCGCGTTCATGTTCCAGGACTCGTCGCTCTTTCCCTGGCTGAGCGCCCGGGGAAACGTTGAGCTGGCGCTGAAGCTGCGCGGCGTGGGCCGGGCGGAGCGGAAGCTGCGCGCCCGGGAGCTGCTGGATCTGGTGAACCTGGGGCACTCGGCGGACAAGCGCCCGCACGAACTTTCCGGAGGCATGCGGCAGCGCGTGGCCTTGGCGCGATCGCTCGCCCAGGACCGGGCCGTGCTGCTGATGGACGAGCCCTTTGCCGCCCTGGACGCCATCACCCGCGACCTGCTGCACAACGAGCTGGAACGGGTGTGGAAGGAGACCGGCCGGACCATCATTTTTGTCACCCATAATGTGCGCGAGGCAGTGCGGCTGGGCCAGCGCGTGCTGCTGCTCTCCTCCCGCCCCGGCACAGTGGTGGCCGAATGGCAGGTCTCCGAGGAACACCGCACCGACGCCGCCAAGGCCGGCGAACTTTCCGGGTGCATCACCGCCCGACTGCGCGAGGAGATCCGCCGCCATGCCTGAGACAGTCACCTCGCCCCTGCTTAAGAGCGGCAGCGCCGAGGACATGAGGTCCTTGGAAGCCGGGCTGGACTCTCTGCAGTCCGAGGCGGTGCCCCGCCGCAGGATCGACCTCTCCCGGGTGCTGCTGCCCGTCGCTGCCCTGGTGGTCCTGGTCTTGGCGTGGCAGTTGTACGTCGCGCTCGGTTTCCGGCGCCGCGACCAGGTGCCGGGGCCGCTGGACGTGCTCGGCTCCCTGGGACTGCTCTGGCAGGAAGGCACCGCGCAGGAAGCCATCTGGACGTCGCTGCAGCGCGGCGTCGTCGGCTTCGCCATCAGCATTGTGGTGGCCACGCCCATCGGCCTGCTGCTGTCCCAGGTCCGCGTTCTTCGCCGCGCCTTTGGGCCGCTGGTGTCCGGGCTGCAGGTGCTGCCGTCCGTGGCGTGGGTGCCGGCCGCCATCATCTGGTTCGGGCTCAGCGACGCCACCGTGTACTTCGTCATGTTCATGGGCGCCATCCCATCCATCATCAACGGGCTGATTTCCGGCGTGGACCAGATTCCGCCGCAGTACCGGCGCGTGGGACGGATACTGGGCGCCTCGCGTTGGGAGATGGCCTTGAACGTGGTGCTGCCCGCCGCCCTGCCCGGCTACGTGGGCGGGCTGAAGCAGGGTTGGGCGTTCTCGTGGCGCTCACTCATGGCGGCGGAAATCATCGCGATGGGCGGGACGCTGGGCTTCGGCCTGGGCTCGCTGCTCGAGCAGGGACGGCAACTGGCGGACATGGGGATCGTCATGTCCGCGATCCTGGTCATCCTGTTCGTGGGCATCGCCGTGGAGCTGCTGGTATTTGCGCCCGTGGAAAAGCGGCTCCTGCGCGGCCGCGGCCTGTTGGCCGGCAGCACCCGGTAGTCCCGGTCACTCCCGACGGTGGTAGGGCTGTGAGCTCTGCGCGCGCGAGACCCCGGCTGGGGCCCTCGCGCCGCGGCTGCCCGAACAGAGGGGACGCCCGTAGGACGCGCGTCCCGTGAGCGCCCCCGGGCATCGACCGCTATGTGTGAGCCATAATAACGCCATGGCAACGGAAATACGGCAGTCCGAGTTGCGTCATGACAACGCAGTGATCATGTGACGGGTAGCCGCCGGCGGGTCCTTCATCGTGACGGTCAACGGGCGGCCAGTCGCTGATGTCGTGCCGCATCAGCGTGACACCGGCAGACGCCGGTTTGTGCCCACGGGCGACGCGGTCGGGGCCTTGACTGCCAAGCCAATTTCCAAGCAGGCCGCCGAGCAATGGTGGCACGACCTTCGAGAAGGCGCAGACAATCCAGAAGACCCATGGGAGCGGCAGGCCGGCCGACGATGAGCAGCGGGCGCGGAGTTGCAGTATGGTGCCACTGCCGCGAACGACCCCTTGGAACAGTCTCGCCGTCGTCAACGTATCCAAGACATTCTTGACCAGTTTGACGTGCTGCCATTCGACCTGGCTACCGCCGAGTACTGCGGCGTCATGGCCACGCTCATTCGGCAGCACGGCAGCACGGCCACAACCGACGAGCGCGCCGCATGGACCTGCAGATCGCTGCGACCGCCGTACGGCATGGACTGCTCTTGTTGACGCGCAATATCGACGACTTCGCCGGACTGGAACACGCTGTGACCGTCATTGGCCTGCCTGACCATAATTGACCGGCTGTCGGGACGATCGGATCAGTGCTGTCGGACGGCGGCGCTGACGGCTCATGGCCGGCCTGCGGACGTGCGCGTCGAGGATTCACGCAGCCAGATCACCAAGTATGTCCCCGCGTGACGCCACGTGAACGGGTGTAACGAACGCCTTGAACCTCAATATTTGCAGTCCATAAGGTCGATCCATGGCAATTGCAGATCTTTTTCCGACCTCGCTGCGGCTCCTTGGCCGCCCCGCGCTGGTGGTGGGTGGCGGCCCCGTTGCTGCGCGCCGCGCCAAGGCCCTGCTCGACGCCGGGGCCCGCGTCACGCTGGTGGCCCCCGTCCTCAGCAGCGCGGCCCGGGAACTCACCGACCTCCTGGTCTGGGAGCCTCGCCACTATCGCGGAACCGACATGGAGGACACCTGGTTTGCCGTGGCCGCCAGCGAAGACCCTGGCATCGATTCCCGTGTCGCGGCCGACGCCGAGGCGCAGCGCGTCTGGTGCGTCAACCACTCCCACGCGGAAGATTCCGCAGCCTGGACCCCCGCCGTCGCAACGGTCGAGGACGTCAAGGTGGCCGTCAACGCCGGGGGAGACCCGCTGCGCGCCGTCGCCATCCGCAACGCCATCAAGGCGTCGCTGGAAACCGGCGAACTGCCGTTGGGGAGATACCGCCGGGATACCGACATGGGCCCACGGGCGCGAGGGCCCCGCGTCGAGCGTGGGAGTGCGCGGGAGCGCCCGGGGATCGACCAGCGGGGACGGGTCGCCCTCGTCGGCGGCGGTCCCGGCGCCGAGGACCTCATCACTGTCCGCGGCCGGCGGCTGCTGGCCGAGGCCGACGTCGTCGTCGCGGACAGGCTGGGCCCGCGCGGCCTGCTAGAGGGCCTGGGCGAAGACGTGAAGGTCATCGAGGTCGGCAAGACTCCCGGCCACCACCCGGTCCCGCAAACTGAAATCAACGCCATCCTCGTCCGGGAAGCACAAAATGGCAACCGTGTGGTCCGGCTCAAGGGAGGCGACCCGTATGTGCTGGGCCGCGGCGGCGAGGAAGCCATCGCCTGCCGCGAGAACGGCGTGGACGTGGAAGTGGTCCCGGGCGTCACCAGCGCGGTCAGCGTCCCGGCCGCCGCCGGCATCCCGGTCACACACCGAGGCCTGGCCAAGGCGTTCACCATGGTCAGCGGCCACGAGGATCTCGACAACGTCCCCGCAGGCAGCGACCACACGGTCGTCCTGCTGATGGGCGTCGGCACGCTCAACCGCTCCGTCCCCACCCTGCAGGCGGCGGGACGCGGACCGGACTGCCCCGTGGCCATCATCGAGAACGGCTTCGCCAAGAACCAGCGCGTCACCATTGGCACACTGGGCACCATCACGGCCCAGGCCCAGGCGGGCCGGGTGCGCAACCCGGCGGTCGTCGTCGTTGGCGACGTGGTGCGTGTCAGCCCACTGGCCCCGGCCGCGCTGGCCACGGCCCGCTACGGCACGCGCGAAACCTTCATCCCACTCTCCTAGACTTGTCCCAGGCCCCTTTCCTGATTGACAGAAACGAGCACAGCCTTGCCTTCAACCACCTCCTTGACAACAGCCGGCGCTGCCCGCGGCACCGCCGGGCGCCCCCTGCGCATTGCCGTCATCGGCTCCGGCCCGGCCGGCGTCTATGCCGCGGACATGCTGACCAAGAGCCAGGAAGTGCAGGACGGCCTGGTCTTGGCGATCGACCTCTTTGACCGCTACCCGGCGCCATACGGCCTGATCCGCTACGGCGTCGCGCCCGACCATCCGCGCATCAAGGGCATTGTCAACGCCCTGCACAAGGTGTTGGACCGCGGCGACATCCGCTTCTTCGGCAACGTCGACTACGGCACGGACCTCTCGCTTGAGGACCTGCAAAACCACTACGACGCCGTGATCTTCGCCACGGGCGCCATCAAGGATGCGGACCTGAACATTCCCGGCGTCGAACTCGACGGGTCCTTCGGCGGGGCCGACTTCGTCTCCTGGTACGACGGCCACCCGGACGTCGCGCGCGAGTGGCCGCTGACGGCGAAGGACGTCGCGGTGATCGGCAACGGCAACGTGGCCCTGGACGTGGCGCGCGTGCTGTCCAAGCACGCCGACGACCTGCTCGTCACCGAAATCCCGGACAACGTCTACGCCGGGCTGAAGGCATCGCCGGTAACCGATGTGCACATCTTCGGCCGACGTGGCCCGGCACAGGTGAAGTTCACGCCCATGGAGCTGCGCGAGCTTTCCCACTCCCGCGACGTGGACATTGTCCTGTACGAGGAGGACTTCGACTTTGACGAAGCCTCCGACGCCGCCATCAAGGGCAACAACCAGGTCAAGACCATGGTGAACACGCTGACCAACTGGCTGGTGGAGCAGGACGACGACGCCGCCGACCCCGCCGCGGGCGCCTCCCGCCGCCTGCACCTGCACTTCCTGCACAACCCGGTGGAAATCACCGGCGAGGACGGCAAGGTTTCCGGCATCACGTTTGAACGCACCGAGCTGGACGGCACCGGCAACGTCCGCGGCACCGGAGAATTCATCGACTACCCCGTCCAGGCCGTCTACCGCTCGGTGGGCTACTTTGGCTCAGCCCTCCCGGACGTGGAGTTTGACCACCGCCGCGGCGTTGTGGTGAACGACGGCGGACGCGTGCTGGGTGCCGACGGCACCCAGGTGCCGGGCCTGTATGCCACGGGCTGGATCAAGCGCGGGCCCGTGGGCCTGATTGGCAGCACCAAGGGCGACGCCCTGGAGACCATCACCCACCTGCTGGCCGACCGCGAAGGGCTGCCGGCCGCCGTCGAGGTTGCCTCCGATGCCGTCACCGAACTGCTCGAAAGCCGCGGCGTGGAATACACCACCTGGGAAGGCTGGCACGAGCTGGACGCTTTTGAAAAGGACCTGGGGGCCCAGGCTTCGGCTACCGGGCCCGTCCAGCGCGAGCGGGTCAAGGTGGTGCCGCGTCAGGACATGGTCAGCGTCTCCCGCCGCGCCGCCGCCGTGCTGGGGTAGCGCCCCGTCCGCACCCGGGGTCAGGCCGGCGGGGACAGCCGTCGCACGGCCAGTGCCAGCCACAGCTGCACCCGGTCCGGGGTCAGTGCCGGATCGTAGCCGGTCAGTTCGGAAATCTGCGTCAGCCGGTACCGGACAGTGTTCCGGTGCAGCGTGAGCGCATCGGCCACCGCGGCCACCGAGCCGTTGAGCCGAAGATAGGTCTCCAGCGTGTCCACCAGTTCGGCGCCGTGCGCCGTGTCGAAGGCGGTCAGCGGGCCCAGCGCCTCGGCTGCCATCGCGGCCATGGGAACGTCCCCGCTGGCCAGCAGCAGGGAGGTCAGGCTCAGCCGCTCGGGAACGTTCACATCCAGCCCCCGCGTGGCCGCCTCCCGCGCCTCGAAATAGCTCCAGCGAAGCCCGTTCGCCTTTGAATACGTGCCGCCGATCCCCACCGCCTCGGTGATGCCGACGTCGATCATTTGTCGGCTCAGCGCCCGGCCCAGAACGGCGGGCTCGCCCAGCTGGGAAGGGACAACCACCAGCAGTTCGTTGTGTTCGTCGGCCTTGATGACGGCGGCGACGGCAGAATCCAGCTCCGGCGGCAGCACCGTGGTCGGCAGCGTGGGGAACCGGTCCTCGCCGTCGCGGACCAGCAGCACAAAGTACTTCGACGCCGGGTTCAGCCCCAGCGTTTCAATCCTGGCGTCGGCGTCGGCGGCCTCCACCGTGCCGCGGACGATGTCCGTCAGGATTTGGCCTGCGATCTGGCGTGCCGTGTGTCGGCGCTGCGCCAGGTTGTTCAGTTCAATGCTGATCAGCCCGCGCGCATAATCCACAATGCCGTCGTCGTGGAAGGGCCTGCGCAGCCACAGCGTGCTGGCGTCCCGCTTGCCCGTGGACAGCGCCACGGCCTGCCAGCCGTCGTCGTCCGGGCCGACGGCGTCCCCGGAGTGGCGGGGCCCGGCGGAGGTGAAAAACATTTCGCTGCCGTACTGGGTGATGGAGAGATCCGAGCCCACCATGGCCGCCAGCTTGCGCAGCAGCGACGGCAGGCCCCCGCCGGTCAGCAGCGCCCGGGCCAGCACCTGGTGCTCGCGCAGCAGCCGTTCCAGCTTCGTGTAATGGTCCGCGGACCGGGCCTCCGCGACCAGCTTGCCGATGGCGATGAACGGCGTGATGTACGGGACCTCCACCACCGGCACGCCCCAGCGGTTGGCCTCGGCAATGAGGGCCTGGGGGACGGCGTCGTGCTCGAAGCCAATCCCAAAGCCAACGCCGACGGCGCCCGCCCGCCGGATCTGGCGCACAAAGGAACGCTGGGCGTCCGCAGTGCCCTGCCGGGCGCCCGTGGTCAGCACCAGTTCGCCACCGCTCAGGAACGCCTGCGGGTTTTCCAGCTCGGTGACCGCCACCCAATCAATGGGGGCCGTCAGCGGGGTGCGCGAGGAGCCCATGTTTTTCAGGTGCAGGGCAGGAACGGCCATGAGGTCCGCCAAGGATAATGCCATGCCTCAATTATACAAACGCACTATCGATCACGGCTCTGGTGGTGCAAACGGCCATTCGCCCGCGGGGCATCCGGGGCTTAGGCTCGTCATAAAGCGGCAAATCCAAAAACAGGGCCGCGTCACACATCGAGCTAAAGAGGTTGAACACCGTGGTCCAAACCTTGCAGAACTTCATCAACGGCGAATTCGTCCCCGTCACCGGCACCGAGTCCTTGGACATCGTCAACCCCGTCAACGGCGAGATCGTGGCGAAGGCGCCGATTTCCAGCCAGGCCGATGTGGACGCGGCCATGGACGCCGCCGCCGCCGCATTCACGACGTGGAAACGGTCCACCCCCGGCCAGCGCCAGGCCGTCCTGCTCAAGCTGGCCGACGCCATTGAAGCACGGGGCACCGAAATTGTGGAAGCCCAGCACCGCAACACCGGCCAGGTCAAGCAAATGATCGCCGACGAGGAAGTGGGCGCGGGCGCCGACCAGTTCCGCTTCTTCGCGGGTGCGGCCCGTCTGCTCGAGGGCCGCTCAGCCGGCGAATACATGGAAAACTTCACCTCCTACGTCCGCCGCGAACCGGTAGGCGTGGTGGCACAGGTGACGCCGTGGAACTACCCGTTCCTGATGCTGGTGTGGAAGATCGGCCCGGCCCTCGCCGCCGGCAACACCATTGTGCTCAAGCCCAGCGACACGACGCCGGAAAGCACGCTGGTGTTTGCCGACATCGCCAAGGACATCCTGCCCGCCGGCGTGCTGAACATCGTGCTGGGCAACGGTGCCACCGGCGCTGCCATGGTGGACCACAAGACCCCCGCCATGGTGTCCATCACGGGCTCGGTCCGGGCGGGCATCGCCGTGGCCTCCGGCGCCGCCAGGGGACTCAAGCGCGCCCACCTTGAACTGGGCGGTAAGGCCCCCGCCATTGTCTTCGCCGACGCCAACCTGGGCAGGACCGCCCAGGAAATCGCGGAGTACTCCTTCTTCAACGCAGGCCAGGACTGCACGGCCATCACGCGCGTGCTGGTGGAGGAATCCGCGCACGACGAATTCGTGTCGCTGCTGGCCACCGCCTCCAAGGGCCTGGAGACCGGCAACGAGGACGACTCCAAGAACTACTTTGGCCCGCTGAACAACATCAACCACTTCAACGAGGTGGTCAAGGTCGTGGAGAACATCCCCGAGTACGCCAGGGTGGTCACCGGCGGCAAGCGTGTGGGCGAGAAGGGCTTCTTCTTTGAGCCGACCGTGGTGGACGGCGTCAAGCAGGGGGATGACATCGTGCAGAAGGAAACGTTCGGGCCCGTCATCACCGTCCAGACGTTCAAGACGGAGGAAGAGGCCGTCGAGATGGCCAACGACGTCGAGTACGCCCTGGCCTCCAGCGTGTGGACGTCCAACCACGGCGTGGCCATGCGCGTCTCCCGCGACCTGGACTTTGGCGCCGTCTGGATCAACACGCACATCATGCTCACCGCCGAAATGCCGCACGGCGGGTTCAAGCAGTCAGGTTACGGCAAGGACCTCTCGATCTACGGCGTCGAGGACTACACCCGCATCAAGCACGTCATGAGCAATCTCGACGCGTAAGCACCCTGACGGCCGCGTCCGGTGCGCCGTCCCACCCCTTTGCAGGCCCATTTTGAAAGGTAACTCCATGTCTGAAATCACCTACCGGCTAGAGCAGAAGCGGCACCTCGGCGGCCCGTTCCCCGGTCCGAAGTCCGCGGCCCTGGACGCGCGCCGCAAGGCCGTGGTGGCCGGCGGCGTCGCCTCCAGCGTCCCTGTCTATGTGGCCGATGCCGACGGCGGCGTCATCACGGACGTCGACGGCAACTCGTTCATCGACCTGGGCTCGGGCATCGCCGTGACCACAGTGGGCGCCTCGGACCAGAACGTGGTCGACGCCGTCCGCGAGCAGGTGGGCCACTTCACGCACACCTGTTTCATGGTCACCCCGTACGAAAGCTACGTGGCCGTGGCCGAGGAGCTCAACGCCCTGACCCCCGGCACCCACGAGAAGCGCACCGTGCTGTTCAACTCGGGCGCCGAAGCCGTGGAGAACGCCGTGAAGGTGGCCCGGCTGGCCACGGGCCGCGACGCGATTGTGGCCTTCGACCACGCCTACCACGGCCGCACCAACCTGACCATGGCGCTGACCGCCAAGGCCATGCCGTACAAGACCAACTTCGGCCCCTTCGCGCCCGAGATCTACCGCGTGCCCATGAGCTACCCGTACCGCGAAGAAGCTGACATCAAGGGCGAGGAGGCGGCACGCCGCGCCATCACCATGATCGAAAAGCAGATCGGCGCCTCATCCGTGGCCGCGATCCTCATCGAGCCGATCCAGGGCGAGGGCGGCTTCATCGTCCCCGCCGACGGCTTCCTGCCCGCCCTGGCCGCCTGGGCCAAGGACAACGGCGTCGTGTTCATCGCCGACGAGGTCCAGTCCGGCTTCTGCCGCACCGGCCAATGGTTCGCCTCCCAGCACGAGGGCGTCGTCCCCGACATCATCACCATGGCCAAGGGCATCGGCGGCGGGCTCCCGCTTTCGGCCATCACGGGCCGCGCCGACCTCATGGACGCCGTGCACCCCGGCGGCCTCGGCGGCACCTACGGCGGCAACCCGGTGGCCTGCGCCGCGTCGCTGGCGGCGATCAGGACCATGAAGGAGCACGACCTCAACGGCCGCGCCCAGAACATCGAAAAGATCGTCACCGCCCGCTTGACCGCGCTCATGGAGGAACTCGGCGAGGCCGGCATCATCGGCGAGATCCGCGGCCGCGGCGCCATGATGGCCATCGAACTGGTCAAGCCGGGCACCGCCCGCACCACCAAGGAAGTGAACCCGGAGGCCGCCAAGGCGATCGCCGCCGCGTGCCTGCAGGCCGGGGTCATCATCCTGACCTGCGGCACCTACGGCAACGTCATCCGCCTGCTCCCACCGCTGGTCATCAGCGACGGGCTCCTGAACGACGGCCTCGACGTGTTGGTCACGGCGGTGCGCCAGGCAGCCTGACCCCGTCGAGATTCGAGATAACGACACCCCACCCCGTTGACATTGGAGATAACGACGCCTCCGCGGGGGGTGAGGTAGTTATCTCGAACCTCCGCGGGGACTGACGACGGCGGCCCCCGGGTTGGCCATTTGGCCCGCCGGGGTGCCGTTCCCGTCTGCCGCTGGATAAACTTGGGGGGAGCAGCGGCTTGGCGGGGGTCACAACATGGGAGCCGACATGGACGGTGACTTTGACGAACGATATCCGGCAATCTTTCAGCCCGGAGGCGAGGGGTTGCCGCGGGCTTTCGCGCGGCCCGCAGCATCCGGGCCACCGGACACTGGGCCGGCAGAATTTGGGACCGGGGAACTGCCGCAGCCACAACTGCCGTCCGTGGACCAGCCGGTCGGCGTTCTTCCGTCAGGGGACCAGCCGGCACAAGCCGGCGCCGGGGACGAGCCCCCGGACCCGGCCGAGACGGGGCATGCCGTCCCGGGGCCTGTGCCGTGGACTGCGCGGACGTGGGTTCTTGGCCTCGGGACCGGCATGGCGACGATCGTGCTCGGGGTGCTTTGCCTGTTGCCCAAAAAAACGCCCGCCCTCGACCCCGCCACCGCCAGCTACGTGCTCGTGACGCTGTTCTTTCCCCTGACCGACAAGGTCGTGGCGCTGGGTCCCGTCATCATCATTGCGGGGATGGGCCTGCTGGTGGTCATGTTCCTCACAGGGGCGCCCCGCCACCCGCGGGCCTCTCCCTGGCTGCGAGGCGGTGCCGCCCTGGTGGCGGTGACAGCCCTGGCCGCTGCCGGACTTTCGCTCTTCGCGGTCACGCTGCATCCTGACGTCCTGCTGTCCATGTTTGGCTCTCCAGAAGGCTCAACCTTCAGTTATCCCTGGTTTCAGCTGACTACCATTGCCACCATGCCCATGGCCCTGTTTGGGTTGTATGCGGGGGCTGCCGTGGCAATCGTCAGGCCCGATGCTGACGGGAGGAATTCGCTGTCCACGGCGCGCGCCGTTGCCACGGGCGTCGTCTTGCTGGTGGGCGCTGCGGTGGCTTTTTATGCGCCGCAGATATTCACCGGCTCGCTGGGATCCAGCACCTTCGGGAGCGGCGAAGACGGTGTCACCTTGACTCCCTGGCCGGTGACGCTGATCCAGGTGGGACCGCACCTGCTTTTGGTGGGCCTGGCGGCCTTGCTGCTGGCCGTCTACCTCCGGCTGACCACGGATCGAGTGGAAACGGGCGCTGATCCGGACGTGGCTGCCGACGCCGTCGGATGATCACCGCGTGGCGTCGACAGCCACGCCGCTAGGGGGAATTCATTTCAGCGCCAATGGGGGGGGTCGCATGGACCAGAACGGCATCGATCCGAGGTTTCCGGCGATTTTCCAGCCCGGGGCGAGGAACTGACCCAGGACCCGGCACCCGGGCAGGTGCCGGTCCGCCTCCCGCAGCGCCGCGGTCCATGCCGCAGGCCCCGGATCCGCGGCCGGAGGTCCAGCTGGCGTGTGGTGAAACGGCAGGCGGGGATTGGTCGGGTGGTCGGAAGCCCGCCGTCGAACTCCCTGTTCCGGCGGCGGCCCAACGACGTTCTATGCCGGCACCGCCACAGTGTGGCTTGCAAGGCGCTACTGGATTCCTTCATCGTTGGCGATCCTGGTGGCGACGCGATGCTGAACGACGATCGGGACGTTCTCGTCACCGCGGTGCGCCGGGCGGCCCAACCCTGTCGAGATTCGAGATATGCACGCCTCCGCGGGGGAATGGGGGCAGTCACCCCGAACGGGGGACGACGGCGGCACCCGGGTTGGCCTCCTGGGTGCGCCCCAGGTGCCGTTCCCGCCTGCACGAGCGATACCCGGCAATTTTCCAGCCAGGGGGCGAGGAACCGGAAAGGACCGGCGTGCCGCCGAAACCAGCGGCGCCGCCTTTGACCGGAAGCGAAGACATGGTCCCTCCCCAGTCGATGGAAGCGTCGGGCAAACTGGCCGACCCGCTCCTGTGAAGCCGCGAGCATTCGCTGCTGCCGTTGCTGCACAGCGCCCTTCAGCGCTGAACCTCGTCAGCCAAGGGGAGGAGCGGGGCGAGCAGGCAAGCCGCCGCGTGCTGGAAAGCCCTCTCGCGGTGCGCGACGCGGAGCTGGCCAACGACTCAGCCGCCAGTCACGACGCGTACAGCTGGCAGGCAGCAGGCGGCGACGCCGTCGACGTCGAATCCCCGCACGCCGAAGCACCGCCAGCACCGCTTATGGCGGGGACTGCCGCCCCTTGGCCGACCTGGCGCTGGCTTCTCCCTGTCAGTGTTGCGCTCCTGCTCGTCTGGCGGTCACGATCCGTCCCGTGGGCGGCCAGGCAGGGGCTGGGGACTAAATTGCCATCCCGCTTTCGGGCGGCGGTGGTCAGCTGTACAGTCAGTGCTGTGAACGCCGTGGCCTCCGCGGAGTGTGCGCGCAGGCGGCCCATCGAAAGGTTGATTGCATGAAATATGTGGTTGGATACCGTCCGGACGACCGTGGCGCCGACGCCATTGCCCTGGCCGGAGTCATCGCAAAGACGCAGGGCGCGCAACTCCACCTCGTGAACGTGGTGCACGGCGGCAGGGAGGCCGGTCCTTCCGAGGAAAAGGCGGCGCTGGGCCTGGTGCCCGACGGCGTCTCCGCCACTTACTCAACACGCACTGCCGAGTCGTTTGTCCACGGGCTGATCGACGCGGCCAAGGAGGACAATGCGGCCCTTATCGTCGTCGGGGCCGCCAGCAACGGGCTGTTCAAGCGGTTCACGGTCGGCTCCGTGGCCAACGGGTTGCTGCACGCATCCCCCGTCCCCGTGGCACTGGCGCCGCGTGGCTACAACCGCCGGGAGGCGCTGACCCGGCTGACCGTCATGACCGGTGTCCGGGAGGGCTGGCAGGCCGTGCTCGACGTCGGAACCACCGCAGCCGGGCGGCGCAACGTTCCGCTGCGCCTGGTTTCCCTGGTCGAAATCGACCAGCTGGAACAGGGAAATTTTAATCTTGACCACGCGCTCAGCCCTGCCCGGCAGCACGTGAACACCGTGCTGGCGGAGGCCGCCTCAAAGCTCCCCGAAGACAAGGTCACCGTGACCCTGGCGCACGGGCGCAACATTGAAGAAGCCGTGGACGGAATCGGCTGGAAGTCGGGGGAACTGGTGGTGGTCGGATCCAGCCGCCTGGCCGAAAACCACAAGATCTTCCTCGGGTCCACGGCGAACAAGATCCTGCGCGCCCTGCCGGTGCCCATGGTGGTGGTGCCGCGCGACCACGTGCGGCAGGGCATCTAAGTGTGCCGTTGGTTGAGCTTGTCGAAATCTGGACAAGCTCGGCCAGCGGGTCAGGAAACCGCGTCGCGGAGGTGCTGGTAAGGGACGTCGGCCAGCATGGCCATTTGGAGCACGGCGATCACCTCGCTGGACTCGTGGCCGTGCAGGGCCGCGCCCAGGATCCTGTCCGTGCCGCGCTCCACCACGGCCTTCCAGATTCCGTCCAGCTGGCCCACGGTCCGGGCGCGGGATGGCGGAGACCGGCGTCGTCGCGATCCTGATGCTGTACCCGGCGTGCAGGGCCTCGGTTTCGCTCAGCCAGGGGTTCCGCCGAGCACAGCCCGGGAAGGTTGCGGACAAACGGGACCATCCCGGTGTTGACCACCACACTGGTGCCGGACAGCGTGCAGCAGGTCGATGTCGACGGTGGGCGTGCCGGAGAGGTCGATGCCGAATGGGGCCGCTCGGCGGGCCAGTGCGAGCAGCCGGGCACTGTTGACCAGTGTCTTCGTGGGAAGGCATGCGACATTGATGCAGGTGCCGCCGATCATGCCGCGCTCAACCATGGCCACGCGCTGCCCGGCGGCGGCCAAGTCCATGGCGAGCGACTTGCCCGCCTTGCCTCCGCCAACCACCAGCAGGTCAAATGCCTCAACGGATATGCGCGCACCTTTCGCTTGGGACTGCCGGCGTCAGGCGGCTGCCCGGCGCAAGCGCGCGGTGTGCCGGTAGCGGACCAGGGAGTCTGCCGTCAGAATCACCAGTGCCAGCCACACGATGCCGAAACCAATCCAGCGGTCGAGTCCCATGTGCTCGCCCAGAAGGACGGTGGCCACCACAAACTGCAAGAGCGGGGCCACATACTGCAGCAGTCCGATGGTCGTCATGGGCAGGCGCCGGGCGGATGCGCCAAAGAACAGCAGCGGGACCGCGGTGACCACGCCGGAGGCTGCCATGAGCCAGAAATGTCCGGCGCCCAGCCCGGTCAGCGTGGCCTGCCCCAACACGGCGAGGACCACCATGGCGGCGGCCGCGAACGGGGCGAGCACTGCGGTCTCCACGCTCAGGCTGGTGAGGGCGTCCACCTTGCCGCCCACGCGGTTCTTCACAAAGCCGTACAGGCCGAAGCTGAACGCCAGCACCAGGGCAACCCACGGCAGTTTTCCGTAGCTGAAGGTCAGCACGACGACGGCAGCGAACCCCACGCCGACGGCCGCCCATTGGAGGGGGCGCAGCTTTTCCTTCAGGACGATGACCCCCAGCAGCACGGAGACGAGCGGGTTGATGAAGTAGCCCAGTGACGCCTCGATGGCGTTGCCATGAGTCACGGCGAACACGTAGGTCAACCAGTTGATGACGATCAGGACGCCCGCCACCGCCAGCGGGCCGAGGATGCGCGGGTCCCGCACGGCCGCGCCGATCTTTGGCCAGCCGCGCGTGAGGGTGATGACCAGGGCGCAGAAGACGACGGACCAGACAACGCGGTTGGCGACGATTTCCACGCTGCCCGCCGGGATGAGCCAAATGAAGTAAAGCGGCAGCAGCCCCCACAGTCCGTAGGCGCCGATCCCAAGGAGCATGCCCGTGGCGGTCTCGGTCCGGGCCGGGCGCGGCGGTTTGCTTCTGTTCGGCGACCCGGTGGTCGGGGACGCTGGCACTATGGAGGGTTTGCTGATCGGCACATGGCCAACAACAGCACGGACCGCACCAATATTCCATGGCCACCCGGTGCGCGGCTGGACTGAAATGCGGCGCACCGCATCCGGGCCTGAGTGGTTGGTCACGTTCCGCGGACGCCCCTTACCGGCCCCGGGCTCGGACACCTAGACTGGGAAAGCAGCGCCCACTTGGCGTTCCCGCCGCGGCCCGGCCACCCCTGGTGCCGCGGTCCACAGTTCGGAAGGACTTCCACTTGTCTAACTCGACAACCGCCCGCCCGTTCCGCGTCGCCATCGTCGGCTCCGGTCCGGCCGGGGTCTACGCGGCGGACATCCTGACCAAATCACAGGAAGTGGCTGGCGGGGACGTTGAAGTCAGCATTGACATTTTTGAGTCGCACCCGGCACCCTACGGCTTGATCCGCTACGGGGTGGCCCCAGACCACCCCCGCATCAAGGGCATCGTCAACGCCCTGCACAGGGTGCTGGACCGCGGCGACATCCGCTTCTTTGGCAACGTCACTTACGGCCGGGACCTCTCGCTCAGCGACATCCGTTCCTTTTACGACGCCGTCATTTTCGCCACCGGGGCCGTGAAGGACGCGGAGCTGGACGTCCCGGGCATCGAGCTCGAGGGTTCCTTCGGCGGCGCCGACTTCGTCTCCTGGTATGACGGACACCCGGACGTTCCGCGCGAATGGCCCCTGACGGCCCAGGAAATCGCGGTGATCGGTAACGGCAACGTGGCGCTGGATGTTGCCCGCGTCCTCTCGAAGCACGCGGACGACCTGCTGGTCACCGAGATCCCGGACAACGTTTATCAGGGGCTGAAGTCATCGCCCGTGACGGACGTCCACATTTTTGGCCGCCGCGGCCCCGCGCAGGTGAAGTTCACCCCACTGGAACTGCGCGAACTTTCCCACTCGCGCGACGTGGACATTGTCCTTTATGACGAGGACTTTGATTTCGACGAGGCCTCCGACGCCGCCATCAGGACCAACAACCAGGTCAAGACCATCGTGAAGACCTTCACCAACTGGTTGGCCGAGGAGCATGACGAGACCCGGGTTCCGGCGTCGCGCCGCCTCCACCTCCACTTCCTGCACACCCCCGTGGAAATCCTGGGCACGGACGGCCGGGTCTCCGGCATCAGGTTTGAACGCAATGAACTCGACGGCACGGGCAATGCCCGCGGCACCGGCGAGTTCATCGATTACCCCGTCCAGGCGGTCTACCGGGCCGTGGGCTACTTTGGCTCCGAGCTGCCCGAAGTGGGCTTCGACACCCGGCGCGGCGTCATCCCCAACGACGGCGGCCGTGTCCTGGGTCACGACGGCACCCCCGTGCCGGGCCTGTATGCGACGGGCTGGATCAAACGTGGACCGGTGGGCCTGATCGGCAGCACCAAGGGCGACGCGCTGGAGACCGTCGGCTGCCTCCTGGAGGACCGCGCGGGCCTGCCTGCGGCCGAACATCCCGGCGAGCAGGAGATCGTGGAGCTGCTCGAATCACGCGGGGTGGATTACACGACGTGGGAAGGCTGGAACAAGCTCGACGCCCACGAACAGCATCTGGGCGCCAGCTACGTGGCCGACGGCGGCCTGGACGTGGCCCGCGAGCGCATCAAGGTCGTGGACCGCGAGCAGATGGTCAACATTTCCAAGAAATAACGCCGCGCGCACGACCAGCGTCTCAAATAGTGAGAATAGGTATCCGGAATGTGCATGCTCTGATAGGGCTTCGGTAAAGTCGAGTGGTTGAAAATACCTGAAGATTAAGCGATTTCCATGAACTTGTTCCGCACCAAATCCATTGAACATTCCCTTGCCGACGCAGCCGAACCCGGGCGCACCCTGAAACGGAGCCTGAACACCTGGGACCTGATGATCATGGGCGTCGCCGTGGCCGTCGGTGCCGGCATCTTCTCCGTGGGCGCCAAGGCCGCCGCCAGCTACGCCGGCCCTGCCGTCACCATTTCCTTTGTGCTGGCGGCGGTCACCTGCGCCCTGGCCGTCATGTGCTACGCCGAGTTCGCCACCGCCATCCCCGTCACGGGCAGCGCCTACGTCTTCACCTACGCCACCATGGGCGAGCTGCTGGCCTGGATCATCGGATGGAACCTTATCCTGGAACTGCTCATGGCGGCTTCCGTCATTGCGAAGTATTGGGGCGTCTACCTGAGCAACTTCCTCGAAGCCGTCCACATCAACATTCCGTCCAACTTCTCCGTACTCGGTGCCACGGTGTACTGGGGCCCGCTGGTGGTGGTGGCCGCCTTCACCGTGGTCCTGGTGCTCGGAACCAAGCTGTCCGCCCGGATCAACAACGTGTTCACGATGATCAAGATCGCGATCGTGTTGTTCGTGATCGTGGTGGGCTTCTTCTTCGTCAAGGCCGCCAACTTCGCCCCGTTCGTTCCCAACTCCGTGCCGGCGCCGGCCTCGGGTTCGTCCTGGACCACCCAGCCGTTCCTGTCCTTCCTCACCGGCGCCACGCCTGCCATGTACGGTTTCACCGGCATCATTTCCGGCGCGGCGCTGGTGTTCTTCGCGTTCATCGGCTTCGACGTGGTGGCCACCAGCGCCGAGGAAGTCAAAAACCCTGCCAAGACGCTGCCGCGTGGCATCTTTGCCGGCCTGGGCGTCGTGACTGTCCTGTACATCCTGGTGACGCTGGTGGTCACCGGCATGGTGTCCTACAAGGACCTGGCCGCACAGGCCGAGCCCTCCCTGGCCACCGCCTTCCACCTGGTGGGGGCGGACTGGGCCGTAGTCATCATTTCCCTGGGCTCGCTGATCGGGCTGACCACGGTCATCATGGTGCTGCTCATGGGCCTGGCGCGCGTCAGCATGGCCATGAGCCGCGACGGCATGCTGCCCCGTGCCCTGAGTCGGACCTCGGACAAGCACGGCACCCCGGGCCGCACGCAGATTCTGTGCGGTGCCGTGGTGGCTGTCCTGGCCGGGTTCACCCCCGTGGAGGTGCTCAGCGAGATGATCAACATCGGCACCTTGAGCGCGTTTGTCATGGTCAGCGTCGGCATCCTCGTGCTGCGCCACAAGAGGCCCGACCTGAAGCCGTCCTTCCGCGTCCCGCTCGGCCCGGTCCTGCCAGTCGTCTCGGCGCTCCTCTGCATCTACCTGATGTTCAACCTCGCCACCATGACGTGGGTCTTCTTCGCCGTTTGGGTGGCGGCCGGCCTGGTCTTTTACTTCTCCTACGGCCACTGGAATTCCCGCCTGCGCCGTGAAGAGGCCGCCGGTCCCGCGGCGGCCGTGCCCGCCGGGCTGCGCGGCTAGCCATGACCCGGCGCCGGCCAGTGGCAGGGATGGCGGACGTGGCGCCGGAGTCCGTGCTCCTGGCGGGCGCCGGGAGGGCCATCCTCCTGCAGTTGGCCAATCCCGCGGTGGGCCGCGGCGTTGCCCGGCATTCGAATTTTGCGGCCGATCCGCTCCGCCGCCTCCACGCCACGCTGAGCTACGTGTACGCCCTGACCAACGGGACACCCGCGCAGCAGAGGCTGGTAAAGGCGCGCGTCCAGCGCGCGCACCTGCCCGTCAAGGGCGGCCCCGGCCCGCGGCATCCGGCCTACGACGCCGGGGATCCCGCACTTCAGCTGTGGGTGGCCGCCACGCTGTATGAATCGGCCATGCATATGTACGACGCCGTGTTCCCGGCCTTGGCGCCGGGCATCGCCGACGCTGTGTACCAGGATTATGCGGTGCTGGGCACCGCCCTCGGCATGCCCGGGCGCCTGTGGCCGGCCACCCGGGCCGACTTCTGCAACTACTGGAACGAAAGCCTTCGCGGTCTGGACGTGGATGACTCCATCCGCCGGGTCGCGCGGGAACTGCTCTCAGCCGACAATGCGCCGCCGTGGATCAAGCTGCTGATGCCCCTGGCCCGCTTCCTGACAGTGGGCCTCCTTCCCCCTTCCGTCCGGGAACTGTACGGATTCCCCTGGTCCCCGCCCAAGGACCGTCTGCTGCGGGGGATCTGCGCCATGGCATCGATCCTGGTCCGCATCACGCCGGTCTGGATCCGCCACGCCCCGATGCGCCACTATCTCAAGCACCTGGCCTGAGACCGGGCTGCGAGGGGCGGACCCGGAGTTTCCTTAGGTCACGGAGTTTTCGTTGGTCGCGTAAATGAGGCCCCAAAGGCCGCCGCCGTCAAGGAGCCGCGTACCGGATCACCCAATCGACGAGCGGGCGCAGCTGCTCCCAGTGCCTGGCCACCTCATCGCGGGCGCGGCCGGTGTCGAGCCACTCCGGCAGCCCCAGCTGCCGTGAGGCGCTGAGCGTCTTGTGCTTGAGCAGTTCCGCGCGCGGGTGGCCGCGGGGAAAGCCGCGCGGAACCGTCTTGAGCCGCTGCCCCTCGACCGAAAACCCGGATTTGGACAGTGTGCCGGTCACTCGTGCGAGCGCCTCGCCGCTGGCAGGCGCATCCACGGCCGAGCGGTAGCGGGCCAGGTGCGCCGGGGAGCTGGAGTGGAAGCCGCCGCCCACCAGCAGGCCGTCGGCGCTCACCTGGAGGTAGAAGCCAACCCCCTCGTGGTTGGAGACAAACGCGCCCTGCGCCGTCTTGTAGGGGGATTTGTCCAGTGAAAAGCGCACGTCCCGGTAGGGGCGGAACAGCTTGGCCGGACCGAAGACCGGGGCGAGCTCCGCAAGGAGGGCTTCCAGCGGCAGCCGCACCACGGCGTCGTAGGCGTCCTTGTGCGCCAGCCACCAGTCGCGGTTGTTGTTGTTCTCAAGTTCGGCGTAGAAGGCGCTGGCTGCGGCGGGGATGCCGGTAAAAGTATCCATGAAAGCGAGCCTACGGACACCGCCCGGCACGCAACAGGGGGAGGCTCGATGCTGGGGACGGCTGGGGGTCCGGATGCCCCTGTGGAGGACGCGCCATACTTTTAACTGGACTCAGTCCAAAAAGCATGACAGGCTGGGGCACATGGTCGACGTTCAGGAACCTGGGGAGATGCTGCGGGCAGCTGCGCTGCGCGTGACGCGACCGCGCCTGGCCGTCCTCCAAGCAGTGCGCGCCCATCCGCATGCGGACGCCGACACCATCATTGGCGCCGCCAGGCAGGTGCTGGGCAGCGTTTCCAAGCAGGCCGTCTACGACGTGCTGTCAGCCTTGGCCGACGCCGGACTGCTCCGCAGGATCGAGCCGTCCGGTTCGCCGGCACGGTTCGAAGCCCGCGTGGGCGACAACCACCACCACGTGGTGTGCCGGAGCTGCGGCGACATAGCCGACGTCGACTGTGCCGTTGGTGAGGCTCCGTGCCTGCATGCCTCCGACGACCACGGCTTCACGATTGACGAAGCCGAGGTCATTTATTGGGGAACGTGCCCGGCCTGCACCGCCAAAAAGACCCTGGAAACACAAAACACCTAGGAGCGAAATACTTTCATGGCTAACGACAACACTCTGCCGCTGACCACCGTCGCCGGGGCGCCCGTCGCCAACAACCAGGACAGCCTGACGGCCGGTCCCCGCGGCCCCATGCTTCTCCAGGATGCCTGGTTCCTGGAGAAGATGGCCCACTTTGACCGCGAGGTCATTCCGGAGCGCCGCATGCACGCCAAGGGCTCCGGCGCCTTCGGCACCCTGACCATCACCAACGACATCTCCAAGTACACCAGCGCCAAGGTGTTCTCCGAGGTGGGCAAGAAGACGGACATGTTTGCCCGCTTCTCGACCGTGGCCGGCGAACGCGGCGCCGCCGACGCCGAACGCGACATCCGCGGCTTCGCCGTGAAGTTCTACACCGAGGAAGGCAACTGGGACCTGGTGGGCAACAACACCCCCGTGTTC
Source organism: Arthrobacter dokdonellae (assembly GCF_003268655.1). Lineage (NCBI taxonomy): Bacteria > Bacillati > Actinomycetota > Actinomycetes > Micrococcales > Micrococcaceae > Arthrobacter > Arthrobacter dokdonensis. The sequence goes on along the minus strand of NZ_CP029642.1, from coordinate 35,564 downwards.
TTCTTCCGCGACCCGCTGAAGTTCCCCGACCTGAACCACGCAGTGAAGCGTGACCCGCGCACCAACCTGCGCAGCGCCGAGAACAACTGGGACTTCTGGACCAACCTGCCCGAGTCGCTGCACCAGGTCACGATCGTCATGTCGGACCGGGGCATCCCGGCCTCGTACCGCCACATGCACGGCTTCGGCTCGCACACCTACTCGCTGATCAACGCCGAGGGCGAGCGCTTCTGGGTCAAGTTCCACCACCGGACGCAGCAGGGCATCAAGAACCTCACGGACGAGGAAGCCACCGCGCTCGTTGGCGGCGACCGCGAGTCCCACCAGCGCGACCTCTTCGACTCGATCGAGAACGGCGACTTCCCGAAGTGGAAGCTCATGATCCAGGTCATGCCCGAGGCCGACGCCGAGACCTACAAGTACCACCCGTTCGACCTCACCAAGGTCTGGTCCAAGAAGGACTACCCGTTGATTGAGGTGGGCGAGTGGGAACTGAACCGCAACGCTGAGAACTACTTTGCCGACGTCGAGCAGGCAGCATTCTCCCCCGCCAACGTGGTGCCGGGCATCAGCTACTCCCCGGACCGCATGCTGCAGGGCCGCCTGTTCTCCTACGGTGACGCCCAGCGCTACCGCCTCGGAGTGAACCACCACCAGATCCCGGTGAACGCCCCGAAGAACCCGGTCAACTCCTACCACCGCGACGGTGCCATGCGCGTCGACGGCAACCAGGGCCGCACGCCCAGCATCGAGCCGAACTCCTACAGCCGCTGGAGCCAGCAGTCTGCCTACGCCGAGCCGGCGCACGCCGTCGGCGCCGTGGCCGACCGCTTCAACTACCGCGAAGACGATGCCAACTACTTTGAGCAGCCCGGCATCCTGTTCCGCGAGAAGATGACCGAAGAACAGCGCCAGGTGCTGTTCGAGAACACGGCCCGCGCCATCGACGGCGCCTCGCAGGCGACCATCGAACGCCACATCTACAACTGCACGCAGGCGGACCCCGCCTACGGCGAGGGTGTGCGCAAGGCCATCGAAGCCTTGGCGGCATCGGCGATTTCCGGCACGGACGTCAACTCGGACTCCGTCTAGAAATTGCCAACTGCCCGGTACCGGCCCTTGTGGCCGGTGCCGGGCAGTTTTTGTTTCCGTCAGCCAAGCAGGTGCCCGCGGCCAAACAGGGCCGCAGCCGCCCGCGCGGTGGGGGTGCCGGCGTCGAGGTCGGCACCGGCAGCCACGAGCAGGGACACCACTGCCTCCTCGCCCTTGAACAGCGCGCCGGCGACGGGCGCCTGGTCGCGGCCGTTGCGGATGTTGGGGCTGGCGCCGCGGCCGAGCAGCATCTTCACGGTGTCGGGGCGGCCGTTGTAGGCCGCCAGCATCAGCAGGGTGTTTCCGCCGGTGTCCTGGACATCCACGTCCAGTCCGTGGTCGAGGAACTCCGCAAGGTCGGCGGTGCGGCCCTCGCGGGCCAGGTCCATGGCGAGGGCGACGACCTTGGCCGCCTGGTCATCGTTGAGGGAGGGAGTGGATGTCATTTCTCCACAGTAGGCGACCGGCCGCCACATTTCCCACGGCAGGACTCACAGGGCCCAGGGGCAGGTCCAGCCGGGCGCCGCCCACAAAGCCGGGCGCCGCCCACAAAGCCGGGCCGGGCCCGTGCCGGGGCTAGGCTGTTTCCGTGCCAAAACTCCTTGCCGACGTGACCCCGCTGAAGGAAAGCCCCGCGTTTCGGCGGCTGTGGCTGGGCAACGGACTTTCCTCGATCGGCACGCAATTGACGGTGGTGGCCGTCAGCCTGGAGGTGTACGACCTCACCCGCTCCACCCTGGCCGTGGGGATGCTGGGCCTGGTGGCGCTGGTACCCCTCGTGTTTGCCGGCCTGTACGGCGGATCCATTGCCGACGCGCACGACCGCCGCCGGGTGGCCCTGCTGTCCTCCGCGGTCTTGTGGCTGGTGACCATCGGCATCGCCACGCAGGCGTGGCTGGGGCTGGGCAATGTCTGGATCCTGTACGGGTTGATCGCCGTCCAGTCCGCTGCGGCCGGGGTCAACGGCTCGGCCCGCAGCGCCATCGTGCCGAGGCTGGTGCGGCTGGAACTGCTGCCGGCGGCAAATGCGCTGAGCATGATCGTCATGGGCCTGGGCACCACGATCGGTCCACTGATGGCCGGGATCCTGGTGGCCAACGTGGGCTACGGTTGGACCTACACCGTGGACGTGCTTTCGTTTTCGGCGTCGCTGTGGGCGTTGTTCAAGCTGCCGGCGCTGCCGCCCTTGCCGGGCGAGACCGGCTCCGTTCAGCGCGCCGGATTCACGTCGGTGCTGGAGGGCTTCCGGTTCCTGGGCACCCGGCACAACGTGCGCATGACGTTCCTGGTCGACATGTGTGCCATGGTGTTCGCGCTGCCCCGCGCGCTCCTTCCGGCCATCGGCGCGGTCTGGCTGGGCGGCGGGCAGCAGACGGCGGGCGTGCTGTTGGCCTCCATAGCCGCCGGCTCCTTCCTGGCCGCACTGTTTTCCGGTCCGCTGGGCGGCGTGCGCAGCCAGGGCCTGGCGGTGGTCTGGTCCATCACCGTGTGGGGCGCCGCGATCGCAGGCCTGGGCGGTGCGGTCCTGGCGGGCGGCCACGCGCCCGACGGCGCCGTGTCGCCGTGGATTGTCGGTGCCGTGGCCGCCTTGGTGGTGGCTGGCGTCGCCGATTCCATCAGTTCCGTGTTCCGTTCCACCATCCTGCAGTCGGCCACCCCGGACCACCTGCGGGGCCGGCTGCAGGGCATCTTTGTGGTGGTGGTGACGGGCGGTCCCCGCCTGGGCGACGTCTTCTCCGGATCGACGGGGCAGTGGCTGGGGGAGGGATGGGCCGCCGTGGCGGGCGGGCTGTTGTGCATTGCCGCAGTCTGGGGGCTGGCGGCGTGGCAGCGCGGCTTTATCCACTATGACGCCCGCCACCCCGATCCCTGAGGCGGGAACAACCGTCCCGTCCGGCTCGTTTTATGTGATGTAGGAAGTCAAGGGAAGGACAGGCACGTGCACAGCCATTTCAACGGACTGAAGACCGCAGCGCTTTTTGGCGTGCTCTGGGCGGTCCTGCTCGGCATTGGGGCGCTGGTTGCCGGAGGCATGCGCAGCGCCGCCCCGCTGTGGATCTTTGCGCTGATCGGCCTCGCCACCACGGCCTACGGCTATTGGAACAGCGGCAAGATCGCCATCCGGTCCATGCAGGCCTACCCCGTCACGGAGGAGCAGGCGCCCGGCATTTACCGCATTGTCCGCGAGCTCTCGGTCAAGGCCAACCAGCCCATGCCCGCGATCTTTGTCTCGCCCACCCAGGCGCCCAACGCGTTTGCGACGGGACGCAACCCCAAAAACGCCGCCGTCTGTTGCACCGAAGGCATCCTCAACCTGCTCGATGAGCGTGAGCTGCGCGGCGTCCTGGGCCACGAACTCATGCACGTGTACAACCGTGACATTCTCACTTCTTCCGTGGCTGCGGCCGTGGCCGGTGTCATCACCTCCGTAGCCCAGATGATGCTGTTCTTTGGCGGTGGCGACCGCCGCAACGCCAACCCCATTGCCATGATCGCCATGGCCCTGCTGGCCCCCATGGCCGCGTCCATGATCCAGCTGGCCATCAGCCGGACGCGGGAGTACGACGCCGACGAGGATGGTTCGCGGCTGACCGACGACCCCCTGGCGCTTGCCTCGGCGCTGCGCAAGCTTGAAACCGGGGTGCAGCAGGCGCCGCTGCCGGAGGAACAGAACCTGGTCAATGCCAGCCACCTCATGATCGCCAACCCGTTCCGCAACGGCGGGGCCCGCAAGCTTTTCTCCACGCACCCGCCGATGTCTGACCGCATTGCCCGTCTCGAAAGGATGGCCGGGCGTCCGCTCAGCAGCTGAGTGCCCAGGCGCCGGGCCCGGAGCCACCGGATGTCCAGCCTGGTAGGACAGAATGGGATCATGCGATTGATCCTGATTCGACACGGGCAGACGCCCAACAACGTCCTGAGCCTGCTCGACACGGCGATTCCGGGTCCCGGGCTGACCTCTGTGGGAATGGAGCAGGCCGCGGCCGTCCCCGCGGCGCTGCGCGGGGAAAGGATCAACGGGCTCTACATTTCCAACCTGACCCGCACGGCCCTGACCGCGGCTCCGCTCGCCGCGGACCGTGCCCTGGAACCGGTGGTACGTTCCGGGCTCCGCGAGATCAGCGCCGGCTCCCTGGAAATGAAGGGCGACGCCGAATCCGTCATGGCCTACCTGGAAACCGTCAAGTCCTGGCTGGGTGGCGACCTTTCGGTGCGGATGCCCGGAGCGGACACGGGCCTGGAGGTGCTTGAACGCTTTGACGACGTGGTGGATGAAGCCGCCGCCGGCAAGGGTGGCGGTGCCGTCGCGATGGTCAGCCACGGCGCCATGATCCGCTTCTGGGCCGGGCACCGGGCCACCAACATTGACTGGTCGGACACGAGGTACCACGAGCTCTCCAACACCGGAATCGTCACCCTGGAAGGCGAACCCGGCACCGGCAGCGCACCGGGCGGTTGGAAGGTCCTGGACTGGCGCGGCACCCCAGCCGGCGGCGTGGGCGGCACCGACTTTGACGGCCCGACGGCGGAGCTTGACGCGGGCGGAACCCGCACCGAAGATGCCCAGCGCTAACCGCGGCGCCGCCCGTCCGGCAGCCGGCGGCGTGGGGGCGTCTGTGGCCGGCGGTCAGGGCGCGTTCAGCACCGCCAGTCTCTGGCGGCTCAAGCGGATCAGCTGGGTATGGCTGGGCACGGCCGCCGTGTGCATTGCCCTGTTGGCGGTCGGGGCGCCGCTGAACATGATCCTGTACCAGATGGTGCTGCCCTTTGGGCTGGGCATGGCCATCCTGCACGCCGCCTCCCTGGGGCTGACCGCGGCCCGGCCGGTGGCCGGCATGCTGGTGTCGCTGGTTCCGATGGTGGTCATGCCGCTCGTGTCGACCCCCCAGGGGGCGGCCCCCATGCCCTTCAGCGTCGTGGCCATGGTCACGCAGGTGCTGGTCATTTGCGTCGCGGGACTGCGCAGCCATTGGATGGTCCCGGCGGCGGGGTGGCTGTTGAGCGTGGGCGTCGGAGTCATCGACAACTACCTGACCATGCCGCATGGACAGACCCAGGGCGCGCAAATCAATGTGGTCGTCTTTGCCGCGGTGTCCGGGGGACTGATGGTTGCCTCCGTCGTGGCCCAGCAATGGCAGCACCTGCGCGCTGAACTGGCCGCCGAACGGACCGTCAGCGCCGAGGAACAGTCGCTCCGGCGGCTTGCCGAGGAACGCACCCGCATTGCTCGCGAGCTTCACGACGTGGTGGCCCATGGCATGTCCGTGGTGGTGGTCCAGGCGACCACCGCCGCCTACCGGCATGCCGGACTCAACGACGAGCTCAAGCAGGAATTTGAGGACATCGCGGACAACTCCCGCCGCGCCATGGCGGAAATGCGCAGCATGCTTGGCTCGCTGCGCGATTCCGGCTCGGGCCGCGAAACGGCGCCCCAGCCGGGCTTCGACGACCTCCCGGGACTGTTGGCCTCGGCGCGTACGGCGGGGGTGCAGGTGCGGGAACCCGAGCTGTCCGGCGTCGATCTCGACGCGGTGGGGGAAGTGATCGCCCTGACCGCCTATCGGATTGTCCAGGAGGCGCTCAGCAACGTGGTCCGCCACGCCCCCGGGGCCGACGTCGAGATCGGCTTCAGCACGGCGGCGGGCAGGCTGGAGGTCTCGGTGGTCAACTCGGCGTCGGCCGTTGGCGCCGTCATGGCCCAACTGGACCGCGGATCGCATGTGGGCCAGGGCCTGATCGGCATGCATGAACGGGCAACGATTGTCGGGGGCTCGGTGTTCTGCGCGCCGACGCCGGAAGGTGGCTTCTCCGTGGTGGCCTCCCTGCCGCTGATCAGCGTGGCCAAGGGCGCCGCGGGCGGAACACGGGACGGGCAGGCCATCGCATGAGCATCCGCGTTTTGGTCGCGGACGACCAGGCCATGGTCCGGCAAGGATTCGCGGCCCTGCTGGGCGCACAAACGGACATAGAGGTGGTGGGCCAGGCGGAGAACGGTGCCGTGGCGGTGGAACTGGCCGCTGCATGCCATCCGGACGTAGTGCTCATGGACGTGCGCATGCCAGTCATGGACGGGCTGGAGGCCGCCCGGCGCATTCTGGTCCGGGCTGGCGGGGCAGAACCGGTGCACGTGCTGATGCTGACCACCTTCGACGTGGACGACTACGTCTACGACGCCCTGCGGATCGGCGCCAGCGGCTTCCTGTTCAAGGATGCGCTCGCCGACGAACTCGTGGCGGCCGTGCGGATCGTGGCCGGCGGAGAGGCCTTGTTGGCGCCATCCGTGACCAAGCGGCTGATTGAGCGGTTCGCGGAGTCCACGGCCCGCCCCGCATTGTCACGGGACCGGCTTGACGGGCTGACTGAGCGCGAACTGGAAGTCATGACGCTGGTGGGACGCGGGCTCTCCAACCACGAAATCGCCGCGGAGCTCTTCATCGCCCAGCAGACCGTGAAGACGCACGTGAGCAAGATTCTGGGCAAGCTGGACCTGCGGGACCGGGTGCAGATGGTGGTGCTCGCCTACGATACCGGGCTCGTGGAGCCCGGTATCTGACTCCGGGCAATCCGGAGTTGGTCCGGCGGACTATCGTGCCGGCGGCTGGATGATCTTGAACATGGCCCCGGTGGGGTCGGTCAGCCCGGCCAGGCGGCCAAACGGCGTATCCTCGGCGGCCTGGATCACGGTGGCGCCCAGGGAGAGTGCCGTCGCAACCGAGGCATCGGCGTCGGCCACCTGGAAGTAGACCTGCCACGTGGAGGGGAGGTGCCCGGGGAGGTCGTTCGTGGCGTCCAGGACGCCGGCCACGGCGTCCTGGCCCTCGCCCACCGTGGAGTACTTGAACTCCGCAGTGTCGCTCATGACGGCGGTCTTCCAGCCGAAGACGTCCTGGTAGAACTTGAGGGCGCCCGGGTAGTCCTTGGTCCAGAGCTCGTGCCAGCTCGCCGCGCCGTCGACGGCGTGCGCCTGGAAGCCGGTGTGTCCGCCAAATTCCCACACGCCCACGGATGCGCCGCCGGGATCGCCCAGCATGGCCATCTTGCCCTGCTCGGGGACGTCCATGGGCGCCATGTAGGTGACGCCGCCCGCCGCGGTCGCCGCGGCAACCGTCGCGTCAATGTCCCCGACGCGAAGGTACGTGGACCACATGTCCGGGTACCCGGCGTCGTCCTGGTCGCTCTGCATCAAACCGGCCACGGACTTGCCGTCCTTGAACGCCGTGGTGTAGCCGCCGTACTTTTCTTCGTCCCCCACCTCATAGGTCCAGCCGAACAGGGCGGTGTAGAACTCCTTGGCCTTGGCCGGATCCGAGGTCATCAGGTCAATCCAGCATGGTGCACCTGCGGGGATTTCAGTCATGGCTGCTCCTTACAAAGTGAAGTGGAAGATCAGGATAAGTCACGAGCCTATGCCCGCCGGGGCGGCCCCACAAGTGCCCCGGCGTACCGGTCCACGGTCAGCGCATGTTGACGAATTGCAGGTCCGCGTCCTCAAACTTGCGCAGCAGGGCCATGACGGATTGCAGGTCGTCGCGGCTCTTGGAGCTCACACGCAGTTCATCCCCCTGGATGGTGGACTTCACACCCTTGGGGCCCTCGTCGCGGATCAGCTTGTTGATCTTCTTGGCCACGTCCTGGGCGATGCCTTCCTTGATGGAGGCCTCCAGCCGGTACTCCTTGCCGGACGCGTACGGTTCGCCGGCGTCGAGCGACTTCAGCGAAATGCCGCGCTTGATCAGCTTCGACTCAAAGACGTCCATGACAGCCATGACGCGCTCTTCAGAGTTTGCCTTGAGCAGGATCTTCTCGCCGCTGAAGTCGATCTCGGCCCCCACACCCTTGAAGTCGTAGCGCTGGGCCACTTCCTTCTGGGCCTGGTTCAGCGCGTTGGCGACTTCCTGCTTGTCCACCTTGCTGACGACGTCAAACGTTGACTCACTTGCCATGATTCCTCCACGTGCATGAAAAAGCGCCGGTTGATTTGCCTTCTAGCGTAGACGATAGGGGCAAAAGGGTGCGTCCAGCCGGCTGCCCCGGGCCCTTCACAGTTCGCTCCAAGCGGACGCGTGGCGGGAGCACATCTGCCCCCCGCATCGTTGTACGTGTTGAGACCGTGACTTCAGGAGGACCCAGTGCGACAAACCCCAGGCACGACGCCGGAACCGGACCCCGTCCCTGCCGCGCCACCCGCCGTGGCCCCGATGCAAGGCAGTGCCGCCCCGGCCAAGTCCCGACCGGGCATGAAAGTTGCGGTGGGAACGGCCATGGCGGCGGCAACGCTGGCGGCCGTGACGGCCCTGTCCGGGCCGGTTGTCAGCCAGGATCCCGCGGCCATCCTGGCCTCACCGGTTAACTCGGCGTCGTCGCGCATTGCGGGCGTGCAGGCCGACATGGCCCGCGCGGTGGCACTGCGGCAGGTCACGCCCGAACAGGCCGCGTTCCTTGAAAAACAGTTGGTCCGCCGCATCCAGGCCGGCACCCAGGCCTAATGACGCGGCCGCCGTGGCCGCTGCCAAAGTCCGATTCGATTCTTGGCCGAATACCTTGTATTGTTTTACTGCTCCCACTTGATGGGGGCGAAAAGCCAGGTGGGATATCTACACCTGGCAGGCCATGGCAGATTACCCGAGTGGCCAAAGGGGGCTGACTGTAAATCAGCTGGCAACGCCTTCACTGGTTCGAATCCAGTATCTGCCACCACAACGGAAGCCCGGAATGCCGCACAACGGCGTTCCGGGCTTCCGTTGTTAACAAGGGCCCGCGCAAAGGGCCGGGCAACTACAGTTAGGGCATGGAATACCTTGTGCCCCTGGCCATTGTGCTGGTCATTGTCATTGCCGTGGTCGTGGCCTCGCGGTTCATGGGCCGCAAGGGCCGTGCCCTTCAGGACGCCGAAGGCCCGCGGCCCCGGACCGCGAAGCCCACGCCGCGCCGGCCCCGAGCCACCCGCGAGATGGCGGAGGAGGCCAGCGCCAGGTTGACGCCGGAGGCACACCGGGCCGTGTATTCACTCATTGCCCGGCAACAGGTCCTCAACGCGGTCCAGGCCTACCGGAAGGCCACGCGTTCCAGCCTTGGCCAAGCCGCGGCAGCCGTGGCCGCCCTGGCCGAATTCCCGCAGCCATCACCGGACCCCGTTGCCGACGGGCAGCCCTTCGCAGATGAGGACATCCTTGAGCCTGGCCCGGAGTCGGCTGTGCCGAAGCCGGCTGGGGCGGAGCCGGCTGGGGCGGAGCCGGCCGAACCGGCGACTGCAGGCCCCGAACCCGTCGCGCCGAAGCCTGCCGTGGCTGCCGGGACCTACCGCTACCGCGCCATCGTTTCGCGCGGCGACGAGGTCCGGGAGGTGGCCAGCACGCGCCTGAACGAGGAAATTTTTGGCCGCATCCGTTCCCTGGCGCTGTCCGGGGACCTTGACGGCGCAGCCCGCCTGCTGCGCGGCCACGCAGACGTATCCGACGGCGACGCCCGCGAGTTTGTCTCGATGATCGGCCCTGTCGACTGACGCCCGGTTAGAATAAGGCGCCAATTCCTTTTGCCGAGATCGTCGGCCGACTCCTTGGGGGAGCACTTGAACACCTCTGTCCGCGCCGGCCGGCTTGCCCTGCGCCGTTTCATGTTGATTGCCGCCGCCACCCTGGCGGTCCTGGCCCCAGCCCTAGCAGTGCCGGCCCAGGCAGAGGCGGCGACAGCCGGCAACAGCCGCGTGTCCGCCTTTGCCGCCGGCCCCGCCAGCGTTGTCAAGGGGAAGACCATCACCCTTTCGGCACAGGCCCAAAAACTCGCGGGAAACCGTTGGGCGAACACTGGAACGGTCACGGCAACCGTCTATTTTGATCCCGACGGTTCGGCGCCCAACAAGGCCTTCCGCACGGTCCGCAGCAATGCCCGCGGATACGTGAAACTGGGGATCCCGGCCGCAGTATCCGGAAAGTGGTCGCTGCGCCTTCCCGGGCAGGCGGCCCTGAAGGCTTCGTCCAGCGGTGCCAAGTATGTGAAGGTGGCGCCGGCGCCGAAGCCGGCGTCGTCAAAGCCCGCCAGCAAGTGGAACTGCCCGGCCTGGGCGCCCATCAAGGGCAACGCGCCGAGCAGGATCTACCACCTGAAGGGTCAGAGGTTCTACAACAAGACCACGCCCGAAATCTGCTTCACGACCGAGTCGGCGGCGCGCAACGCCGGATACCGCAAGTCCAAGGTCTAACGGCCGCTGCGGGCCGGCCCCGCGGGGAGTGCCGCCCTCGGGCGGAAAGGCACCTCGAGGGTGGATGAGGTGGCGGCCCATGCCGCCGCCTGCCGGGGGCCTCAGGCACGGGTGGCCATTGGCCAAGCCCGCGGCCTTCCCCCACACGCGCCGGCCGTGTTCATCGACGCGCACGGGAGCGGGCCGTCTCTCAGGGGCCGATTCGCCGCAGGCCCGTTGAGCGGACGGGGTGGGCTGGCTTCGGCCTCGATGGCAAACACCAGGGAGTCCATCCACGCGCCGCGGATCAGCCGGTCGTTCTTCAGCAGGCCCACTTGTCTCATGCCGATTTTTTGCAGCACACCGGCGGACGCGGTGTTTTCGGGCCGGCAGGTCGCCGTGATGCGGGCGAGGTGCAGCTGGGATAACCCAAAGTCAACGAGCGCCACGGCCGCCTCCGTGGCATGGCCCTTGCCCCACCGGTCCGGGTGGAGGGTGTAGCCGATTTCCGCTTCGCGGCCTCCGTCCTTGCCCACCCGTGCCTTGACCGTCAGGCCGATGGAGCCGATGACCTCGCTGTCCAGCGTTATGGCGAGAGTGCGGTTCGTACGCGGGACCTCGCTGGCCCGTGCGCGGCAGAATTCGAGGAAGTCGCGGGTATCCCGGTCCGAGTTGGGGCACCAGTCCACAAATTCCAGCGTCCGCGCGTCCGACGCAAAGGCGTGGACGGCGGCAAAGTCGGAGGTTGTGTATTCGCGCAGCACCAGACGCGCGGTGGCCAATTCCATGGCCTCATCATAGGCTTCCCGTTGACTGTTAGGCAGCCTAATGTTAGGCTGTCTAACTATGAGTGAAGATTTCGAGAAACTGGCCGGCCGCTACCGCGACATCCTGCGCCAGGCTGTCTACCTTTCGCGGTCGATCGACGCTGAAGGCGAGCTGAGCACCAACCAGGTCAGCACCTTGAACATGATCTCCGCCCAACCGATGCGCGTCAGTGCCATCGCCAAGTACGCGGGGATCCGTGTGCCAAGCGCCACGGAGCAGGTCATCAAGCTTGAGGCTGCGGGGCTGGTCCAGCGGATGCCTGATGAATCGGACGCCCGGGCCGTGCTGGTCCACCTCACTGAGACCGGCAGGAAGGTGCTCATCGAAGCGAACAGGCGGCGAAACGCCAATATGGCGGCGGCCCTGGAAACGCTCTCGGCCGGGGAAAAACAGGCCATCAATGACGCCATCCCCGCCATCGCCAAACTCAATGCGGCGCTGAAGTCCTGATCCCGGCGCGGGCGCGGCTCGCCGTCGTACATGCAATTTGAACCCTAGTAAGGAGAAACTCGTGCAGGCCAACATGGCAGAAAACACTGCCCAGGAAATCGAGGACGTCCTCGTCGACGAGAAACGGTCCATGCTCAAGCAGCCGAAGGCCGTGTGGGCCGTTGCCTTTGCGGCCGTCTTCGCGTTCATGGGGATCGGCCTGGTGGACCCGATCCTGCCGGCCATCGCCAAAAACCTGCAGGCCACGCCGAGCCAGGTCTCACTGCTGTTCACCAGCTACTTCCTGGTGACGGCCATTGCCATGCTGATCACGGGATTTGTCTCCTCCCGCATCGGGGGCAAGAAGACACTGCTGATCGGGCTGTTCGTCATCGTGGTCTTCTCCGCACTCTCCGGCCTGTCCAACACGGTCGACGCGCTGGTCGGTTTCCGTGCCGGCTGGGGGCTGGGCAACGCCCTGTTCGTGGCGACCTCGCTGGCCGTGATGGTGGGCGTGGCCTCGGGTGGCGCCGCGACCGCCATCATTCTCTATGAGGCGGCCCTGGGCCTGGGCCTGTCGCTCGGCCCGCTCATGGGCGCGCTGCTGGGCGGCTGGCAGTGGCGGGCGCCATTCTTCGGCACCGCAACGGCCATGGCGGTGGCCTTCATCCTGGTGGTCGTGCTGCTGCCGAAGTCTCCCGTTCCTGCGGTGAAGACCCGGCTGCGGGACCCGCTGGTGGCGCTGGGCCACAAGGGTCTGCGCACCACCGCCGGCAGCGCCCTGTTTTACAACTACGGTTTCTTCACCATCCTGGCGTTTGTGCCGTTCATCCTGGGCTTCAACGCCTACGGCATCGGTGCGGTGTTCTTTGGCTGGGGCGTGGCTGTAGCGGTGTTCTCCGTGTTCGTGGCCCCGATTGTGCAGCGCCGCTTCGGCCCGGTGAAGTCGCTTACCGGGTCGCTGCTTGGCCTGATGGTGGTGCTGGCCGGGCTGGCGCTGGCCGCCGGGCATTCGGTGACGGTGATCGTGGTCCTGACCATCGTCTCCGGCGCGCTGCTGGGCATCAACAACACGCTGTTCACCGAAATGGCCATGGCCGTCTCCGATTCCCCGCGTCCCGTGGCGAGTGCCGGTTATAACTTTGTGCGCTGGATGGGCGGCGCCCTGGCGCCGTTCCTGGCCGCAAAAATTGCCGAACACTCCTCCGCGTCCATCACCTTCCTGGTGGCCGCCGCCATGGTGCTGGTCAGCGCCGCGGTGATCTTTGGCGGGCGCAAGTACCTCGCCGCCCATGAGCCTGAGGGCGTCTAACACCGACATTCCCGCTCACGCGCTGAGCGAAACCAGTAGCCATGCCTTCCCGCGGTCACGTACCGTGGAAGGCATGGCTACCGTTGAAATCACCACCGAATCGTTCGGCACCACCATCGAAAGCAACGACATCGTGTTCGTGGACTTTTGGGCTTCCTGGTGCCAGCCGTGCGTGCGCTTTGCACCCACTTATGAGGCTGCCTCGGACAAGCACGACGACGTCGTGTTCGGCAAGGTCGACACCGAGGCGCAGCAGCAGCTCGCCGCCGAGGCCAACATCACCTCCATCCCCACGCTGATGGCGTTCCGCGAGAAAGTGCTGGTGTTCGCCCAGCCCGGCGCGCTCAGCGGCACCGACCTGGACAAGGTCATCACCGCCGTCAAGGACCTGGACATGACCGAGGTCCACTCCGCCGTTGCCAAGCAGCAGGCCGGAGCCGCGGACGGCAAGTCAGCCGACTAGCATCGGCGCTTAAGAGCGGTCCAGCTTGACTGGCTCGGCCAGCAGCGCGCTCAGGGACTCGTTGAGATCCTGCACGGCAATGCCCTTGCTGTGCCTGGTGAGGTCTTCCTCGGAGGCCCACTGCTCGGTCAGGACAATCTTTTCCTCCGACTCCTGAGTGATCTCGTACCGGATGCAGCCGGTCTCCTCAACGACCTGCTCGATGGCGATCTCGAGGGCGAGCTTCACGCGGAAGAATTCGCCCTCGTTCGGGATGAAGGTGGCCTGGAGGTTGATGACGTCGCTCATGCCACCAGCCTAGGCGATGCGGGCGTGGGGACGGGAAGTCATTCCGCCGTGTGAACGCTTCCCGCGGGTTCAGTGCGCGCGATGGTCCTGGATGGTCATGCGCGGCCCGAACGCGGGCTTGCGAAATCCGCTGAGGTACAGCATCCGAACCACGCGCTGCCGGTGCCCGCGCCAGGGTTCCAAAAGCTCCAGCATGCCGGAATCGTCCACGGGTTTTCCGGCGAGCGCCCAGCCGACGAACGCCGCGAGGTGGTAGTCGCCGACGGCCACCTGGTCGGCGTCGCCGTGGGTGCGCTGGGTGACCTCCGCCGCCGTCCACACGCCGATTCCCGGAATGGTTTGCATCTTCGACGCCGCGTCCGCCGGCGGCAGCTGGGCCAGCCGTTCCAGGCCCGACGCCGAACCCACCGCCCGCAGCACCGTCGCCGAACGCTGCGGCCCGACTCCCGCCTTGTGCCAGTCCCAGGAAGGGATTTTTGCCCATTGTCGCGGGGTGGGCGCGACCATCAGGTCCGGGGGGATGTCCGGGTGGCTGCCCGCGCCCGGGGCCGGGGTTCCGAACTTACGCACCAGGGCGGCGTAGCCGCGGTGGGCCTCCAGCGCGGTGACCTTCTGTTCCAGGATGGCTGGCACCAGGGAGTCGACCACGCGCCCGGTGGCGGGCAGGCGCACTGCCGGGTGCCGGCGTCGCGCTTCCCGGGCGAGGCGGGGGAGGGTTGCGTGGAACTCTGCGGAGTCAAAGTGGGACCAGTCGTCGTCCGAGCCGAGGAGGGCCGGGGTGCCGGTGAGCGCATGCTCGGCGCCAAGGCCCCAGGCGCGGGCGTGCAGCTCGGCCCCGCGCTGGCTGATGCCGAGGGTGGCCGGCCCCTCCGGGGTGTTGAAGGCCAGCCACGCCGCGGCAGGGGTGAGCCGCACCGTGCGGTCGGCCGGTCCGCGGCCAATGATGCCCAGAGTCTGGTGCAGGTTGTATGGACCGCCGGCGTCCCAGACCAGTGAAGGTCCGGGGTGCGTGGCGGTGGCGGTCATGCTTCCATGGTCCCATGGAGGACCGGGAGGTGGATGCTTAAGCATCCGGCGTCGTACTCAAGATGGCGGCGGCGGCGCATCCCCGGAAATGCCACGGGCTGCCTGCTCCAGGATTTCCCGGCAGGCCAAAATGGCCGGGCGGCTGCGGCTGGCACGGCGCGCCGAGGTGAACACCGTGCGGTGCGGGTGTCCCGGCAGCTCGATGAGGGTCACTGCGGGCGTCCGCCCGGTCCACATCAAGTCCGGCATCAGGGCCACGGCATTGCCGGACTCGATGAGGCGGACCTGGGCCTGAAGGTCGGCCGTTTCAAAACGCACGTCGGGTTCAAAACCGGCCTGGCGGCACGCCTGCTCGGCCCAGTGCCGCGACGCCGCCCCGCGCGGTTCCATGACCCACGGCAGCCCGGCCGTGTCCTCGATGTGCAGGATCGGCCCGCCGCGCAGATGGGAAACCGTGCCGGCGGCCCCGGGGGAGGGGACCGCCAGGCGGATCGCGTCCGTGGTGAGCACCACCCGGTCCAGCTCGGGGTGGCGCGGCGCGGCATGGCCCGGATACTGTTCGGCCACCACCAAGTCAAAGTCGCGCGCCCACGTCTCGTAGAGGGCTGTCTCGGGCTCGCGCTGTGTCATTTCTATCCGCACCTCCGGATAGTCCCGGACCATGGCCGTGAGCATTTCCGGCAGCAGGGCCAGCGCAGCAGACTGGAACACGGCCAGCTTCACGGTTCCCGTGACGGTGGTCAGGGACGCGGACATGTCCGCCTCGGCCCGCTCGAGCGTCTCCAGGATCTCGGCGGTGTGGGCCACCAGGATCTCCGCCTGCGCCGTGAGCTGGACGCGCCGGCCCACCTTCCGCAGCAGTTTCACCCCTGCTTCCTTCTCCAGCAGCGCAAGCTGCTGCGACACCGCCGAAGGGCTGTACTGCAAGGCGAGAGCCACACCGGCAAGCGTTCCGCGGATGTGCAGTTCGCGAAGCAGGCGCAGGCGTTTGACGTCCAGCATGGAAGCCTCCAAAACGGTAAGTAAATCAGAGTCATATTCATCAAAAAACATCACTTTTACTTATTGAACATTAGCGCCATACTGGACTTAAGGGGAACCTGCACAGCGTCACAAGAGGTTCCGGCCCAGCCCGAGCACCAGCAGAAAAGAACGCGCCAGTCACCATGACAACCACCATCAGCGCGGCCACCGCCGCCACCATTCCGGCTCCCGGCAACGACCTTGCCGCCGCAACCATCGACCTGGTCCGGCACTGGCTCACCGAGGCCGCAAAATTCCCCGCGGACATCTCCGCCCAGCGCCTCGCCGGCGTCCTGAAGGACCCCAACGGACTGGACTTCACCGTGGGATTCGTCGACGGCGTCATCCGCCCCGAGGACCTCGCCGTGGCCGGACGGAACCTGGCCAAGCTGGCGCCCAAGGTGCCCGCCTTCCTGCCGTGGTACATGCGCGGCGCCGTCCGCCTGGGCGGCCTCATGGCGCCCGTGCTGCCGCAGCTGGTCATCCCCGTCGCGCGGAGGGTGCTGCGGGAGATGGTGGGCCACCTGATCGTGGACGCCACCGATGCCAAGCTGGGCCCCGCCATAGCCAAGATCCGCCAGGGCGGGGTGGATCTGAACATCAACCTCCTCGGCGAGGCCGTCCTGGGCGAAAACGAGGCCGCCCGGCGCCTGGAAGGCACCATGCGCCTGCTGGCCCGCGACGACGTCGACTACGTCTCCATCAAGGAATCCTCCACCGTGGCCCCGCACTCCGCCTGGGCCTTTGACGACGCCGTCAACCACGTCGTGGCCGAGCTCACCCCGCTGTATGCACTGGCCAACTCCTTCCCCAAGCAAAAGTTCATCAACCTGGACATGGAGGAGTACAAGGACCTCACCATGACCATCGCGGTGTTCAAGCGCATCCTGGACAAGCCCGAGTTCAAGAACCTCGAGGCCGGCATTGTCCTCCAGGCCTACCTCCCGGACACCCTGGGCGCCATGATTGAGCTGCAGGAATGGGCGGCCGCCAGAAGGGCCGACGGCGGCGCCGCCGTCAAGGTCCGCATCGTCAAGGGCGCCAACCTGCCGATGGAACAGGTCCAGGCCTCCGTGTACGGCTGGCCGCTGGCCACCTGGGGCACCAAACAGGACTCGGACACGAACTACAAGCGCATCGTCAACTACGCGCTGACCCCGGAGCACATCGAGAACGTGCACATCGGCGTGGCTGGACACAACCTCTTCGACGTGGCCCACGCCTGGCTGCTCGCCAAGGACCGCGGCATCAGCACCACCACCGGCCAGCTGGAATTTGAGATGCTCCTCGGCATGGCCACCGGGCAGGCCGAGGCCGTCCGGCGCGACGTCGGCTCCCTCCTGCTCTACACCCCCGTGGTCCACCCCGGCGAGTTCGACGTCGCCATCGCCTACCTGATCCGCCGCCTGGAGGAGGGTGCCAGCCAGGACAACTTCATGTCCGCCGTGTTTGAGCTCGCCGACAACGAGGCCCTCTTCGAGCGCGAGAAGAACCGCTTCCTGGCCTCCCTGGCCGCCATGGACACCGAGGTCCCGGCGTCGAACCGCACGCAGGACCGCACCGCCCCGGCCGCTCCCGCCGCCACGGACTCGTTCGCCAACACCCCTGACACCGATCCCGCCCTGCCGGCCAACCGCGCCTGGGGCAAGCAGATCCTGGCGCGCATCCCGGGCTCCGAGCTGGGCAACGACATCGTTGCCGCCAGCCGCGTGGCGGACCTTGCACGGCTGAACGGCATTGTGGAGGCGGCATTGGACGCCGGGAAGGCCTGGGGCGCCATGACCGGCGCCGAGCGCGCCGCCGTGCTGCACCGCGCCGGCGAGGTCCTGGAATCCCGCCGCGCCGAGCTCATGGAGGTCATGGCCTCGGAGACCGGCAAGACCCTGGACCAGGGCGACCCCGAAGTCAGCGAAGCCGTCGACTTTGCGCACTTCTACGCCGAGCGCGCCAAGGACCTGGACGCCGTCGACGGCGCCACCTACGTCCCGGCGAAGCTCACCGTGGTCACGCCGCCGTGGAACTTCCCCGTCGCCATCCCCGCGGGCTCCACGCTCGCCGCCCTCGCCGCGGGATCCGCCGTCGTCATCAAGCCGGCCACCCAGGCGCGGCGCAGCGGCTCCATCATGGTCCAGGCGCTGTGGGACGCCGGCGTCCCGCGCGACGTGCTGGCGCTGGTGCAGCTGGAGGAGCGTGAGCTCGGCCAGGCGCTCATCTCCCACCCGAAGGTGGACCGCGTCATCCTGACCGGCGGCTACGAAACGGCCGAGCTGTTCCGCAGCTTCCGCACCGATCTGCCGCTGCTGGCCGAGACATCCGGCAAGAACGCCATCATCGTCACGCCCAGCGCCGACCTGGACTTGGCCGCCAAGGACGTGGTGCAGTCCGCGTTCGGGCACGCCGGGCAGAAGTGCTCCGCCGCTTCCCTGGTCATCATGGTCGGCTCCGTGGCCCGGTCCCCACGCTTCCACAACCAGCTCCTCGACGCGGCCCGCAGCATGTTCGTTGGGTACCCGGAAACCGCCACGAGCCAGATGGGCCCGATCATCGAACCGGCCGCCGGCAAGCTCCGCAGGGCGCTGACGACACTGGAAGCCGGGGAGTCCTGGGCCATCGAGCCCAGGCAGCTCGATTCCACCGGCCGGCTGTGGTCCCCGGGCGTGCGCACGGGCGTCGCGGACGGATCGGAATTCCACCTCACCGAGTACTTTGGCCCCGTCCTGGGCGTCATGGCGGCGGAAACGCTGGAGGACGCCATCACCATGGTCAACAGGATCGACTACGGGCTGACCAGCGGCCTGCACTCGCTTGATTCAGCAGAAATCGGGCTATGGCTCGACACGGTCCAGGCCGGCAACCTGTACGTCAACCGCGGCATCACCGGCGCCATTGTCCAACGCCAGCCGTTCGGCGGCTGGAAGAAGTCGGCCGTCGGCGCCGGCACCAAGGCGGGCGGTCCCAACTATCTGGTGGGTCTGGGCAACTGGCTTCCCGCGCCGTCCACGGCCACCACTCCGCTGGGCGACGCCGCGCGCAAGATGGTCACGGCCGCGTCTTCCCTGACGGACGACGAGCGGGCCTTTCTGACCCGTTCGCTGCACAGCGACGCGGCGGCGTGGGCCGCCGAGTTCGGCACCGCCAAGGATGTGTCCGGCCTGTCCGCCGAGCGCAACGTGTTCCGGTACGTGCCGCTGAAACCGCTGGTCCGCCTCGCCGAGGGCGAGCCGGTGGCCAAGCTGCTGCGCGTGCTGGCGGCAGGCATCCTCGCCGGGGCCACCCCGGAAGTCTCCTCCGCCGTCGAACTTCCCAACGCCGTGGCAGCGCTGCTGGTGAGCCTGCGCATCCGCGTCACCGTGGAGAACGACGCCGACTGGCTCGCCACCGCGCGGCGCTTCGGTGCCGGCCGCATCCGCCTCATCGGCGGGGACGCCTCGGCCGTGTATGAGGCCACCGGCGGCCGTCCCGACCTGGCGATCTACCACCATGAGGTCACCGAGGCCGGACGCGTTGAGATGCTGCCGTTCCTGCACGAGCAGGCCGTCAGCATCACGGCGCACCGCTTTGGCACGCCGAACCACCTCTCGGACGGGCTGATCTAGCCGGTTCGGGGTCCGGTCCGTCGAGGCCCGCGCCCGTTCCCCATTAATGCGCCCCTTCCACAGGGCGCATTAATGGGGAACGGGCGCATTTCTTGCCGGTCACTATCTTTGCCGGATCCTTTGAGGGATCCCGGCCTGGAGGAGCAGCTGTTCAAAGCCCCGAAGGTCCATCATCTCCTGCCATGTCCATCGAAAGACGCCCACATTCTGGGCGCGGATCTGGTCCTCACGGTTCTTCTCAGCCATGATCCGGTCCTGCAGGGACCGGCCGCCCGCCCAGTCCTTGCGCAGGTACTTGCCGCGGCCGTCGAACTCGCCAGCCTCGCGCTGCACCTCGAACCAAAAGTCAACGAATGCGTTGCTGCCATCGCGGAGAATAAAGCGGTGTTGCAGTTCCGGGGCGGCAAAACCCAACTGCCCCATTCGGACCCTGCTGAGGGATTCGCCGGCAGAACCGGACAGTCCTGACGCGAACTCAATGACGGCCACAGCCCTGTTCCGGGCCGACTTTGACGGAAGGAACTCGGCCGCGTGAAGCAGCTCCGGCTTGGACAGGGGTGCACCCTGCGGTTCATCGACGCGCCACACGGGCTCGTGGTTGGACTCGGGGAAACCCATGGGAGTGAAGACGTTGACCGGCCGGGGATACTTGGCCTTGTGCAGGCTGGAATCACACACGGCCACGGCCCGTTCAAATGTCAGCCGGGTGATCAATTCCATGGTTGTGGTGAGCTTGTCCGTCAGGAGGAGTGGGCCGCAACGCACCACCCCAGCGTCGATATGCCCAAAATGCCGGACGACGTCACCACGGCTGCGGCCGCCGCCCCTCTCCTCCGTCAGGACGTGCAGCTTTTGCGGAGTGCCGATGGTCCACAAGCCCCACAGCAGCGCGGCCGTGTTCCGGCAGAAGACCGGCTGGTGCTTGGTGGCCAGCTGGAACGCAATTGCACGCAGCCCATACTGCGAGGGCTCATCGAGTGGATGCCAGTCAGAAGCCTCCGCATAGACGCCGCGCCGGACACGAACATAACGCCCGATGTTGCACAGCCTGGCGAGGAGTCGTGAGTCCTGGCCGGCAAGCTCCACATCGGAGGGGAGAATCAACCGTGGCGTGCTCATGCCTCCAAGCGTTCCAGAGCCCGGGGGCCCATGTAAGTGGGGCTCGGCGGGACTGTGGATAACCCTTCGGAAGGGGAAACATCGGTTTGTCGATGCGTGCGGACAGTTTGCGCGCCCGGCCCCCAGTAATGCGCCCCGTAGACAGGGCGCATTACTGGGGGACGGGCGCATTTCCTAGGAGGTCAGGCCTGCGAGATGCGGACCGTGTTGCCGGAGGGGTCGCGGAAGGCGCAGTCGCGCGGGCCCCACGGCTGCTCGATCGGTTCCTGCAGCACCTCAGCGCCGAACGCCCGGGCCTGCTCGAACGTGCCGTCGAGGTCGTCGGTCTGGAACACAAGCATGGGCAGCACGCCCTTGGTCAGCAGTTCCTGAAGGGCGTCGCCGTCGGCCTGGGAGCGGCCGGCGTGCGGCTCCGAGATCACGATGCCCAGGCCGGGCTGCGCGTCGCTGCCGAGCGTGACCCAGCGGAAGCCGCCGGAGGCCACGTCGTTCAGGACGGACAGCCCCAGCGCGTCACGGTAGAAGGCCACGGCCTCGTCGGTGTTGTTGACGGTGACATTGGTGTATTGAAGTGAAATGGTCATGGCAACCACGCTATCCGGCGGCCCGTTGCGCCGCTTCTTCGATCCTGCTCGCCTTGCCCGGGGCCGCGGCCGCTGGGGCCGGGAGCGGATCCGAACCCTCCGCAGGGGGCGCCGCGCTGCGCAGGGGGCGGGTGGCAAACCGGGCAAGGCAGGATGGCATGGCCTCGACTGCGCTGTGCTCCCTCGCCCGGTAGGCACGCGGGGTTTCTCCCATGATCTCGCTGAACCGGGAACTGAAGGACCCCAGCGAGGTGGCGCCCACCGCCATGCAGGCGTCGGTCACGGAGATGCCGGACCGAAGCAGCATGGCTGCCCGTTCAATGCGCCGGGTCATCAGGTAATTGTAGGGCGTCTCCCCGTACGCGGCACGGAACTTGCGGGAAAAATGGGCGGGGGACATGAAGGCCTTCCGGGCGATGGTTGGCACATCGAGCGGCAGCGCATAGTCCTTGTCGATCATGTCCCGCGCACGCCGCAGCAGGGTGAGCGTGGCAAGTTCCTCCGGGGTCATGGCCCGAGATTACCAGCCGGAGGCGACGGAATGCTGAAGATTATCCACCCAGGTTTCCACGTCCCGGGGCGAGGCCAGCCGCACCACGCACAGCCCGGGAAACTCCCGTTCCAGGCCAGGCACCACTGACCTGAGCTTGTGCCGGGTACGCCAGCCCCACCGGACAATGTGGTCGGGATCGGTAAAGAAACTCCAGAACGCCGGTTCGATGTTGCCGTTCCACAGCTCCTCCTGGCGAAGCCGGCGCCGCACCGTGCGCCGGACGAGCCTGGACATGGAGACCTGCACCGGGAAGTCAAGCCAGACGAGCAGCTCCGCCCGTTCCGCCAGCAACGGCCGGGCCGCACTGTACTGCCACTCCGTAGCCCAGGCCGCCGCACTGGCGAGGTGTTCGACGTCGGCCATGAAGTCCGCGCGCGGCTGCCAGCCCGGTCCGTGGAACAGTGCGTCGATTTCAGTGTGGGGCACGCCCAGTACCACCCCTATGCGCCTGGCCAGGGTGGTCTTGCCGGCGCCGCTGACGCCTGCCACCAGGACGCGCCTGGGCCGGTCCGGGAGGGCATCCACAGCGGTGAGCACTCTTCCGATCCTAGGGCCGCACATGCCCCAAACGGTAACCTCCTTTGGCCGGACTGACACGGCGGGGATACTTTGGACTTATGAAGTATGCAAACTCCGTCCTTGACCTTATTGGCAACACCCCGTTGGTCAAGCTGAACAAGGTGACCTTTGGGCTCCAGGCCACCGTCCTGGTGAAGCTTGAATACATGAACCCGGGTGGCTCCGCCAAGGACCGCATTGCCGTCAAGATGCTGGACGAGGCTGCCAAGGAAGGCAGGATCCGTCCCGGCGGCACCGTGGTGGAACCGACCAGCGGCAACACCGGCGTGGCCATGGCCATGGTGGCGCAGCAGCGCGGCTACAACTGCGTGTTCGTGGTGCCGGACAAGGTGGGCGAGGACAAGCGTGCCGTCCTGGGGGCCTACGGGGCCGAAGTTGTGGTGACCCCGACGGCGGTCGACGCCGACAGCCCGCAGTCCTACTACGGCGTCTCCGACCGCCTGGTCAAGGAGATTCCCGGCGCCTACAAGCCCGACCAGTTCTCCAACCAAAACGGCCCGCTGAGCCACTACGAGACCACCGGGCCCGAAATCTGGCGCGACACTGAAGGCAAGGTCACCCACTTTGTCGCCGGGGTGGGCACCGGCGGCACCATCACCGGCACTGGCAGGTACCTGCGCGAAGCCTCCAAGGACCGCCCGGAAGCCGACGGCGGCGAAGTCCGGATCATCGGCGCCGACCCGGAAGGCTCCGTGTACTCCGGCGGCACAGGCCGGCCGTACCTGGTGGAGGGTGTGGGCGAGGACATGTGGCCCGCCTCGTACGATCCCAAGGTCCCGCACGAGATCATCGCCGTCACTGACAACGACTCCTTCGCCATGACCCGCCGCCTGGCCCGGGAAGAAGGCCTGCTGGTGGGCGGGTCCTCCGGCATGGCCGTGGTGGCCGCCCTCGAAGCCGCCAAGGGGCTGGGACCGGAGGCAGTCGTCGTCGTGCTCCTGCCGGACAGCGGGCGCGGCTACCTGGCCAAGATCTTCGACGACAAGTGGATGCAGTCGTACGGCTTCCTGAAGGCCACCGACGAGCCCGCCATCGGGGACGTGCTGAAGTCCAAGACCGGGCAGCTGCCCGACCTGGTCCACATCCACCCGAACGAGACCGTCCGCGACGTCATCAACCTCATGGCCGAATACGGCGTGTCCCAGATTCCCGTGCTCTCCGCCGAGCCTCCCGTCGTGATGGGCGAGGTCATCGGCGCCGTGGATGAACGCACGCTGACCGGCAAGCTGTTCCGCCACGAGGCGAAGCTGACGGACAAGATCACCGACCACATGCAGCCGCAGCTGCCCATCATCGGTTCGCTGGAACCCATCTCAGCCGCGCGCGCCAAGCTGCAGGACGTGGACGCGCTCATGGTCACGTTCGTCGGGGCGCCCGTAGGCGTGCTGACCCGCCACGACCTGCTGAACTACCTCAACGACTGACTTGCCAGGAGGCATCATGACTGACCACACCACCGCAGGCTTCAACACGCGCGCCGTCCACTCCGGGCAGACCCCCGACCCCACCACGGGCTCCGTCATCCCGCCGCTGTACCAAACCACCACCTTTGCCCAGGACGGGATAGGCAAGCTGCGCAACGGCTATGAATACGGCCGCGGCACCAACCCCACGCGCGACGCGCTGCAGGCCCAGCTCGCCGCGCTGGAAGGCGGCGAGTTCGCGTTCAGCTTCGCCTCCGGCCTGGCCGCCGAAGACGCCCTGATCCGCGCGCTCCTGGCCCCCGGCGACCACATCGTCATGGGCAACGACGTCTACGGCGGCACCTACCGGCTCATCAATCGCGTCCTGTCCGTCTGGGGCATCAGCAACACCGCCGTGGACATGAACGACGGCGGCGCGCTGGCCTCCTCCGTTGCCGCGGGCGGGCCCGAAGGCAAGACGAAGATGGTCTGGGTGGAGACGCCGTCGAACCCGATGATGAAGATCACCGACATCGCCGCGCTCGCCCAGGTGGCCCACGACGCCGGGGCCCTCCTGGTGGTCGACAACACCTTTGCGTCCCCCTACCTGCAGAACCCGCTCGCCCTGGGCGCTGACGTGGTGGTCCACTCCACCACCAAGTACATCGGCGGCCACTCCGACGCGTCGGGCGGCGCCATCATCCTCTCCGACGCGGAGGCCGCCGAGAAGATCGGCTTCGTGCAGTTCGCGGTGGGCGCCGTTTCGGCACCGATGGAGGCATGGCTGACCACCCGCGGCCTGAAGACGCTGGGCGTGCGCATGGACCGCCACTCCTCCAACGCGCAGGAAATCGCCGAATGGCTGCTGACCCGCCCCGAGGTGGAAACCGTGCTGTACCCGGGCCTGCCCGACCACCCCGGGCACGAGCTCGCCGCCCGCCAGATGCGCGGCTTCGGCGGCATGATCTCCGTGCAGTTCAAGGGCGGCGAGGCGGCGGCGCGAAAGGTGGCCGAGTCCACGCACGTGTTCACGCTGGCGGAGTCCCTGGGCGGCATCGAATCGCTCATGAACTACCCGTCGGAGATGACCCACGCCTCCGTCAAGGGCACCGAGCTTGCGGTCCCGGAGAACCTGATCCGCCTGTCCGTGGGCATCGAGGACGTCGCGGACCTGATCGCGGACCTGGACCAGGCCATCAGCTCGCTCTGACCCTCTGCGCTCATTAGACGCTCCTGCAGCTGTGGCAGTAGAACGGCGGACGCTCCTGCACCCACTGCAGGAGCGTCTCGTTTCTGCCACCCGTAAATGCGCGAGCGTCGGTACCACGCCGGTCATTCGGCCGGGATTCCCTCCAGCCAGTCCATGTAGCGCAGCAGCGACCTCCGGACGATGGGCCGGGCGTCGGCGGTGATGACACGGAAGGCACCGTAGAGCCGGTCGAATTCGAGCGGTGAGACGGTGTCCAGGATGCGCTGGATGGCCTTGCGCGGCAGCGGGATGTTGTTGACGTAGCTGCGCATCGCATTCACCGATTTCCTGTCGGCGCCGATTCCAATCGTGTCGCCCGTCAGGAGGGCACCGCGGCCCGCTGCGCCCGCCGGCCAGTGCAGCACGCTGCTGCCGGCAAAGTGTCCGCCGCACTGGATCATGCGCATCCCCGGCAGGATTTCCGCCCGGCCCTCCCACAACCGGATGGCCGGGTCCGGACGGCGGATCCACTGGGACGGCTTCCATGGCGTGGAGGCGGGGTTCGAGCTCCGTCACCCTGATGCGGTGCCCGGCGACCGCAAGCTCCTCCCTGGTGGTCCAACGTTGACCGCCTGCCGGAATGTACTGCCGTTCGTCGGCGCAGATTTCACAAATTTTCGGTGGTGCCGCTGTGTCCGGATGTTCGATGGCACACGTGGCGCAAGTCCAAACTGTCATGATGTCTCCTGAACCTTGAGGCGTAGGTGCGGGTATATGTTCGAGTGTCCGCGTGACCGGGCCGCCGTTTTTACGGAGACGCGGTGGGCAGCGGGACCATGCCGGAAATCGGCGGGGAACAACGGGACGCTCATGCGGGCTCCTTGGCGGTGGTGGCCAAGCGGAACATCACCAGCCAACCGGCTCAAGTCAGCTTGAGGTCAAGTCCACCCCTTGGCGCCACGCCACTCATGCTACAGAGTGCGCCCACCAGGCTGCTGCGGAAGGTCCGGGCTCGCGCTGGGTGCGAAAAGCGGCGGCTGACGCACGGCTCCGTGGATGAAAGACAACTTCGTACAGCTGTGCGGGAAGGCCGGTCAAGGATCATAGTCGATCTTAAATACACCATGAAACTGAAAATTACGGTGACAATTAGGTCACGATTACCTGATTTGCATATCGATTTGGTTTCGATCTACCGTTGACCATGCCCTCAGGGGCCGGCCGCGTCTCCTGCGGCCCACGAATGCCCGGGCCTGCCAACACCGCACACCGTCACGCAGCAGGCCACGGAAACGACCTCCATACCAACAGGTTCGACGGTGGCGCGCAGATGTCCGGGGACGGATGGAGCGAAGGTGGCCTTTGGGAGCACGCATCCATGAAGAACACGAAACTTACACGCAACATCAGCCGCGGACTTGCGGTTGCCGCCATTGCCGGTGCTGGACTGGCCGTTGCCGGAACCGGCGCGAACGCAGCCTCCGGCAGCACATGGGACGCCCTCGCACAGTGTGAAAGCGGCGGCAACTGGTCCATCAACACCGGCAACGGTTTCTCCGGTGGACTGCAGTTCACCCCCAGCACCTGGGCGGCCTACGGCGGCACCGGCTCTCCCCAGAACGCCACCCGAGCACAGCAGATCGCCGTAGCCGAGCGTGTCCAGGCCGGTCAGGGCTGGGGGGCATGGCCCTCCTGCGCAGCACAGCTGGGACTCTCCGGCGGGGGTGGCCAGGCCTACTCGCCGGCAGCCGTTCCCGCGCCGGCCCCCGTGGCCGCCCAGTCCTCCGAGGTTGCCCCGGTCCAGCAGGCCCCGGTCGAGCAGGCCCCGGCCCAGCAGGCCCCGGTCGAGCAGGCTCCGGTCCAGCAGGCTCCGGCCCCCGCTTCCGTTGAGCTCAGCGGCAAGACCTACACCATCCAGTCCGGCGACACCCTGAGCACGATTGCGCAGAAGCTGGGCATCAAGGGCGGGTGGGAAGCCGTCTACCAGGCGAACGCCAACACCGTCATCCACCCGGACCTGATCTTCACAGGTGCCGTCCTGCAGCTCCCGGCCTAAGCAGCACCACGGGCAGCTCGCCCGTAGCACCCTGAAGGGGCGTTTCACCTGCACGAACGGGTAGGTGAAACGCCCCTTCAATGCGTCCAGCCTGGGGGCAGGCCCGTGAGGCCGCTCCCAGGCGCCGCCACAGCAGGCCGTTCCCAGGCGCCGCCACAGCAGGCCTGCCCCCGGGCACCGGAGAGGGCTACACGCGGGAGGCCGCGGCACCCGCCCGGGCGACGTCGTCGTAGGTGTAGACGGGCTTGCCGCCGATGAACACCTTCATGGCGCGCTGCATGACATCCAGGGGATCCCCGCTCCAAAGCACCAAGTCCGCGTCCTTGCCTGGGGCCAGCGAGCCGATCCGTCCGTCGAGCCCCAGCACCTTGGCCGGGTTGATGGTGAGGGCCCGCAGCGCGGTGCGCCGGTCCAGGCCCTCCTTCACAGCAAAGGTGGCCTGGTGGACCAGGAAGTTGATGGGCACCACGGGGTGGTCGGTGATCAGCGAGATTTCCACACCGGCCGCTGCGAGCCTGCCCGGGTTGGCCAGGGAGCGCCCGCGCAGTTCCGGCTTGGATTTGGTGGTGAACAGCGGGCCGATGAGCACGGGGACGCCGCGGGCCGCCAGCACGTCACCAATGACGTGCGCCTCGGTGCCGTGGTCAATGACCAGGTCGTAGCCGAACTCGTCGGCCAGGCGGAGCGCCGTGGCGACGTCGTCGGTGCGGTGGCAGTGCTGGCGCCACGGAATTTCGCGTCGCAACACCATGGCCAGGGCCTCCATATGCGCATCGCGTGGACGCGGTTCGGGCTTGGCCAGCCAGTTCTGCGCCTCCATGAACGCCTGGCGGATCACCAGGGCCGTGCCCAGCCGGGTGGAGGGCGTTTGCTTCTTTTCACCGTAAACGTGCTTGGGATTCTCGCCCAGCGCGGACTTCAGCCCGCTGGGGGAGCGCAGCACCATCTCCTCGATGTACCGCCCGTGCGTGTGCATGGCCACGGCGAGTCCGCCGATGGGGTTGCCGGAGCCGGGATTGACGTTCACGGCCGTGACGCCGCCGGACAGGGCGTCGTCAAATCCGGGGTCAAAGGGGTCGACGGCGTCGATGGCCCGGACCGCCGCCATGACCGGGTCGGTCATCTCGTTGACATCGCTGGTGGAGCCCACCTCACCCTCTGGGTGCATGCCCAAATGCACATGCGCGTCGATGAAGCCGGGCAGCAGCCACTGGCCCTTCGCGTCCAGGACCTCCGCCCCGTCCGGCACCTGCACGGAGGCTCCCAAGGCCAGGATCTTCCCCCCCTCCACCAGGACGGTGCCGTCGAAAGGTTCGCCGTCGATCGGCACCAGGTGGGCGTTGATGAAGGCCACGACACGCTTCTTGGCGGCGTCGGCAGCCTCCCGGATGACGGCGCTGATGGAGGCCGTGTCCGCCGCGGGATGCGCCGGAACCGGCTTTCTCTTTCCCTGGCCGGCAGGCTTCCGGGCGGGCACGGCAGGCTTCGTCACGCGTCCTGGAACAAAGCCTGGCTTGGGTGTGGGCAGTGTGGGGGTCATGACGGCCTTTCAATGCATGCGCGCGGGTTCGCGGCGGAATTCCGGCGGACCGGTGGGCCCAATCCCAACTTACCGCGCCGCCCGTGAAAGGCGGCGCATGCCCGTAGGGTGGGTGCATGAACCACAGAACCGCATTGGTCACCGGAGCAGGGCGCACCGTGGGAATCGGTGCCGGCATCGCCCGGGCGCTCGCGGCCGACGGCTGGGACCTGGTCCTTAACTACTGGCAGCCGTACGATTCCCGCATGCCCTGGGGCGAACAGCCCGACGACGTCCGCACGCTCATGGCCGAACTCACCGCTGCCGGCGCCCGGGTCCGGGCCTTACCGGCCGACCTGGCCGACCCGTCCGCCGTCGACCGCCTTTTTGAGCAGATTGCCCGGGAGTCGGGGCCGCTGGAGGGCATGGTGCTTTCGCACAGCGAGTCGGTGGACTCCGCCATCCTGGACACCTCGCCGGAGAGCTTTGAACGCCATTTTGCCGTCAACACCCGCGCCAGCTGGCAGCTCATCGCGGCGTTTGCCCGTCAGGCCGGGCCCGACGGCGGTGCGATCGTTGCGCTGACCAGCGACCACACTGCGTTTAACCTGCCCTACGGCGCCTCCAAGGGTGCCCTGGACAGGATTGTGATCGCCGCCGCCCGCGAGCTTGGGGGCCAGGGATCAGCGCCAACGTCCTCAACCCCGGTCCCGTCGACACCGGTTGGATGGACGATTCCATCCGGGCGGAGCTGACCGCACTGCAGCCGGGCGGCAGGCTCGGGTCCCCTGCGGACGTTGCACCGACCGCTGCGTTCCTGCTGTCCCCGGCCGGGCGGTGGGTAAGCGGCCAGCTGATCAAGGCCGACGGCGGCTTCTCGGCCTGATGCTGTTGGCGACGCATCCGGTGCCGCCCGGCGCAGGTTTCCCCGCCGCTGCCAGGCTTGAAACTGCAGCTGATGCGAAAAGTCAGGATCCGCCGATTCGAAACTGCAGCTGATGCGATGGAACCGGGCAAATCACATCATCAGCTGCAGTTTCGAATCAGCGTGGGCAGGCCAAGGTGCGGGAACTGGTGGCCGACAACACCGCCGCGGTGCAACAAGCGATGGCCAGGCCCTGGCGTGCTGCGAGAATGGGCGCTATGGCACGGGGCATACTGCGGATCTTCCTGGGGGCGGCCCCCGGCGTGGGCAAAACCTACGCCATGCTGGAGGAGGGTCACGTCCAGGCGGGCGCGGGCGTGGACGTCGTGGCCGGGATTGTCCTGGACCACGGCCGTGACCGGACGCGCGCACTACTGGACGGTCTGGAGCAACTGCCCGCCAAGACCGTCACCCACCGCGGTTCCGACTTTGACGAACTCGACATGGCCGCCCTGCTGGCGCGGCGCCCCGCGCTGGCCCTCGTGGACGAATACGCCCACTCAAACGTTCCCGGCGCCGGAAACGCCAAGCGCTGGCAGGACGTGGAGGAACTACTGGCAGCCGGCATCGACGTCTACTCCACCGTCAACGTCCAGCACCTGGCATCCCTGGCCGACGTGGTCGAGGCCATCACTGGCGTCCGGCAGCAGGAGACCGTGCCGGACGACGTTGTGCGCCGGGCCGAACAGATTGAGCTGGTGGACATCCCGCCGGAGCTGCTGCGCCAGCGCCTGAGCGCCGGCAACGTTTATGCCAGGGACTTGGTGGACGCCGCCATGGCAAACGACTTCCGGCTGGGCAACCTGACCGCCCTGCGCGAACTGGCGCTGTTGTGGCTGGCCGACCGCGTGGAGGAAGGCGTTGCCAAATACCGCGAGTCCACGGCATCGAGGCCAGCTGGCCCACCCGCGAACGCGTGGTGGTGGGCCTGAGTGGCGGCGCAGAAGGCGAGTTCCTGCTCCGCCGGGCAGCCCGGATCCTGAGCCGGGTCAGCGGCGGCGAGCTCATGGCGGTGCACATCCCGCGCTCCGACGGGGTGGCGGGCAGCGTCCCGCTGGCCCTGGAAGGGCAGCGACAGCTCGTCACCGACCTTGGCGGCAGCTACCACTCGGTGGGCGGGGAGGACACCGCCCGCGCCCTTCTGGACTTTGCCCGCAGCGTGGGAGCCACCCAGATTGTCATCGGCACATCCCGCCGCAAGCCGCTGCTGGGTGTGCTGGCCAGGCCCGGCGTTGGTGCCAGGGTGGTCCGCGACGCGGGCGACATCGACGTCCACATGGTCCCGCATCCCTTGGGCGGAAAGTCCGGCCTGCAGTTCAGCCGGGGGGACCTGAACAGGAAGCGCGCCATTGTCGGCTTTGCGCTGGCCGCGCTGCTGCCCGTGCTGGTGCAGCTGGGCACGGGCGAGCTTAGTCTGCAGCTGACCATGCTCATCCAGTTCGCCGCCACCATAGCGGTGGCCCTGGTGGGCGGCCTGTGGCCGGCCGTGGTGGCCGCAATGTGGAGCAGCCTCCTGCTGAACTTCTACTCCGCGCCGCCTCTCGGCACCCTGACCATCAGCGACCCGGAGAACCTTCTGGCGCTGCTCGTGTTCCTGATGGTGGCCGTGGCCGTGGCGCTCGCCGTGGACCGGTCCGCCAGGCGGTCCCGGGAGGCCAACAGGGCCAGCGCCGAGGCCGCCACCCTGAGCGAGCTGGCCCGGGGCATCCTTGCCTCACAGGACACTGTCCAGGTGTTTTTGGAGCAGGTGCGCGAACACTTTGGCATGCGATCCGTGGCCTTGTTCTCCGGCCTGGGCGGCGGCGGCGCGGGCGGCGGTCCGGACGGTGACCACGGCGGCTGGCTGCCCGACGCCAGCGTGGGGGAAAGCCCGCCGCAAAGCCCCGACGCGGCGGACAACGTCCTGGAAATTTCGGACCACTGGATCCTTGGGCTGAGCGGGCGGATACTGCCGGGCAGCGACCGCCGCCTGTTGGCCGCCTTTGGTGCGCACCTGATCGCCCTGGAGCAGCGCGAGGCACTGACACTCACGCAGCGCGAGTACCAGCAGCTGGCCCAGGACAACAAGATCCGCACCTCCGTGCTGCGTGCGGTGTCCCACGACCTCCGCACGCCGCTGGCCGGGATCAAGCTGGCCGTCAGCAGCCTGCGGCAAAGCGAGGTGCAGTTCTCCGCCGAGGACGAAGCGGAGCTGCTGGCCACCATTGAGCACTACTCGGACAGGATGGACGCCCTCGTGGGAAACCTGCTGGACATGTCGCGGCTGAGTGCGGACATGGTCTCGCCCGTGTTGGGCCCCGTCACCTGGCAGGACGTGCTCCCGGCGGCCCTGCACGGCATCCCATCCGGCCGCATCCGACGCGACCTTCCCGCAAACATGCCCCCGTGGAGGCCGATCCCGGCCTGCTGGAACGGGTCATCGCCAACATCGTCGAAAACGCCGTGAAGTACGCACCGGACTCCGGCATTTTGCTGGTTGGGGCTGTGGGCGGCAGCGGCAGCGCCACCGTGGCCGGGCGCCCCGCCAGCGAGCTGCGCGTGGTGGACCACGGCAAGGGCGTCCCCGCGGAACACGTCATGGCCATGTTCCGGCCCTTCAAAGGCTCGACGACGTCTCCTACGGCGCCGCGGGAGGCACCGGGGTGGGGCTTGGCCTGGCAGTCGCCAAGGGATTCATCGAAATCATGGGCGGCGTGCTGGAAGCGGAGATGACGCCCGGAGGCGGGCTGACCATGGTGATCCGGCTGCCGCTGTCCACGGGGATCACGACCACAGGGAACGGGCCGGGGAACGGATGAACACGGTACTGGTGGTGGACGACGAGCCGCAAATCCTGCGCGCCCTGCAAATCAACCTGCACGCCCACGGCTACCAGGTGGTCACGGCGCCCACCGGTGCCGCGGCGCTCCAGGCCGCACAAACCCACGCCATCGACGTCGTCGTGCTTGACCTGGGCCTGCCGGACATGGACGGGCTCGACGTCATCGCCGGGCTGCGCGGCTGGACGAGGTGCCGATCATTGTGCTTTCGGCGCGGCACGGCTCCTTTGACGTGGTGGAGGCGCTCGACGCCGGTGCGGGACGACTATGTGACCAAGCCGTTCGGGCTGGACGAACTGTTGGCGCGGCTGCGGGCCGCGTCGCGACGCGCGGGCCCGCAGGCAGCCGAACCGATGGTCAGCACCGCCGAGTTCACCGTGGACCTGGCCAACAAACTGGTGCTGCGCAAAGGCGCGCCCGTGCGGATGACGCCCACCGAATGGAAGGTGCTGGAACTGCTGGTGCGCAACCCCGGCCGGCTGGTCAGCCAGCAGCAGATGCTCTCCGAGGTGTGGGGGCCGGCCTATGCGAAGGAGACGCACTATCTGCGCGTGTACATGGCCCAGCTGCGGCGCAAGCTCGAACGCGACCCGGCGAACCCCGAGCACCTGCTCACCGAGGCCGGCATGGGATACCGCTTCCAGCCGTAGCCCATGCTGCGGTGCACGGACCCACAGGCCCAAACAGGCCGCCGCTGCAGTAAATTTGTTCCATGAACCCTGCCGCCCCGGAACCGTCCTTGCCCTGTGCCGTGTCCACCAGCTGGCCGCGACCAGGACCGGTTTCGGTGTCACCGCCATTGACAAGCGGCCCGTGGCGGAGCCTGTGGCCATCCGGAAATTTGGCGTCTTTGGCGACGTGCAGGGACCGGGAACACCATGGGGGACCGGACCAGGCCGTGTATGCCTATTCCCAGGAAGACGCCGACTTTTGGCCGGGAGATCCCGCCCGGGTTGTTCGGTGAAAACCTGCGCACCCGGGGCGTGGAAACGACCGGAGCCGTCATTGGCCAGCACTGGCGCGTGGGCAAGCACCTGCTCCTGGAGGTGACGTCGCCGCGCGTGCCGTGCGCAACCTTCGCCGAGCGCATGGGCGAGCCGCACTGGGTGAGGCGCTTCACCGAAGCCGGACGCGTGGGCGTGTACTTCCGGGTCCTGCACAAGGGCAAGGTGCAGGCGGGGGACACGGTCACGGTGGAACCGGCCCCCGCACACGGCATCACCGTGGGCAAGTTCTTTTCCAGCCCCACTGTGGAGGACGTGCACACCCTGCAGGCCCTGCACGACGCCGGCGAGCTCACCTTGAGTGCGCACTACGGCAAGTACTTCCAGCGGATCCTGCACAACGAGTAGTCGGGCGGCGGGCGCCGGCGGGCGCCGTCGAACCTCCCTCCACAGGGTCCGAAGGGGGACCATGTGCCCAACCTCACGCCCCCATCGACAACCGCTGCGGCGAATGTGTAGCGTATGCCCTACAATTTAAATATCCCCCACTCCGGTATCTCCTTTTATTTCTGCCCAATTTTTGAGGCAGAAGCCTGAAGTGTATGGGGCCCGCAAGCATGTTGGGCGGGCAGGAAAGCGTTCATAGGGGATTGCCGGCAAAGTAAACGCCATGTGGCGTTGGCATCCGCTGACGCCTGCAACGCGCTGAAAGCGCCTAGCGATGGTGCGGAATCCTGCCACGGGATGGTACGTAGCGGCTGGATTCTCCCGAATGCGGCACTCACATGCCGCCTGGCCCTATGAATGAGGACATACTCACCATG
The DNA here is from genome assembly GCF_003268655.1 of Arthrobacter dokdonellae. Taxonomy (NCBI): domain Bacteria; kingdom Bacillati; phylum Actinomycetota; class Actinomycetes; order Micrococcales; family Micrococcaceae; genus Arthrobacter; species Arthrobacter dokdonensis. Next base: position 1,815 of record NZ_CP029642.1, on the reverse strand, counting down.
CCCGAAAACTTTACCCAAGACGCCCCGAGGTTGACGCCGTCAATAAGGACGAAGCCCCGGAAGCTACCTTTGCCGAGCTCGGCATCGACGGACGCGTGCTCTCTGCACTGAGCGACGTCGGCTACGAAACCCCCTCGCCCATCCAGGCCGCCACCATCCCGCTGCTGCTCGAAGGCCGCGATGTTGTGGGCCTGGCGCAGACCGGAACCGGAAAGACGGCAGCATTCGCCGTTCCCGCACTGTCCCGCATGGCCGAGCTGATGGACCTCAACGGCCCCACCAAGAACACCCAGATCCTGGTGCTGGCCCCCACCCGCGAGCTGGCCCTGCAGGTTGCCGAGGCGTTCACCTCCTACGCCAAGTACATGGACAACTTCTCCGTGCTGCCCGTCTACGGCGGCTCGGCTTATGGTCCGCAGCTTGCAGGCCTGCGCCGCGGCGCCCAGGTGGTTGTCGGAACCCCCGGCCGCGTGATCGACCACCTGTCCAAGGGCTCCCTGGACCTCTCCAACCTGCAGTACCTGGTCCTGGACGAGGCCGACGAAATGCTGCGCATGGGCTTCGCCGAGGACGTGGAGCAGATCCTGTCCCAGACCCCGGCCGAGAAGCAGGTTGCCCTGTTCTCCGCCACGATGCCCGGTCAGATCCGCCGCATCTCCAAGCAGTACCTGAACAATCCGGCCGAGGTCACGGTCAAGTCCAAGACCACCACCGCGCCAACACCCGCCAGCGCTACCTGCAGGTCATGGGCCCGCACAAGCTCGACGCGCTGACCCGCGTGCTGGAGGTCGAGGAGTTCGACGGCGTCATCGCCTTTGTGCGCACCAAGATGGCCACCGAGGACCTGGCCGACAAGCTCAAGTCCCGCGGCTTCCAGGCTGCCGCCATCAACGGCGACATTCCGCAGCAGCAGCGCGAGCGCACCATCGAAGGCCTGCGCGACGGCCGCTTCGACATCCTCGTCGCCACCGACGTGGCTGCCCGCGGCCTGGACGTTGAGCGCATCTCCCACGTCATCAACTACGACATCCCGCATGACACGGAGTCCTACGTGCACCGCATTGGCCGCACCGGCCGTGCCGGCCGCTCCGGCGACGCGATCCTGTTCATGACCCCGCGCGAGAAGTACCTGCTGCGCGCCATTGAAAAGGCCACCCGCCAGCCGGTTGAGCAGATGCACCTGCCCTCCGCCGAGACCATCAACTCGCTGCGCCTGGGCAAGTTTGCCGAGAAGATCACCGAGACGCTGGCCAGCCAGGACGTGGCCAAGTTCCGCGACTTGATTGCCAGCTACGAGGAAGAGCATGACGTCCCCGCCGCGGAGATCGCCGCGGCCCTGGCCGTCATGGCCCAGGGCGGCCAGCCCCTGCTGTCCAGGACCTGCCGGCAGCACCGGAGTACCAGAAGCGTGAGCGCGCCAAGGACGGCTTCGGCTCCCGCGGCCCGACCCGCACGCTGACCGAGGGCAACGCCACCTACCGCATCGCCGTGGGACGCCGCCAGCGCGTCATGCCCGGTTCCATTGTCGGCGCCATCGCCAACGAGGGCGGCCTGTCCTCCTCGCAGATCGGCGGCATCGACATCCGCGCCGACCACACCCTGGTGGAGCTGCCCGCGAGCTGTCCAAGGACCAATGGCGTGCCTGAGCAAGACGCGCATCGGCGGGGAGCTCATCAACCTCGAGCTGGACAAGGGCCGCCGCCCGGCGTCCTCCGGCGCAGGCTACAAGGGCCGCGATGACCGTGGCGACCGCGGCCAGGGCGGCTTCCGGAAGAAGTTCGACGGCGGCCAGGGCGGCTACCGCGGCGACCGGGA